>NZ_LXEW01000039.1 GCF_001655055.1 Providencia heimbachae ATCC 35613 | reverse complement strand
GAGCGTAGCCAACACCGCTACGGCTCGAAATATGACGAGTATTTTTATGAATGATAATAAAATGACCCTACTTGAGCTTAAAGCCACTTGGGGACTAGGGTCTGTTTTCTCCCTGCGAATGCTGGGAATGTTTATGGTCTTACCTATTTTGACCAGCTATGGAATGCATTTGCAGGGTGCAAGTGAATTTTTAGTGGGTGTTGCCATTGGCATTTATGGGCTTAGCCAAGCGGTATTCCAAGTTCCATTCGGCTTGATGTCGGATAAAATTGGCCGTAAGCCATTAATTGTTTTTGGTTTAATTATTTTTATTATTGGTAGCATTGTCGCCGCACTGAGTGATTCTATTTGGGGAATTATTATTGGCCGTGCGTTGCAAGGTGCTGGCGCCATTTCGGCTGCCGTGATGGCATTACTTTCCGATCTAACCCGAGAACAAAATCGCACTAAGGCAATGGCCTTTTTAGGAATTAGCTTTGGGTTAACCTTCGCTATCGCCTTAGTCTTGGGCCCTATTGTTACGCATTTTGTTGGTCTAAGTGGGCTGTTTTGGGGAATTACGCTGCTCGCCGTTGGAGCGATTATTGTAACGCTATTTGTGGTGCCAAACAGCAATAACCACGTGATGAATCGAGAATCTGCCTTTGTTAAAGCCAATTTAAAAGCGGTCTTGATGCACCCACAACTTCTCAAACTTAATATTGGGATTTTGTGTTTACACTCCTTATTAATGTCGAGCTTCGTAGCCCTCCCTTTGATTATGACGGATGCAGGATATCTGGCTAAAGATCACTGGAAAGCCTATTTAGTGACGATGCTGATTGCCTTTGTCACGGTGCTACCTTTTATTATTTACGCAGAAAAATACCGTAAAATGAAGCAAGTTTTTCTGTTTTGTATTGTGGTTCTTGCGTTAGCCGAAATCACATTATGGTTATCAGGTAGCCAACTTTGGGTTATCTTCCTCGGCCTTCAGCTTTTTTTTATTGCATTTAACATAATGGAAGCCATTTTACCCTCACTTATCAGCAAAGAAGCACCCGCAGGATACAAAGGGACAGCGATGGGCGTCTATTCCACCAGCCAGTTTATCGGTGTTGCTATTGGGGGAATACTTGGAGGTTGGTTATACGATTTCGAAGGTGCGAGTACCGTGTTTATCAGTGGGTTAGTGCTCACTATAATATGGTTTATGGTCAGCTTGACGATGAACCAACCGCCTTATGTCAGTAGTATTCGTATCGAATTACCTCATCAATTTAAAAATAAGGCCCAACTTCAACACTGCCTTGAAACTCAAGCCGGTGTGATGGAAGTGGTGATTATTGATGAAGAAATGAGTGTTTACGTTAAGGTCGATAGGAAAATAATTACACGGGAACAGCTAGAAACGATGATAAAAACACTTTAAATAACGGCAATAAGCCCGCATCTGGCGGGCTACCCGGTAATATAGCAAATTATTAATCGCGGAAATTATTAAATTGGAACGGCTGCCCCAAATCACCACCACGTACTAATGCCATAACACCTTGCAAGTCATCACGGGCTTTCCCGGTCACACGAACCTGTTCACCTTGGATCTGAGCTTGAACTTTCAGCTTACTATCTTTGATCAATTTAATGATTTTCTTCGCAATAGCGGCATCAATCCCTTCTTTTAGCGTCACTTCAACGCTGTACATTTTTCCACTATGAACGATATCTTCTGGGACATTAAGCACTGCGCCATCAATTCCGCGCTTAGCCATTTTTTCTCTTAAAATATCAATAAGCTGAAGAACCTGAAAATCGGATACGCTAGTCACTTTGATTGATTCATTCTTCTCATTCAGTTCAAAGCTTGCTTCAACATTTTTAAAATCCCAACGGCTAGTCAACTCACGTTGAGCATTTTCTACCGCATTACGTACTTCACTCATATCAACTTCGGATACAATGTCAAATGATGGCATGATTAAGGCCTCTCCTAATAAAATCGTTAAGCGCATGATAACGTCTTTACCCGTTATACTTCAAGTTATAGACACTTAGCGGTAGCCTCTCGCTACAACTCTGATGACTTAGAGTATATACTGGAAGGGTATCTGACAAACCTCGTGATACAAGGTGTTATACCCGTCATTATCCACGTTGTAGCGTTATCGTAGACCTGCAATTCGTATTATTTGGGTATAGAGATCCCATTTCAGAGGGAAGCGATGAAAATAACCCTTATTGGCTGTGGCGCAATTGGTAAGCTTTGGCTTGCCACGCTTGCGACTCAAGGACATGACATTCAAGGCTGGTTACGTGTTGCTCAGCCTGATTTATTTGTCGATGTTAATCAACCTGATGGTCATACCTTTCGTGAATTAATCCCTTGTAATAATATTAACCACCTCAATAGTAGTGAGCTTATTATTGTTTGCTTAAAAGCATGGCAAGTTTCTGATGCGCTTTTACCCTTACTTGGTAGCATTCCTGAAACTAGTCCAATATTGCTGCTGCATAACGGCATGGGAACGCTTGAGGAGTTAGGCCATTTACGCCATCCATTTCTCAGTGGCGTCACGACACATGCTGCTTGGCAAGATAATAATCAAGTATTTCATGTCGCCCAAGGGGTAACCCATATTGGCGCGGTAAATTCCCAAGCTGAATCCTATTATCCTATTGCTGATATTTTACATGAAGCTTTACCGGATGTAGCTTGGCACAATCATATTGAAGCAACGTGTTGGCGAAAGCTAATTGCTAACTGTGTGATTAACCCGCTCACGGTTGAATATGATTGTAAAAATGGTGAACTGCTCAATCACCCTGAAAAAATCAAACGTATTATTGATGAAATTTGCCAAGTGATGACCGCAGAAGGGTTACATACCGATATCATTGAGCTCACCGAATATATTTATGGCATTATTTATAATACTGCAGATAACTACTCGTCAATGCTGCAAGATATTCGCAAGAACCGACGTACAGAAATTGATTACATTACAGGCTATTTAATTAAACAAGCCAGAGCACACGGTCTTCATACTCATGAAAATGATCGTTTATACCACTTAGTTAAAAATCGAGAACAACAATATGACGGCTTCAGTTCTAATATGCATAGCAAATGGTAGCGAAGAAATTGAAACAGTGACTACCGCTGATTTACTCGTCAGAGCGGGAATCCAGGTCACTTTAGCCAGTGTAAATGAAGATGGAAGCCTTCAAATTACCGCCTCAAGAGGCATTAAAATTATTGCAGATATCCCGTTAATTAAGGTGGCAGATGAACCTTTTGACGCTATCGTTTTACCCGGCGGAATAGAAGGCGCCGAAACCTTCCGTGACAGCCCTTTAGTGGTTGAAAAAGTTCGCCGTATGCATCTTGATGGGAAAATTGTTGCGGCTATCTGCGCTGCACCTGCATTAGTCCTTGAATACCATCAGCTATTCCCTTTTGGCAATATGACGGGATACCCTTCAACACAAGATAAAATTGCCGCAAATAGATGGGTTGACCGACGTGTTTACTTTGATGAGCGCGTCAATTTACTGACTAGCCAAGGCCCTGCGACTGCTTTTGATTTTGGTTTAAAACTGATTGAATTATTAGTTGGTCGAAAAATTGCAGGGGAAGTTGCTGGTCAGCTGGTGTTACCTAATGGGATTAATGATTATCTTGAAGACTAATAAAAAACGCGTAATACAATGATTACGCGTTTTTTCGATTAACAATTATGGGCGATACACTTTGATATTATCAAAACCTTGCTCTTTCAAATATAGCGCTTGTAAACGACTCATAACGCCTCGCTCACAGTACAGCAAATAGGTTTTCTCTTTTGGTAAATCACCAAATTGCGTTCCCAGTCGATAAAATGGAATATGTTTAATTTCCATTCCTTCGATTATCAGCGGTTTAACATCATGCTCATCTGGCGAACGAATATCTAAGATAACTTCATTATCAGCAGATAGCTCATTAACCATTTCCACTTCAGGTACTTTTTCAAGGCTTTCTTGGGCAATTTGGCGGATATCAATGTTTTTTGACTCTTGAACCACTGCATCAAGAATACTGAAATCAAAGTTTGCTTCTTCCGCTTCAATGCGCGCTTTAATAGCCTTAACCGTTGGGCTTTTCGAAATAACACCACAATACTCTGGCATGGTTTTCGAAAAATCTTCTGTTCCAATATGACGGGCAACTTTAATAATGTGCTCTTTGTCATGGGAAATAAGCGGTCTTAAAATCAAGGTATCCGATGCGTTATCAATTAGACGTAGATTGGTCAGCGTTTGGCTAGAAACTTGGCCTAAAGCTTCACCGGTAACAATCGCTTGTACGCCATAGCGCTCTGCGACTTTAGAAGCGGCTCGAACCATCATGCGTTTTAATACCACACCCATTTGGCCATCATCCACTTTCTCTAAGATTTCAGCGACAACGGGTTCAAAGTTCACGGCAATAAAACGAACTTTATGTGAACTCCCAAAACGGTTCCATAAGTAGTGTGCAATTTGCTTTACACCAATCTCATGAGCCGCGCCACCTAAATTAAAGAAGCAGTAATGAACACGGCAACCACGACGCATCAGCATATAGCTAGAAACACCTGAATCGAAACCACCCGAAATTAAGGATAAAACATCTTCTTGAGTCCCAATAGGGAAGCCACCAATACCTTCGATGCGCGCTTTAACTAAGATAAGGTTTTCATCTTCAATTTCTAAATGGACGGTTGTATCTGGGTGCGTTAATTTTACTTTTGCGGAGGCGATGTGTTGATTAAGCCCACCACCGATGTAGCGCTCAGCTTCTATTGAGGTAAATTCGTGTTTACCTCTACGCTTTACACGGACACAAAAGGTTTTATTTTCAAGAGAGGCGCCATAGTATTCATGCGTCATCTCATAAATATGATGTAGGCTTGTGAAAGGTTTTTCTTCGACTTCAAGGATATGGTGGATCCCTGGGATACGACTGAGCATATCGCAAATTTCGTCGTGTTTTGTTTCCCCTTTTACACGCACTTCAATGTTATCCCAATGACGGACAACGGCGATTTCTTCGCCAAGCGGCTTGAGGACATTACGGATATTACTGGTAAGGATCTTGATAAAACGAATTCTTACAGTCTGGCTTTTAATCGTAATTTCTGGGAATAACTTAATGATAAACTTCATAATAGCTGTATGTTCAACGTTAGAGGGGAAAACAGACGCATCTTAAAAGTGATATACTTACACTCTACCAATTGTCAATATAGGAAAGCATTATAGCACTATCTTGCGTACTGAATCTAAAAACACCAATAATAAATTGTATCCACGGCGAGACTACGCTAGTCTGCTAAATAATTAAAATATCCTCGACAAAATGACTTAACATTAGTGACGCATGAGTGGCTAAAGAATTATGGCTAAAGAAAAATCCCAACAAGTTCCACCTGTCAGTTTTGAAAACTCGCTTAAAGAACTCGAGCAAATTGTTGCGCGCCTTGAATCAGGCGATCTTCCTTTAGAAGATGCTTTAAATGAGTTTGAACGTGGTGTTCAAATTGCGAAGCAGGGTCAAAAAGTCTTACAACAAGCAGAACAACGCGTACAAATCCTGCTAAGTGACGATGAAAATAAACCCCTAGACAATTTTTCACCTGATACAGAATAAACTATGTCTGAACAACACCCTGATCGTTTTACATTACAGCAACAACAAGCCCACGATAGAGTTAATCAATACCTACTAGATGCCTTGAATTCATTACCCTTTGCTGACTTACCGTTAGCGGAAGCGATGAAATATGGCACTTTATTAGGGGGTAAGCGTTTACGCCCCTTCTTAACTTATGCTGTTGGGTCAATGCTTGGTGTCAACCAAGAAAATTTAGATGTTCCCGCTGCTGCTGTTGAATGTATTCACGCTTATTCACTGATCCATGATGATTTACCCGCCATGGATGATGATGATCTACGTAGAGGCCAGCCAACTTGTCACATTAAATTTGGTGAAGGTAATGCGGTTTTAGCTGGCGATGCACTGCAAACATTTGCATTTCAATTACTTTCTTCCGCGAAGATGCCAGATGTTTCTGATAAAGATAGAATCGCAATGATTGCAGAACTGGCTTATGCAAGTGGATTAGCCGGTATGTGTGGCGGACAAGCCCTCGATCTTGATGCGGAAGGTAAACGTGTCGACATCACTGCTCTAGAGCGTATTCATCAACATAAGACAGGGGCGTTAATCCGCGCAGCTATACGCCTAGGCGCATTTTCTGCGGGTGAAAAAGGCCGCCAATTACTACCCGCTTTAGATAAATACGCTGAATCAATCGGGCTTGCCTTTCAGGTTCAAGACGATATCCTAGACGTCATTGGCGACTGCTCCGAAACAGGCAAACGCCAAGGCGCAGATGCCGAACACGAAAAAAGCACCTATCCTTCTCTATTGGGCCTTGAATCTGCACAGAAAAAAGCACGTGAGCTCTATCATAATGCGATCGCTGCCTTAGAGACGATTCAGTCACAAGGCTATAATATAGAGATGCTAAAAGCGTTAGCTAATTTTATAATCGAGCGTAAAAGCTGACAATATGCTTTGCCTTTTAGCACCGATAAGATCGATAATTACCACATTTATTACCCGGCGTAATTTAAATTGTATGGCACGCTATACCCTACAATTTAAAGAATGACGGGTTTATCTATTTAAAAGTGAGCACCTAATGAGTATCGACACCGCTAAATATCCAACGCTGTCACTGGCAGAAACACCAGACGAATTGCGCCTGTTGCCGAAAGAAAGCTTACCTAAGCTTTGTGATGAACTCAGACAATTTTTGCTGAGTAGCGTTGGTCGTTCTAGTGGCCACTTTGCTTCCGGCCTTGGTGCCGTTGAACTCACCGTTGCATTACACTATGTCTATAAAACGCCGTTTGACAATCTAGTATGGGATGTAGGCCATCAAGCTTACCCACATAAAATTTTGACCGGCCGTCGCGACCGTATTGATACTATTCGCCAAAAAAATGGGTTACATCCCTTTCCATGGCGCGATGAAAGTGAATATGACATCTTAAGTGTGGGCCATTCATCAACATCCATTAGTGCAGGATTAGGAATGGCAATTGCGGCGGAGAAAGAGCGCAAAAGCCGAAAAACGGTTTGTGTGATTGGTGATGGCGCAATTACGGCGGGTATGGCTTTTGAAGCGATGAATCACGCCGGTGATGCCGCACCAGACATGTTAGTTATCCTTAATGATAACGAAATGTCTATCTCTGAAAACGTAGGTGCGCTCAATAATCATTTAGCCCATTTACTTTCAGGCAAGCTATATACCACGTTACGTGAGGGGGGGAAAAAAGTCTTTTCAAATCTCCCGCCGATTAAAGAGCTGCTGAAAAAAACAGAAGAACATATTAAAGGCATGGTTGTTCCGGGAACCATGTTTGAAGAGCTAGGCTTTAATTATATAGGCCCTGTGGATGGTCATGATGTTATTGCATTGACTCAAACACTGAAAAATATGCGTGACTTAAAAGGTCCTCAATTTCTGCATATTATGACCAAAAAAGGTCGAGGCTATGAGCCAGCAGAAAAAGACCCGATTAGTTGGCACGCAGTACCTAAATTTGATCCCAGTACTTTTGCCCTGCCAAAGAGTAAAGAAACAGGCCCAACATTCTCAAAAATTTTTGGTGATTGGTTGTGTGAAGAAGCGAAAGATGACGACAAACTGATGGCGATTACGCCAGCAATGCGTGAAGGTTCAGGAATGGTACGCTTTTCAAAAGAGTATCCAGACCAATACTTTGATGTGGCCATTGCTGAGCAGCATGCAGTCACTTTTGCTGCAGGCTTAGCGATTGGGGGTTATAAGCCTATTGTCGCCATTTATTCAACATTTTTACAGCGTGGTTATGACCAACTGATCCACGATGTGGCTATTCAAAAAGTGCCGGTGATGTTTGCTATCGACCGTGCGGGAATTGTCGGTGCTGATGGTCAAACTCACCAAGGCTCATTTGATATTTCATTCTTACGCTGTATTCCAACCATGGTAATCATGGCTCCGAGTGATGAGAATGAGTGCCGCCAAATGCTTCATACCGGATATCATTACCAAGAAGGGCCAACCGCAGTTCGTTACCCTCGCGGTACAGGTACAGGCGCTGAGCTGCAACCATTATCACCACTTCCAATCGGTAAAGGGGTTATTCGTCGCCAAGGTGAGAAAATCGCTATCTTATGCTTTGGCACATTGCTCAGCCATGCTTTAGAAGCTGCCGAGCAATTAAATGCAACGGTCGTCGATATGCGATTTGTTAAACCACTTGATGAAGAATTAATTCTTCAAATGGCTAATAGTCACGAATTGATTGTGACATTAGAAGAGAACGCCATCATGGGTGGTGCGGGTAGTGGTGTTAACGAGTTTTTAATGCACCAGAAAAAGATCCTGCCTGTACTAAACCTCGGTTTACCTGACTTCTTTATTTCACAAGGTAGTCAAGAAGAGTTAATTGCCGAGCTTGGGCTAGACACCGTGGGTATTATCAAATCGATAAATACTTATCTAGCGAAATAAATTTTTTAACTAGGCATTACTTACCGTAATGCCTACCCATCCTATCATTAATGTCATTTCTTATTTTTAACCTTTTTTATATTTAACAGATATAACTTTGAAGCTATTTAATTTACATTATAAATGTATCTCAATATCATTTAATTATAAAACCTCACATCAGCCTATTTTTATTATATTATCCTTCAATTACCCTTACTATGGATTCAAAATACGTAAATAGCTCTATTGTAAATAATTCAAATAAACACATGCAAATTATTTTTAAATCTATTAGTATGAACTGTATCACTGTCTTTTATCTAAATTTGGTCATGGCTCACGCTGACGAAATCGACAAGATGACTAGGCACGATATTAATTTAATTAGTATTTTTACTAAACAATGACTATCCATAAATAACTATGATATTAATTTAACAATTTTAACCAGGTCTTAATTAATCTATATATTTATTTTCTTGTTTAATAAATAAAGAACAATCAGTCTCTATTAAAATTACAATTAGCATATCTTTACTCTTTATTTAAAAGAAATTAATTATTAGATTTGGGAGTGCTTATGTGTGGACAATATATTAACGAACCCTTGTACTTAACTATTGCAAATTGGGTCTTGAAACAAGACCGCTGGACAACCGCAAGAGAAATATCTAATAACTTTGATATTCCGCATCCGAATGCAGTTAATATTGTTTCTTATATTCTATCGGATGTTGCTGAAATCCAATGCGAAGTTAAAATGATCCCAAATAAATTATCCGGTAGAGGATGTCAGTGCCAAAGATTAATCAAAGTCACACGGATTGATAATCAGCTCTATTCTAGGCTCAGAGGCTATCAAGCTGAAAAAGTCACATTGAGTTCCCCAGCTAAAATGGCGGCAGTGCCCCCGAGTGAATTTAATCAAGCACAGAAATGGCAATGGATGCTATCAAAAGCGCAGCGACGTTAATTATTAACATTATAAATAAACGCAGGGGATTAACCTGCGTTTATTATTCGCTAAATACGAGCTCGATATTCACTGCCCTTTCGGTTTAACGTCTGTCGTTCCGGTAAGTTGTGGGCGATTCGGTTCAATCTCAGTTAATGGTACCGTTTCCGCTAAACCTTGATGGTATCGTCCGGCTAAATCTTGGTATTCCTTGGTATTTAATTGTTTCCAATGTAGCTCTTCATCCGTCACATTACGCAAATATCGTGCAGGACTTCCCACCAGAAGCTGCCTTGTCTCCCCTTTAAAGCCCGCTTTAACAAAGCTCATAGCCGCAACAATGCATTCATCACCAATTACAGCACCATCCATAATTACACTGTGCATACCAATTAATGTATCGCGCCCAATAATACAGCCATGAAGTATGGCACCGTGCCCGATATGGCCACATTCACGGATAATAGTTTCGACACCACTGTACCCATGCATGATGCAGCCATCTTGCACATTGGCACCTTTTTCAATAATTAAGCGCCCATAATCACCGCGTAGCGAGGCATTTGGCCCAATAAATACGCCTTCTCCGATGATGACATCACCAATGATAATCGCTGACGGATGAACATAAGCCGTTGGATGTACAACCGGAATAACACCTTCAAATGCATAAAAGCTCACAACCCCTCCTACTTTTAGCCAACATTAACGTCCTTTCCAGTTTGGCTCTCTTTTTTCAGAAAATGCGAGAGGTCCTTCCGTTGCATCATCAGAGTGTAGGACAGCAGGATAGTTTGTCAAAATACCACTACGCATTAGGTTATATCCCTCTTCAACAGATAACTCTGCCGTTGCACGGAAAATTTCTTTTAGTGCAGCAACGGCGAGAGGAGCACTTTGCGTAATTTTTTCGGCGAGTTCTCGTGCTTTTTCCATCAATTGTTCGGCAGGAACAACGGCATTAGCAACCCCCCAACGTAATGCTTCCTGTGCATCCATGCGTCTTCCTGTCATCACCATTTCATTGACGATTGGCGCAGGCACAATTTTAGGTAAACGCAATACACCGCCGCTATCAGGTACAATACCTAATTGCGCTTCTGGTAGGGCAAAGCTGGCATTTTCAGAGCAGATAATCATATCGGCAGCCAGCGCAAGTTCAAAGCCACCACCAAAAGCATAACCATTGACTGCGGCAATAACCGGCTTGTTAAGATTAAAAATTTCGGTTAATCCTGCAAAGCCACCTGGGCCAAAATCTGCATCAGGGGCTTCACCTTCAGCGGCGGATTTTAGATCCCAACCGGCGGAAAAGAAACGTTCTCCGGCGCCAGTAATAATAGCAACCCTCAGTGTTGGATCATCCCTAAAATTCAAAAAGACCTCACCCATTTCAAAGCTTGTTTTTGCATCAATCGCATTGGCTTTGGGTCTATCGAGGACAATTTCCAGTATTGCACCATTACGTGTAATTTTTAAAGATCCACTCATAATTTAACCCTTCCATAACTAAAATAAGTTAATGTGATTATTTCAGATGTTTTTTGAGCACTTTCCCAGAGCAGTTGCGGGGTAAATCCTGACGAACTTCAACCCATGATGGCACTTTGAATTTCGCCATCTGTTTTTCACAAAATGCAAAAAATTCTTCCTGAGTTAGCGTTTCCCCCTCTTCCAACACAATAAATGCCTTAATCGCTTCATCGCGGATTTCATCAGCAACACCAATTACCGCAACATCAATAATTGCAGGGTGCGACGCAATGATATTTTCAATTTCACTGCACGAAACATTTTCCCCGCAGCGCTTGATCATATTGCTGCTTCTATCCACAAAATAGAAAAAACCGTCATCATCCTGATAAGCAAAATCCCCAGTGTGCATCCACCCCTCACTATCAAAGGCTTTTTCCGTCGCTTCAGGATTATTGAAATATTCTTTGAATAAGGTTTTACCGCGCTCACCTTTTACGCAAAGTTCGCCAATCACGCCAGTCTCTACGCGCTGGTTTTTTCTATCTCTAATTTGTGCTTGATAGCAAAAACCGGGGCGACCAATGGAAGGCCAGCGCCGTTTATCACCAGGTCTATCACCAATTAAACCGACAATCGTTTCCGTCATGCCATACGAAGTCAGTAGCCGTTCCACACCGAAGCGTTCCATAAACTGATCTTTCTCTTCATCACTCAAATTGAGATAAAACAACACTTCCCGTAAACGATGGGCTTTTTCATTATCTGCAATTGGCTGACTGAGTAAGGTGCGGATCATCATGGGAATGCATTCAGTTACCGTGGCTTGATATTTCACAATTTGTTGCCAGAAACGCCGAGCGCTGTATTTTTCTAGCATGACAAATGTGGCACCGACCGAAAATGCCGCCAAGGATGCGGTGCATTGGCAATCAATGTGGAATGCAGGCATGACAGTGAGATAGATATCATCTGAACGCAGTGCACATTGCCAAGAGGAGTAATACCCTGCAAATCGCAGGTTATAGTGGGTGATGATCACCCCTTTAGGTTTTGAGGTTGTGCCTGAGGTAAACAAGATTTCCGCTGTATCTTCAACATGTAATTCGACTTTGTGCAATAAATCAGCCTCATGTTCGGCTTGTTGGCGAACAAAGTCTGATACCTGCTGATTACATGCAACCGGGGTATTAGAAATCAGAAAGATATGCTCAAGTATCGTGTCATTATCATCTAAAATACGTTGATAAATGTCGGCAAAATGCGGTCGAGTGACAACCATTCGCGCCTGACAATTTTGCATGATCCAAGCACTTTCTTCGTACCTAAACCGCGCATTGACAGGCACCATGATCGCCCCTATTTTTGCCAATCCAAACCAGCAAAAGAAAAATTCAGGGCAATTATCGAGATGTAATGCAACCTTATCGCCTTTTTTTATGCCATAGGCCAAAAAGAGATTTGCGGTGCGATTAATTTGCTCATTCATCTCTAAATAGCTAAATTCACGCACATGTCCTTCGCAGGATTCAAATATAAGCGCCTTTTTAGTTTGATAGGTTTGAGCAAGATCATCCCACATCTGACGCAAATTTTGCTTACCGATTACATCCATTAATTGTTATCCCATCATTTCCCTGATGGATAAACAGACCAATAGCACATTGGCTTGACTATCCATTCAATTACTCAACAATTTTGGCTAGCCCTTTGTCGACTAACCCCTTAATTTCGTCTTCGTTATAGCCAATATTTTTTAGAATCTCTGTGGTATCCATACCGTGTGATGGCATACCGCGCCAAATTTTTCCTGGATTATTTTTGAATTTTGGCATTACGTTAGGCCCTTTACAGCTACGCCCATCCATGGTCTGCCACTCGGTAATCGATTCACGTACAATGTATTGTGGATTACTTTCAAGTTCAGGAATGGTCAAGACTTTGGCGCTGGCGATATTCAGCTCAGTGAGCCTTGCCAGCACATCTTCCATTGAACGAGCCCCTAACCATTCATCGAGTTTTTCTTCAACCAATGGGCCATATGGGCACTCAACACGGTGAATTAACTGCGTTCCTTCTGGGATTTCAGGGGTTCCAAGTAAGTGGGCAAGACCGATATCTTTAAAAATTTCTTGAACCTGTGTGATACCGACAATTTCCATCACGATATAACCATCATTACAGCGATATAAACCGCATCCTGCGTAATAAGGGTCTTTCCCTTTGGTCATCCGCGGGCATACTTCGCCGCCATTGAAATAGTCCATCATGAAATATTGCCCCATGCGTAGCATCACTTCGTACATGGCAATATCAATACTTTCGCCTTTCCCGGTTTCTCGTACCTTATACAGTGCAGCTAATGCTGCCGTAGTAGCCGTCATCCCTGAGAAGTAATCAGCGGTATAAGGGAAAGCCGGCATTGGCTGGTCTTTATCGCCATTTTGGATAAGATAGCCACTGAAAGCCTGCGCAATGGTGTTGTAAGCGGCAAGATTGGTGTATTGCGGGTCGCCATACTGGCCAAAACCGGATAAGTGAGCAATGACCAGTTTTGGGTTATGCTGCCAAAGCACTTCATCGGTGATACCTCGACGTGCAAAGGCTGGGCCTTTACTCGCTTCGATAAAGATATCTGTGGTTTCCATTAATTTAAGAAACGCTTCGCGCCCTTCATCTTTGAAGATATTGAGGGAAAGTGCGCGTAAATTACGGCGTGATAGTTGTGGGTAGTTCGGTTGCACTCGGATAGTATCCGCCCATGCGACATTCTCTATCCAGATAACTTCTGCACCCCATTCAGCAAACATTTGTCCGGCAAAAGGGCCTGCAATTTCAATTCCTGAAAAAACAACTTTTACCCCTGACAACGGTCCAAACTGGGGCATTGGTAAATGGTCAGCCATGAAAAATCTCCTGTGAAACTCGACGCTAAATAATTCAAATAGCTTGTTGCTTGAACTATTTAGTGTCTCTGTTGATCCCCTGAAATTTTCAGAGGATCAATCAACGACAATCCCGTTTCTAACGATACTGTTTAAGAACACTTCGACCTAAGGTCAGTATTTGCATTTCGTCAGAACCGCCAGATACACGATCCACACGCAAGTCACGCCAGAAGCGTGAAATCCGGTGTTCCCCCGCAATCCCTACGCCACCAAGTACCTGCATCGCAGAGTCCACAACTTCAAATGCTGCATTAGCACAGAAGTATTTACACATAGCCGCATCACCCGAAGTGATCAAACCGTTGTCACTCTTCCATGCAGTTTCGTATAACATGTTGCGCATTGAATTGAGCTTGATCGCCATATGGGCAAATTTTTCTTGGATTAATTGATAACGACCGATGGCTTCACCAAATTGGACACGTTGGTTTGCATAACGCGCCGCATCTTCAAATGCACACATCGCCGTCCCATAGTTAGTAAGGGCAACAAGGAAGCGTTCGTGGTCAAACTCTTCTTTCACACGATTAAACCCGTTACCTTCGCGACCAAACATGTCTTTTTCATCAAGCTCTACGTTATCAAACGTGATTTCGCAGCAGCTATCCATACGCAGACCCAGTTTTTCAAGCTTATTCACTTTGATGCCCGGTTTGCTCATATCCACAAACCATTCAGTGAAAATCGGTTTATCCGGCGAGCTTGCATCACGGCTCATCACCACCACATAAGGGGTGTAAGCACTACTGGTGATAAAACATTTGCTACCGTTTAGGTACACTTTGCCATCACGACGCGTGTAGTTAGTTTGTAAGCTACCCACGTCAGAACCAGCACCCGGCTCAGTAATTGCCGAGTTCCACATCTGTTTACCCGTACCACGGAATGCCATAATTTTATCAATTTGCTCTTGCGTCCCTTCTCTAAGCACAGTATTAAAACCGCCCGGTAATTGATAAAGCACATAGGTCGGCGCACCAAGACGACCAAGCTCCATCCAGATAGCCGCAACGGTAATGAACCCTGCCTCTAAACCGCCGTGCTCTTCTGGGATCAGCAGGTTATCGATTTCCATATCCGCCAACGCTTTCACAAAGCGTTCAGGATACTTACTGTCACGGTCACATTCAGCAAAGTAGCTTTCCCAGTTTTCACTGGCCATTAATTCGCCAACCCCTGCGACAAATAGCTCCTGCTCATCATTCAATCTAAAATCCATATCAATAACCTCTTAAATGTTGTTTCTAAATAAATTAGTTAGTCATCCTTCCAATGCACTTTTGCATCTTTAATGAAGGAGAGCGTGACCATGATGTTGACGAAAAAAAGTGGGCATCCTCCGGCAATGATTGCGGTTTGAATCGGTTTCAATCCACCTAAAGCCAGTAACACAATACCGATAACACCGACTAAGACAGACCAACCAATACGCACTAACAACGGCGGTTCTTCACCGTCTTTCACTGCGCGACAAGTCGACATAGCAAGAGTGTATGAACAAGCGTTAATCAGTGTGACGGTGGCAATAAAGCAGAGGATGAAGAAGCCCCAAATTGTGACAGTGCTCAAAGGTAAAGCGGCCCATGTTTCAATGATGGCGCGGGGAACGCCGAACTCATCAATCAGTTTAGGAATGTTAATTAAATCTTTATCAATTAATTGCAGCGTGTTACTGCCTAAGATTGTCCAAATCAATGTTGTTCCGGCAGTGAGTCCTGCCACCATACCGATACACAATTCACGAACAGTACGGCCTTTGGAAATACGGGCGAGGAAAATACACATTTGAATGGCATAGATAACCCACCAAGCCCAGTAAAATACCGTCCAACCTTGTGGGAATCCGCCTTTGCCGATAGGGTCTGTATAGAACAGCATACGCGGCATATACATCATTAATGTTCCGATAGAGTCCGTAAAGTAGTTGACCATAAAACTTGCGCCACCCACGATTACCACCCATCCAAGCATTAAGAAACTGAGATAACTACGCACATCACTGGCAATTTTCACCCCTTTTTGCAGTCCAAAGGCAACGCAAATCGCATTCAATATTATCCAACAGAAAATAATGATCGCATCCAGTGCTAGGGTATGGGGAATACCAAATAAATATTGAATACATTCAGTAACTAACGGTGTGGCAAGCCCCAAGCTGGTTCCCATTGCTAATATCAATGCAACCAGATAAAAGTTATCAACAATCGTGCCGAACCAGCCGTTAACGTGTTTTTCACCCACCAGCGGAACCAATGTACTACTTGGTCGAATAACATCCATTTTACGTACAAAGAAGAAGTAGCCAAATGCAACGGTTAAGAAGCTATAAGTTGCCCAAGGCAATGGTCCCCAATGGAATAAGCTATAGGCTAGACCAATACCTTTGGCTTGATTCGAGTAGGGTTCAAAATCAAAGGGCGGCGCTGAAACATAGTAATAAATTTCAATTGAGCCCCAAAAAAGCACCGCAGCGGAAGTACAAGATGCGAACATCATGAAAATCCAACTTGCTCGGCTAAACTCAGGTTTTTCTTCACCCAGGCGTTTTTTAGCGTAAGGGCCTAATATTAACCAAAACCAGCCACCAAACATGATGACCATATACCATTCAAAAGCCCATCCCCAGACATTGGTGACATAACTAAAAACATCGTTGATAACGGCATTCGAGGCATCTAAGTCACGTACCGTTAGCCAACACAATAGTCCGACAATAATCAATGGCGGAAAAAAAACCTTGGGTTCTATTCCTACCTTTTTATTTTCTTTGCTCATAGGTCGATTCCAATTTATTATCTTTAATATATAAGCTTTAAAATAATAAATATTTAACATTCGTGTAATAGCGTTTAAATAGATATTATTCTCAACACCCCACCACTTATTTACTATTATATTTAAATCAATTTAATTAATTAATAATTCAATAACTATTAAAATAATGTCGGCTAGCCATAAACAATTCTGTTATTAAGGTCACAATATTATTCGTGATAAACAATTGTTACTATTTCTTTATTTTAAAAAACAACAATTACCTTTAAATACAGTTAGATAATAATTATTGTAACGGTTGTGTTAATAATAGACTTCAGTATTGGTGATTGCGGTAGCATTATTGGACATTTAAGCGCTAAGTTAATGATTTTTACAATATTGGTGAGTAGTCTATCAACATGCAAACTTAAACAGGTTTTAATTTAAGGTTTTCAATATTGGTGACTTAGGTTTTATTTTTAAATGTCTAAGTTATGGTACTTATATATTCCGAAACCCTAATCAATCCATACCACAAGTATTTTAAATTTTAGCAGTCATATCTATTAAATATATTTCAGGAGATGTAATGAAGATAATTACATGCTACAAATCGGTTCCAGATGAACAGGATATTATTGTCAATGCTACAGATGGCTGTTTAGATTTTTCACGTGCAGACACTAAAATTAGCCAATATGATTTAAATGCCATTGAAACTGCGAATCAATTAAAAGCGCAGCAGTCTGATAGTCAAGTTATTGCATTAAGCGTTGGTGGAAAAGCACTCACCAATATGAAAGGCCGCAAAGATGTATTATCTCGTGGCCCCGATGAATTAATCGTTGTCATTGATGACCAACTCGAACACGCCCTTCCTCACCAAAGTGCCGTAGCCATTAGCGCAGCAGCCAAAAAAGTGGGTTTTGACCTGATTATTTGTGGCGATGGTTCTGCCGATTTAAATGCTCAGCAAGTCAGTATCTTAGTCGGTGAAGAGCTTCAAATTCCAGCCATTAATGGCATTAAGAAAATTGTCTCCATCACACCCGATACAATCGTTGTCGAGCGTGAACTTGAAAATGAAATTGAAACTTTATCCATTACGTTACCTGCGATTATTGCAGTGACTTCCGATATTAATGTGCCAGTTATCCCATCAATGAAAGCCATTCTCGGTGCAGCGAAGAAACCCGTTCAGGCTTGGACACTCGCCGATATCAACCTAAGTGATATCACCGCCTTGTCTACACAATCTATTGCTGCACCAAAACAAAAAGTGCGTCAGCGCATCATCATTGAAGGTGATGGGGACGAGCAAGTTGCGCAATTCGCTGAACATCTTAGAAAAATCATTAATTAATCGGGGGCGTTATGAGCAAATTATCAACAGTTTGGGTATTCAGTGATGCAACTTCTCGCTTAGCAGAACTCGTAGGTGGTGCACTGACTTTAGGTGAGCAAGTTAATGTTCTCGCACTGGATGAAGCACAATCCACACAAGCATTTCAACTTGGTGCAACACAGGTTTTTCAGTTAACAGGTAAACCTGACAACCGCATTATTGAAGACTATGCAGATACCATTGTCGCGACGATCAAACAGCATGGTGATGTGGGTTTATTGTTATTACCTAACACACGCCGAGGCAAACTACTTGCTGCACGATTAGGTGCAAGGCTGCAATCTGCCGTTTCTAATGATGCGGCAAGCCTTGTTATTGAATCAGGTTCTGTCGTTGTTAAGCATATGGTTTATGGTGGTCTCGCATTCGGTGATGAAACATTAAACACAACCTTTTCCATTGTTACTGCCACAACCGGTACATTCGATGCCGCACCAAGTGATACATCACGTAATGAAGCAGCTCAAACTGCGAAATGGCTGGAACCAAAACAATCTGTCATACGTACCTCGATTCAGAAAAAAGCAGGTAACTCCGTTGAATTAGATAAAGCGCGTCTTGTTGTCAGTGTTGGTCGAGGTATCGGCAGCCAAGAAAATATTGCTGTCGCGAAAGAATTGGCAAACGCTATTGGTGCTGAAATCGCCTGTTCTCGTCCTGTTGCCGAAAATGAAAAATGGATGGAGCACGAGCGTTATGTTGGAATTTCCAACCTAATGTTAAAACCTGAATTATATCTTGCTGTTGGTATTTCAGGTCAAATTCAACATATGGTCGGTGCAAATGGCGCACAGTACATTGTTGCAATTAACAAAGACAAAAATGCGCCTATTTTTCAATTTGCAGATTATGGGATCGTCGGGGATTTATTCAAAATTCTCCCTGAATTAACCCGTCAATTAGCTAAGTAAACATAAAGCAGTCGGGAATTATCCACGATGACTCCCCACTGTTTCGTTAAGCTTTGGAGAAACTATGTCCGATGATATTTTTGATGCAATCATTGTAGGCGCTGGTCTTGCTGGCTCGGTTGCTGCACTTGTTCTTGCCCGTGAAGGTGCCCAAGTTCTCCTAATTGAAAGAGGAAACTGTGCGGGTGGAAAAAACGTCTCTGGTGGACGAATGTATGCTCACAGCCTTGAACGGATCATTCCCGGCTTTACACAACAAGCCCCAATAGAGCGCATGATCACCCGTGAAAAACTGTCATTTATGACAGAAACGGGCGCGGTTACAGTCGATTACCAAAATGGAATGGAGCAAAACCCAGATGAGACCTCTTGGTCAGTATTAAGAGGAAAGCTTGACCCATGGTTAGTCGAACAAGCTGAAAATGCAGGGGCGCAATGCATCACAGGGATCCGCGTAGACAAACTCGTCGAACGTGAAGGTAAAGTTGTTGGTGTTGAGGCAGATGGTGACATCCTAGAGGCCAAAGTAGTCATTCTGGCTGATGGTGTGAATTCTTTATTAGCAGAGCAGTTGGGCATGACCAAACCCGTTAATCCAGAACATGTCGCCGTCGGTGTTAAAGAGCTGATAGAACTGCCAAAAGATGTTCTACAGAACCGCTTTAACCTACAAGGTAACGAAGGTGTAGCATGGCTATTTGCCGGTTCGCCAACCGATGGATTAATGGGGGGAGGCTTTTTATACACCAACGACTCCACCATTTCTCTAGGATTAGTTTGCGGTCTACATCATATCAAAGAGGCAAAAAAATCGGTGCCTCAAATGTTAGAAGACTTCAAACAACACCCTGTTGTCGCCCCGCTTATTGAGGGCGGAAAAATGATTGAATATGCCGCACACGTTGTTCCTGAAGCCGGATTAAAAATGCAATCGGAGCTGGTACGTGATGGGGTATTAATCGCTGGTGATGCAGCCGGAATGTGCATGAATTTAGGCTTTACCATCCGAGGGATGGATTTAGCTGTTGCATCAGGTGAAGCGGCTGCCAATACAGTACTTAACGCGATGAAGAAAGAGGATTTTTCAAAACAAGGTTTGAGTGAATACCTGACACGCCTCAATGAAGGCCCTCTGCGAGACATGAAAGCCTACCAAAGAATGCCGGACTTCTTGGATAATCCGCGGATGTTTTCTGACTACCCACAAATGGCGGTAGGAATTGCGAAAAAACTGTTCACTATTTCAGACGCTGCCCCAATACCTCTGCGTAAAACGATGATGATGCATGCAAAACGTGTTGGTTTCATGAACCTACTTAAAGATGGCATAAAGGGAGTGAGAGCGATATGAGTACGCCAGTTAACGTGGACGTCAAACTAGGTATTAATAAATTCAATGTTGACGAAGAAAATCCACATATTGTTATAAAACAACATCCTGATATGCAAGTTCTGGAAATATTAACCAAAGCTTGCCCTGCGGGTTTATATAAAAAACAAGATGACGGTACCGTTCGGTTCGATTATGCCGGCTGCCTTGAATGTGGAACATGCCGCATTCTTGGGCTAGACAGTGCTTTAGAAAAATGGGAATACCCACGGGGCACCTTCGGTATTGAATTTCGTTACGGCTGATTGACTAGACATTCACTCTCGGAGCTTAACCGCTTCGGGGGGCATATTGATTCGTCTAGGCTAATTCAGGGATATAGCATGCAAGCGAAAAATTTTGATGATATTCAGTTCTCATCCGTACATCGCCGAATTATGTTGTGGGGCAGTGGTGGGCCCTTTCTTGATGGCTACGTACTGGTCCTGATTGGTGTCGCCTTAGAGCAATTAACCCCACTACTCAGTTTAGACAGTGAGTGGATCGGTCTATTGGGCGCAGCGACACTCGCCGGTTTATTTATTGGTACATCGTTATTCGGTTATATTTGTGACCAAGTTGGTCGCCGAAAAATGTTCTTAATCGATATCTTGGCTATCGGTATCATTTCCGTTGCAACCATGTTTGTCTCGACGCCATTTCAGCTACTTATTATGCGCTTTTTAATCGGTATCGTGATTGGTGCAGACTACCCTATCGCCACCTCAATGATCACCGAATTTTCCAATACTAAACAACGGGCATTTGCCGTCGGGTTTATTGCGGCTATGTGGTATGTTGGGGCGACTTGTGCCAACCTCGTCGGTTATGCATTGTATGATGTGGAAGACGGCTGGCGCTGGATGCTAGGTAGTGCAGTTATTCCTTGTATTGTGATTTTGATTGGTCGCTTTGACTTACCTGAATCACCGTTGTGGCTAATGCGCAAAGGTCGAGTTAAAGAGTGCCAAGCCATGATGACCAAATTATTCGGTCAACCGGTGATATTCGAAGCGGAAGCACAACAGAAAACCTATTTTCGCCAACTGTTTAATAAACGTCATTTTTCTTTTGTTTTATTTACCGCCACTATTTGGACTTGCCAAGTTATTCCTATGTTTGCCATCTATACCTTTGGCCCCCAAATTGTTGGGCTGCTCGGTTGGGATCAAGGAAAAAGCGCCGCGCTCGGTAATGTAGTCATCAGCTTATTCTTTATGTTAGGTTGTGTTCCTGCCATGTATTGGCTAAATAAAATGGGTCGGCGTCCGCTATTGATTGGTAGTTTTGCCATCATGACCATGGCACTCGCCACGCTTGGGCTATTTTCCAACCTCGGCATTTTATTAGTCATTACCATGTTTGCTATCTATGCTTTTTTCTCTGGTGGCCCCGGCATTTTACAATGGCTTTACCCTAATGAGCTATTTCCAACCGATATCCGTGCATCCGCAGTCGGCGTTATTATGTCTATCAGCCGTATCGGAACTATTTTTTCAACCTGTGCCTTACCGATGTTTATCAGCGAGTATGGTATCAATAGTGTGATGTTAATGGGGGCAGGCGTTTCTTTGCTTGGGTTGGTTGTTTCGATATTATTTGCACCAGAAACCAAAGGGTTAACCCTAGCGCAAACATCGGTGATGAGTATTAGCCGAAATAAGCAATAAGCAATATAGCGTTATAGCATAACAGCGTGAAACTCTAAATAATTCGTGTTGTGGCAAGGCGGCAAATAAGGATGTCTCGGGGAGCATACACCAGTATGTGACCCGTGCAGCCGCACCGCCACAGCGTGAAGTATGACGAGTATCGCTAGTTTGCCGAAAAGGGCATCAAATCATACCACACTAACAGCCAAATGGTGACGTAGGCAAAAATTGCCGCAATAATGTCATCGATCATGATGCCAAATCCGCCGCCGACTTTACGATCAAAAATACGGATTGGCCATGGCTTCCACATATCGTAGATGCGGAAAATAAAAAAGCCGGTAAGTACCCATTCCATGCTGATGGCTGGGATAGCCATCAAGGTTATCCACATACCAATAAACTCATCCCACACAATACTGCCATGGTCATGAATTTTCATATCATCAGAAGTTCGTTGACAAATTAGGCAGCCAATCCAAAAACCAACAATAATAATGACCCAGCAACTCCATATGGGCATTCTGGCCATCAATAACCAAAAAGGGATCGCCGCGAGCGACCCCATCGTTCCAGGCACTATAGGCGATAAGCCGCTACCAAAACCCGTCGCCAGAATGTGCCACGGGTTGCGCATGTCTAACCGTTTCTTCGCTTCTGCTTTTTCTTGCGCACTTGCCATTAGACACCTTCCAAAACAAAATGATCAAAACCTTTTAGATTGACATCGACTGCTTGGTTATTGCAAAAGTAACTGATCCCTTCTGACTGCGGTTTTATCTGACCTATGCAGGTAAAGCCTGAGCCCGTATGTGCTAATGCCATTTCTAGCGCACCTCGGTTCATCTCAGGCACAGTAAAGCAAAGTTCATAATCTTCACCACCACTCAATGACCACAGACGAGCTTGATCCACCGAGCAACTTTGCTTTAATGCCTCTGATTGAGGTAATGCATCCAAATTAATACGTGCGCCACAACCACTCGCTTTAAGTATATGATTGAGATCCGATACTAAACCATCAGAAATATCGATAGCTGATGAGGCTAAGTTTCTCAATGCTTGACCTTGCAAAATACGGGCTTGAGGGCGTAAATGACGACCGACTAACCACGCTTGATGTTCCGCATTAGCTGGATACAATCTATCCTGAAGTATAGCAAGTCCTGCGGCACTATCACCTAATGTTCCAGTAACATAAATCCAGTCGCCATTACGCGCTCCAGCGCGGGATAATGCCTTCCCCGTCGGCACTAAGCCATGAACCGTATAAGTCAGGCTCATCGGGCCACGTGTTGTGTCACCGCCAATCAGTTGCATTCCATAATAATTAAGCTGTTCAAATAAACTATCACTGAATGCGGCTAGCCACTCACAATCAATACTTGGCAAGGTGATCGCCAGAGAAACCCAAGCAGGATCAGCGCCCATCGCAGCAAGATCGCTTAAATTTGATGCCAGTGATTTATAGGCAAGGTCTGCGGGGGATATATCAGGTAGGAAATGAATACCAGAAACTAAAGTATCGGTACTCACAGCAAGCTGCTGTTTTTCAGGGATAGTCATCAACGCACAGTCATCACCAATACCGATGTTTACATCACGTCGGTTTGTCGTTTGACGATTAAAAAAACGCGCGATGAGGTCAAATTCGCCATATGACATGGTAGATTTTCCATTTTCGCTATAACTATTTTCGTTTTAAACGAAACGAATAAATTATACTCTAAATAATTCGGGTTGTAGGATATAGCCAACACAACGATAACCCAAAACATGATGAGTATATTGGTAGACTGGAACCCAGCCTACCAATTACAACTGTCGTATTACAGGAGGGAACCCTGAATTTTTTATTTTTTACTACGAACTGCGGGCGCGGCTTTATCTAGCACACCATTAACAAATTTATGGCTATCTTCCGCACCAAATACTTTCGCAAGCTCAATACCTTCATTGATTGCGACTTTAAAAGGTACATCTTGGCGATAGCTAAGTTCATACATAGAAACGCGTAAAATAGCTTTTTCTACCTGACCTAACTCTTCAAGCTGGCGAGACAGATACGGGCTCATCAGTTGATCAAGTTTAATGGCATTATTCGCAACACCCGATATCAGTTCACGAAAATATTTCACGTCTACGTCTGACATGTCCTGTTCGGCGATAAATTCATATTCCACATCGGCAATTGGATTACCGGATAATTGCCAAGAATAGATGGCCTGTACAGCACACTCACGAGCGCGGCGACGAGCAGCAGGTTTCACAAGATTCCCCTTAAATTAAAAAACAATACACTGCATACTTAGTTAGCGTTATATAGGCAACGCAATGTATGAAATGTATCTATCAGCCTTTTATAGCCGTAATAACATTAATCATTTCTAATGCGGTTAATGCAGCTTCAGCGCCTTTGTTACCCGCTTTAGTACCTGCACGCTCAATAGCTTGCTCGATATTTTCAGTGGTTAACACGCCAAATGTCACGGGTACATTGCTGTTCAGTGCAACACTAGAAAGCCCAGAACTACATTCGCCAGCAACAAATTCGAAGTGAGCGGTGCCACCACGAATAACCGTACCTAATGCAATAACAGCATCGTATTTATTCGTTTCAACAAGCGCTTTCACTGCTAATGGCAGTTCATAGGCACCTGGAACCCATACAACGGTGATATTGTCTTGAGAGACTTGGCCAATACGCTCTAGCGCATCAATCGCACCGTCTAGCAGACTATCATTAATAAAGTTATTAAAACGAGCGATAGCGATGGCAACACGCGCTTTTGGCGCAGCAACAACACCTTTAATTACGTTCATAGTCTTCCTTTAATATTAATTATAACCCGCGGGGCGCGGATTTTATCACATTCTTTCATCAACTGTATGAGTGATTTTCGGCAAACCGCCAAAAAAACACATTTACCCTATAGGACGAAGTCTGACTCGCAGGTCATCACCAACTTTTATTACTTCGGTAAATTCAAATTTTGGCGCATCCGATAATGCACTCAGCGCAGGAAAATCGACTAAACCACGGGCATTATCACCGAGTAACTTAGGGGCAATGTAGACGATCAACTCATCGACTAATCCCAGCTTTAATAATGAACCCGCAAGCTTAGCACCAGCTTCAACCCAGATACTATTCACATTTCGCTTTGCAAGCTGCATCATTAGAACAACTAAATCTATCCCTTTGTCATCAGCAAGAATAGCAATTTGCTCAACCTGACCTTGCCAAGCCGCATTTTCATCCAGCTTGGAACGCACAAGCCAACACTCACCATCAAGTTGAGTGACTTTATGTTCTGGCGTAACACGATTGTGGTTGTCTAATACAATTCGAATGGGCTGGCGTAGTTGTTCTTCTGGATAAACTTGCTGTATATCTTTGGGTAGTTCATTCCAACGTACTGTTAATGATGGGTCATCTGCAATAACCGTATTACTGGTACTGAGGATAGCACTGGCTTCAGCGCGTAATGCTTGAACATCTTGTCTTGCCGCAGGACTAGTGATCCACTTACTTTCCCCCGATTCAAGGGCTGTTTTGCCATCTAACGAGGCAGCAAGCTTCAATTGAATATAAGGGAACCCAGTTCGCATACGCTTTAAGAAACCGCGATTAATGGCTTCGGCATCCTCTAATAAAAGATTGGTTGCAGTTTCGATACCCGCTTTCGAAAGCATATACAGGCCTCGGCCTGCAACTTGTGGATTGGGGTCTTGCATCGACGCAACAACTCGGCTAACACCTGCATTAATTAGCGCTTCAGCACAAGGTGGCGTTCGACCATGATGGCTACAAGGTTCAAGGGTGACATAGGCCGTTGCCCCTTTCGCTTTATCGCCAGCCATTCTTAAAGCATGAACCTCAGCATGGGGTTCCCCTGCTTTTTGGTGATACCCTTCGCCGACAATCACACCATCAAGAACGATAACACAGCCAACGTTTGGGTTTGGAGAGGTTGTAAAACGGCCTTTTCGTGCTAATTCAAATGCACGAGCCATATAAATGCGGTCTTGTTCAATCATCTGGTTTTAATCCTGTAATTTGGCAATTTCTTCGCCAAATTCCCGTACATCTTCAAAACTTCGATAAACAGAGGCAAAACGGATATAGGCAACTTTGTCTAATTTTTTGAGCTCATCCATCACCAAGCTACCAATTAATTTTGAAGGAACTTCACGTTCTCCGGTTGCTCGAAGCTGGGATTTGATGGAAATAATGGCCTGTTCGATATCATCAGCGCTAACGGGGCGTTTTTCTAATGCTTTTTGCATGCCGCGATTGAGTTTTTCTTCATCAAAAGGCTCGCGAATTTCATCGCTTTTTATTACCCGAGGCATGACAAGTTCGGCCACTTCAAAAGTGGTAAAACGTTCGTGACAAAGTAGACACTGGCGGCGTCTGCGCACTTGAGAGCCTTCACCAACCAGACGCGAGTCAATCACTTTCGTATCTACAGCTGAGCAAAATGGGCAATGCATGGCGTTTCCTGATCCTATTTACGGGGGTACAGTTTACCCTACTATGATGCAAAAAACACCTTGCAAGGTTGAGCTCACAAGGTGCTTGTATGTCATATTTCGAGTGGTAAGGCTTACTTACCCTACCAACCAAATATTTAAGACAAATTTTAACTAAGGCAGTAATGACTCTTGGTCAGCACCTTCTTTCTCGACTTTCGTTTGAATCAAGTGTTCACGCTTCATGCCCATCTTCAATGCTAATGCCGAAGCAACATAGATAGATGAGATAGTACCGATAGTCACACCGATTAACATAACCAGTGAGAAGCCTTCCAGCATGGTGCCGCCGAACAGATACAGCATCAAAACAACCAATAAGGTGGTTGCCGAAGTCATGATAGTACGACTCAATGTTTGTGTTAAAGAGACGTTCATAATTTCGTATGGTGTACCACGACGAATTTTGCGGAAGTTTTCACGAATACGGTCAGATACGACGATACTGTCATTAAGTGAATAACCAATAACTGACATCAGGGATGCCACAATAGTCATGTCTATCTCTATATGGAATAGAGACAAAATACCCAACGTAATGACAACGTCATGAGCAAGCGCTAATACAGCACCTGCCGCCAAACGCCACTCAAAGCGGAACCCAACGTAAATCAAGATACAGATAAGCGCAGTTAACAGTGCCAATGCCCCTGTTTGAGCCAATTCAGCACCCACACTTGGCCCGACAAATTCAATACGCTTAACCGTTGCTTTATCATCAACATCCGTATTGATGATAGTGATAATCTCTTTACCAACTTCTTGACCCGCACTGCCTTCAATTGGCGGTAAACGGATCATAATGTCACGGCTACTACCAAAGTTTTGGATTAACGGGTCTTTATGATTCGTATTCGAAAGGCTATCTCGAATTTTATCCAAATTAGCTGGCTGACTTAAGTTGATTTCAATTACTGTACCACCGGTAAAATCGAGACCCCAGTTAAAGCCTTTAACACCAATAATGGCGATAGACGCTATCAGTAATATGATCGAAATACCAAAAGCAACGTTGTCCCAGCGCATAAAGTCATAGACTTTACGGCCGTAGTTTAATTGTTCAACAGTATAATCCTGTGCCACAACGGTGCTCCTTAAATTGACAGCTTGTTAATACGTTTACCGCCGTATAACAGGTTCACAATTGCACGTGTTCCTATAATAGCTGTAAACATAGAGGTTGCGACACCTATAGCTGTCGTAATTGCAAAGCCTTTAATCGACCCAGTACCCACTGCATAAAGAATAATGGCAGTTATCAGTGTCGTTAAGTTTGCATCAATAATACTTGAGAAGGCGCCTTTATAACCCTCACTAATCGCTTGCTGAACCGATCGCCCGTTCCGCAGCTCCTCTTTAATACGTTCATTAATAAGAACGTTGGCATCGACCGCAACCGCAAGGGTTAGAACGATACCTGCAATACCAGGCATAGTAAGAGTTGCACCAGGTAACAGTGACATTACACCCACAATTAACACCAAGTTTGCCATTAAGGCGCTACTCGCAATCAGACCAAATTTACGATAGTAAATAATCATAAATAAGATTGAGGCTAATAAACCGGCAATACACGCTTTCAGACCTTGTTCGATATTTTGCATACCGAGTGTTGGGCCGATTGTACGCTCTTCAACAATTTGGATTGGTGCAATCAACGCACCGGCACGTAATAGTAATGAAAGCTGACGTGCTTCATTGCCATTATTGATGCCAGTAATACGGAACTTGCTACCAAAACGCGCTGAAATACGCGCTGCGTTGATGACTTTCTCATCTTTAACCAAGATAGAGCGGCCTGTTGCATCTTTTTTGCCACTGTCTTTATATTCGACAAATAGCGTTGCCATCAGCTTATCTTGGTTATCACGGGTAAAGTCAGACATGATAGAACCACCCGCACTATCAAGACCAATACTTACCTGTGGCGCACCATTTTCATCTGTTTCAGACGTGGAGTCAGTAATGTGGTCCCCAGTTAAGATAACGCGTTTATACAGGACATAAGGTGCCCCTTCACGGTCATATTTAACCTCTGAATCTCCCGGAATACGGCCACTTTCTGCCGCAGAGCTGTCTACACCGGTATTCACTAAACGGAATTCCAACGTAGCCGTCGCACCTAAGATTTCTTTTGCACGAGCAGTATCTTGGATACCCGGTAATTCAACCACAATTCGGTCTGCACCTTGGCGTTGAACTAAAGGTTCAGCAACACCTAATTGGTTTACACGATTACGAATAATAGTAATATTCTGAGATACCGCATAGTTGCGAGCTTCACGTAAGCGCTCGTCGGTCATCACAGCAATCATGGTGTTATTGCTGCCATTACTAAACACTAAGTCTGGATATTTACGAGCTAGTGTTGTCTCAGCGGAGCTGCGATCATCGGCGTTACGAAAGCGAACTTCGACGCTATAATCACTGCTTTTACGAATAGAAGAGTACGCAATCCCTGCTTGGCGCAAGTCATTACGTAAACCATCCATGTTTTGTTCCTGCAATTTACCTAATGCAGTGTCCATATCCACTTCCATCAGGAAGTGAACCCCACCACGAAGGTCAAGACCAAGCTTCATTGGCTCTCCGCCAACAGCTTCTAACCATTTAGGTGTAGCGGGTGCAAGGTTTAATGCAACAACATACTGGTCACCCAGCGCGTTCATAATAACTTCGCGAGCAAGCAACTGAGTATCAGCGTTGTTGAATCGGGCTAATATAGCCCCATTTTCCAGAGAAATTGATTTGCTCTGAATTTTATCGGTTTCTAACGTTTTTTGGACTTGGATCAGCGTTTGTTCATTGGCGGCGGTTCCCCGCACGCCAGTGATCTGAACAGCCGGATCCTCACCATATAGGTTTGGAAGCGCGTAAAGCAGACCGATGAGGATCGCAACGATCAACATCAGATACTTCCACAAAGGATAACGGTTTAGCACGGCAGTTCCCTTCGGGAAAATCAGAATTAAATTGCTTTCATGGTGCCTTTAGGTAAAACGGCAGCAACGAAATCACGTTTGATAGTTACTTCAGTATTTTCGCTCAGCTCAAGCACAACATAGCCTGTCTCAGATACTTTAGTCACACGTCCGATTAAACCGCCAGTCGTCAAAACTTCATCACCTTTAGCGATTGATGACATCAGATTACGGTGCTCTTTCGCACGTTTTTGTTGTGGACGTAAAATCATGAAGTAAAAAATCAGTGCGAAAACGACCAACATGATAACCATAGTGTATGGACTACCTTGTGCTGGTGCGCCTGCAGATGCCGCTGCTTCAGAAATAAAAAAACTCATTCAACTTCCCTCATTGTTATTGAAAGCAATTTTAAATAATCAAGTACAACCCGATCCGATATGCTACACATATCGGACTCACTTCGCACTCAAATTCATTCCCTATTTAACGAAGGCTGGGGTTTCCCAATCTTCTGATAGAAATCTGTTGCGAACTCTTCAAAGTTTCCATCTTCAATCGCTTGACGGATACCGGCCATTAAACGTTGATAATAGCGTAAATTATGAATGGTATTGAGCCTAGCACCAAGAATTTCATTACATTTATCTAAATGATGTAAATAAGCGAGGCTATAATGACGGCAAGTATAACAATCACAATCGGCATCAAGGGTTGATGTATCCGATTTATACTTGGCATTACGAATTTTCACTATGCCATTAGTCACAAATAAATGCCCATTACGTGCATTTCGTGTTGGCATGACGCAGTCAAACATATCAATACCACGGCGTACGCCTTCAACTAAATCTTCCGGCTTACCAACACCCATTAAATAGCGTGGTTTGTCCGCAGGAATTTGCGGACAAACATGCTCTAAAATACGGTGCATATCTTCTTTTGGTTCGCCTACGGCAAGGCCGCCTACAGCGTACCCATCAAAGCCGATTTCCACCAGCCCCTTAACTGAAATATCACGTAAATCTTCGTAAACACTGCCCTGAATGATGCCAAACAACGCATTTTTGTTGTTTAATTCATCAAAACGTTGGCGACTTCTTACCGCCCAACGCAATGACATTTCCATTGATGTCTTGGCATAATCCCAGTCAGCGGGGTATGGCGTACATTCATCAAAAATCATCACGATATCAGAACCGAGATCGTTCTGAATTTCCATCGATTTTTCAGGACTTAAGAAAACTTTTTCACCGTTAATTGGATTACGAAAATGAACGCCTTCTTCTTTAATTTTACGCATTGCGCCAAGACTAAAAACTTGGAACCCACCTGAATCGGTTAGAATTGGACCTTGCCATTGCATAAAATCATGAAGATCCCCATGCAACTTAATAACATCTTGTCCTGGGCGTAGCCATAGGTGGAAAGTATTGCCTAATAGAATTTGAGCACCGGTTTCTTTCACTTCTTCTGGCGTCATTCCTTTTACCGTGCCATAAGTTCCAACTGGCATAAATGCAGGGGTTTCCACGACACCGCGCTCAAAAACTAAACGACCACGACGAGCATTACCATCGGTAGTCTGTAATTCATATTTCACGTTTATTCTCCTAGCATCAGAAAAACAGTCTAGTGCTATTTATATTATTGATTCGATAACAAGCCAGCAGCGATGCCACCGCTTATTACCTCTTTACGCTTTTTCCCCAATAGACTCAAAACGCGCCTTGGAGTTTGGTGTGATGAACATTGCATCACCGTAACTAAAGAAACGATATTGTTGTTCTACCGCTTCTTTATAAGCATTCATGGTATTTTGATATCCAGCAAATGCAGAAACCAACATAATCAATGTCGATTCTGGTAAGTGAAAATTAGTGATTAACGTATCAACCACTTGATATTCATATCCCGGATAAATAAAAATTTGGGTATCATCAAAAAATGGCGCAATTAGTGCACTTCTTGAGGCTTTTGCCGCACTTTCTAATGAACGCACCGAGGTTGTTCCTACCGCTATCACGCGATTTCCTCGTGCTTTGCAAGCCAAAACGGCATCAACCACATCTTGAGGCACTTCGGCATATTCAGAGTGCATGATGTGGTCTTCAATGGTATCGACACGAACGGGTTGGAAAGTACCGGCTCCAACATGTAGGGTGACAAAAGCCATTTCCACACCTTTTTGGCGCAGTGCTTCTAATAAAGGCTCATCAAAGTGTAGCCCTGCCGTTGGTGCAGCTACTGCGCCCGGACGCTGGCTATACACGGTTTGATACAGTTCTTTATCAGATTCTTCATCGGGTCTATCAATGTAAGGTGGGAGTGGCATATGACCAATTTGATTCAAAATGCTCAGCACATCGCGTTCGTCATCAAAACGTAATTCGAATAATGCGCCATGACGTGCAATCATGGTTGCCTTCACGCTTTCATCTTCACCTAACAGCAACTCAGCGCCTTCTTTTGGTGACTTGGATGCTCTTACATGGGCAAGAACTCGGTGTTCATCAAGCATACGCTCAATCAACACTTCTATCTTGCCACCACTGACTTTGCGGCCAAAGAGTCTTGCAGGAATAACGCGAGTGTTGTTAAACACCAGCAAATCCCCTTCCTCTAATTTATCTAGAATATCCGTAAAAATGCCATGCGTGAGTTTTCCTGTCTCACCATCAAGGCTCAACAACCTGCACGAGCTGCGCTGTGCTTGAGGATAGTGGGCAATTAATTCTTCGGGTAATTCAAAAGTAAAATCAGAAACACGCATTGTCTTCACATCAATCTAAAAAAACAGGCGACTAGTCTAGTGCCGCACCGCTTTCGGCGCAAGAAATAAGCGCATTTTCGTCTAAAAAACCATCAATATTTAACAAATATTTCAATAACACTAAAACAACCCACCTTTTCCCACCCTATAATTTAAAAGACATCGGGTATATGATGAAGAGATGAACTTCTTAGCTCACCTCCATTTGGCTCATATCGCGAACAGTTCCCTACTAGGCAACATCATGGCCGACTATGTTCGCGGCAACCCGACAGGCCACTATTCGCCTGAAATCGTCGCAGGCATTTTTATGCACCGCGCGGTGGATAGAACCACTGACTCACATCCTCTCGTCAAGCAAGCTCGTTACCTATTTCGTCCTGACTACCGCCGAGTTGCGCCCATTACATTGGACTTAATTTGGGATCATTTTTTATCTCTACATTGGTCAAAAATCGAACCTAGCTACTCTTTGCCTGAATTTGTGCATTTTTCTCGCCATATTATTGAACCCAATCTTAGCCATACCCCTGAAAAATTTCAGGAATTAAATGAATATCTTTGGCCGCAACAGTGGCTAACTCGTTATGCCGAAAAAGCCTATATTGGGAAATCGTTAAATGGCATGGCACGAAGGCGCCCTAAACTCAGTGCCCTGAGCGGCTCTTTTGATGATTTTTTACTGCAATACACTGAACTTGAAAAAATTTTCTTTCAGTTTTATCCTCTGATGGTCGATAAAGCGCGGGAACAATTTTTTGTTCGAGACTTCACAATACATGCAGCTGAATAAATTAAAGCTTGCACTTTAGTGGAATAAAACTATTTTATTGATATTAACTTATTAAATCAGTACAATTGATAGATAAAACCTATCACAATGATTGGTTTTAATGTCTTTATTCTCAAGAAAGAATCCCTTATTCTTTTATGGTTAATATCCTAAATAATTTAAACTCATAGGAGTAAATTATGGTTCTGGTAACTCGTCAAGCCCCTGACTTTACTGCTGCTGCTGTTCTTGGTAATGGTGAAATTGTTGACAACTTCAACCTGAAAAACCACCTGAACGGCCGTCCAGCTGTGATCTTCTTCTGGCCAATGGACTTCACTTTTGTGTGCCCATCAGAATTGATCGCTTTTGACCACCGTTATGAAGAGTTCAAAAAACGCGGCGTAGAAATCGTCGGTGTTTCTTTTGACTCTGAATTTGTGCATAACGCATGGCGTAAAACTCCGGTTGATAACGGTGGTATCGGTGAAGTTAAATACCCGATGGTTGCTGATATCAAACGTGAAATCATGAAAGCTTACGGCATCGAACACCCAGAAGCAGGTGTTGCTCTGCGTGGTTCTTTCCTCGTTGACAAAAACGGTGTTGTTCGTCACCAAGTGGTTAACGACCTGCCATTAGGTCGTAACATTGATGAAATGCTGCGTATGGTTGATGCGCTGCAATTCCACGAAGAGCACGGTGATGTTTGTCCTGCTCAGTGGGAAAAAGGTAAAGAAGGTATGAGCGCATCACCTAAAGGCGTTGCAGATTACCTGACTAAAAATGCAACTGGTCTATAATTTAGACTAATTATGTTTTTTGAAAGCGGGTACTTTTACCCGCTTTTTCTTCGATAAACACGCCCATTTTACAATCCATTCTCTTTATTCATTTCTAGCTACTGACAAATCCCTGTCAGACAATTCCCAAATCAACCTTAAAATGTCTTCTATTGCACCACGAATTTGATCGCTCTCTATCAACGAGTCCTTATCTATAATATGGTTACACTTAGCGACATCTAGTTACAATTTAGTCATTTTTTGATAACTAAATTCAACCCCCCATTCTTTAACATTAAGTAAAAAAATAAGATTAGGTATAGGAACATGAAACTGAAACTCGTTGCATCAATGACTATTATCACCGCATTACTGGCAGGATGTGATAACAACCAAACTGCATCAGAAAGTAATTTCAAAAAATCCATTCAAGATTATCTCGACACTAAGAAAGCGATTTGTATTGGGGTAGGTCAAATGCCTGCTGGTTTTATCTCAAAATTTAGCGCACGAAATATTGAGCAACTCGATACCTTAGTCGATGCCGGATTACTCAACAAAGAGGAAAAGCCCGTCACCGTAAAAGATATGTGGAGTGGTGAACAGACTGGTGATGGCGTTGAATACACATTAACCGGTGAAGGTCAAAAATTCTATGATGAAAAACAGTCTCAATTCTCAGGAAAAGGCAGTTTCTGTACAGGTAAGTATATCGTTACCGAAGTGACCAATTTCACTGACCCCGCAGAACGAGGTGGCCAGAAAATTTCTATCGCCAATTTTACACAAAAAATTGAAGATGTGGCACCATGGGCAAAAAATGAGAAAGTGATTGCCGCTTTTCCACAAATCAAATCCGCACAAACACAAGCTGAACGTGCACAGCAAAGTCCATTAATATTAACCAATAATGGTTGGGTGCATCTTTCTTTATTTAATAAAAAATAAATGCCTTAAAAGGGCTCTATTTGAGCCCTTTTGCTGATAACAATATTTAAAATTTTTTGTTAATACCCTACCGAGTTAACATTTCTTAACTCAAATAATCAACGCTTATCACCATTCTATGCTATACATTAAACGTACAAATAATTAACCAATTATTTACACAAATATATTGTACAACACGCAAATCCATATCTATTCACCTTCATCAGGAGATCCGAATGATAAAAAAATCATGGCATCCTTCGATTTTATTACTCTCTTTTCTTGTTTCCACTCAATTATATGCCGCTTCTGAGCCCGCAGTCGAAGCCACCAAAGGTATGGTCGTCTCTTCTCAGCATTTAGCCTCTCAAATTGGTGCGGATATCCTCAAATCTGGCGGAAATGCTATCGATGCTGCCGTTGCTGTGGGTTATGCACAAGCTGTTGTTAACCCTTGCTGCGGTAATATTGGCGGTGGCGGCTTCATGACTATCCATCTTGCTGATGGCAAAGATCTATTTATCAACTTTAGAGAGACAGCTCCTGCCGCCTCTAACGCTGATATGTATTTGGATAAAGACGGTAAGTTAATCAAAGATGCGAGTTTATATGGTTACCTTGCTTCTGGCGTACCCGGAACCGTTAAAGGCTTAGATTATGCGCTAGAAAAATACGGCACAATGAGCCGCCAACAAGTGATGGAACCTGCTATCAAGCTCGCTAGAGAAGGTTTTATTTTAACGCGTGCTGATACTGATGTGCTCGAGACAACCACCGAACGATTCAAACAAGACCCTGAAGTCGCCCGTATTTTCTTGAAGCCAAATGGAAGTGCTTACCAACCGGGGGACATGCTAGTACAATCAGATTTAGCCAACACGCTTGAAAAAATCGCCAAAAATGGTCCATCCGCTTTCTATGAAGGCGAAATTCCAAAAATCGTTGAAGAAGCCTCTAAAAAGAATGGGGGGATTCTCACCGCAAAAGATTTTGCTAATTATACGATTACCGATACCACTCCAGTGAGCTGTACTTACCGAGGCTATAAATTTATCTCCGCACCACCACCGAGCTCCGGCGGAGTGACAATTTGTCAGACCCTCAACGTCCTCGAAGGTTACGATCTTAAAGAGATGGGCTTTAATTCCGCTGATTATGTTCACACTGTAACCGAAGCAATGCGCCATGCTTATATGGATCGCAATACGTTCCTCGGTGACCCCGAATTTGTCGATAACCCAACTGAAAAATTATTGAGCAAGGCATACGCTGAAGAGCTGCGTAAAGAAATTAAACCAAACCAAGCGACTGCATCCACACAAGTACAGCCGGGTATAGGGCCGCATGAAAAACCAGAAACGACCCACTATTCTGTTGTCGATGAAAAAGGCAATGCCGTTTCAACCACTTATACAATCAATGGACGCTTTGGTTCGGTCGTCATCCCACCGGGAACTGGCTTTTTCTTAAATGATGAAATGGATGATTTCACTACCAAAGTCGGTGAAAAAAATCTATATGGTTTAGTTCAAGGAGAAAGAAACTCTATCGCCCCCGGTAAGCGCCCACTATCGTCGATGAGCCCAACAATTGTCACTAAAGACGATAAAGTTTTCTTAGTCCTCGGCTCTCCGGGCGGATCTCGCATTATCTCCATCACCTTACAGACTGCCCTTAATATTATTGATCATGGTATGCCGCCACAAGAAGCGGTTAATGCACCACGAATTCATCATCAATGGCTTCCTGACGAGGTTTATTATGAAGAACGTGGATTATCAAAAGATACCCTCGCGTTATTAGATAAGATGGGTTACAAAATGGTTGAGCAAACGCCATGGGGCGCAGCTGAGCTAATTATGGTCGGTATTCCAGATGGTGCAGGTGTTAGTGCTAAATCATCAGGCAATGACTCTGCGGTTTCAGGTAAAGTTCGCGAAGGCTTTGTGTATGGCGCCAACGATGTTCGCCGGCCTGCGGGGAGTGCTGTTGGAGTTAATTAAGAATACTGTACGCGTTATTTGATTAAAAAAACAAAGGCCGCAATTTAACGTTGCGGCCTTTATAATTTAATTAGTTATTACTGAGATTAAGCTTGCTTCTGTTGCACCGAAGTAGAAATTACTCTATCGCAAATTGCGGCAACGACCAACACGATGATAGAGGGCAACAACCACATTAAATCTTGCTTATATAATGGGATAGATGTCATCCACTCAGGAATATAAGTTTTCAAATTATCTGACGCTTTGACCGCACCAATTAAACCAACAACAAAGCTCGTTAACATTGTCGGTGCAATCACAATACTTGGATTTCTCCACCACTTCAATGTAAAACTCATTAAAATCAGAACAATACAAGGTGGATAGATGGAAACAAGTACCGGTAATGAGAACGCGATCAACTTACTTAACCCAAGGTTAGATACCACCATGGAGAACACGCCCAGTATCAACACAAGACTACGGTAAGAAATCGGTACATAACGGCTAAAAAACTCTGCACAAGCACAGGTCAAGCCGACAGCGGTCACCATACAGGCAACAAAAATCAGCACGGCAAGGAAGAAACTACCATAGTTACCAAAAGTGTACTGAACGTAGGTATGCAGGATATCCGCACCATCCGCAGGATTAGGGATCAGTGAACCACTATTTTCACCCAGCTTAAATAAAGAAAGGTACACCAGTGTTAATAGAATCCCTGCGATCAATCCAGCCCACATGGTATAGCGGGTCAGTAATGATGAATTCTCAATACCCCTTGAGCGGGCGGCATTCACGATCACAATCCCAAAGACCATAGCACCAAGAGTATCCATAGTGAGATAGCCATTGATAAAGCCGTTTGAAAACGCCATATCGCGGTATTCAATGGTTGATGGTATCGGATCGCCCGCTGGCCATAGCACCGCAGCAACACCCAAAATAGCAAGCGCGAGCATTTTAACCGGTGCAAGTATGTGCCCAACACTATCCAATAACTTTCCTGGATAAAGGGAAATACCGATAACCAACACAAAATAAACTACGCTGTAGATCAGTAATAGCAAATCAGTTTCGCCGCCAAATAATGGCGCGATCCCAACTTTGTATGAAACAGTCGCGGTTCTTGGTGTGGCAAATAACGGGCCTACTGACAAATAGGCAACCACGGCTAATAATAACCCAGCCGTTTTACCGATAGGTGTACTTAGCGCTTCTATTCCCCCACCCACTTTAGCGAGTGCAATAATGGTGAGAACTGGAAGGCCAACCCCTGTGACAAGGAACCCTAGCGCGGCAGTCCAAACTTGTTCACCGGCTTGTAAACCGACCATTGGCGGGAAAATAATATTTCCTGCACCAACGAATAACGCAAAGGTCATAAAACCTAATGCGATGATATCTCTTGATGATAAACGATGAGCCATATTATGTTAATTTTAAGTTACGAAAATAAAAAGATAAGGATATTTAACTAGCAACCCTTTGAAATATATATAGCAATATAGAATCCTGTTAAAACATATGATTAACAACATAAAATGTAAGTATCTTTAGATCTTACGAAATTAAACGTCAAGAAACAGGAAAAATCGCCAATAACTGGCGACAAGTAGAACTTTTATAGGGTAAAAAGGCAATAGCAAACCTGAAAACAAGAATAAATCACTAAACTAATTTTCAGAACCAGTGATTAGTGTCAGTAAAATTACAATATCCATTATATGATTTGTTCAAAAAAACAACAGTCAGTCATTTTAGTACTCGTCATTTTAATAAAAATGCAGGATAAGATAATTTTTTTTGATAACTATTAGGATGAAAATATCGAAGGGGCATCATGATGAGGCTATTATTAAATATCTATAGATAAAATCACCTTACTAACCATTTGATTTTAATTAGTAAGGTGTGAATTTTTAGTGCTTTTTATCTGTTACGATCAAAACAGGCGGCAGCGTAAATGAGAACTCGCTACCTTTACCTAGCTGACTAGTGACCATGAGTTGGCTACTGTGATGTTGAACTGCATGTTTAACAATAGCAAGTCCAAGACCAGTGCCTCCTCCACCTAATCGAGAGCGTGCTTTATCAACACGATAAAAACGCTCCGTTAAACGAGGAATGTGCTCAGCGGGTATACCCGGGCCATTATCGCTCACACTAAAATGGGCACCCTGATTAGTTTTTTGCCAATTAACCCGAATTTTAGTGCCTTCTGGTGTGTGATTAATAGCGTTATACACCAAGTTAGCAACGGCACTACGCAACTGCTCCTCATTACCATGAACACGCAGTGCTTCATCCACATTGAATTCAAATTGATGGCGCCCTTGGCTCAAACTAATCGCCTCTTGTTCAAGCATTTTAAGTACCATCGGGATATTAACTTGCTCATCAAGATTAATATGAGGGGCGATTTCAATTCGCGATAATTGCAGTAACTGCTTAACCAGATTATCCATTCGATGCGCTTGCTCTTGCATCACATTTAACGCTTTTTTATTAACCGGTGGTATCCCTTCTTGATCATCCATTACCTCAAGATAGCCCTGAATTACCGTCAATGGGGTGCGTAATTCATGGCTAACGTTGGCAAAAAAATCTCTACGGGCTTTTTCCAAACGACGCTTTTCGGTGACGTCTCGCGCAACCATCAAAAGCTGCCCTTCGGTATAAGGTAGAATACGAAACTCAACGATTTCACCACTATTAAGTTCAATCGTCAGCGCTTGATCATAACTTTTAACCGTGAAGTAACGGCTAAAATCAGGATAGCGTAATAAATTAAAAATATGCTGACCGTTGTCTTCAGGCCAACGAAATCCTAATAAATGTTGTGCATGGCGATTGCACCAAAAAATAGTTCCTTCCGTCGTCATCATCACAACTGCATCAGGCAGTGATTCCGCACCACTACGAAAACGCTTAATCAGTTGCCCTAGCTCACGGCGGCGCTTTCGATTCCGTTGTTGCATTTGATAAATGCCATAGAATATTGGCTCCCAGCCACCTTTACCTTCTGGGGGTAACATGCTTTTATCCAACCAAAGCCAGTAAGATAACCTTAACAGGTTATACCCATGCCAGATAAGCGCAGCCAATAATGAGATAACGAGCAACCACGCAAGATGACCAATAAATAGAGATAATATCAGCGCAGGTAAGATAAATAAAAACAGCCCCCAAACCAGCTGTTTAAATGATAAGCGTTCAAGCACGCATGTCTCTCCCTCTGTTTTTCTCAATAACGAACTGAGAAGCGGTAACCAGTACCACGTACTGTTTGTACCATTTTATCATGTCCATCCGCCTCTAGCGCCTTTCTTAAACGACGAATATGCACATCAACCGTTCTATCTTCAACATAAACATTCGCGCCCCACACATGGTTAAGCAACTGCTCACGACTATAAACACGTTCAGGGTGAGTCATAAAGAAGTGCAGTAGTTTATATTCTGTAGGCCCCATATCAATCGGGATTTCATTGCTTGTCACTCGGTGAGAAGTGGGGTCAAGCATCAAGCCATTCATCTCGATAATATCTTCCGTTGCCATTGGCGAAATTCGGCGCAAAATGGCTTTTACTCGGGCAATTAATTCTTTCGGGGAAAAAGGTTTAGTTAAATAATCGTCCGCCCCTACTTCTAGGCCTTTAACGCGATCTTCTTCTTCGCCTCTAGCAGTCAGCATCATCACAGGCACATCACGTGTTGCACTATCACGCTTCATATGTTTGATGACTTGAATGCCAGATCCTCCGGGGATCATCCAATCTAACAAGACTAAATCAGGAAGTGGGTCAACCAGCTGTGCAATAGCAGAGTCGTAATCATCCGCTTCAATAGGTTGAAAACCATTCTGTTCTAATACAAAACAAACCATTTCGCGAATGGGCGCTTCATCTTCAACAACTAGAATGCGTCTTGCCATGATTGTTCCTGTAAATAAGAGGATATATTTAATGTGAAGGCATTATGCGTCACTTTTATGACAGAATTATGAATACCAATCGTCATAATCGCGATTATTCTCTATATTAACGATAAATTGTCATCTAAGTGAAATATAAACCGACCTTTTCGCTATGTCATAAAAACATTCTTCATCTTAATTCTGCAACAATTTAGCGCGCATTATCCATTGCATCAGCATGATGAGGTATACTGATATTCAGAATATTCATACCGTTAATTGTGGCACAATCACAGGAAATGACAGCGCATGCGTATTATTCATACTTCCGACTGGCATCTTGGCCAGTATTTTTTTACGAAAAGCCGTGCAGCTGAGCACCAACACTTTTTAAATTGGCTAATTGAGCAAGTCACTCTACACCAAGTCAGTGCCGTGATTGTCGCTGGCGATATTTTTGATACCGGCTCACCACCGAGCTATGCACGTGAGCTATATAATAAATTTATTGTTGATTTGCAAAAAACCGGATGCCAATTAGTCATTTTAAGTGGCAATCATGATTCTGTTTCTGTCCTAAATGAATCCAGTTCACTACTAACTTACCTCAATACAAACGTGATCACTTCTGGGGTAGAACCCAACGTCATTACGCTAACCGACAAACAAAAACAGCCCAATGGCCTAGTTTGCGCGATCCCATTTCTACGCCCTCGTGATATTCAACTGAGTGTTGCAGGTCAGAGTATTGAAGAAAAACAGCTATCGCTACAAACTGCCATCCACAATTATTATCAAGCAAGTTACCAACTTGCCGTCGAGCAAAGAAATGCGCTTGGTTTAGATATTCCCATCATTGCTACCGGCCATTTAACCGTCATCGGTGCCGCGTTGACTGACTCTGTGCGTGATATCTATATTGGTACACTCGATGCGTTTCCATCCGGTGCATTCCCCCCAGCTGACTATATTGCGCTTGGCCATATTCATCGCCCACAAATAATTGGTGGGCAGCACCATATTCGCTACTGTGGCTCACCCATTGCCCTCAGCTTTGATGAGGCTCAACAACCCAAAAGTGTTTGTTTAGTTGAATTTAATGGCAGCGCCTTAACGGAAGTTACGCCGTTAACAATCCCGATTTCCCAACCATTACAAAGTATCAAAGGGTCATTACAAGAGATTCAACAACAGTTGGAAGTTTGCCGTGATTATCAGGGTGAAAAACCGGTTTGGCTGGATATCGAAGTCGCCTCTCAAGACTACCTTGCAGATATTCAACAACGCATCGAAACCTTGACCGAAACATTGCCCGTTGAAGTTGTTTTACTGCGCCGAGCACGCAAACAAAGACAAGGGAAACTCGATGTACTCCCGAATGAAAGCTTAAATGAACTCACCGCTGAGGAGGTATTCCTACGCCGTCTCGCAGAAGAATCACTTGACGATACTGACCGAGAACAGCGCTTGAAACAGCTGTTCAAGCAATCTTTTGACGCATTACGTTCAGAGCAAGAGGGGCAAGCATGAAAATTCTAAGTCTACGCCTGAAAAACATTAACTCCCTCAAAGGCGAATGGAAGATTGATTTCACGCAGGAACCTTTTGCTAGCCAAGGGTTATTTGCCATTACTGGGGCGACGGGTGCGGGTAAAACCACTTTACTCGATGCGATTTGCCTTGCGCTATACCACCAAACACCGCGCTTAGGGCCCATTTCAGCTAGCCAAAACGAACTGATGACTCGCCATACGGGAGAATGTTTGGCCGAAGTTGAATTTGAAGTGAAAGGTATTGCGTATCGTGCATTTTGGAGCCAGCGCCGCGCCGGAGGTAAACCTGATGGGAACCTGCAGCAACCTAAGGCTGAACTTGCTAATGTGGCTGATGGGCAGATATTGGCGGTTAAAGTCACCGAAATTCGCGATCTTATCGCCCAAATTACCGGATTAGATTTTGGCCGTTTTACCAAATCTATTTTACTTTCTCAGGGGGAGTTTGACGCCTTTTTAAATGCCAAAGAAAAAGAACGCGCAGACCTGTTGGAAGAGATCACCGGAACCGAAATCTATAGCCAAATATCAATTTATATTTATAACCAGCACAAACAAGTTAAAAACGAACTCGATTTACTCAAAGCTAGGGCGCAAAGTATTAATTTACTCACTGAATCTGAGCATCAAGCGCTATTAGAAAAACAAACAGAATTAGCTCAACAAGAAACACTGACGGATCATAAAAAAAACACCTATCAGCAAGCGATGAATTGGTACCAACAACACCATCAACTCACTGAGCGGTTACAACAATTACACCTTGAATTACAAAAATCGGAGCATGACTTTCAAGCGGCTCAGCCAAGCTTAAAAAAATTAGCCGACAGTTCCCCCGCAGAGGCTTTACGCCCTTTATGGCAAGACGTTTTACGGCAGCAGCAAGCTTTTGCGGAACAAACTGAAAAACAAAAATTCGTTCAGCAAGCACGGGAAGAGGCACAAAAAAAACTTGAGCCACTTAAAATTCAGCAGCAGAACACGCACAACGAAAATACAAAATTTTCAGTTTATATGCAGCAGCAGCATGCACTGATTGATAGTGAAGTTCGCCCTTTAGACAACCAAATCGCTAACCTGACAATGCAATCTAGCGAACTTGCCAAACAAGTGACACGCTTGCAATCTGAATATGACCAAAAGCAGCAGATCGTCAGTGAGATTGAAAATCAGATCCATCAATCTGATACACAATTACAACAGCTCAATACTTTCTTAGAAAAAAATCAAAAAGATGCTGAAATCAATGCGTTATTAGGACGTTGGAAGCAACAAGGTCACTACCTTAATGAGTTAGCAATTCAGCTTGAGGAAACGGATCAAAAGCAGCAAAAATTGACTGATGAGCAAACACAATTACAACAGCAGCAGCAGGATAAATCGGCGCAATTAGCTCTGCTACAAACTGCTTTAGCCCAAGACACCGCTACATTGGCTAAAACAGAGGCTGAATATAAAAATAATCAAGAAAAACAAAATATTGATATTCTCAATCAATCCATCTTACCGCTTCAAACAAGGCTACAATCGGCACAATTACTGCCGTTTATTTTGTCACAATTTGAAACTCTGCAGACACAATCCCTAAAACAAATAAAACAGCAACAATTGCTCGCGGATGCAATCGCAAAAAACCAAAATGATACGGCAATCATTCAAGCGAATATCGATAAATTAGAACCCCATATTCACGATGTGACCGTGCGCCTCCAGCTAGAACAAAAAATCGTTAGCTTAGAAATGGAGCGCCAACAGTTAGTTGAAGGTTCACCATGCCCATTATGCGGCTCTCATCAGCATCCTGCGGTTGAAGCGTATCAAGGCATAAAACCAACCAGTACCCAGCAAAAGCTGAAAGAATTAACAGAACAGCTAGAAAAGGATAAGCAACAGCTATCCGAACAGAAGTCTGCTTTACAAAATAACCAGCTACGCCTAGATGAAAATTTACAGCTAAAGTCCGAGCTCGCTGAGCAATCTAACAACCTGAATCAAAAATGGCATGATACCTGCCAACAAGCGCTTACCCCTGAACTTGCTAAAAATGAACAAGCTGTTGATTTACTGCTTTCTGATTTGCAATCGCAACTCGCTACCCAGCAGAAGATCATTCATGATTTCATTACATTAGAACGACATTACCAACAAACTAAAGATAAGCTACGAGAGAAAGAAACACAGTGTAAACAGCAACAATCCGCTTTAGAGCTACTGAATGAACGCCTTAAATATAACGTTCAGCAACTCAATGAAATAGAGAAAGTAAAAGCGCAACAACAGCAACGTAAAAATGAACAAACTGCACAATTACAGGCTTCACTGGCACAATTCAATTTAGTCTTACCTGAAAATGGCTTATTTGATGTCTGGTTCGATAGCATTGAGCAGCGTAGCCAGCTTTATCAAACGCAAAAAATTTCGGCTCAAAATTTAGCACAAAAAATAGCAGTGGATCATGCCACATTGAAAGCGGAAATTGTGCAAAAGAATCAGCTTGATCAACAGCTTATTGCGATAAAACAGCAGCAACGGCAAACAAATACTGAACTACTGCAAAAACAAACCCATCGTCAAACGTTGCTTGAAGGGCATCAGGTAAGCCAATTTATTGAGCGCATGCAAGTGCAACAAACCCAGCTTGCACAAGCGCTCGAATTATCGACAAAACAAATAAATGATGTTGAAAAAACGATCGCTGTGCTCAATGGTAGCCACCAAGAATTAGTTGAATCAATAGAAAAAACAAGCCAATTATTAGCAAATACCCAAGCGCAATTTAATCAAGCATTACAACTTAGCCCATTCGATTCACAGCAGGCCTTCCTTGATGCATTACTCGATCCTGAAGAAAAAACACAACTAGAGCAATTAAAACAAAAGGTAAGTGAAATTCTAATACAAAGTAAAACTCGCCATAAAGAAGGTTTACTTGCGCTCACTTCCCATGAGCAAAATCGCCTTGATGACTTTGTGAATATCGCCGAAGAACAAATTCAGCATTCTATCGCCCTATTTGATAACGAAATAAAAGAGCTTAATCAACAGCAAGGTCGAATTATCAGCCAATTAGAAACCGACAAACAACAACGCCATCAACAACGAGATTTACTGCAAGAAATTGAAAAAGGCCAGCTCAACTATGATGATTGGAGTTATCTCAGTACATTGATTGGCTCAGCGGAAGGGGATAAATTCCGCCGCTATGCACAAGGTTTAACACTAGATTGTCTGGTTTCTTTAGCTAATCAACAGCTCGATAAGCTGCATGGACGTTATCTACTTCAACGCAGCCATCAAGCTAATCTGGAGCTTCAAGTGATTGATAGTTGGCAAGCCGATAGTATTCGCGACATCAAGACATTATCGGGCGGTGAAAGCTTCTTAGTGAGTCTCGCGTTAGCTCTGGCACTTTCGGATATGGTAAGTAACCGAACGCAGTTAGAATCACTTTTCCTCGATGAAGGCTTTGGAACATTAGACGCAGAAACGTTAGATATCGCGCTCGATGCATTAGAAAGTCTAAATGCTTCTGGCAAAACGATCGGGGTGATCAGCCATGTGGAAGCAATGAAAGAGCGTATCCCAGTGCAAATTCCCGTTAAAAAAGCCAATGGCCTTGGCTTCAGCGAACTTCCTGCACAGTATCGCGTTAATTAACGCAATAAGTGGCAGAGGCTTTCATCACTCTGCCACAGCCCGTTATCGGTTAAACAGCATCTAACGCCAATTCTAATGCATATTTAAGATCGTCGACATTTTCTATACCGATAGATAAACGCACTAAATTATCGGCAATACCTATTTTTTGGCGAACCGGTTGAGCAACACCCGAATGGGTTGTCGATGCAGGATGGCTCGCCAATGATTCCGTTCCCCCCAAACTGACTGCTAATTTAAACAACGCTAAATTATCTAAAAAGCGAAATGCATCCGCCTCACTTTCGCCGACATTAATTGAAAATGTTGAACCGGCACCTGAACATTGTTTTTGATAAACCTGAAATTCCACACTCTCTTTCGGTAAAAATTCAGGGAAATGCACTTTGCTCACTTTAGGGTGTTGGTGGAGGTAATTAGCTAATATTGTGGCGTTATCATTGGCTTTTTCCATACGAAGTTGCAGTGTCTCTAATGAACGCCCCAGCATCCAACTTGAATGAGGATCAAGCTGGGTACCGATTGCATTACGCTGAGCCTTCACTTTTTTAATCAGTTCTTGGCTACCGATGACGGCTCCAGCAACTAAATCAGAATGCCCACCCACATATTTAGTCAGTGAGTACACACTTAAGTCCGCACCGAGTGAGATCGGTTTTTGGAAGATAGGCCCTAACAACGTGTTATCACAAACTAACAACGGCGCTTCTCCTCCCTGTTTTTTGCCGATTATCTTCGCAGCTTGGCTAAGTAATTGGATATCCACGATTGTATTCAGTGGATTAGATGGTGTTTCAATATAAATAGCCGCTATTTTTTGCTCATCGCCAATGCGATCAGCAATATCAATAATAGATTCTAAATCACACCCATTCTGGAATGGAACCGACGTAATTCCAAACCGTGTTAGTGTATTTAAAAATAGTGTTTCAGTTCCACCGTACAAAGGCTGTGAATGCAGAAGTACATCTCCAGGTTTTAACACCCCCATTAATGCTGTCGTAATCGCAGACATCCCTGATGAAAAAATAGCGGCACTTTGAGCGCCCTCGTACAATGCCAACCTATCTTCAACAATTTCGCTATTTGGATGATTAAAACGTGAGTAAACCAAACCTTGTTTTTGGTTATTAGGTGCTTGCGTGCGTCCACTCACTAAATTAAAAAAATCTTTCCCTTCTTGAGCCGTCTTAAATACAAAGGTTGAGGTCAGGAATACAGGTGGTTTAATTGATCCCTCGGATAACTGTGGATCGTATCCATAGCTCATCATTAATGTTTCTGGGGATAATTCTCTTCCATTTAAATCTTTTTTATCACTTTTATCTGACATCCGTGAGCTCCAACTATTTTTTATCAAGATTATTTATTCGGTTATAGAATATTACTGTTATTCATTATTTGCTCATATTCCTTTGGATAAAATTGCTGTGTGACCGATAGATGTGAACGCAGGCGACCTTTAATGACATTTTTTCCGAGATTGGTAAACATTGGATTAAGTGGATCACTGTCTGGCCCTAATGCTTGTTGAGCTAAATAAGAAGGAAGTGGCAATAACGGTACTTCATTTGCAAATACACTTGGGGTAATAAAATAAGCGATTGAATATCGTGAATCACTGTTTTTACTTCTCACAACTTGATGAATATTAGCCCGTAAATAACCATTCGTCGCTAATTCGAAAACTTCACCAATATTAACAACAAATGCATTTTCTAATGGCTCAACATCAATCCAACCATTATCTGTTTCTACCTGCAAGCCACCGCTATTATCTTGCCATAATAATGTTAATATCCCCGCATCTTTATGTGCACCAACTCCTTGTTCTCCACTATTATTATCTTCTCGTGCTGGATAATGAATTAGTTTTAATAAATGCTGTGCCGGTTCTGCGATAACTTGTTCAAAACTATTTTCAGGTAGTTCTAATGCAACAAGAAATGCTTTAATTAATTTAACGGCAATTGTTCTCATCTCTTTTTGCCATTCCAGTGCTTGAGTTTTAAGTTCTGGAAGTGCCTCAGGCCACTGATTAGGCCCTTGTAAATTAAACCAAATGGGATCTTGTTCTGTGAGTTGTAAAGCAGGTAATTCCTCGCCAATATCAATTTGCTCACGAAAGTCAGGCTGATTACGGGTACTTTCCTGTGTAGAGGCGGTATACCCACGAAAATGCTTTGAATGGCTCATCGAAATTTTCTCTTTTTCCGATTTAGGTAAAGCAAAAAATTGCTTTGTAATAGCCAATAATTGAGCTCTTGTTTCTGGCGTAATATTATGGCCAACCAAATAAAAAAAACCAATTTCTCGTGCAATAAATCGCAATTTTTTATAAAAATCAGCTCGAGTTTCTGGGTTATCTAACTCATTTAAATCAATAATAGGCAATTGCGTTACCGACATAATTAATCCTTTTAACCATATAAAATGAGTGAATGAATATTCACGTACCTAACACACGATTAAATACCACATTCTATATTCCTAAAAATAATTTAAAACTATATCGATATAACTAATATTCACATGGAAATTTATTTTATCCATATAACAAAAAAAACAAAAATCGAATTAAATATTATTTATAAAAATAAGTTTCAATCTGATTAGATGTGATAAACAAATAACAGATGAGATTTTAAAATGAAAAAAATAACGGCATTAATATTAGCTTTGTCTATTTCTACTCTTAGTGCCTGTTCACAAGAGGAAAATACAACTGAAAAAACCGCTAATCAAACATCCTCTAAACAAAAAATCATTGTAGGTAGTCATGGGAGTGATGCCGATATCTGGAAATTTATTGCAGGATCACAAAGTGCTAAAGATGCCAATTTAGATATTGATGTAAAAATCATTGATGATGGTATCACCCTTAACGTTGCAACTATTGATGGTGACGTTGATGTAAACGCGTTCCAGTCGTGGGGCTTCTTAAAAGATTTCAATAAAAACCACGATAATCAATTAGTCGCCATCACAACAACCTATTTTGAACCGATGGGTGTCTACTCCGTAAAGCACAAAAATCTGGCAGACTTACCCAATAAAGCCATCGTTGCTATCCCTAATGATGCCGCAAATCATATTCGAGCGCTTAAACTCCTAGAGAATGCAAAATTAATTGTCTTAAAGCCTGATTTTAACCAAGCTACAGGCTCAATTAATGATATTACCAATAGCCCAAAAGAATTAGTTTTTAGACAAATTAAATATGCACATGGTCCTAGAGCATTACCTGATGTTGATATCGCCGTAATTGGAAATACAGCGGCACAAGAAGGTGGATTGAATGTTTTAAAGGATGCTTTATTTAGAGAACAAAATGATGACAGTATTAAAAATAATATCAATATTTTAGTCGTTAGAGCTGATAATAAAGATGACCCTAAATTCGCCAAATTAGAGAAGCTCTATCATAGCGAATTAGTCAAAAAATATATTGATGATAATTTTGGTGGTACGAAGATTCAAATAACAAAAAACATTAGCGAATTAAATTAAAATAACTGAACTTTTGCGGGAAATACTTAAATATCCCGCAATTTTCACTCAATATTTTTATTCTTCTTTTTATCATTCTTATTCCTTTCAGTAAAAATTGTTTTACCCTCAACATAAATTTACTCATATCCATTTGATTTAAAACATAATAATAAAAATCAAATCTACACGAAAAAATTTGAATCTTATCGTTAAATTTTTTTTCTATGATTTTTGGCCTAGCTCGCTATAGTAAGAGATATCAAAAAAACTGCGGCCTCTCAGATTTATCCAAAATATGCCGTGCGCTAACTAAAAGCTAGGAGACAAACATGTCTAATGCATTTATCGAAATGATTAAAACTCGTCGTACAATTTATAACCTCGGCGATGCATTACCTGTATCTGAAGAACACGTGACTAAATTAATTAAAGAAGCAGTAAAGCATTCTCCATCTTCATTTAACTCACAGACTTCTCGTGTTGTCGTGCTTTTCGGAGCAGAACATAAAAAACTGTGGAATATGGTAAAAGAAACGCTACGTGCCATTGTTCCTGAGCAAGCTTTTGAAGGTACAGCACAAAAAATCGATAGTTTTGCTGCTGGTGCTGGTTCAATTTTATTCTTTGAAGACATTGATGTTGTCACAAACTTACAGGAGCAATTCCCTTTATATGCGGATAACTTCCCTGTTTGGTCTGAACAAGCAAGTGGTATTGCACAATTTGCCGTTTGGACAGCATTAGCACAAGAAAATGTAGGCGCATCACTACAACATTATAATCCACTCATTGATAACCAAGTTCAAAAAGAATGGAATATCCCTGCAAACTGGGTATTACGTGCTCAAATGGTATTCGGTTCAATTAATGAACCTGCGGGCGATAAAGATTTCATGAATGACGATGTACGCTTCAAAATTTTCAAATAAACTGATACTGAAAATTTTGAATTAATTAATGATCATGTGTTTTCATGACTATCTCGATGCATGAGAACACATGGTCATCGCATTTTATTCGAGTAATCGATGCCAACATCAGGGTTTATTAGAAATTGACAAGTAATATAACAACATAAATCATAATTAAATTTAACTTTATTTAAATTTTAAAATATATTTAACTTGTCATAATTAACTAAAATTAAATATTAAACACAAAAAAAACAATTCATTAAATCCTCCCCCTCTAATTTCTCAATCATTCGAATAACTTTCCAATTAAAAATATATTGTTATCTATCAATCGGTTAATTAAGAAAAAGAATAATAATTAAGTCTATCTTCAAATTTAAATTTGCATTATTAAAATTTGAACTACACTCAATATGAGAACACAAATGCACTATCAAATAGTGGACGTGTAATTACGGGGGTGGACTATGAAACGTTTATCTTTACTGACAACGGTCGCTGCAATTTTTATTTCTAGCAGTTCTCTTGGCTATGCTACAACCG
>NZ_LXEW01000038.1 GCF_001655055.1 Providencia heimbachae ATCC 35613 | reverse complement strand
CTACAACGAATTCATCTGGCGGAACAATTACATTTACAGGCTATGTTTATGAACCTCAATGTGAAGTAAAGTTAACAAATAAAACAGATGTAAATGTTCAATGTTTTCGAAATGGAAAAAATGAAACAGTAACAGCTTCATTAAAGAATGGAAGAAAACTTGAGTCTGACTATGTCAAAGTTGAATATGATAAGTTCAGTAAATTACCCATGTTAAATATTACTTATGAATAACCTATTTGTTGTTAGAACAGAAATAACAAAAAGCCTACCAACGGATACTGCGTCGGTAGGCTCTATAAGCAATTAATACAACACTACTTCTCAGTTAAGTCAATTTGGTAAATTGCAAAACCGATTTCATCTGTACCCACTTGCTTCATTGGGTATTGCCCATTTTCTTTAATAAATGTAGCGGCTTTTTCACTTGGTGCCGTTTCAAAACGAACATCTAATTTTTTGTCCGTTTTAATTGGCGTAAATGACCAGTTATTCGCGGCTTTAGTCGATATTTCACCTTTTTCTTTAGACTCTTTCGCAATATAAGCGGCTAAGATTGAACGGTTTTCATCTGGGGATGCAAAGGCAATATTATTGTCTCCCGTTCCCGCAAATTTACCACCGTATCCACGATAGTTATTGGTTGCTACCAAGAAAGTTGCTTTCGGATCAATCGGCTTACCTTGATAAGTCACGTTTTTAATTCGATTTGCATCTTTATTGACTGTTTGGCAATCAACATCATATTTAGCCGGTTGAGTCAGGTCGATTTGGTAATTTACACCGCTAATCGTATCGAAATTATAAGTTCTAAAGCCGTTCCAATTCAGTAAGCTTTGTGGTGCGGTTGACTGCGCATCAATTTGGTTAAACATACCCGCAGAACACTCTAACCATTCAACCACATCTGCACCCGTCGCTTTAACTACTACCAATGTATTTGGATAGAGGTAAAGATCCGCCGCATTACGGAAAGTGAGATCGCCTTTTTCAACTTCAATAAATTCAGTTGGTGAGTTCTTACGACCACCCGCTTTAAATGGAGCAGCCGCAGCTAACACAGGCAAATCTGCGAGATCTGGATCACCTTGAATAAAGGTTTTCGTGTAATCAACTTGCGCATCATTCACGATTTGAACGGTTGGATCGCTCTGAACCAGCGCTAAATAGCTGTACATGTTTTCAGATGCTTTACCGATCAGCTTACCGACAAACTTACGTGTATCTTGATGCTGCTCGTCAATAATTTTAGCTAGTTCATCATCACGCTCAACTAACGCTTTCTTGTTGGCTTTATCATAAACCGGACGCGCATGCGCATTGGCATCAATAACTTTCCAGCCACCATCATCGTTGTTGACCACTAAGTCAACCACACCTAAGTGATCACCCCATTGACCCGGCATGACAGCAGGAACACCATTTACAGTACCTTTTGCAACATCAACGCCTTTGATATCGTTGAAATCTTTGCTTGGGAACACACCGTGTGAGTGACCAAACATGATTGCGTCGATACCCGGGACTTCACTGAGATAATAGACTGAGTTTTCTGCCATCGCTTTATATGGCTCTTGTGAGAAGCCGGAGTGAGGAATGGCAACAACGAGGTCAGCGCCCTCTTTTTTCATCTGTGGAACAAATTTTTTCGCTGTTTCGGTAATATCATTTACCCGCACTTTACCTTCTAAATTTGGTTTATCCCAAATTAGAATTTGTGGCGGAACAAAGCCGATATAACCAATTTTGATATTATGTGTTTTGCCATCTCTGTCTTTTACAGGGGTATCAACAATAATATAAGGAGTAAAATAGTTTTCACCTGTTTTAGCGTCGATAATATTAGCGTTAATGTAGGGGAATTTAGCCCCTGCTATCGCTTTTTGCAGAAATTCCAACCCAAAGTTGAATTCATGGTTACCAAAGTTACCTACGGTATAACCCATTGTATTCAATAGTTGATGTGCTGGGTGAGACTCACCCTCTTTCAGGCCTTTACCTGCCATATAATCTGCAAGTGGGCTTCCTTGGATCAAGTCACCATTATCAACCAAAACCGCATTAGTCGCTTCTTTTTTAGCCGCTTTAATTAATGTTGCTGTACGGACATAACCAAATTGCTCTGTTGGTTTATCTTTATAATAATCAAAGTCAACCAAGTTACTGTGTACATCCGATGTTTCCATTACACGTAAATCAACCGTTGCTGCGTTTGCATTAAATGCAACTAGCAAAGCAAGCGATGATAATTTCAGTACTTTATTCACTATAAATCCCCTTAGCTGCCTTTATACGAGAGAAAATAGCCTCTCTAATTTCATAGCCAACCGTACATCATCGATTAAAAATAAAACAAAAATGATGCTACAGCCGCTTACGATGTGTCAGATATCAACTTTTAATGATAATACACTGCAAACAGTAACCATTTTCTGTGACTAAATCACGGTTTTCATCTATTTATGAATGCTGAGTTTAATGCCGGTCACAAAAATGAATTAATCGTGATCTCTATCGCCTAAATAATTCAAGTTATGAGAAAAAATACCGAGGTAGCTTTGATAGTTTCAAATACGCGATGTGATTTTGATGACTAAGTGCAGTTAAGACTAATAATACGGTTAAATACGTATCGCGACATTATAAATATAACATCCAAAATTTATACTCTAAATAATTCGTGTTGTAGGTAGGCGGCAATTGAGCTAATCCTTGGGAGCATACACAAGTATGTGACTAAGGTTAGCGAGTGAAGCCAACACCCCTACAACGCGAAGTATGACGAGTATCCATACTCTAACTAATTCGAGTTGCAGGTAGGCGGCAATTGAGCTAATCCTTGGGGGCATACACAAGTATGTGACTCGGGTAGCTGAGGGAGGCCAACACCCCTACAACGTGAAGTATGACGAGTATCCATACTCTAACTAATTCGAGTTGCAGGTAGGCGGCAAATGAGAGAGACCCGAGGAGCATACATAAGTATGTGACCGAGGTTAGCGAGTGAAGCCAACACCCCTACAACTTGAATTAGGACGAATGTAGCCAAGCAGCGCCTCGCACCCCACTCGAGTCCCCATGCACCGCTTTTCGGATAGGCGTATCACACTCACGACCAAAAATATAATGACGAATTTTTGCGGGTAATTCCTCATATAAACTTTCGACGTTACTCATTCCACCACCCAATACAATGACATCGGGATCTAACATATTGATTGCCTGAGCTAACGCTTTTGCCAAACGTGTTTGATAGTTATCTATGGCCAATAATGCTTGCTTATTACCTGACTTTGCCAACTTTACAATCTCTGTCCCTACTATTTGCTCCCCTGAAAGCTTTTTAAAATCCGCAATAAAACCTGTACCGGATACAAATAATTCCGTGCAACCCCTTAAACCGCAATAACAAACTTCACCATCAAGAAATAGCCTATCTTTATCATCTTGCCACGGTAAAGGATTATGCCCCCATTCCCCGGCAACACCATTTCCGCCAGAATGAACTTGCCCATTAATCGCAATTCCAGCGCCACACCCTGTCCCGATAATAACGGCGAAAACCACTTTAGCCCCAGCACCAGCACCATCTACGGCTTCTGAAACAGCAAGACAATTAGCGTCATTAGCCATTTTAATGGGACGATTAAGTAACCTTGCTAAATCCACATCAAAGGCCTGCCCATTGAGCCATGTTGAGTTTGCATTTTTAACTTTTCCGGTAATAGGCGACAAAGTTCCGGGAATACCAACACCAACACTTCCTGTTATACCCGTTGCCGTTTCGGCATCATTAACCAAACTTACGATAGCATTCAGAGTTGCAACGTAATCACCGCGAGGAGTTGGTATTCTTTTTCTGAATAATGTCTCGCCATTATCATCCAATGCAATGACTTCAATTTTTGTTCCACCTAAATCAATACCAATTCTCATTATGATGCTCTCTTATTATCGATTTCACATATCATTACCTATATATATTATTGATACCAAGGTGAAGAAAGTAAAATTACGCGATGATCACAAAAGTGATTCAAAATAAGCAAAAACTTTAAAACAGTATTTTTTTTCGCTTAATAACTGGCAATTCGCTATCATAGTTCCCTGCTATAACCAGCAATCCATTAACAAAGGTAGGTTTTTCATGTGGTTCAAGAATATATTGGTCTATCGCCTGAATCGGGACTTGGCACTCTCAGCTGATGATCTGGAAAAGCAGCTTGCCCCACTTGCCTATCAACCCTGTGGCAGCCAAGACATGATGAAAACAGGCTGGGTATCACCAATGCGTGGCGGTGATGCACTTACTCATGCCGCTGGGAATCAAATTCTAATTTGCGCCAAAAAAGAAGAAAAAATGCTGCCATCTCCGGTTATTAAACAGGAGTTGCAAGATAAAATTGAAAAGCTTGAAGCAGACCAAGGCCGTAAACTGAAAAAAACAGAAAAAGATTCCTTAAAGGATGAAGTGGTACATGCCTTGTTGCCCCGTGCATTTAGTAAATTCAGTAAAACCTATATTTGGATTGATACCGTAAACCAATTAATTATCGTCGATGCAGCAAGTGCTAAGCGTGCTGAAGACAATTTAGCCTTATTACGTAAAAGTTTAGGCTCACTGCCCGTTGTTCCGCTTACGTTTAAAGATCCGATTGAGCTTACATTAACTGAATGGATCCGCTCAGGCTCACTTCCTCAAGGCTTTGCTGTGATGGATGAAGCTGAATTAAAAGCAATTTTAGAAGAAGGCGGTATTATTCGTTGTAAAAAACAAGCCCTTATTTCTGATGAAATCGCGACACACATTGAAGCCGGTAAACTTGTTACTAAACTGGCATTAGATTGGGAAGAACGTATTCAATTCATGCTATCAGATGATGGTTCACTGAAACGATTAAAATTCAGTGATACATTAAAAGAACAAAATGACGATATTGGTAAAGAAGATTACGCACAGAAATTTGATGCTGACTACACCTTAATGACGGGTGAACTTAGTGCGCTAATTGCACGATTGATCGACGTTCTTGGCGGCGAAGCTGAGCACTAATACGTTATATACTCAAAATAATTCGAATCTATAGGTAAGTAGCAAGCGAAGATAGTCCGATGAACCGAAGTAAACGAGGTGATTCGGGCCACTACGTTTAATCAACAACCCTATGGTCTGAAGTATGGCGAGTATAACTACCTCACGATAACCGCTTATCTTATTGTAAGTTACCACAACTTTTTTGACCCCACCTGCAATGCCATAATGAAGTCGTTGACTGCCTATCCAATCTCTGGTTGATTGAATTACATCTATGTAACAAATTTGTCGTAACCTTGATTAATTAAATAAAAATAATGAATAGTTTTCTCCGCTTTCGGAGTTATGGTCAATATTAAATCGAAGGAATTGTTATGAAAGAGTTCATCGAACCTGAAGTGGATGAAAATTCCCTTGTTACCTTACAAAAAGTCACCGCTGATAATTTTTCAGAAATCTGCCTACTTAGCCATACTCTAAGCGAAGCACAACGCAATATGGTTGCTGATAATGCTTACTCCATGGTAGAAGCCCAATTTTCCAGCTGTGCTTGGTATCGAGGTATTTACGCTGATGATATTCCCGTTGGATTCATTATGCTGCATTCTGGTTTAGATGATGATGAGTTAGAATATGAAGGGATTATGCTTTGGCGTTTTATGATTGCTGAACCTTATCAAAAATTAGGTTTTGGCCGGGAAGCATTAATTCAGGTTATACGTTATTTAAAAAAGAAAGGTTATCCACGTCTTTATAATAGCTGTGGTGAAGGGGAAGAAAGCCCATTTGAGTTCTATAAAAAATTAGGGTTTATGCCGACCGGTGGCTATGTCGATGATGAATGCGAGCTTGTATTAGATATTACACATTGGCAGGACGATACTTTAGAAGTGGAATAAATTGTTAGGCGGGTAATCAGATACCCGCCCAATAACAATATCGTTACTTTTGGATTAAATAACGAATTGTTGGTCCATCCTGCTGAATATCAAGCACTTTATAGCCATAGTTTTTTGCATCTAATGGAATGTTATTGATTGATTGTGGGCAATCACTTACCACTTCCAATATTTCACCGGGCTTTAACGATGGCATTGCTTCAAGTGTTGCAACCGCCGGATATGGGCAAGGTTCACCAACCATATCCAAACGATAATCAGGAATTATTTCTTTCTGGCTCATAATGCCTCCATTGAGGTGTTTGTCGCTTTTTGCGCACGCTTACGGAAAAAATGTTTTTCCCATAGCAACATCAATGCAAACGCAATCGCTAATAATCCATAGGTGACCAGTAAACCACCTTCCGGACCAAATGTTTCGAGTAAATTAACTTTATCGAAATCTGTTGCCAACCATGGTGCTAAGTCATCCCAATAATAAGCAAGGATCGTAGCACCAATGATATTACCAAAGCCAACCCACCAGTAATGCACCTGACCTTCTACTGCACGATACATCCAGCCAGTTTCACAACCTCCCGCAAGAACAATCCCAAAACCAAACAACAGTCCGCCGATAACCGCATTCGGTCCTGCCCACAGAATTTTTGGTGTAGCACCTAATTGAACGTAACTAAAAATACCAATCGCACTTACCGCCATACCGATAATAATAGCTTTAGCCATATGAGTACGGCCCGTGATCCATAAATCACGAAATGCGGATGTAAAACAGATTTGCGCCCGTTCAATCAGTAATCCAAAACCAATCCCACACAATATTGCAAATCCCATTACTGGAGAATCCAGCAATGTGTAGAAACCCCATGCCAGAGATAGTGTGAAAATAATCATTCCCAATCTAAAACGTTTTTTGGCAATATCTGCTCGTTGTGTCAACGGAGAAGCCGCACTCACCTTTTTCAATTTAACGGGAATTCTAAACATTGGCATCAGTGTAAATTTTGCACCGAAATACGAGCCGGCGGCGGTCGCAACGGCAAAATACCATGCATGCAGAGAAAACTGAGGGATCCCAGTAAAGAAAGCCGCTAGGTTACAACCCATTGCAAGGCGCGCACCAAACCCGGCGATAATTCCACCTAAAATAGCTTGAAAGATCCTAATTCGATGCTGAGGCATGCGTAATTTGACGTTATTTGCCCACAAGGCGGCGGCAATGCATCCAGCAAACATACCGATGATCATCACACCATCGATCCTATCTAGCGGACTGCCTTCAAAACCAATGACTTTGAAGTAACCCCAATTTTCAGGCTCAGCACCAAACAATTGCATAACGTGCCCACCCCAACGAGTAAACTCGCCAGTAACAGCCCAAAATGTACCAGTAAGACCAAAATAGTAGGTAGACAAAATACCAGCAGCAATAACTGCAGGTAGTGGTTTCCAAAAACCGATGAGATAGCGAGATTTGAACTCAGACCAAGTCATTGTAACTTCCAATTCATTTATACCAGTACCTGGCAAAGAATTTCGCTGTTGTAATCATTTAATAGTTATATTTAAGATAATTCAAGCGTATGCAACTTTGAGATATCAAGATATAACCGCCCCACAGCGAAGAGGTGCACATCATACTCTGATAATTTTTTTCGTGAAGGAATTATGTCACAAAATATTGAAAAATATTGTTATGCACAACATAGAAACAAGAACGCATTCTTTACATTGAATCACGTTAATAATTTGAAATTAAACAAAAAATATATAAAAAAAAGCGTTATCGAATCGATAACGCTGGAAATGTAGTCTTATTTTATCTATAGAGGAATATAATATGAAATTGCCGTTGTAACGGCGTCGCTTGCTATGCGTAGTCTAAAGTCAGCCCATTGACTTCAGTAATAACATTTTTTAAAACTATTCAATACAACATATGATTTAAGTTAGCAACTAAGTAATTATATCTACTTCAATATAAAACTTAGTCTCAATCTAATTAAAACCCCAGTTAGAGTTTTATTCTTTCTCTAGCATAAGTTGATTTTAAAATTAAAAAATCAATGTGAATAAATATTTAAAAGTATTTCAAAATGTTATTGATTGCATTATAGCGTAACTTACCTATGGTGCAAGTGTTTTTTTATTTAATATAAAATAATTAACAAAAAACAAAATAATCAATAAAATCAATGTTTTGATACAAAATAAAAACAAGTAAAAATAAAATAAAAATATTACTTATAAAGTAATAATTTTAAAAATATATATTCACAATTATTTTAGTTAATAATTCTAATATTAATAAATATTATAAATTTATTTTTTAATATGCTGAGCTAAATCATTAATTATAAAAATCATTAACATGACTTATAATTAACCTCTATTTAATTATTCATTCTTTTATAATCCTTAATTTTTCTTTTTATTAGTCAATCATAAAAAGACATTATTTTTATATAAATCAACTGCTTTAAATCCATGTAGTTTTTAATGGTATTTATTTTTCAACGTATAAACCCTTATATCATACCCTATAAACCTATTACCACACTTATTAAATGGTTTATTTTTAATTATCACTCATTGCATACTTTAACCAACCAGACCTGAATAGCCGGAATTTTAATCCGTCATAACCGTTATTTTCAAGTAAAAACACGCAATTAAAGTTAAATATTTTTAATCATTATGAATGAAAATAAAATATTTTATTATCAATAAGTGAATTAATTCGTCTATTTGACGAGCACATAAAACCTCATTAATGACTAAATGAAGGTCAATAAACTAAACAGATATATACTCTAAATAATTCGAGTGGCAGGTAGGCGGCAATTGAACTACCCCTTGGAAGTATACACAAGTATGTGACTCAGGTAGCTGAGGTTAAAACAAAACGCGCTCTATATTTCAGCTTAACTTAACAGACTAAAACTGAAACATAGAACGCGTTTAACATACTAATATCTAAATCGAAAATAGTATCTTTTCAAGATAAAATTTATTTAGAAGACGTCGCTTCCATACCAACCAAACCAATTTTAAGATAACCCGATTGGCGTAATGTATTCATAACGTCCATCATAGTCTCATAATCAACACTCTTGTCCGCTTGGAAAAAGATAGTTGTTTCTTTATTGGTATTCGTTGCTTGATCAAGTGTTGCTGCAAGCTGTTCTTTTGATACTGCTTGATCACCAATAAATAATTGGCTATCGGCTTTAACCGTAAGGAATACCGGTTTTTCTGGGCGTGGCTGCGGTTTTGCTGTCGAAGCAGGTAAGTCAACTTTGATATCAACCGTCGCCAATGGCGCCGCAACCATAAAGATAATCAGCAAGACCAACATAACATCAATGAATGGTGTTACGTTAATCTCATGCATTTCACCACTGTCATCTTGTTCGTCACCTAAACGCATTGCCATAATTATTACCTTGCTTTGCTATTTGCTAGATCGAGATCTCGTCCCAGTAATAATGCCGCTTGTGCTGCGGTATCACCCACTTGACCACGATAATTGTTGATCATTCTGGCAAAAATATTGTAAATCACAACCGCAGGGATGGCCGCAATAAGACCAATTGCTGTTGCCAATAATGCCTCTGCAATCCCGGGTGCGACAACAGCAAGATTCGTTGTCTGCGAGTGGGCAATCCCGATAAAGCTGTTCATGATCCCCCAGACAGTACCAAAAAGCCCAACAAAGGGTGAAATCGCACCAATTGTTGCTAAATACCCATTACCACGCCCCATATAGCGGCTAATGGCAGCAACAGAACGTTCTAAACGGAAAGCAGTTCGGTCTTTTGTACCCGAAAGGTCAGTACTATTCGCAGAAAGTGTTCTTTCTACAATAGCTTCATTAAGTAGCATCCGTGTGATGCTGTTTGCCTTGAAGTCATTCGCAATATCGACGGCTTCATCGAGAGATTTTACTGCTGCAATTGCTTTGGTTTCATATTTTAAGCGGCGACGAGCGATTAAAATCTCAATGCCTTTAGAGAAGAACAGAGCCCAAGTAATCACAGACGCGATAATTAAACCGATCATCACGGTTTTAACAACAACGTCCGCATTTTGGTACATTCCCCAAACAGAGAGGTCTGTATCAAAACCACCACCTTGGTTTTCTGTTGCGATTTCAATACGTTCACTCACAACCTCGGTATTTGTTCCTGCATTTTGAGCGGGTGCAGAAGGAGACGTCGAGGGTACTGATGCAACTTCAGCACTTGGTGTCGTTGTTGGCGTGGTTGAATTTTCAGATGACGGTGTTGATGGTGTGCTTTGTGCTGCAGTTGGTGCCGTTGCGGGCGCGGTTTCCGCTACTGCTATTGCTGTAGTGCCCATCAAGCCGATCGCCAATAGAATAGAAGCTGTTAGTTTACGCATCAGTTGGCCTTTACTCTCTATTTTAGTGTTGTATAAATAAGTTAATATCGATGATTGTGCCATTCATCGACTCATCTTTAAAAGCGAAATGTAACTCGCACTGTAGGTCTCTTTTTAAAAAGACGATGCAGATAATATCAAACACAGCGCGAATTGATAGTAATTATCATTAGTATTCGCGAATTTTTTACTCTTTTTGCGCTTCGACAAGGAAGCCCTCGCCCATGATGAGGGTATTTTAGTTAATCTCTATTTAACTAAGTTACAGGTCGGCGGCAAGCAAAGATACCTCGGGGAGCACACAATAAGTATGTAACCTGAGTCGCTGAGCGTAGCCAACAACCCTATTCATTGAATTTTTTATATCTCAATAATTCAAATTGTAGGTAGGCGGCAAGCAAAGGTATCTCGGGGAGCATACACAAGTATGTGACCCGAGTAGCTGAGCGTAGCCAACAACCCTACAGCTTGAATTAGGGTGAATATAAAGATGAAGAATAATCAGGTTGCTGCATTATCCTTGCACTCATGGCATCAAATCATCTAACTTAAGATGATTAAATAGCCAGCGTGCTTAATATAATTAAGGATAAGAGAAATATAACATGGCAAAAATTAGGCCTGAAACTCAATTGGTTCACCTTGGTAGAAACCCTAAATATACCCAAAAAGGGGTTAACCCTGTTATCCAACGTACTTCATCTGTTATTTTTAACTCGCTAGAAGAAAAACGCCATGCGACTCACAACCGTGCAAATGGTGTTCTTTTCTATGGACGTCGTGGCACCCAAACCCATTTTGCATTTCAAGAAGCAATGACAGAGCTAGAATGTGGTGCTGGTAGTGTTTTATACCCTTCAGGCGCAGCTGCAATTACCAATGCGATTTTATCATTTGCTTGTTCAGGTGAGCATATTCTTGTAACCGGCTCGGCTTATGACCCAACTCAGAATTTTTGTGACAAAATTGCCACCAAACTCAATATCGAAACGACCTATTTTGATCCCTTAATTGGTGAAAATATTGGTGATTTAATTCGCCCGAATACCTCAATTGTATTCTTAGAATCTCCCGGCTCTATCACTATGGAAGTCCATGATATCCCGGCAATCGTAAAAGCCATCCGACAAAAATCACCTGATATTATTATTATGATTGATAACACTTGGGCTGCGGGTGTTTTGCTCAAACCGTTATTATTAGGCGTGGATATTTCGATTCAGTCTGCCACTAAATACATTAATGGCCATTCTGATGGTATGTTAGGGGTAGCTGTCGCCAATGAGCGTTGCATCGAAACACTACGCGAAAACTCTTATCTTTTAGGTCAAACTGCAGATCCTGATACTGTTTATATGGCGGGCAGAGGTCTTCATACCTTAGCTACTCGTTTAAAGCAGCATGAAACCAATAGCTTAATTGTCGCAAATTGGTTGCTTGAACAGCCCCAAGTTGAGCAAGTTTTCCACCCCGCGTTAGCTTCATCCCCCGGTCATGCATTTTTTATTCGCGATTTTTCTGGCTGCAATGGGTTGTTTTCTTTTCAGCTTAAATCACGGCTCTCCACAGAGCAATTCAGTGAATTTCTCGATAACTTTACGCATTTTAAAATGGGCTATTCATGGGGTGGCTATGAATCACTGATATTAGGCTACCAAACTGAAGATTTACTCAGTATGCGACAGTATGACTATCAACCAAATAAGGGCACTTTTTTCCGTGTTCATATCGGTCTTGAGCACCCACAAGATTTAATTGATGACTTACAATTAGCATTTCAACGGATCTAATGTGTGTTTAAGGGCGCAATTATCTAAATAATCGCGTCCTATACTCAAAATAATTCGAACAGCAAGTCGGTGATAAACAGAAGTAAGCGAAGAGCATAGATAAGCGATATAACTAAAACCGCTAAGTGTAGCCAACAAGTTTCCGACTTGAAGTATGGCACTTATATATCAACAATATTATTTATTCGCTAACAACCTAATAGTCCAAACAAATCAAACTCCACCATTCTTTTTCCTGTAAGATAGATTCAGAAATTCGCTTTTGCAGATACAGGAACGACTATGGAAGTCCTACGCGAAATCGTACAAGCACTTTGGCAACACGATTTCCTTAAACTATCCAACCCTGAAGTCCTTTGGGTTATTTATACCGTGCTTTTTATTATCATCGTGTTAGAAAATGGGGTGCTTCCCGCCGCGTTTCTACCCGGTGATACACTGCTGATCCTCTCCGGCGCATTAATTGCAAAAGGTGTGTTGCATTTTATTCCCACCATCCTGCTCTTAGCCACCGCTGCTAGTCTTGGTTGTTGGCTTGGTTTTCTCCAAGGAAGATGGCTAAGCGAAACCAACATGGTCAAACGCTGGTTATCACAGATCCCCGATGAATATCATACAAAAGCGAATAATATGTTTAATAAGCAAGGCCTATATGCACTGCTTATCGGTCGTTTCTTAGCCTTTGTTCGCACACTATTACCGGTACTCGCTGGCCTTTCTGATTTAAGCCACCGTCGCTTCCAATTATTTAATTGGTTAAGCGGCTTATTGTGGGTAAGCATTATTGTCACACTCGGTTATGCACTTAACCAAATACCTTTTGTGAAAGAACACGAACAAATCGTTATTAGCGCCTTGATGATCATTCCCGTTATTTTACTCGTTGCTGGGCTAATTGGCTCAATTGTTATGTATTGGAAACACCGTAAAGGGTTTAATAAGAAAGAAAGCTAGTCAAAAAACAAAAAACCTCAGTGACTTTTCAATCACTGAGGTTAATATAGGTAATTAAATAATTACTTAATTAATGCATGCATCTCTTGTACTGAAATCACCTTCTCTGTTGGGTCAGCGCTCAATGACATCGTCGTCGCAAAGCCCCCATTTAATGTCGTATCGTAATGCACCTTATATTGTAAGGCACTACGACGGATCAACTTAGAATCTTCGATTGCTTGGCGTCCTGCTGTCGTATTAACGATGTAGTCATACTCACCGTTTTTGATTCTATCTTGAATGTGCGGGCGACCTTCATGAACCTTATTCACTAAGCGAGGATTAATTCCCGCTTCACCCAGCACGATTGCCGTGCCGTGTGTTGCATCCAATTCAAAACCGTGTTTTAGCAGCTTAGCGGCTAAATCAACTACGCGGGTTTTATCGCCTTCACGCACAGATAATAGCGCACGACCTGACTTTTTCATGGTCGAGCTACTGCCTAACATGGCTTTAGCAAACGCTTCTGCAAAAGTGCGGCCGACACCCATCACTTCACCCGTAGAACGCATTTCAGGCCCAAGAATGGGATCTACACCTTGGAATTTATTAAACGGTAAAACCACCTCTTTCACTGAATAGTAAGGAGGGATAACTTCTTTTGTAACGCCTTGTTGTGTCAGCGTTTGGCCAACCATCACTCGGGCAGCAACTTTCGCTAACTGGACACCTGTCGCTTTCGATACAAAAGGGACGGTTCTTGCAGCTCGAGGGTTTACTTCAATCAGATATACTTCGTTATTTTTCACCGCAAATTGTACGTTCATCAAACCACGCACACGCAGTTCGAAAGCTAAGTTACGTACTTGCTCACGCATTACATCTTGAATTTCTTGGCTAAGTGTATAAGCAGGTAATGAACACGCCGAGTCACCTGAGTGAACACCGGCTTGCTCGATGTGCTCCATAATGCCGCCAATCAATACCATCTCACCGTCACAAATAGCATCAACATCCACTTCAATCGCATCATCTAAAAAGCGATCCAGTAGCACAGGCGCATCATTCGAGACACTCACCGCATTTTGGAAGTAGCGACGTAAATCGATTTCATCGTAAACGATTTCCATTGCCCGACCACCGAGAACATACGATGGACGCACTACCAGCGGATAACCAATTCCTACGGCTTTCTCAACAGCTTGTTCTATCGTTGCTACCGTGGCATTTTTGGGCTGTTTAAGGTTTAGGCGATTAACTGCTTGTTGGAAACGCTCACGGTCTTCGGCGCGGTCGATGGCATCAGGACTAGTACCAATAATAGGAACCCCCGCAGCTTCAAGCGCTCTCGCAAGCTTCAATGGTGTCTGGCCACCATATTGCACAATCACACCTTTAGGCTGTTCAATACGAACAATTTCTAAAACATCTTCGAGGGTAACAGGCTCAAAATAGAGGCGATCCGAGGTATCATAATCCGTCGATACGGTTTCAGGGTTACAGTTAACCATGATGGTTTCATAACCGTCTTCACGTAGCGCCAGAGATGCATGGACACAGCAGTAGTCAAACTCAATGCCTTGCCCGATACGGTTTGGTCCACCGCCTAACACCATCACTTTTGGCTTATCATTGTTAGGGTTTGATTCACACTCATCTTCATAAGTGGAATACATATAAGCGGTATCGGTAGCGAATTCAGCAGCGCAGGTATCAACACGCTTATAAACTGGGTGCAAATCATACCCTTGGCGCAATTTACGTAATTCAGCTTCTGATACACCAACAAGTTTAGCAAGGCGCTCATCAGAAAAACCTTTACGTTTAAGTGCACGTAAGAAGTCTTTAGTCAGTCCATTAATACCTTGCTCGGCAACCTGTTCTTCAAGGCGAACCAGTTCTTCAATTTGGACTAAGAACCAACGGTCAATATTCGTTAAATTAAAAATACCATCAACGGATAATCCTGCACGGAAAGCATCGGCAACATACCAAATACGCTCTGCCCCTGCTTCTTTCAGCTCACGGCGAATACGTGTTAATGCTTCAGGATCGTCTTGATTCACTTTAGGGTCGAAACCTGTTGCCCCCACTTCGAGACCGCGTAATGCTTTTTGCATCGACTCTTGGAAAGTACGGCCAATCGCCATGACTTCCCCTACGGATTTCATTTGGGTTGTCAGACGATCATTCGTTCCTGCAAATTTTTCAAAGTTAAAACGAGGGATTTTAGTGACAACATAGTCAATTGACGGCTCAAATGAGGCAGGTGTGCGACCACCTGTAATATCATTCATCAGCTCATCAAGGGTATATCCTACCGCCAATTTTGCGGCAATTTTTGCAATCGGGAAACCTGTCGCTTTAGATGCGAGAGCCGAAGAGCGCGAAACCCGCGGGTTCATTTCGATAACAATCAGGCGACCATCTTTTGGGTTAACAGAGAACTGGACGTTAGATCCCCCCGTTTCCACTCCGATTTCACGCAATACCGCCATCGAAGCATCACGCATAATTTGATACTCTTTGTCAGTCAGAGTCTGTGCTGGCGCAACCGTAATTGAGTCACCGGTGTGGATCCCCATCGCATCAAAGTTTTCGATCGAACAAACGATAATACAGTTATCATTTTTGTCACGAACGACTTCCATTTCATACTCTTTCCAACCAATCAATGATTCATCAATTAACAATTCATTGGTAGGCGATAAGTCGAGCCCACGAGTACAAATTTCTTCAAATTCTTCACGATTGTAAGCGATACCGCCGCCGCTTCCGCCCATGGTAAATGAGGGGCGAATGATACAAGGAAAGCCCACATCATCAGCGACGGCATAGGCTTCTTCCATATTGTGAGCAAAGCCGGAACGCGCCGTCCCTAAACCGATTTTTTTCATCGCTTTATCAAAACGTTGACGGTCTTCTGCTTTATCAATTGCATCAGCAGTGGCACCAATCATGGTCACGCCAAATTCGGCAAGGACACCTTGGCGTTCAAGTTCTAATGCACAGTTCAGCGCAGTTTGCCCACCCATTGTCGGTAAAACAGCATCTGGGCGCTCTTTTTCAATGATTTTACGTACAACTTCCCAATGAATGGGTTCAATGTAAGTCGCATCTGCCATCTCAGGGTCAGTCATGATGGTGGCAGGGTTCGAGTTTACCAAAATAACGCGATAGCCTTCTTCGCGTAATGCTTTACAGGCTTGAGCACCAGAATAGTCGAACTCACATGCTTGACCGATAACGATTGGGCCTGCACCTAAAATCAGGATGCTTTTTATATCTGTACGTTTTCCCATTTTTTTGCTCCCGATTATTGTACGTTTTGACGTGGTGTGTTTTGGCGATATTCGTTAATCAAATCGATGAAATGATCGAATAAGTTCGCAGCATCATGAGGCCCTGAACTTGCTTCTGGGTGGCCTTGGAAACTGAATGCTGGCTTATCTGTACGATGAATACCTTGTAACGTTCCATCAAACAATGATTTGTGTGTCACACGCAATGTATCGGGTAATGTTGACTCATCAACGGCAAAACCATGGTTTTGCGCTGTAATCATCACAACGTCTTTATCTAAATCTTTTACTGGGTGGTTAGCACCGTGATGACCAAATTTCATTTTAATTGTATTTGCACCACTCGCCAGTGCCAATAATTGGTGACCTAAGCAGATACCAAATACCGGAATTTCTGTTTCTAAAAACTGTTGGATTGCATTGATAGCATAATCACAAGGAGCTGGGTCACCCGGACCGTTAGATAAGAAAATGCCATCTGGCTCCATCGCTAATACTGTTTCGGCAGGCGTTGTTGCAGGCACAACCGTTAAACGGCAACCGCGGTCAACAAGCATTCTTAGAATATTGCGTTTTGCACCGAAGTCATAAGCGACAACATGAAGCGGTAGTTCTTCTGCATTTTTCGCTGCTTGTTGCCCATCATCGAGATTCCAAGAATTTTGTGTCCAGCTATAAATTTCTTTTGTGCAGACTTCTTTTGCCAAATCTAAACCATTTAATCCTGTGAATGCACGTGCTTTTTCCTGTGCAAGCGCAACATCTGGGCTATCTCCCGCGATAATACAACCGTTCTGTGCGCCTTTTTCTCTTAACAAGCGAGTTAGCTTGCGAGTATCGATATCTGCAATCGCAACGACGTTATGACGTTTTAGATATTCCGATAAACCTTCTTTCCCACGAAAATTACTGTAAACCAAAGGTAAGTCGCGAATGATCAAACCTTGAGCATGTACATTTGGGGATTCTTCGTCATCAGCATTTGTGCCGACATTACCAATATGGGGATAAGTAAGAGTAACAATTTGGCGGGAATAGGAAGGGTCTGTAATTATTTCTTGATAACCGGTCATTGATGTATTGAAAACGACTTCTCCAACTGCTGCACCTTCTGCACCGATGGCACGCCCGTGGAATTGGGTCCCGTCTTCCAGGACCAATATAGCTGACTTTATCAAAACATCCTCCAGAGAATATTAAATCATAATTACTGCATATTAATTCAGATTTTGCGATCTAAATCAATGCCAAAATGAGTTTTTAATCAATTTTTGGCAAATTGCGCGCATTCTAATGATGTGATGAGGTCTTGTCTAGAAAAAAATTCATTTTTTACACATTTATCTTACTTTTTTACTTGCTTACCCCATTTAAATGGCAATGACCGGTAAAAATAGTCATCATATGTACTAAGTAATCGATTGCAAAGTAAGATAAGTGATTATTTTATAATAACGCAGTTAAAAATGAGAATAAAGTATAATTATCTAAAAAAAGGAGGGATAAAACACAGATAAATACAAAAAACAAGGCTTAAGCCACAAAAATAATCCAAAGAAAGAACAATCAGAGTAATTATATTTATCACCCTGATTTAAATCAGTTTATTTTATAATAAAATTATAAATCATCAAGACAAAGCACATCTTTCATGTCATATAACCCACTATTTTTAGCGACAACCCATTCAGAAGCACGAATAGCGCCTTTCGCAAAAGTCATACGACTCGAAGCCTTGTGGCTTATCTCTACACGCTCACCGATATCTGCAAACATTGCGGTGTGTTCACCAACGATATCCCCAGCGCGTATAGTTGCAAAACCAATCGTTCCCGGCTCACGCTCTCCGGTATAACCCTCTCTCGCATATACAGCGCAATCTTTCAGATCTTTACCTAACGCGCTGGCGATAGATTCGCCCATCGCAAGTGCCGTACCAGAAGGTGCATCCACTTTATGACGATGATGAGCTTCAATAATTTCAATATCAGTGTAATCACCCATGACTTTTGCTGCTTTTTCCAGTAATTTCAGTACCACATTAACGCCAACACTAAAATTTGCGGCAAATACAATAGGGATCTCTTTGGCTGCATCGGCAATCGCTTGTTTGCCTTGGTCATCAAAACCTGTCGTCCCAATAACCATCGCCTTATTATTTGCCTTACAAAAAGCTAGATACTTCAATGTGCCTTCTGGGCGAGTAAAATCAATAACTGCATCAAAATCATTAACGACTTGCTCAAGTGAATCGACAACTATAACGCCCAGTTGACCGATGCCGGCTAACTCACCCGCATCAACACCAATCAGTGAAGAACCTTCACGTTCGATTACGGCACCAACTCGAACCCCTTCTTGCTCATGCGCTGCCTGAATTAATTGGCGCCCCATACGCCCACCAGCACCAACAATCGCCACACGTACTGTTGAATCTGCCATTTGTTATCCCTTAATAATTTTGATGCAAAAATGACGACCAAACCCTATAAACTAGAATTATCTAAACGACCTAATTCAATGAATATAGCGACTCAGTCCATATAACTTGAAACATGACTAATATGTACAGATTAACCATCATAATGATGTTCTGCTAGTAGTAATCTTGAGTTATTAACAAAAACGTAGAAAGAGGAATGATTATCAGAAAAAGTTGTTAGAAAGGAATAAATTGGGGAAAAAACGCCATTTCACAAAACAAAAATGGCGATTACCATGGTACTTCTGTGTATTTAGTTAATTTCTTTAACGTCTACACGTAATTCTTTAGGGACTTCAAACACGATGTTTTCTTCGCGTCCTTGCAGTTCAACTACAGAATCTGCACCTAGTTCTTTTAATCTATCAATCACTTGGCGGACTAAAATATCAGGAGCTGATGCCCCTGCCGTTAAGCCAATAATTTGCTTACCTTCCAGCCATTGTGTTTTGATATCTTCAGCACCATCAATCAGATAAGCTGGTTTTTGCATTCTAGAGGCTAATTCAGCTAAACGATTAGAATTTGACGAATTTTTAGAACCAACAACCAATACAATATCCGCTCGTTCTGCTAATTCTCTTGCTGCTTCTTGTCGGTTGGTTGTGGCGTAGCAAATATCGTCTTTACGTGGTCCTACAATGCTAGGGAAGCGGGTAGTCAAAGCATCAATCACATCCGAAGTATCATCCACAGAAAGGGTTGTTTGAGTCATAAAACGCAAATTATTTTCGTCTTTAACTTCAAGCTTCCAAACATCTTCAGGGCTTTCGACAAGATACATTCCCCCTTCAGGGTTACTGTATTGCCCCATGGTACCTTCAACTTCAGGATGCCCTGCGTGGCCAATTAAAATGGCCTCTTTGCCTTTCCGGCTTGCTCTTGCAACTTCCATATGAACTTTCGTCACCAATGGGCAAGTCGCATCAAATAGCATGGTTAAATCACGAGAACGTGCTTCTTGGCGAATGGCTTGAGAGACACCATGAGCAGAAAAAATAAGGATTGAGCCATCTGGAACCTCTGAAATTTCTTCAATAAAAATAGCACCACGTTGACGTAAATCATCCACCACATAGCGGTTATGAACCACTTCATGTCGAACATAAATAGGCGCACCATAAATTTCAAGGGCTCTTTCTACAATACTAATTGCACGGTCTACACCCGCACAAAATCCACGAGGATTAGCCATTAATATTTGCATTGTGACTCTCCAATTGCGGGTCTACTTCAAGCACTTCAATTTCAAAGCTGATTTGCTGCTCTGCAAGTGGGTGATTAAAATCAACCGTAATTGATTCACCCTCTATTGATTTTACAACACCGGGCATTTCACTGCCATTCATCGCGGAAAATAGCATAATTGTGCCAATTTCAGGAATACCTGTTTCAGTAAAATCACGCAATGAGAAATATTGAACTAGGTCGGGATTATGCTTACCAAAAACAGTATCGCCAGGTAGTGAGAAATTTTTCTTTTCACCTTCGCTTAACCCTAAAAGTTGTGCCTCGAGTTCTGGCGATAGAGAATCATTCCCTAAAACAAACAGCGTAGGCTTACCTTGTGCGAGTGAAGAGTCTGCCGTTGAGCCATCTTCTAATTTCAGAGTGAAGTGGAGTAAAACAGAGCTCTGTGGCTGTATTTGAGTAGACATAAATCAAACCTATTTTCTGTCATAAAATTCAGCCCAGAAAAATCTGGGCTGTGAGATATTGCATTGTAACCTATTGTGTTACCAATTTACTTAGCATTTTCTTGCTTTGGCTTATCCGGCAAGAAGCCTTCAAAAATAACTAAAGCAGCACCAATACAGATTGCCATGTCCGCAAGATTAAAGGTTGGCCAATGCCAATTACCGACATAAAAATCAAGATAATCGACAACGAAGCCATGCACGAGGCGATCACATAAATTACCAATTGCGCCGCCAATAATGAGTGCATAAGCAATGTTGCTCAAGCGTTTCTGTGCACTTTGACGGTACATCATTACCATTAAGATAATTGAAATCGCAATCGCGATACCCGCAAAGAACCAACGCTGCCAGCCCCCTTCATCTGCCAAGAAACTAAATGCTGCACCAAAATTTTGCGCATACATTATGTTAAAAAATGGCATAATCGGATGCGGCTCGTACAGATTCAGGTCTCTCAAAACTAATTGTTTGATCCCTAAATCTGCCACGATAATCACAATGGTTAACCATATCCAACGCAAACCGGTAGAGCAGATAGGCGTCTTCATTAAGCAAACTTACGGACTTCGCCGTCACCGGCTACGTTTGTAACACAACGGCCACAAACATCTGGCTGCGCTGCCACTGAGCCGATATCACTTGCATAATGCCAGCAACGAGGACATTTTTCACCTTCAGCTTTACTAAAGGTGATCTTCAGTCCTTTAAGTTCACTCTGCACCGCATCTGCCGGAGCGTTAGCTATATCTGCTACTGACGTTTGTGAAGTCAAAAGAACAAAACGTAATTCATCGCCTAAGCAATTGAGTTTGTTAGCTAATTCTTTATCAGCATACAAAGTAACTGCCGCTTCCAATGAACCACCAATGTGTTTATCGGTACGTGCTTGCTCTAAGACTTTATTCACTTCACTACGTACAGCAAGCAGTTCACCCCAGAAGCTATCGTTCATTTCTTCTGATGCATCTAAACTAAACAAGCCCTCATACCATTCTTCCGTAAGCACAAACTTCGCGCGTTTACCCGGTAGTTCATTCCAAATTTCATCTGAAGTGAACGAAAGTACAGGTGCAATCCAACGAACCAACGCTTCTACGATGTGGAACAGTGCAGTTTGGCAGCTACGACGCGCAAGGCTATCACTTTTCGCTGTATACTGACGATCTTTGATGATATCGAGGTAGAAAGAGCCCATTTCGATTGAACAAAAATGCATTAAGCGCTGAACAACCGAAAGAAAATCGTATTCATCATACGCTTTGGCTATCTCTTTTTGTGCTTCTAATGCACGTCCTACTGCCCATCTATCTAACACCACCATATCTTCAGGCTTAACCATATCCGTTTCAGGATTGAAACCATTTAGGTTCGCCAAGAAGAAGCGGGCGGTATTACGAATACGACGATAAGAGTCTGCTGCACGTTTCAAGATTTCATCAGAAACAGCAATCTCACCCGTATAGTCCGTCGAAGCAACCCATAAGCGTAGGATATCAGCACCTAGCTTATTCATAACATCTTGTGGGCTAACCGTATTACCGAGTGATTTAGACATCTTACGGCCTTGACCATCCACGGTAAAACCATGAGTCAGAACTTGGCGATAAGGGGCTTTACCTTTCATTGCTGTTGAAAGCATCAGAGATGACATAAACCAACCACGATGCTGATCCGAACCTTCAAGATACATATCAGCTGAATTACCGTGGAACTCAGGTCGTTGATCAACCACTGCAAAGTGAGTTGAACCTGAATCAAACCACACATCCAGTGTATCTGGGACTTTACGATAAATTTCGGCTTCATCACCTAATAGCTCAGCAGGATCAAGATCCCACCATGCTTGAATTCCATCAACCTCAACACGCTTAGCGACTTCTTCCATCAACTCTAATGTGCGAGGATGTAATTCTTCGGTGTCTTTATGCACGAACAACGACATTGGGGTACCCCAAGTGCGTTGACGAGAAATACACCAGTCTGGACGGTTTTCAACCATGGATTCGATACGTGCACGCCCCCAGCCGGGGATCCACTGTACAATATCAATCTCTTTTAGCGATTGTTCACGCAGACCATTTTTGTCCATGCCAATAAACCACTGTGGTGTCGCACGGAAAATAACCGGTGTTTTGTGGCGCCAGCAGCATGGGTAGCTATGAGAAATTGCTTGCTTATACAGCAGTGCACCTTTTTCGTTTAGCAACTCAACAATCACATCGTTAGCTTTAAAAATAAACATACCATCCAATGTAGGATAAGTATCTGGCAAGAAACAGCCATTAGGTCCAACCGGATTTGCCGTTTCCAAACCGTATTTTTGACCAACCACATAGTCTTCTGGACCGTGGCCTGGCGCAGTGTGTACCGCACCTGTACCTGCATCTAATGTTACGTGATCACCAAGGATCGCCGGAACATCAAAGCCCATGAACGGATGTTGGAAACGTAATAATTCAAGTACGCTACCTTCGCATTCACCAAGGATTTCCCAAGAGGTGATCCCTACTGTTTTCATGACTTCTTCAACAAGATCAGCCGCGAGGATAGACAATTCACCATTAGCTTGCACCAGACTGTATTTAAATTCTGGGTTCAAGGAAATTGCACGGTTAGCGGGTAATGTCCACGGTGTCGTTGTCCAAATCACTAATGAAGGAACTTTATCGCTAGCCACACCAAATTTTTCACATACGGCCTTGCCATCTACTGCAGGAAAGCGAACATAGATAGAAGGTGATGTTTTGTCGTAGTATTCAACTTCAGCTTCCGCCAACGAAGAACCACAAGCTGTACACCAGTGTACAGGCTTAGCACCTTTTACAAGGTGACCATTAGCAATAGTCTTAGCCAATGCTCTGATGATGTGCGCTTCAGTTTTAAAATCCATCGTTAGGTAAGGTTTATCCCACTCACCTAAAACACCCAAACGGATAAAATCTGCTTTTTGCCCTTCAATTTGCTCTTTAGCGTATTGACGACATTGTGCACGAAATTCAGCGGCAGAAACTTTTTCACCCGGTTTACCAACGATTTGTTCAACTTTGTGTTCAATCGGTAAGCCATGGCAATCCCAACCGGGGATATAAGGGGAGTCATAGCCCGACAACCCTTTCGATTTGATAATAATATCTTTGAGAATTTTGTTTACTGAGTGACCAATATGAATACTGCCGTTAGCATACGGAGGGCCATCGTGCAGAATAAACGTTTTCTTGCCCGATTTTGCTTTACGGATCGCTTGATACAAACCTTCTTTGTTCCAGCGCTCTAACATCTGTGGTTCGCGTTTAGCGAGATCGCCACGCATTGGGAACCCTGTTTCTGGTAGATTCAGGGTATTTTTATAGTCACTCATCGATTCTCAGTTCCAATTTTCCGCTAAATTATCTGATTCCTATTGCAGTAAGATATTCTCTTGCTGCAATTACATCATTAGCAATTTGCTCCTTAAGTGCTTCCAACGAAGCAAACCGCTGCTCATCACGCAATTTCTTACGTAACACTACATCAATATGACGCCCATATAAATCTAAACTGGCATCAATTAGATGGACTTCTAACTGCGTTCCTTTTCCAGATACAGTCGGTCGTGTGCCAATATTCGCCACACCTGGTAAAGGTTTGTCCCCTAAACCATGAACTTCTACAGCATACACACCAGTAACCGGTGTGACTAAACGTTTTAACGGTAGGTTTGCCGTCGGAAAACCAATTGTTCGCCCAAGCTGATTACCATGTACAACACGCCCACTAATTCGATAGGGATGTCCTAATAAGCTTTCTGCTAATACGAGGTCATTATCCTGAATTGCTTTACGTATTGCTGTACTGCTAATGCGCAGGCCTGAATCACAAAAGCTTTCTGTATCTGCAACTTCAAAGCCAAGTTTATCACCCGCTTGCTGCAAGAATGCGAAATCGCCCATACGATTTTTTCCAAAACGGAAATCATCGCCAATCGCAAGGTACTTCACACCCAATTTATTAACCAGTAAGTCAGACACAAACTCATGGGGTGTCAGTGACGCAAAGTGCTGGTTAAATTCAACACATAAAAGATAATCAACGCCGCTATCTGCAAGATATTTCACTTTATCTCGTAGACGCGTCAAACGCGCAGGCGCTTTATCGCCGATAAAAAACTCAAGGGGTTGTGGTTCAAATATCATCACCACAGTTGGCAAGCCTAACTGTGTACCCTTAAGTTTCAAATTTTTAAGTAAAACCTGATGCCCACGGTGGACACCGTCAAAATTACCAATAGTCAGCACGCAACCATGATGGCACGCCCGGATATTTTGTATACCGCGAATTAGCTCCATAACAGGCTCAATACCGAGGAAATTGCAGGATTATACCTTGTACGACGCATAAGGTTAACCTAAGTTCGTAAAAGGTTTCATTAAACCCTATTTTTTTGATCTCTACACTATTTTACCCACCGATTTTATCCTGATTATAAGCAATTATGCTAATTTGCTTTGTCAGATACTCGCTTGTGCCATGTAAATATCAAAAAAGTTGGGATAACCAATGGATTATCAATACAACAAAATAACGCTGAGGTCTCTAAAAATATTAAATTTTTATCGTTTTAGCAGCGCACCCTATAGCTAAACATATTTATTGTTTACTAAGCAACCAAATGGCGTATTATTTTCGAACAGAAGCGCGATTGGTAGATAACTAATTCCTTGGGAAATTTATTTTTTGCCAAAGGGTAATTAATTTTCTGCAATCATTTATGCTTTTTTTCACGCTAAGATCTGTATTCTTCTTATATTTGCTGATAGAATCTTGCACCATTCACAGCGCATGAATATCGAAGTACACGATGTTTATTTGCACAAATCCATTGACAAATGAAGGGCAAGAGGGCATATTCCTCGACCTTTGAATTGTCCTCATAGAATACATTTGGGAGTTGGAACTTGGCTAATATCAAATCAGCTAAGAAACGTGCCATTCAATCAGAGAAACGTCGCCAGCATAACGCTAGCCGTCGCTCTATGGTACGTACTTTTATCAAGAAAGTTTACGTAGCTATCGCTGCAGGCGATAAAGAAGCTGCTCAGAAAGCATTCAATGACATGCAACCTATTGTTGATCGCCATGCTAATAAAGGCCTGATCCACAAGAATAAAGCAGCACGTCATAAAGCTAACTTAGCTGCTCAAATCAAAGCGATGTAATTCAGCTTCTTGATTGCTAAAAAAACCGGCTTAGGCCGGTTTTTTTGTTTGCTAATCTTTTTGTTCTAAACTATCGAATGGATTTGAAAATAACTCAGAAAAATCTTTATTACAGACTCTTTGTACCGCAGGATGCTGGATCATTCTTTCGGCAAAAATAACATAATACTCTTCCGTTACATTATCTAATCGCCCTATTTCCTCAACTTTATTATCCGCAAAAATATCTAATGCATATAAAGAAGGTGCGACAAATATTGCATCGTGATGCATGCCAAATGCTTTCATTAGTGCAGCATCATCAAACTCGCCGAGAACCTTAACTTGTAAATTTTTATTGCGTATCCAAGTTAATAAATGGCGGCCTAACATTGAACGTCTGCCAGGAATAAGCAAGGGACGCTCTTCTAAACACTCTGGAAATGGTTTTTTCGGTGCTGGTTGACGACAGAAAAAACTGACACTGCATTCGCCTAATTTTACCGAGAACAACCCTTCTTGCTGTGATGAATCCACTGGGCAATCGGATAAAATCATATCCAATTTATGCTGACTCAATTGCTCGAGTAACAATTCATGGGTTGATTCAAAGCAGCGTAAATGAATTTGCTCATGCTCAACCACTGCGGTTTCGAGTACTCGACTCACTAAACGTTTTGAAAGTGCATCTGCAACGCCGACATCAAACAGTAAATTAGATTCTCGACTATAGTTCACAATATCTAACATTTCCTGGCTCAGCATGAACATTTTATCCGCATAGCGGAAGATCAACTGTCCAAGCTCTGAAGGTACCAGACCTCGCCCTTGCCGTTTAAATAATTTGCCACCCAAACGCTCTTCAAGTGCTTTAATTTGTCCTGTGATCGTCTGAGGAGTCAGGTAAAGTGCTTCCGCAGCACCAACGACAGAGCCTTCTTTACATACATGCCAAAAATAGTAAAGGTGGTTAAAATTAAGATGTGAAACCCGCATATCGATTCCTTTTGTATCGCCAATAGCCATTTATATACTCTTAATCCTACAAGTTGCTTGGGTGTTACGTTCGCTCAGCAATCCGATAATAAATCGTTTATTGGCGCTCTAGGCTATCTTCGCTCTACACCGACAAGTAAATTGAATTTTTGGGAGTAAAGTAACCATTAACCATACGGTTTTACCTGCGCCCCATATTTCTAGGACTGATATTGAAAAAAACCGCAGTATAAAAAACATATACTGCGGGTATATCATAGATGATTAATTCGGAAATTCTTACTAATAATTTCTGTAAATAATCTAATTTTATGGCTGGTTATACTTCTTTTGATTTCGGTAACACCATCCTTAACAGGAAGTAACCTAAAAACGCTGCAACGGTTGAACCAATTAAAATACCCAGTCGTGAATAGGTACTATACACCTCATCTAGTCCCTCAAATGCGAGGCCTGTTATAAAAATAGACATAGTAAAACCGATACCACATAACACAGAGACTGCGAAAACTTGTTTCAAGTTAATCGACTCTGGTAGTTTTGCAAACCCAAGTTTTACCGAAACCCAGCTAAATAAGAAAATGCCGAGTGGCTTACCCAATATCAGACCTGCAGCAACACCTAAAGGTAATGGGCTCAATAAGCCATCTAAAGTGACGCCCTCTAACTGTACCCCTGAGTTTGCAAAAGCAAAAATGGGTAAAATCAAATAAACCACCCATGGATGCAATACGTGCTCCAGCTCTTCTGATGGCTTAGTTCCATTCGTTCCTTTCAATGGGATCAAGAACCCAACAATTACACCCGCAAGAGTGGCATGAACCCCTGATTTAAGAATACATACCCATAATATTAACCCTATGACCAAATACGCTGCAGTATTCTCAACCCGTCGCCAGTTCATCATGCACAGAATGACAATACACAGAGCCGCTAATCCAAGTGCGATCATGGATACAGAGCTTGTATAGAAAAATGCAATAATGACAATAACGCCAAGGTCATCAATAATTGCCAGAGCTAATAGAAATACTTTAAGCTCTGTTGGAACACGTTTACCCAATAGCGCCATCACACCAAGTGCAAAGGCAATATCTGTTGCTGCTGGAATTGCCCAACCTTGGCGGGTAATATCGTCAGCCCCGTTAAATAATAAGTAAATTAAAGCAGGTGCAATCATGCCACCAAGAGCCGCAATGGCCGGAAATATGGCTTTATCACGCCCAGCTAAGGATCCTTCCAATAATTCACGTTTAACTTCAAGCCCAACAACAAGGAAAAAAATTGCCATTAGGAAATCATTAACCCAAAGAATCAATGGTTTATCCAACCCAAAGGTTGATATTTTAATTGATACTGGAATATCTAAAAATTGCTGATAAGCCCCTTGAAGTGGCGAATTAGCCATCATCAACGCGACTATGGCAGCAATAATCAGGAGTAGGCCTCCTGCTGCTTCTAACCTTAGAAATTTACGAATAATTGCTGTCATATGTTTAACCTCAAAATATTTTTGAATGTTAATATTATGCTAATTATTAATTCGTAAAAAATCGTTTATTTATGCATAATAGCTCGATATAACCGAGTGTTTTGAATTATAGATCACGACCAATGATAATAAATTGTTAATTTCACTATAGACAATTTTTCTAGAAACAAACAATAAATTTATTTAACAAATATCTTAATGACTTTTAAGCTTTGCTAGCCACGAAAAAATATGACTTTTTAACTCGATTTAAAAACACTTAATTTTTTCCTGCGAGTCGCTTCACAAAAATATTAACCCATAAAGCCTTGCTTACAATATACTCACTAAGCGCTTCCCAAAACGATTATGATAGACAATACTGATTCAATGTTAGGCTCTATCCTTTAATTATGACCACTTATGTCCTTCTTGCAGTTCTATTCGCCGCCTTTTGCCATGCGACGTGGAATGCCTTAGTTAAATTTGGTAACGACCGTTTTTTCGGTCTAATCATGATTTCATTTTTTTCTGGTGTGCTTACCATCCCTGCTCTTTTTTGGTTTGGTCTTCCCTCCCCTGAAGCAATTCACTGGCTTGTACTATCTGTACTATTTCATATTGGCTATACCTATTTTTTAAGCCAAGCTTATGCCCATGGCGATCTCAGCCAGGTCTACCCAATATCTCGAGGCTCAGCCCCTTTAATTACCGCACTAATGAGCGCAGTTTTATTTAATGAACTGATCCCTTTTATGGGGCTTTTAGGCATATTACTAATCATTACAGGTGTTGTGCTTATCGCTTTTGCCGGCAGACGATTTACGCTAAATATAAAGGGAAAAGCCCTATTATTTGCCTTATGTACTGCATTTTTCACAGCTTGCTATACTTTATCTGATGGCCATGGTGCAAGAGCCAGTGAAGACCCTGTCGTGTATACCCTATGGCTTTTTCTATTAAATGGAATTGTATTAACCATTCCTGGAATAATGAAATATCGCAGCTCACTCTTTTTAGGAATACGACAATATTGGCGGTCTGGATTACTCGGTGGTTTAATGCAGCTATTAAGCTATGGAATTGCTATTTGGGCCATGAGCCAAGCTCCAATCGTAACTGTTGCTGCAATAAGAGAAACCAGTGTGTTATTTGCCATGTTCCTCTCAATTGTATTTCTAAAAGAAAAATTCAATACGATGCGTGTCATTGCCTGCATCGTTATTTTATTGGGTGTATTAATGGCAAAACTCGGAGCCTAAGGGCAGCACTCTTTATTACTATCTATTTTATTAATTGTTGTTTTTATTTATACACGAGGGAAACATGTTATTTTCTAAATCTTTATTAGCGTTAGCGATTATCACCGCCTCTTTCTCAGGTTTTGCAGCCACGCCAGCCGATATCATTATTTTGGATGGTACGGTACTCACTATGGATCCCAAAAATAGCGTAATCGAAAAAGGGACGGTCGTTATTAAAAAAAACAAAATTATTGCCGTCGGTGGGCCTGAATTAGCTAAACAATATCAAGCAAAAAAGGTATTGGATGTCGACGGTGATATTGTCATGCCAGGCTTAATCAATACGCACACTCATGCATCCATGACCGTATTTCGCTCATTAGCTGATGATGTTCCAGATCGCTTACATCGATATATTTTCCCACTTGAAAATAAAATGGTTTCTCGCGACATGGTGAGAATAGGCGCAAATTTAGCCAATATAGAGATGATCAAAGGCGGCGTCACCACATATGTGGATATGTATTATTTTGAAGATGAAGTCGCTAAGACTGTTGATAAAATTGGCTTAAGGGCTGTGCTTGGTGAATCGGTGATCCAATTTCCTGTCGCTGATGCAAAAAATGCCGATGAAGGCATTAATTATGCCGTTAATTTTATTAAAGAATACCAAGATCATCCAAGAATAACACCTGCTTTTGCCCCTCACGCGCCTTATACCAATACAACTGAACACTTACAGAAGATTGCAAAGCTATCTCTAGAACTTGATGCTCCTGTGATGATCCACCTCGCAGAAACGGATCGTGAACAAGAAGAAATAGCCAAACGTACTGGTGGTAAAAGCCCTGTTCAATATATGGCCGATATTGGTGCGTTAAATCATAAAGTGATCGCCGCACACGCCATCATGGTCGATGAAAAAGATATTGACCTATTAAAACAATATGATGTTGGCGTGGCACATAATATTAGTGCTAACACAAAGTCAGCTAAAGGGGTCGCACCAGTCACAACGATGCTGGCGAAAGGCGTTCGAGTTGGCCTAGGAACGGATGGCCCGATGTCGAGCAATACCTTAACAACAATGAATGAACTAAATTTAGTGGGTAAAATTCATAAGCTTGAAAATAAAGATAGATCGGCAATGCCGCCACTTACCGTTGTCGAAATGGCAACAATGGGATCAGCAAAAGCATTGCATATGGAAGATAAATTAGGCTCTCTTGAAGCGGGAAAATTGGCAGATATTATTGTTGTCGATACTAAAGCACCTAATATGGTTCCAATGTATAGCCCATATGCCGCTCTCGTTTATGGTGCAAACGGCGGTAATGTGCGTCATACCATTGTAGATGGCAATATTTTAATGGAAGATCGTAAACTATTAACTGCTGATGAAAGTGTAATTATTCAAGAAGCTCAAGGGTTTGCCAATACAGTTCGCCAAACTGTGATTGAGAGTGGTGAAACCGTAAAATAAGATAAAAAAATGGCTGACTACGCTTAATGTGAAGTCAGCCATTTTTAATATATTTAATTATTAACTAATTATTTATTAGTTAAATCATCAAAGAATTTTTTCACGCCATCTAAGAAGCTTTTCGAGCGTGGGCTATTCTTTTCACCACTGGTTCCACCCAATGATTCGCCAAACTCCTTGAGTAACTCTTTTTGTTTCTCATTCAGTTTAACCGGGGTTTCAACCACAATATGGCACATCAAATCCCCTTGAAGACCACCACGGACTGATTTCACGCCCTTGCTCTTCATGCGGAAAATCTTACCGGTTTGAGTTTCAGCTGGGATTTTTAATTTCACGCGTCCATCAAGGGTTGGAACTTCAATTTCGCCCCCTAATGCGGCGATTGCAAAGTTGATAGGTACTTCGCAGTGCAGGTTATTACCATCACGCTCAAAAATGTTGTGAGGTAATACATGAACCTGAACAAATAAATCGCCTGCTGGTGCACCATTTTCGCCCGCTTCACCTTCGCCTGATAAGCGAACACGATCGCCAGTATCAACGCCTGCTGGAATTTTAACTGACAAGGTTTTATATTTTTCAACGCGTCCGTGGCCATGACATTTGTTGCATGGGTCTTTAATGACTTTTCCGCGACCATGGCAAGTTGGACAAGGTTGCTGTACAGAGAAAAATCCCTGACGCATATGGACTTGTCCCATACCATGACAAGTAGAACAAGTATCTGCACTCGTTCCCGGTTTCGCGCCATTACCATGGCAAACATCACAGGTTTCTAACGTTGGAATACGGATCTCTTTGGTCACTCCACGAACAGCCTCTTCAAGAGTCAGATCCATGTTGTACTGTAGATCAGAACCACGGCTTGGGCGTTGCTGTCTGCGGCCGCCTCCAAAAATATCACCGAAGACGTCACCAAAGATATCACTAAAGTCAGCACCACCGCCGCCAAAACCACCGCCGCCGCCGCCGCCCATTCCACCTTGCTCGAATGCGGCATGACCATATTGATCATACGCTGCACGTTTTTGCTCGTCAGAAAGAATTTCGTATGCTTCTTTAATTTCTTTAAATTTAACTTCAGATTCTTCTTTATTATCCTGATTGCGGTCAGGATGGAATTTCATTGCTAAGCGCTTATACGCTCTTTTGATGTCTTTTTCTGAAGCATTTTTTTCAAGTTCTAAAACCTGATAAAAGTCTCTTTTTGCCATTTGATATACCCTTAACATGCGGAACGGGCGTAGAGTTCCCTCAACGCCCGTATCCGGTATCAGTAACCATTAATTAACAATTAGTTATAGTCACTGCGCCCGCTAAGGGCATTATTTTTTATCTTTGTCGTTAACTTCTTCGAATTCAGCGTCAACAACATCATCATCTTTCTTCGCTTCTGCGCCAGCACCCGCTGCGCCGCCCGCTTGAGCTTGCTGCTGTGCAATTTCCAGAAGTTTAGCTGATGCAGTTACCAGAGCTTGAATTTTAGCTTCGATATCTGCTTTATCTTCACCTTTCGATGCAGCTTCTAATTCAGATGTTGCCTTTTCGATATTCGCTTTATCTTCAGCGGGTAATTGCTCACCTGCTTCTTCGATTTGCTTACGTGTACCGTGAACCAGTTGGTCAGCTTGGTTGCGAGTCTGAACTAACTCTTCGAATTTACGGTCAGCTTCTGCGTTTGCTTCCGCATCACGTACCATTTTTTCGATTTCCTCTTCATTCAAACCTGAAGAAGCTTTAATCGTAATGTTCTGTTCGCGACCACTGTTTTTATCTTTTGCAGATACATGCAAAATACCATCAGCATCGATATCGAATGTGACTTCAACTTGTGGCATACCACGTGGAGCAGGTTGAATGCCATCTAAGTTAAACTGACCCAGTGATTTGTTATCACTTGCACGTTTACGCTCACCCTGCAGCACATGGATTGTTACCGCTGCTTGGTTATCTTCTGCAGTTGAGAACACTTGGCTGTGTTTTGTTGGGATAGTGGTATTCTTCGAGATTAACGAAGTCATCACACCCCCCATTGTTTCGATACCTAAAGACAATGGAGTTACGTCAAGTAACAGAACGTCTTTAACATCACCCGCCAAGACACCACCTTGTACAGCAGCACCGATTGCGACGGCTTCATCTGGGTTCACGTCTTTACGTGGTTCTTTACCAAAGAAGTCAGCAACAATTTTTTGTACCATTGGCATACGAGTTTGACCACCAACCAAAATAACGTCGTTGATGTCACTTACGCTTAGGCCCGCATCCTGCAGAGCAACTTTTACTGGCTCCATAGAACGTTTAACTAAATCTTCTACTAATGACTCAAGTTTTGCACGAGTCACTTTAATATTCATGTGTTTAGGACCTGACGCATCTGCAGTGATGTATGGCAGGTTAACATCAGTTTGTTGAGCAGAAGACAGCTCAATTTTTGCTTTTTCAGCAGATTCTTTCAGACGTTGCATTGCCAGTGGATCATTACGTAGATCAAAGCCTTGCTCTTTCTTGAATTCATCAACTAAATAGTTAATTAAACGGTTATCAAAGTCTTCACCACCCAAGTGAGTATCACCATTGGTTGCAAGAACTTCATAGGTTTTTTCGCCATCAACTTCATCGATTTCAATGATTGATAAGTCGAATGTACCACCACCTAAGTCATAAACGGCAATAGTACGGTTACCGATTTCGCGGTCTAAACCGTAAGCTAACGCAGCAGCTGTCGGCTCATTGATAATACGCTTAACTTCTAAACCTGCGATACGGCCTGCGTCTTTTGTTGCTTGACGCTGGGCATCGTTAAAGTATGCAGGAACAGTAATAACCGCTTCAGTTACTGGTTCACCCAAGTAATCTTCAGCTGTTTTCTTCATTTTTTTCAGTACTTCAGCAGAAATTTGTGGTGGAGCCATTTTTTGGCCTTTCACATCTAACCAAGCATCGCCATTATCAGCCGCAATAATTTTATATGGCATGATAGAAACGTCGCGCTGAACTTCTTCGTCTTGGAAACGACGACCAATCAAACGTTTGATTGCGAATAAAGTATTTTCTGGATTTGTAACAGCCTGACGTTTTGCTGGCTGTCCAACCAAAATTTCACCATCTTGCGTATAGGCAATGATGGAAGGAGTAGTTCTATCACCTTCGCTGTTCTCAAGAACACGCGCAGTAGTGCCATCCATAATTGCAACGCATGAGTTTGTTGTACCCAAGTCGATACCAATAATTTTACCCATCTAAAACGCCTCCAAAGGAATTCTTTTCACTATGATTTCGATATCAATCTATATGAGGCTCAATATTTCATTTTCAAGGGAGTTTTTCCCTTTGAGCCTAATTATTTTTTGTAATAGCTAATAATTTAGATTGATAACAGTTGATGTCTTAAAGATGGGGTCATAAATTCATTCATCAAGGGGATGATTAAAAAAAATTTGCATTTATTGCAAAAAAACCTGTCTTGCGATCATTGTTTAAGCAACCAAAACTGCGTATGATTCGCGACCACCTCAATTTCAGGTGGCATTAATATATTATATCTATTTGAATTTTATATATTTTACCAGAGGTTATATGCAGTCTAGCTCTCTTGCAAATCCGGGCCCACTTGGTTTATTAGGCTTTGGTATGACAACAATCCTGCTCAACATCCATAATGCAGGTTTTTTTCCTCTCTCATCTGTTATTTTGAGCATGGGAATTTTTTATGGTGGTATTGCCCAAGTAATTGCTGGACTTATTGAATATAAGAAAGGAAATACATTTGCTGCGACGGCTTTTAGCTCTTATGGCATGTTTTGGCTAACCTTAGTCGGCTTACTTTTCTTACCGACAATGGGTCTAGCCGAAGCGACAGAGCCCGCCTTTTTAGGTGTTTATCTATTAATTTGGGGAATTTTTACTTTCTTTATGTTCCTAGCTACATTCAAAGCTAACGTTGCACTGCAATTTGTCTTTGGTAGTTTAACTGTGCTTTTTGCCCTGCTTGCTATTGGTAATTTAACCGATAATGCAATGCTACTAAAAATTGCTGGCTTCGAAGGGATTATCTGTGGCGCCAGTGCATTTTATTTAGCGATGGCTGAAGTATTAAATGAGCAATATGGTAAAACTGTTCTGCCAATCGGTCAGCGCAGCTAGTTAGTTATCTCGCTTAAATTATTCGAGTTGCAGGTAAATGCTGATCAGCCAATACCTGCAACTTAAATAGCTGCATATTAATCAGCGACTCGGATCGCCGATTTTGGCCTAAATGCTTTAACAATTGTTGGATCTGTTTCCACATAGGGGCCATCAAGTAGCTGAATGCAATATGGCACACTGGCAAAAATACCCGATACCTCAACATTCCCGTCTTTATCTTTTAGCCCTTCTAACGTTTCCGCAATCGCTTTTGGCTGACCGGGTAGGTTAAGAATCAAAGCTTGATTACGAATAACACCAACTTGGCGTGACAAAATCGCAGTGGGGACAAATTTCAGGCTGATTTGACGCATTTGTTCGCCAAAACCAGGCATTTCTCTATCCGCAATCGCCAGTGTTGCATCTGGTGTGACGTCACGACGAGCAGGCCCGGTTCCACCCGTGGTTAAAACTAAATGGCAAGCAAACTCATCGACTAATTCACACAGTGTTTGCTCAATCATGATTTGCTCATCAGGGATCAGGCGAGTTTCAATGCGAAAAGGTGTTGTCAGCGTTTTGGCTAACCACGCCTCTAAAGCAGGGATACCTTTATCTTCATATATGCCACTTGAAGCACGATCGGAAACCGAAACCAGACCTATGCGCAGTTCATCCATACAAACCTCAAAAAATTAATCATTGGGAGCCATTTATTCGATGATAAACAGATGCCATATCATAACATGATGCGTATTTGCATGCAGCGTTGTGAGGTGTATATATTTGAATTGAGAACTCACTCAATGAAAATAGGCATAGTCAAAATTAGTCCAAAAAAAACCCAGCTTATCGGCTGGGCTTCAATAAAAATCCTAAAAATTACAGTAATTCTGCAATCATCTTCTCAAGTTTTTCTTGGTCGATAGCAAATTTGCGGATACCGTCAGCCAGTTTATCAACGGCCATTGGGTCTTGGTTATGCTGCCAATAAAACTGAGATTCAGTTAATTTTGCTGCTGGCTCTTTCGTTTTACCCGTATCAACTAATTTACGAACAACTTCACCTTGTGATTCGGACAACTCTTTCAGTAAGTTTGGAGAAATTGTCAGACGGTCGCAGCCTGCCAGTTCAATGATTTCGCCAACATTACGGAAGCTTGCGCCCATAACAACAGTTTTATAACCATGTTCTTTGTAATAGTTGTAGATTTCAGTTACTGAAATCACACCCGGATCTTCTTGTGGTGCAAACTCTGTTTTGCCTGAATTGGCTTTGTGCCAGTCAAGGATACGACCAACAAACGGAGAGATCAGGTAAACACCGGCTTCAGCACAAGCACGTGCTTGAGCAAAGGAGAATAGCAACGTTAAGTTACAGTTGATGCCTTCTTTTTCCAGTTTTTCCGCCGCACGGATCCCCTGCCAAGTGGAAGCCAATTTGATCAAGATACGATCGTTACTAATTCCTGCTTCATTATATAGCTTGATCAGATGACGAGCTTTAGCGATACACGCTTCTTCATCATAAGAAAGACGCGCATCAACCTCAGTAGAAATACGACCCGGAACCAGTTTTAGAATTTCCAGACCAATGTTCACTGCCAGTTTGTCACAAGCATCAACAACTTGTTGTTCACGATTGTTACTTTGCTTACGAGCCCACTCTACCGCTTCATCAATTAATTTACGGTATTCAGGAATTTGTGCAGCATTTAAGATTAACGATGGGTTAGTCGTCGCATCTTGTGGTTTATAAAGTTTCATCGCTTCGATGTCGCCAGTATCAGCAACAACGGTTGTTAAATTACGTAAGGAGGTTAGTTTATCGGTCATTTCTTTCATCTCGTTGTTATACCCGTCATACTTCAAGTTGTAGGGGTGTTGGCTACGTTTTCTCACTCTAGTCACATACTTATGTATGCTCCTAGAGACTCGCTCGCTTGCCGCCTACCTACAACTTGAATTATTTAGGGTGAACCCGTCATGCTTCAAATTGTAGGAGGTGTTGGCTACGTTTTCTCGCTCTAGTCACATACGTGTGTACGCTCCTAGAGGCTCGCTCGCTTGCCGCCTACCTACAACTTGAATTATTTAGGGTGAGCCCGTCATGCTTCAAATTGTAGGAGGTGTTGGCTACGTTTTCTCGCTCTAGTCACATACATGTGTACGCTCCTAGAGGCTCGCTCGCTTGCCGCCTACCGCAACTCAAACTACTTTGTGTATATAAAGGAATTGTGGCTAACGCCGCACCGTCCCATGATAATATCACGCATCCCAGTTGCTGCAAGAGAGGAAATCTAGTCAAAAGCAACTATTTGATTAGCAATCGATTTCGCGCCTCATTTTAAAACTGAATCCTTTTAGCAACAGATTATCTTACGCATAACACCGCAAATAAGAGAAATTGATTGTTCTTATTGCATCAATTAGCCATTTCAAAAGAATTTTTGCTAAAGTAGAGGACATCATATTTTAAAAGGGGTCTGTCATGCTTATTACTATTTCACCTGCCAAAACATTAGACTATGAAAGCCCACTTGTTACCGATAAATATACGCAACCTGAGCTGTTAGCGGAATCAGAAAAATTGATCAAGATCTGCCGTAAACTTGCTCCTGCCGATATTGCGAGTCTAATGAAAATTAGTGATAAGCTTGCAGGGCTAAATGCTGCACGTTTCGGTGAATGGCATACTGATTTCACGCCAGACAATGCACGCCAAGCTATTTTAGCCTTTAAAGGGGATGTTTATACGGGTATGCAAGCCGAAACATTTTCTGACGCTGACTTTAATTTTGCACAATCACATTTGCGTATTCTTTCTGGATTATACGGGTTATTACGCCCACTGGATTTAATGCAGCCGTATCGTTTAGAAATGGGAACTCGCCTTACAAATACGCGAGGTAAAGACTTATATGCATTTTGGGGGGATATTATTACCACCCAATTAAACCAAGCATTAGCGGCACAAGGCGATCAAATTTTAGTTAACCTCGCCTCAGATGAATACTTTAAATCAGTTAATAGCAAAAAATTTGATGGTGTGATTATTAAGCCTGTTTTCCTTGATGAAAAAAATGGTCAATATAAAGTTATCAGCTTTTATGCAAAAAAAGCACGTGGCTTGATGAGTCGCTTTATTATTCAAAATAAATTAACCAAAACTGAGCAACTTTCAGACTTTAATTTAGATGGTTATCAATTTGATGAAAACCAATCTAAAGGAAATGAATTGATATTTACTCGAGCTGAACAAGCTTAATTAGCTTCTTTTTAACTTTGGGCATGTCACATTGAATGCCCATTAAACGTTAACCGTTCCTCTATTTTTCTATCGCCATCACACTTTGCCTATAAAACCACCAATTCGCTTAAAAATTAGCATTCATTCCTCAGTTAACACCGCTTGTTTGTGACAATATCAATGAGGTTTCTTTGCCAACAATTTAAGGGGTGAAATATGCCTTATACCGCATCATCTCATCGTTATACTGATATGGAATACCGCTTATGTGGCCGTAGTGGACTAAGGTTACCTCTCATTTCTCTGGGACTTTGGCATAACTTTGGTGACAATAAACCGATCGATAATTGCCGAACCATGCTCAGACATGCTTTCGACCTTGGGATCACCCATTTCGATCTCGCCAATAATTATGGACCGCCTCCCGGATCAGCGGAAAGTAAATTTGGTCAGATCCTACAACAAGACTTTCTCCCTTATCGTGATGAAATGATCATTTCATCAAAAGCTGGCTACACCATGTGGGATGGCCCCTATGGCGATTGGGGAAGTAAAAAATATTTAGTCGCAAGCCTTAATCAGAGTTTAAAAAGAATGGGGCTGGAATATGTTGATATTTTTTATCACCACAGACCCGATCCAGACACACCTTTGGAAGAAACTATGGGGGCATTAGATCTCATTGTACGCCAAGGTAAAGCGCTATATGTTGGCATCTCAAACTATCCTGCTGATTTAGCGAAAGAAGCCATTAGTATTTTGGATAGATTAGGCACACCTTGTCTAATCCATCAGCCCAAATACTCCATGCTGGAACGCACTCCGGAAGAAGGCTTGCTCGATCTACTTGAAGAAGAAGGTATCGGCTCCATTGCGTATTCACCACTCGCGGGAGGGATCCTTACCGACCGCTACCTCAATGGAATACCTTCCGATTCAAGAGCGGCAGGTAACTCTTCCCTACCACCAGAAAGGTTGACGTCTGCGGTTTTATCAAAAGTTAAGCAACTTAATGAACTCGCACTTAATCGTGGTCAAAAACTGAGTCAAATGTCTCTCGCTTGGTTGCTTCGTCATGATCGAATAACCTCGGTGCTAATTGGCGCTAGCCGAGTCAGTCAAATTGATGATGCAATGGGGATCATTGGAAACCACGAATTCAGCCAAGAAGAACTCAAGGCAATCGAAATAATTTTAGAAGGCGATAATTAATTCCAAAAATGGTTGATTGATGGCTATCTCTTGAGAAAATCAACAAGAGATAGCATCAGATAATCTGTCATTAATAATCAAACAAGAACTTAATAATATTCACCGTTTGATTTAAATTTTACGATAGAATAAGGCTGTTTGAAACCACTCGGTTGCTCCATACCTAAACTCCCCGCCGGCATTCCTGGCACAGATATACCAACTACATCATTCGGCAGTGATTCAATTGAAGCTAAACTCTCCGCAGGTACGTGTCCGACCATAACCTTGCCTTTATATTTTGCAATATGACAGCTGCGTAAATTATAAGGGATATTTAACTCATCATTAAGCTTGCTTAGCTCATCATAACTAATTTCATTGACAACAACGTTATAACCCGCTTTTTGAATGCCCTCACCCCATAATTGGCAACAACCACAGTTGGCATCTTTATATAATTGAACAGTACTTGCTTGTGAAAATGCAGAGAATGACAGTAATAACATTCCGCTCAAAATTATCTTCTTCATTAAATCTACCTTACACATAATAGGACGTTGATAAAAATTCATCGTTGTCATTTATTTCTAAACTGACAAATCAATTTGTATGCTGCTGGAATAATAAATAGTGACAATAATGGTGCTGTTATCATCCCACCAATCATTGGTGCAGCTATGCGACTCATGACTTCAGAACCAACACCTGTCCCCAACAAAATTGGCAATAAACCCGCTAAAATAACCGCCACGGTCATTGCTTTTGGCCTAACCCTTAACACCGCGCCTTCATAAAGTGCCGCATCCAAATCTTTGGTTGATAATTTAGAAATATCTTGGGCCTTTTCTTTATCTTCAATCGCGTGTCTTAAATAAATGAGCATCACGACACCAAATTCAGCAGCAACACCGGCTAAGGCAATAAATCCCGTTCCAGTTGCAACAGATAAATTAAAATTCATCCAGTATAAAAACCAAACTCCACCAACCAATGCAAATGGCAAGCTGAGTAAAATAAGCAGAGCTTCGCTAAACCGCCTAAAAGCTAAATACAATAAAACAAAAATAATCATGATGGTTGCAGGAACCATGAGGGCTAATTTTTGATTTGCGCGTTCCAATAACTCGAATTGACCAGTGAATGAATAGCTTACTCCCGGCTTCATTTGAATATTATCTTTAATCGCTTTATCAATATCGGAAATAATAGAAACCATATCTCTGCCACGCGCATCAATATAAATCCAACTGGTTGGTCGCGCATTTTCTGTTTTCAACATTGGTGCGCCCATTTGCACCATAACATCAGCTACGTCACTTAAGACAATCTGCTGTTTATTTGGTGTTAAAATAGGTAACAAGCGCATAGCAGAAACACTATTTCGATAATCTTGAGGATAACGAATACTAATAGGATAACGTTCAATACCTTCTATCGTTTCACCGATCATTTCGCCACCGGTTGCCATTGAGATATAAGCTTGTACATCACTAATACTCATTCCGTAACGTGCCGCTTTTTCTCTATCGATTTTTACATCAATATAGCGCCCGCCAACAAGTCGTTCTGCAAGAACTGAAACCACGCCGGGAACGGATTTAGTGACCTTTTCTATTTCTTTGGCTAATGCATCGATTTCTTCAAGATCTTTACCTGAAACCTTAATCCCAATCGGGCTTTTTACCCCCGTTGATAGCATATCAATACGGTTTCTAATGGGCGGAACCCAAAGGTTAGCGACTCCTGGTAATCGCACGGTCTCATCGAGTTCCTCAATGATTTTATCCAGCGTCATTCCTTCACGCCATTGGTCTTGCGGCTTCAATCGGATAGTGGTTTCTATCATTTCCATTGGCGCTGAATCCGTTGCAGTTTCAGCTTTTCCAGCCTTACCAAATACAGTATCCACTTCTGGAATTGTCTTGATCAGTTTATCGGTATTTTGCAATAAAAATGCCGCTTGGGCAGGCGATACCCCCGGTAACGTTGAAGGCATGTATAATAAATCACCTTCATTAATCGACGGAAGAAATTCCCCACCTAAATGTTTTAATGGCCATATCACGGTAAATAATGAGAAAAAACCAATCAATAACGTAGTTTTAGGCCAAGCCAACACTTTTATTAAGACTGGGCTGTATATTGAAATTAAAAAACGATTTAGTGGATTTTTATTCTCACTCGGGATTTTTCCACGGATCCAATATCCCATTAAAATTGGGATCACAATTAAAGCTAATGCGGCTGCACCCGCCATTGCATAGGTTTTTGTGAAAGCAAGCGGCCCAAATAAACGCCCTTCCTGACCTTCTAAAGTAAAAATAGGAATAAAAGATAACGTTATAATCAACAAACTAATAAATAGCGCAGGTCCTACCTCAACCGCTGAATCGGTAATAATCTTCCAACGCTGATTATTATCTAACGATTTACCTTCATTTTGGTGTTGCCATATTTCCAATTTTTTATGGGCATTTTCGATCATCACTATCGCAGCATCAACCATCGCACCTATTGCAATAGCTATCCCACCGAGAGACATAATATTTGCATTTATTCCTTGGTAACGCATGATGATAAAGGCAATAAATAAGCCTAAAGGTAATGATATAATTGCCACTAATGCAGAGCGGAAGTGCCATAGGAAAATAGCGCAGACTAATGCCACGACAATAAATTCCTCAAGCAATTTATAGCTTAAGTTATCAATTGCATTATCAATTAGGATACTTCTATCGTAAGTTGTCACGATTTCAATACCCTCAGGTAAGCTGGCACTAAGCTCCGTAAGCTTTTGTTTTACATTATCAATAACGTCACGGGCATTTTCCCCCGACCGTAATAAAATAATACCACCAACAACTTCACCTTCACCATTCAGTTCAGCCACGCCCCTGCGCATTTCAGGCCCTTCCTGAACTCGGGCGACATCCTGTAGATAAATAGGTACGCCAGCTTGCGTCGTTTTAAGAAATATTTTATTAAAATCATCCATCGATTGAAGATAACCGCTGGCTCTCACCATGTATTCCGCTTCAGCGATTTCAATGGAAGAACCGCCCGCCTCTTGGTTTGCCATCTCTACCGCTTGCTTGATTTCAGGTAAAGTGACTGAGAATTGGGTTAACTTTAAAGGGTCGACAATGATTTGATAAGCTTTAACAACACCACCAACGGTCGCAACTTCCGACACATTAGGCAGAGCTTTTAATTCATATTTAAGAAACCAGTCTTGCAAAGAACGTAACTCAGCTAAATTATGTTTTCCCGTTTTATCAACCAACGCATATTCAAATATCCAACCCACTCCTGTCGCATCAGGGCCAATCGACGCGATAGCTCCTTTAGGTAGCTTCGTTTGTACCTGATTTAAATACTCTAAAACCCGTGAGCGAGCCCAATATAAATCTGTGTTATCTTCAAAAATAACATAGACATATGAATCGCCAAAAGCGGAAAAACCACGAACTGTTTTGGCACCCGGAACGGAAAGCATCGTCGTTGTAATTGGATAAGTGACTTGGTCTTCAACTAATTGTGGCGCTTGTCCCGGATAGGTTGTTTTGATGATCACTTGCACATCAGATAAATCAGGCAAGGCATCTACAGGGGTATTTTTAATACTCCATATCCCTGCAATAACTAAAAAAACAACGCCCATTAAAACCAGAAAACGATTTGCAACTGAGCGGCGAATAATCCATTCCAACATATTTTACCCCTGAGCTTCATGTGATGAATGATTAGCAGAGACTTCTTTACTAGGCAGTGCATTCATTCGCTCAAGAGCGCCAGCAATATTCGCTTCAGAGTCGATAAGGAATATACCTTGCGTAACAATACGCTCACCAACTTGGAGTCCTTCTGAAATTGCTGCCATTTGTTGAAATTCATTAATCATACGAATTTTCTTAGGGATAAATTCACCATTTTCCCCAACGGCAATAACATGTTGCTCTTTACCTGAATCAACAATCGCTTGAGAAGGAATTAACATACTTTCATTCCCTTCGGCTGTTAGATTTAAATACGCTGTCATACCCGGTTTTAATAAGTAAGTATCATCTTTAATTTCGGCACGAATATTAATTGTGCGACTAGCGACATCCGCGCTGGGTAATATTAGCCAATTATTTACTACAAACTTATGGGTTGGATAAGCGGGAATAGAAACTGTAAATTGAACGTCTTTATTCAATAAATCTGCAATTGATTGAGATACTGAGGCATTAATCCAAAGCGGGTTAGTTCCTTGAATCTGCGCAATTACACCTTCTTTTGTTACGTTCATTCCTTGACGTAAATTTAAAACAGTAACTACGCCTGAAATAGGTGCTTTAATCACAAAACGAGTTTGTACTTTTCCTGTTTTAATAAAACGAGTTACGGCTTCTTCTGGCATTCCATTTAGGCGCAAACGCTCAAGAACACTATTAAGATCCGTTTGAGCCGCACCCATTTGTTTCAATGCAAGGAATTCACTTTGAGCTTCAACCCATGCCGGTATCGTCAAATCAGCAATAGGAACACCTTTTTGAATTCTTTCGCCAATGGTTAATGGATAAACATTTTCGACGAAACCATTTTCCCGTGCTTGTACTACCGCAAATTGATGATCATTGAATGCAATTTCAGCCGGAAATGTTAAGTCATAGTTTAATCTTCCCCATTTCACATCAACCGTTTTAAGCCCTAAATTTTGGGTTTGAGCCGGATTAATTGTAATGCCCTGACTATGAGTAGAAGATGAATGCTCTTCTTCATATTTAGGGACTAAATCCATATCCATAAAAGGTGATTTACCCGGTTGCTCAAATTTAGTATTGGGATACATAGGGTCATACCAATACAAAACTGTGCGTTCCTTTTTTTCTGTTTTTTCAATATTTTGATCGACCGAAAAAAAATAACGGTAAAGAAATATTGAAACTGCACTAGAGAAAATAATAACTAAGAGCAGCTTACTAAGATTAACTATTGACATAACATCTCTACCTATTTAGTTTTTCTTTTCGACAGACTTCAATAATGAAATATTACCTTTTTGGGAAAAAGAAAATTTCAATTCATCATCGACATTAAGTCCATCTATCATTTTTTCATTTTCATAGGTAAACCGCATTGTCATTGGTGGCCAGCCAATACTCTCGATTTCTTTATGATTTATAGTGAGTTTTTTATTTTCTTTATCGATAGATATTAACTTACCTTCTGTATTTATAATCGGTTCAGCCGTATGTTCAGGATAAACCGAATGGTTATGCTCAAGAGCATTTGCATACCCAATAGCTGTGAAGAAGGTAAGGGATAGAGCAAAAACGACTTTATTTAACTTTTTCATATGAATCCTTATTTTTAAATTAATCCGCCACCAAGGGCAGAGAACAAATTAATTTCATTCTTCTGTTGTTCAATTTCTAATAATAATAAATTTTGTTTTTCTGTGAATAAATCTCTTTGAGCTTCAAGTACATCGAGGTAACTTATCCCACCATAATGGTAACTGGTTTGTTTTTGAGTCAAAATATTATTTAAAGTATTCACATAATTTTTTTGCGATAAAAGTTGTTTCTCTAAACTTGATTTTATCGTTAATGTATCTTTCACTTCTTTAAATGCGACCTGAATACTTTTTTCGTAATTAACAATGGCTTTATTTTTTCTAATATTTGCCAACTCTAAATTTTTACTATTTTTGCCACCGGTAAAAATAGGTAATGTAATTTTTGGCAAAAAATTCCAAACACCATTTGATGAATCAAATAGCCCAGATAAAGAATCATTACTACTCGCTATACCCGTATTAAAAGAAATAGAAGGAAAGAATGCCGCTCTTGCTACACCAATATTGGCATTTTCTGCAATAATATTTTGCTCTGCGGCCATGACATCAGGACGTTTAAGTAAAACCCCTGATGGAATATTGTATGGAACAGTTATAGGTACATAGCTTGATGCTTGGAAATTTATTTTATCTGTATAATCATTAGTCAAAAAATCGACTAAATTTTTATTTCTCGTAATTTCGCTTCTTATCTTTTCAATTTGTATATCTACAGACTGCACTTGGCCTTTGGCCTGTTCTAAATCTGAAAGATTCGCTTTACCTGCCACAATTTTTTGCATAACGATGGATTGGCTATTAAGATAATTTGCTTTAGTTTCTTCAGCGATCGACAGCAATTGCTGATTATAAATAACATCAAGATAAGCTTCTGCGACTGTTTTTATTGTGATTATTTGTGTCGCACGGTTCATTTCTTGAGAAGCTAAGAACTTAGCTTTATCCGCTTCGGATAAATTCTTTATACGACCAAAAAAATCCAGTTCATAACTAATATCAACACCAGAGCTATACTTTTTTTCTAATGAAGAGTCGCTATTGAAACCTCGACTATAGTCTCCCCCCATTGATGCCATAATTTGCGGGTATTTTTCAGATGCTGTTATACCAAAGCGTACTCTAGCCTCTTCCACCTCTAAGGCGGTTAGATATAAGTCATTGTTTTTATTCAGTGCAAGCTGAATTGTTTTTTGTAATTGGGGTTCAACAATAAACGCTTGCCAGCTTGGAATGGATAATTCGCTAGGCTTACCTTGCACCAACGAAGTAGGATCGTTTTCGACATGATTAGGTACTTTTAAGCCTGAGCGTTGATATTCAGGGGCAAGGGAAACACATCCACTGAGATATAACGAACCAGCTACCAATACAATTTTTGGTAATAATTTTTTAGGAAAATACATGGTATAGCCATGCCTCAATGTTTATTTGTATTTTTAGCTATAGTAAAAAATAGATGCTGATAGATTCATGACATGAAAATGACAAATTTGTCATTTTACATTTCGATGTTTCAGTGCTTAGAATGGTATTGGTCAAGATATTATCTGCATAGCATTGAGGCGACTGTGAAATTACTTATTGTTGAAGATGAACAAAAAACCAGAGAATATTTATCTAAAGGTTTAACCGAATCTGGTTTTATTGTTGATGCAATTGAAAATGGGATCTCGGGTCTTCATTTAGCATCTACAGAAGAATATGATTTAATTATTCTTGATGTAATGCTGCCTGATATCAACGGCTGGGATATTGCAAAAAATCTACGTACTTTAGGAAAAAATACGCCAATCTTGATGTTAACTGCATTAGGGAATGTAGAACATCGTGTTAAAGGACTAGAATTAGGTGCGGATGATTATTTAGTCAAACCTTTCGATTTTTCAGAATTATTGGCTCGCGTGAGAACATTATTACGCCGTGGTAATAATAATATTCAGAAAACACAATTTACCATTGCAGATTTACATGTCGATTTAATTAAACGACGGGTCTCTCGCTCAAATGAAAAAATAACCTTAACCAGTAAAGAGTTTTCATTATTAGAGTTTTTTATATTACATCAAGGCGAAGTATTGTCTCGTTCGCTCATTGCATCAAAAGTTTGGGATATGAATTTTGATAGTGACACTAACGTCATTGATGTTGCAGTAAAAAGACTCAGATCAAAAATCGATCTGAACTATGAACCAAAATTGATCCATACAATCAGAGGGATGGGTTATTTACTTGAGATCCCACAAGATGAGTAAATTATTTAAATCACCAATATCTATTTCTACCCGTCTCATTTTTTTGATCAGCATAGCTCTATCTCTTGCCTTATTATTATTCAGTTGGATCATGATCAATTCCGTTGTTTTACATTTTAAACAACAAGATGAATACACTCTGAATCAAATGAATTTAACCATCAGCGGGTTATTAAGTGAAAACACTCATCCTAAAAATGAGCATTTAAATCGTATAAAAACAATTGTTAGCGAACATCAAGATATTATTGTTTATCTTGATGATAATGAGGGTAATGTATTAGCCTCACCTAATGCCGATAGTGATATTATTCAACGACTAAAAGAATATAATCCAGCAAAAAATAATACTGAACAATATTTGGAGAACTACCGATTATCAGAGTCTTATATCGATGTTAATTTTGATAGCACCCCAAAGCAATACCGATTGGTTACTGCTCTATCCCTTAATTTTCATCATGACTATCTCAATTCTCTAATTAATAGCTTAATCATTAGCGCAATTGTACTGTGCTTATTCACTATTTTTGTAGTCTATATATTAGTTATAAACGGCTTAAAACCATTAAAAGATGTGAGTGATAAAATTAAAACTGTTACATCTGAGAATCTCAGTATTCGCTTAGACCCTGAGACGGTGCCAAATGAACTAAAGCAATTAACTATTTCATTTAATCAAATGTTAGTTAAAATTGAAGATGTTTTTGTTCGGCAAACTAATTTCTCTGCCGATATTGCCCATGAAATGCGAACGCCTATTACCAACTTAATGACAGAAACGCAGATATCATTAAATAAAAATCGCACGAAAGAAGAGTTAGTAGAAGTTCTCTACTCAAATTTAGAAGAATACAATCGACTTTCTCGTATGATTTCGGATATGCTTTTTTTAGCACAAGCTGACGATAATATGCTTATTCCCGAAAAGAAACTGATCAATATCAAAACTGAAATAGAATTAATTTTCGATTATTTTGAATTTTTAGCTGAAGATAATGAGATAAAACTTAAGTTGATCGGTGAGGCTCAGCTTATATTCGCGGATAAGGATATGTTGAGAAGGGCAATAACGAATTTGCTCTCTAACGCAATTCGTTATACTCCTAAAGGAGACTCGATTAGTATTAATATTTCAAATCTAAAAAATGGAATTGAAATTATTATTAGTAATCCAGGTCAAAAAATCCCAGAGGCGCATTTACCTAAAATCTTTGACCGTTTTTATCGAGTTGATCAATCCAGACAACGTAAAAATGAAGGCAGTGGTATTGGCTTAGCCATCGTAAAATCAATTATTTTAGCGCACAAGGGGTCAATTAAAGTAACTTCGGATAGTTATTCCACCCGATTTACTTTATTTATACCTAATACCATATAAAAGTTATAAAATTTAGTTTTTATCATAATAGTGGTAAATGGCAATTTTGTCATTTACCTGTCAGCATTATGACAGAAGTAAAACCTTATTATAGCCACAACGAAATTCATTTCATTCAATAAGGATTTACCATGAAACAGATTATTTTTGCACTGAGTCTATCTCTTTTCACATTTAACATTGCTCAGGCACAAACTGATATTAATATGCACACCAATGCTGCAACTGCATTAATGTTTACTGAAAACAATACTTCAGTATCAAACCAAAAAGCAATTAAAGGCCATTTAAATCAAGCCGGTATTAGAGTAGATAGCAATATTGCTCAAGGTGAAAAATTTAATGATTTAGACAGCCATGCTCAAACAGCAATTTCACTCAGTTTTTCAGAAAATAACACCTCTCCTATGATGGATAAAATGATAAAAAAACATCAACAACAATCATCAAACTTCAAGAATAGCCCATCAGAAACGGCTAAAACATTTGCTGATATGAATGAACATGAGAAAGCCATAGTGATGTTATCTTTGCGTAATAATAGCGCATCAGAAACAATTCAACGCGAGATAGCTGACCACTTAAAACAAATGAACTAATTACCCTCTAAGCCATATTAGTTATTTATTAATAATATGGCTTTTTATTTAACCCTACACTAATGGACAAGTAAAGCCAAAATCCATAATAGAAATAAATATATAATCAAAAAACATAAATAAACTATATTATTAACTTTCACACCTCCATCCATAAATTTAATTACGTGATTACCTTAATCGCTTATTGATTATTACCTCTGATAAATTACACTCTCCATGCAGTTAATTAAATCCAAGCTAACCAGAGGTATTTATATGAAAAAAGTATCTATTATATTTTTAACTTTATTATTCCCACTATTAGCATCTGCAAATAATATTAAAAGCTCATCTCTACATCAACAAGCCAAATTAATATCAAGCCAAATCTCCATTGATTATTTTAAAAATAATGGCGGTAATGGTGGTAATGGCGGACACGGGGGTAGTGGCGGTAACAGTAATGACGGAGGTAACGGGGGGAATGGTGGAAACGGCGGTAATGGTGGTAATGGTAATTAAATTGTCTCATTAATTTTATTCCCCCTCCCTCATAAGAGGGGGAATGGAGAAACATATGATTTATAAAATTATATTATTATTTAGTGCATTACTTTTTATTATCGCGACTGCATCAAGTAACTCAATGCCCTTAATACAAAATTCACTAACCTGCCCTTCCTTAAATAACTCATCAAGCATAATTGAAATACCCATTAAAAAGCTATGCATCCAAATGAACAGTAAAAAATTTCATGCTCAAAGTCATAATGCGAATAACGGAAGCAATGGCAATAATGGTCAAAACGGCCAAAATTCTGGCAGTGGTCATGGCGGTTCTGGCGGTGAAGGTCAAAATGGTGGAAATGGCGGTAATGGGGGAGTAAACGGTAACGGTAGTAATGGTGGAAACGCTTCTCCAGGGAGTAATGGGAATGGTGGCAATGGAGGAAGTGGTGGTATCAACGGAGGTAACGGTGGCCATGGCGGTAATGGAGATGGGCGTGGGAATGGCGGTAATGGCGGCAGTGGTTCAGCGAATGGAAACGGTGGAAATGGCGGTAATGGGGGGCAAAACGGAGGGAATGGAGGCGATGGAGGGGATGGTTCCGGTAATGGGAATGGTGGCAATGGTGGCAATTCAAGCTCAACAGGGGGTCAAGGAGGAAAAGGCGGTCGAGGCGGTTCTAATGGAGGGCAAAATGGTTCTAACGGGATCAGCTCAACCTAAATAAAAATAATCAGTGATGTCGTAATATGGATCATTTTTTTTAGGCTTCCTCGTTCAAATAAAAACGGAAGCCTAAGCTTCCGTTTTTATTTATATTTTCGATTATTGCTTAGGTGCAAGCTTCATTAGAAACTCACGTAATTTTGCAAAATCAGAAGGTAAAAAGTGTGACAACAAGGGTAACTCTGCACGCTCTGCAAGCTCTTTTGGTAACGGTAGCTCTTTATTTAAGATAGCCTCGACACTCTCTTTAAACTTAGCTGGGTGCGCGGTGCCTAAGAATAAGCCATACTCGCCATCTTGCAGCTGGTCACGTAGTACTCGATAAGCAACGGCTGCATGCGGCTCTGATAAATAACCTTTTTTATCAAGTTCACGTACCGTTTCTTTTGTTACTTCATCATTCACCGTGCCGTAACCTAATTCTTTTAATGACCATCCCTTACGACGGAATAATTCTTCAATACGTGGCCAGTTATTGGGTTGGCTAACATCCATTGCATTCGACAGTGTTGCTACCGTTTGATGCGGTTTCCATTGGCCATCAACTAAATAACGAGGAACCGTATTATTCACATTGGTTGCAGCAATAAAGCGCTTAACGGGCAGCCCCATTGATTTGGCTAATAATCCTGCCGTTAAATCACCAAAGTTACCACTTGGAACAGAAATCACCAACTGTGAACGTTTCTCTTCAGGAATTTGGGCAACTGCTTCAAAGTAATAACAAATTTGCGCCAATAAACGGCTAATGTTGATAGAGTTAGCTGAATTTAAATACAGCGCTTTTTTGAGCTCTTCATCATCAAATGATTGCTTTACCAGTGCCTGACATGCATCAAAGTCATCTTTGATTGCAACGGTGTGAATATTTTCACCTAATGTACAAAATAGTTTTTCTTGTAGTGGGCTAATTTTCCCTTCTGGATACAAGATAACAACTTGCACGTTATTCAAACGATAAAAAGCATGAGCAACCGCCGCGCCAGTATCCCCTGAAGTTGCCGTTAAAATGGTAACAGGCAACCCCTCTGCAACTTGCCCCAGCGCCTGCGCCATAAAGCGCCCACCAAAGTCTTTAAATGCTAACGTTGGGCCGTGATAAAGTTCCAATGTTGCAATATCATCTTCCACTTTTGCGATAGGTGCAGGAAAAGCAAAAGCTGTTTTAACCCTTGCGGCTAATTCATCTTGAGGTATTTCCTCACCAATAAATGCACTTAAAATACGGCTACTGCGCGTGACAAAATCTAATTTTAATAATTCGTTTATTTCGTCCGCACTAAATTCAGGTAAGTCTTGTGGAAAAAACAGACCTTGCTGCTTACCAAGTCCTTGTTTTACTGCTTGCGCGAAGCTGACTTGTTCATTGTTATCTTTTAAATTATACAGTTTCATCGTTTACCCTATTATCCTTGCCCCTGCGAGATCCAAACGGCAGATATGCACAAAGCCTTCATTATTCTGAATGTAATGTTGTTGCAAATAGTCTGCCATTTTTTCTGCGATAACTTTATCATCGCAAATAGCAAATAGTGTTGGCCCTGAGCCTGAAATACCACAAGCCAATGCCCCGATTTCTTTCGCATTTTGGCGTGCTTCAGCGAAGCCCGGTAGCAATTGAGTACGGTAAGGTTCAGCAACGACATCTTGGATCATCGTCGCTGCAAGCAATGGTTGGTTAGTATGACATGCATGAATAAAGCCCGATAAATAGCGCCCATGGTTGACAATATCATGGCGTGGATAACTATTTGGTAAGATCGCTCTCGCCTCTGCTGTTGAGACTTTTATTCCTGGGTATGCCATCACCCAATACCAATTTTCGAAGGCCGGCACTGGCTGAGAAATAATACTATTTTGCTCGATAATTAGTTGCAAACCACCTAAATAACAAGGTGCTACATTATCATAATGCACACTACCTGAAATTCTCCCCTCTAATTCCCCCATCATGCCTAATAGTTGGGTTTGATCAAAAGGCTTATCAGCAAATTCATTCAGAGCCATCAATGCCGCCACAACAGAACAAGCACTTGAGCCGAGTCCTGAACCAATTGGCATATTTTTTTCGAGGGTCATCGCAACATTGAGCTGTTTGCCAAGGCGTTCACAAAATAATTGCCAGCACTGATAAACAATATTGTGTTCATTTTTTTTAGGCAGCTTCGAAACGAATGTTCCCTTATTTGTCAGAGAAAAGGTCTCCGCAGCCTCAACGGTGACACAATCACCTAATAATGAGCCATCTGCTGGCGATACAGCCGCACCAAGCACATCAAACCCGACGCTAACATTACCAATTGAAGCGGGTGCATAAACTTTAATCACTTCTTAAACTCCCAATTTCCATGACAGGGTACGTAACATATCTGCAAATACACCAGCAGCAGTAACATCATTACCAGCACCGTAACCTCTTAGTACTAAAGGAATTGGTTGATAATATCGCGTATAGAAAGCCAGTGCGTTTTCGCCATTTTTCACCTTGAAGAGCGGATCATTACCATCAACAGCAACCATTTTAACTTGGCAACGGCCTTCTTCAATCAGACCCACATAGCGTAACACTTTTTCTTCTGCTTCTGCCGCTTTTATACGCTGAGCAAATTGCTCATCAAGTTGTGGTAAGCGCGCCATAAACTCAATCACACTTCCAGAACTATCGAAATCAGCAGGTAAAACAGGTTCTATTTCAATATCGTTAAGTTCTAATTCATAGCCTGCTTCACGAGCAAGGATCAACAATTTACGTGCAACATCCATACCGGATAAATCATCACGTGGGTCTGGCTCAGTAAAGCCTTTTTCTTTCGCAAGGGTTGTTGCCGCGGATAACGACATACCTTCATCAAGTTTACCAAAGATAAAGGACAGTGAACCGGAAAGGATCCCGCTAAAGTGAGCCAGTTCATCCCCTGCATTAAGTAAATTTTGCAGATTTTCAATAACCGGCAACCCCGCACCAACGTTAGTATCATAGAGGAATTTACGTTTAGATTTCTCTGTCGCGACACGCAGTTGATGGTAATAGTCCATCGATAATGTATTGGCTTTTTTGTTCGGTGTTACAACGTTAAAACCATCGTTCAAGAAATTCACATACTGTTCAGCAATTTCTTGGTTCGAAGTACAGTCAACAATCACAGGATTTAAAAAGTGATATTCACGCTCTAATCGAATCAAGCGACTTAAACTAAAAGGCTCTTTAGCTTGAGCTAATTCTTCTTTCCAATTCGCCAGATCAATACCCTGCATATTGGTCAACATTGCCCTTGAGTTTGCGATACCGCAAACACGCAAGTCGATATGCTTTTGTTTCAACCATTGTTGCTGGCGACGGATTTGTTCAATCAATGCATTACCCACACCACCGATGCCCACAATAAAGGCTTCAATGATTTGTTCCGCATTGAATAGCATCTGATGACATAAACGGACTGCGGCAGTCGCTGATTCATTGGCAATAACCGCTGAAATAGAGCGCTCTGACGAGCCCTGAGCAATGGCAACGATATTAATGTTGCCACGAGTCAATGCCGAGAAGAAACGCGCTGAGATGCCTTTCAGTGTACGCATACCATCACCAACAACAGAAATGATAGCGAGCTGCTCCATAATATCGAGCGGCTCTAATACGCCATCTTTAAGTTCCAAATAGAACTCTTCTTCAAGTGCAGCACGAGCACGTTGCAGTTCCCCCTGTGGCACACAAAAACTAATGCTATATTCAGAAGAGGACTGAGTGATCAGAACGACCGAAATTCCTTTACGCGACATCACAGAGAAAATGCGGGCAGCCATTCCCACCATCCCTTTCATACCAGGGCCTGATACGTTGATCATCGCCATATCATTTAAGTTAGTAATCCCTTTGACTGGCGTGCTGTCATCCGTTTGGCCATTACCTATTAATGTGCCTGGCGCACTTGGGTTGGTTGTATTTTTAATTAGACAAGGAATTTGAAATTGCGCAATTGGCGCGATAGTGCGAGGGTGGAGAACTTTGGCACCAAAATACGAAAGCTCCATCGCTTCTCGATAGGACATACCTTTCAGTAACCTTGCATCCGGTACTAGGCGTGGGTCACAAGTATAAACGCCATCCACATCGGTCCAAATTTCACAACAATCGGCACGTAAACAAGCCGCTAAAACAGCAGCCGAATAATCGGATCCATTACGCCCTAAGACGACAAGCTCTCCTTTATTATTGCCCGCCGTGAAGCCAGCCATCAAAATAAAGTGATCTTTAGGGATATTTAATTCAGCAATGCGCTTTGTGGATTCATTGATATCAACGGTGGATTCAAGATAATGCCCATTGGCAAGCAAGCTTTCAACCGGGTTAATTACCGTGACCTTGTGACCACGAGCCTTTAATACTGACTCCATAATGGCAATCGATAATTTTTCACCCCGACAGATTATCGATGCATTGATGCTATCAGGACATTGGCCGAGAAGAGTAATACCATGCAGTACTTGTTTAATTTGCGCGAATTCTTGTTCAGTCAGTTTCTTTAGTTTTTCATAATCAAAACCGGGTTGTTGCTCTTTTAGTCCCTTTAAAAGATTTGCAAAAATCATTTCGGCATCATTCACATGCGTGATGACATCTTGACCTGCAACTGTTTTTTCAATCATAGCAACCAGATGGTTAGTGATTTTTGCCGGTGCTGATAACACCAGAGCCACTTGTCCATCCGCTAACTTGCTCTCCGCGATGTCAGCAACATTGAGTACCCGTTGGTCATTTGCAACCGAAGTACCGCCAAATTTAAGCACACGCATGGTATTTCTCTCCTGAATTAGCGCCAAAAAAAAACCCACATCTTGTTGGATGCGGGCTTTTTCGTTTTTATTTTTTGGATGCGTCAGCCCGCCCCGTTTCCTGTGGTTACGGTGGTGGTAATAATAATCGTTGTCAGGCTGATATTACGCATAGATTCTGTCTGTCTCTTGATTCATTAGCTTTCTCCTTATACGGTTAAAGCAATTGACCAAAAATGTCAAATTTTTTTGCTCAAGATCACATAAAAAAGCATCTATTTTCAATGTGAAATCTTCTAGTTAAAAAAGAAATACCCCCACAAATAGTGAGATTGAAATCGCACAGTAGATTTAATCGCTACATAATTCAAAATAATTAGGAATATATTTTTTTAGATATTTATTTGTTTTTATGGTTATAAAATAAGCAAACATAATTTTTATTCATTTTTGCTCCCTTTTTATTCTAAAAGCAAAAATGCGAAAAATCATTCAATAAGCAAGCTAAAAATATAACTTAGGGTAACCAATTCCCTTTTTTAGCCGCCGAGTCAATTTACTTATCTAATCTATCTCTAAGATTATATCTTATGTGGATATTGCACTATCTCGATAAATATTTTTGAGCGGCACAAACGTCATTATGTAAATAAAATGTAATTAAAAAGAAAAAACAGAAATAAAATATCCAAATGAACACACTTATAACGATAAAAAATCGCCCCAACTTAATTCATTAGTATCTTGGGTTGATAACAGTAAAATCATGCACCCATTGATACCGCTTGTTATAACCATTCAGAATAAGAGCCAAGTCACAAATCCGATATAATTTATAATGGTATATTTAGGTGGCTTATCGCTTAGTTGTTTATTTCCATACCAAAGCCAGCCCCTTCCTTGAACCTATCCGATATTTTTAGCCTCTATCTGATACCTAAATGCTCTGTTAATTTATATAATTCTCTACCTAACAATTTTTGTTAACGTGCTACAATTGATTTTGATATGTATCAACAAAAGTTAGTTTTTTAGGTGGTAAATGCAGTATTAGCTGTTATATTGCTGTTAACAGCCCAATATTGGGAAAGTGCTTATATTTTGGTTCATTTTTTGAATCTTTTGCCCAAAGAGGCAACATAAAGTCACTGTTAAATTTAATGGACAAATTTATACTCATAAACCTGTTTTTTCAGAGAAAAATATCAATAACCACCTAACTGAAAACGGCTTGTGAGTTCAGTATTTTTATTTTAATACTTTAGGTAGCAACTATGCAGACCCCACACATTTTGATTGTTGAAGATGAGATTGTCACACGCAATACGCTGAAAAGTATCTTTGAAGCGGAAGGCTATGTGGTTCATGAAGCCACTGATGGTGAAGAGATGAATAATGTTCTGTCCGAACATGACATCAACCTTGTCATCATGGATATTAACTTACCCGGTAAAAATGGTCTTCTGCTTGCACGTGAATTACGTGAGCAAGAGAGTATTGCACTGATGTTTTTGACTGGCCGTGATAATGAAGTTGATAAAATTCTTGGCCTTGAAATTGGTGCTGATGACTACATCACTAAACCGTTTAATCCACGTGAACTGACGATCCGTGCTCGCAACCTGCTGTCTCGCACGATGAATCTGGCGGGTGGAACGGAAGAACGTCGTTTAGTCGAAAGCTATAAATTTAATGGCTGGGAACTCGATATTAATAGCCGTTCATTGGTTAGCCCAACAGGTGAGCATTATAAGTTACCGCGCAGCGAATTCCGTGCGATGTTACATTTCTGCGAAAACCCAGGTAAAATTCAGACTCGCGCTGACTTGCTGAAAAAAATGACTGGCCGTGAATTAAAACCTCACGACAGAACGGTTGACGTAACTATTCGTCGTATCCGTAAGCATTTTGAATCAACACCTGATACACCTGAAATTATCGCCACTATCCATGGTGAAGGTTATCGTTTTTGTGGTGATTTAGACGAGTAAATAACTGCGCCAGTATTGAAAACCGCAATCTTAAGATTGCGGTTTTTTTTTATGTTTCATTTGAACAAAAAATCGCAGCAAAACCCACCGCTATCATTTTTTAGCGGTAGGTTTTACTTTGTTAACTTATATCATGCTTACCACGGCATAATCGGCACGGCGCTGATGGCATTTTTTGGAGAGCCGTCGATCATTTTGTCCGAATAGGTTAAATAAATTAGCGTATTGCGTTTTGGGTCATAAAAACGGACAACTTGGAGCTTTTTAAAGACTAAAGAGGTTCTTTTTTGAAAAACTACTTGGCCTTTTTTCGGATTACGTTTAGCACGTTCGCTTAACTCAATGTGCCCGACTTGTTGGCATGAAATAGCCGCATCCGAAGTGTCTTCCGCTAAACCTAAACCCCCTTTGATCCCCCCTGTTTTAGAACGGCTCAAATAACAGGTCACGTTTTCAACATCCGGATCATCAAATGCTTCCACGACGATTTTATGGTCAGGTCCAAATATTTTAAATACGGTATCCACTGAGCCGATTTCTTCTGCAAATACAGTACTGATCGGTATTACCGACAAAAAGGAGGCGAGGACAATATTTTTTAATGTCATTTTTTTTAACGTGGAAAAACGCATGTAGGATTTCCTTTTATGCTTAAACGCGCAGTGTCCCTAACTGTTAGTACCTATACCTCATCATATTTCAAGTTACAGCATACCTCGTTACCCGAATCATATCGTTTAACTCTGCTAATCGGCTATCTTCGCTTGGTGCCTACTTGTAACGCTAAATGAGTTTGTATATATAACAATTAAAAACGCAACCATTATCTTTTGTAACAAAATTTCAAATACAACTCATTTACTATAAACGAAAAAGGTAACTTGATATAGAATAGCTACTCATTGATAACCCGTATTTGTTCTATCAGTCGCATTGGCTAGGGATATACATGGATCAAACTAATATTATTCGCGATCTTCTTCGTTGGATAGATGATAACCTTGATAAGCCACTATCACTCGATAATGTCGCCGCTAAAGCAGGTTACTCTAAGTGGCATTTACAAAGAATGTTCAAAGACGTTACCTCGCAAGCGATTGGTGCTTATATTCGAGCCAGAAGACTTTCTCGTGCCGCAGTTGCACTTCGCTTAACTAGCCGCCCGATTCTTGATATTGCGTTGCAATACCGCTTTGACTCGCAACAAACGTTTACCCGTGCGTTTAAGAAACAATTTAACCTAACGCCGGCTTTTTATCGTCGTAGTGAAGAGTGGTGCGCTACGGGTATTTGTCCACCGATTATTTTAGATAATCATAAGCATGTGGATCATGAATTTATCCAAATGCCAGAACAACCGCTAGTTGGCTTAGAGCAAAGTTGCTCATATGCATTGGAAGAATGGTCAACCGCTTGCTCTGCGATGCGTCAGTCATTCTGGCATTACTATTTAGATCACACCACACAGGTAGCCTCGGAAGTTTTTGGTTTGCATCATGCGATCCATAATGCAGAAAAAGAAGACGAGCAAACTGTTTTTTATACCACCGCAGTTAGACCGGAAGATGCGAGCTTTAATACGACGCAATACAGCCATGTCACCATTCCCGCTGGTGAGTATGTGAAATTTAGCTTTAGTGGTGAAGCAACGCGAGACGCTTTACAAGAATTTTTGTATCAAATATATGGGGTTTATTTGCCTAAGCTGAATTTAACACGTCGGCCTGGCTATGATATTGAACACTATAAAATCAAAGATATTGATCCGAAAGAAGCTCGTAATGACGACCCTAAAGCGCATATCAACGCATTTGACTACTATGTTCCTATAAAAACAGGTGTTCCTATAAAAACAGATATGTCAGTAAAAGCTCGACGCTAATAATCGGGAGTTTCAAAGATGTTGAAGCTCCCTATTTTTCGCCTCACTATTGCTGCTCATCTAATGCGGGCTGGGTTAAATGAGTCACTTCCCCTGCCGTTTCAACAATCCATCCACTCGCCAGCCAAGGGCTGTTCTGATAATCCACTCGAGAAAGAGAACAATTACGCAGGCGTAGACGTCGTTCAGAATAAGCAGGAACCCCAAGAATTCGGCTCACAAGTGTGCTTAGCGCAATCCCATGACTCACTAGAAGTGGGCGACTACCTTCGGGTAATTCACGACAAGAATTGAGCGCAGCAAACATACGAGAGTATAATTCTTCCATGGACTCTCCCTCAGGAATACGCCCACCCTGAGTGCCGTCGATCAAGCTTTTACGCCATTGTTCTTCTTCCAGCGTGAGGGATTCTATTTTTCGCTGTTCAAGAACACCCATATTTAGTTCACGTAAGCGCGGTTCTGTGATAATTTCACATCCGCACTCATCTGCAATAATTTGTGCAGTTTCACGTGTGCGACCCATATCACTAGTGATAATATGGGTAATACCTTCTGACTTAACTCTTTTGGCAACCTGCTGAGCTTGCAGTTTTCCAGTGGCTGTCAGAGGGCTATCAGATTGTCCCTGTATGCGACGAGCCACGTTCCATTCAGTTTCGCCATGGCGAACAAGATAAACCTGTAACATAGATGTGTTCCGTTATTACTTTTCGAAGTATGTGTTCAAAGGAAAATAATTAATGTACCAAGTTATAGCTGCAACGACTAATCCTGCCAAAATTAAAGCAATTCATCTTGCTTTCGATGCTGTTTTTGGGCCTGGCAGTTATCAAATTGAAGATATTAATGTTGATAGCAGCGTTCCACAACAACCTATCGGTAATAATGAAACCCGCACAGGTGCAAGACAACGTGTGATGGCATCAAGGCAAGTTCGCCCAGAAGCTGATTTTTGGGTCGGTATCGAAGCGGGTATTGAAGATGATATGACTTTTGCTTGGATTGTTATCGAGCACAAGCAAATACGCGGGGAATCTCGTTCTGCAAGTATTATGATCCCAGAGAAAATTCTGGCAGGTATCCGCGAAGGTCGTGAACTTGGTGATGAAATGGCGTTTCTGACCGGTATTGATAATATCAAACAGCAAGGCGGTGCTATTGGTTTCTTCACTGATGGCGTGTTAACACGCACGAGTGTTTACCAACAAGCCTTGATACTGGCCTTAGTTCCTATTAAGCACGAAATTTATAAAGAGCTAAACCAGATAGAAGATTAATTATACTCAAAATAATTTAAATTGCATCTAGGGGCTCTATAATTAGGAGCCCTGTTTTTTGATTAAATAACAATATAATAGGAAATCAAAGTAATTTAGATTCTAACCACTCTTTAACCGGAATGGGCGCCGACTTCAAACTATTCGAACCCCGTGTTATCGTCGCTATTCCTACACCTAACTCATTTTTCAATTCCCTTTGGCTCATTTCCCCTCGCATTAACTCTTGCACTATCCTTACACGAGTCGCCAGTGCGGTACGCTCATCAGGTGTCAGTAATAACTGAAGAACCGAATGCTGGATATTTTGCTCAAATGCCAACTGCAACAGGTTCACAAAACGTTGCCAGTCATCGTTTTCATCGGCAGTTAATGCCGGGTCATGTTGGTTATCCGCAGTCATCATTTTGTCCATCCATACTATTTAACTAGTACAAATAATAACACATCGTTCCAATAAATCACCAATAAATGAAACTATTCAACTTTCACTCATATTCTCTAAAATAGGCCATCTCGGGTCACATAATTCGATATGAGCCCCGAGTCGGCAATTTCAGCGAATATGAAATATTGTGAAGGTTAATATTTCATATTCCACTCATTATCATTCAAGACTGTTGCGCCTTTCTGTCCCATAAAGTGTTGATAGAACAAGTCATATGACAAAACATTTTTCACATAACCACGAGTCTCAGAGAACGGAATACTTTCGACAAAGGCTATCGCATCAATACGCCCTGCACTATTGCCTAACCAACGATTAACCCTAGAAGGACCGGCATTATAAGCCGCACTCGCTAAGATACGATTATTACCAAACTGTTGATAAACATCATCAAGATACGCAGTTCCTATCTCAATGTTTTTAGTTGGATTGGTTAGCTGGCTCACATTCACGTAATCGCTGATACCTTGCTTTTGCGCTGTATGCTTCGCCGTCGCAGGCATTAATTGCATTAGTCCCGTTGCGCCAACAGGAGAACGCGCTTGTGGATTCCAAGCACTTTCTTGACGTGCAATTGCCATCGCATAGCTTTTTTGGATAGCTTTATTTTTAGTGTATTGATTAAATTCTTTATCCCATGCTAACGGGAAACGCTCTTCTAAGTGATCCCACAATTTCGCAGTAATAGTGGCTTGAACACTCAAGTCGGCCCATTTATTGTCGAATGCATAACGGGCTAATTGCTCTTGTTGATTTGCTGGTAATGATGCGACTAAGCTTACCCACTCTGAACGTGCGAGGTTATCCATTTCCCAATACATCAATTCACGTACACGCTGTACTTGTGCCAATTTAGCCACGCTATCATCGGGTTTAACCGCACTTTGAACATTCACTGGGTAACTAATATTCAGCTTTTGTGCTGCCGCCATCGGGTAAAAGCCACGTTTTTCTGTGAGCTGACGTAAAATGGTTTCCCCTTCGGCTTTTTTACCTTCATTAAGCAAAGTAATGGCTTGCCAATATTGCCATTCTTCTTTATTTTTAGCTTCAGCAGGCAATTGTTTAAGCCATGTTGCTACACCCGCTTTATCCCCTTGCCCTAATGCTAAACGGACACGACGTTCTTTGAGCGATGTGGAATTAGTTTCACGAATGGTTTCATCGCGCCACGTCGCCTGTTCCGGCGTTACATCCCCCATATATTGCCAAGCAATACTGTCTTTCATTTGCTGGCTTTCAGCCATATTCATTTTCTGTGCCGAGCTAATACCCCGTAATGCAGCGCGTGCCTCATCAGGTGATTGTCTTGCATAGCGGCTAAAGCCAGCAAGGGTTGCTTGGCGAGTAAAGTCAGTCGGAGTAACGGTTTTAGCAAAGGTGACCACTGATGCAGGATCGTTTTGTAGCTTAACTAAAGCATCACCGATAGTTTTATAATTTGCCGGTAAACGTTTTGCTAGGTAGGTTGCGACCGCGGTATTTCCTTCTTTTATCGCAAGGCTAATACGTTCAAGGATCATTTCAGAGGTCAAATAACCTGCTTTTTCCCATTCATTAAACAGTTTGTCACAAGCCGACGGCATCGAACGCCCGTTCAACCATGCTTTTTCTGCCCCTTGCCAAGCAATTTGTTTGTTACCTTCAGCCCAATTTGCAAAGTAAAAGTTGCATTGAGCCTCTGCCGGTTTTGGTGCTTCCGGACTAAATGCAAGCAGTGATTTCCATTCTTGGCGACGCGCTAATTCATTCACAAAACGTGTTTTTAAATTTTTTGCGACCGGTAAGGTTGGGTAGGTATTAATAAATTCTTGAACTTGACTCGGAGAGACAATATCAAGGTCTTGCGTCAATTCACGATAAGCCAAATAAGGATACAATGGATATTCATATAAAGTGGGCATTAAACGCTCCACTTCATCCATTTTTTTAGCATCCCAAGCGACTTTAATCGCTTGGTAGCGCTCACGCTGCGCCTGCAAAGAATCTGCCCATACTGTGCTGGATACCAGCATCATCGTCACTGGAACTGCCGCCAACCAACGTTTCATATCCACTCGCTCCATGCCAAATTTAGTCAGAACCCTAACGAAATATATATTAATGATGTTAATGCTACCGAAAGTTTTCAATGAGCAACAGCGGAGATTTCTTGAATTAACCGAGTTTACAGTCTTTTACGAAAGAGTGATGATTTGAAGCGATTAACGAGCGTAGCCAACAATGCTGCGGCTCGAAGTATGACCATTTACCTAAGCAATCAGTGCGCAAAGATTGCCTTTACAACAGGCCTTGTACCTTGGGCTGCTTGCCATAATTCATACTGGGCTTGCATATTAACCCACATTTCTGCACTCGTCCCTAGCGCAATTTCAAGCCTTAATGCCATATCCGCTGAAATTCCACTATTTCCATTCAAAATTCGAGATAAAGTAGCTCGAGTCACACCCAATGCTTTTGCTGCGTCAGTGACAGAAATACCATCTAAATATTCGCGTAATACTAAACCTGGATGCTCTGGATTATGCATTTTGCTCATCATCTTCCTCTCAATGATAATCTTGGTAGTCGACGAGAATGACATTCTCACCCTCAAATTTAAACGTTAACCGCCAATTTCCATTTACGGATATTGACCAATGATTTTGTAAATCAGCACCCTTTAATTGATGTAACTTCCAACTCGGCGCAGACATGTCGTTAGGTTTTTTAGCCGTATTCAGCGCCGTTAACTGTATCCGTAGTTTAGTTATATGCTTTACTTGAATACCCGATGTTATTCCCGTTTTAAAAAACCGCTCTATTCCTTTGTGCTTAAAACTTTTTATCACGGCAAACTCCCTGTATAGCGTATAGCATCACTATACGAAAAGCAGTTCATAAAGTAAACACGTGACTGAGATTAACGAGCGTAGCCAACAACGCTGCGGCTCGAAGTATGCGACATCCTCCCCGTTATAATTCGTGTTGCAGCTAGGCGGCAAGTAGAGTTAATCCTTAGGAGCATACACAAGTATGTGACTGAGGTTAACGAGCGTAGCCAACAACGCTGCGGCTCGGAGTATACGACATCCTCCCTGTTATAATTCGTGTTGCAGCTAGGCGGCAAGTAGAGTTAATCCTTAGGAGCATACACAAGTATGTGACTGAGGTTAACGAGCGTAGCCAACAACGCTGCGGCTCGGAGTATGCGACATCCTCCCCGTTATAATTCGTGTTGCAGCTAGGCGGCAAGAGAGTTAATCCTTAGGAGCATACACAAGTATGTGACTGAGGTTAACGAGCGTAGCCAACAACGCTGCGGCTCGAAGTATGATGGGGAGGGATGGATGATCCACACATGTTAAGGTATAGTTCTACCAAACAATTTATTGCTGTTTATCAAATGCTTTTCGACGCATTAATGCTTAAGCATTATAAACAAATAAAAACTTCAAAATTCCCTTTATAAAACAAAAGGTAAAATAAATTGGCTCAATACGTCTACTCTATGTATCGGGTTGGAAAAATTGTTCCACCGAAACGTCATATTTTAAAAAATATCTCTTTAAGCTTCTTTCCTGGCGCAAAGATCGGTGTTTTAGGTCTTAACGGAGCAGGTAAATCAACCCTACTGCGCATTATGGCGGGTATTGATACTGACATTGAGGGGGAAGCTCGTCCTCAACCAGGTATTAAAATTGGTTATCTGCCTCAAGAACCTAAGCTGAATCTTGAACATACCGTGCGTGAAGCGGTAGAAGAAGCGGTTAGTGAAGTTAAAAATGCATTGACTCGCTTGGATGAAGTTTATGCTGCTTATGCCGAACCTGATGCTGACTTTGATAAATTAGCTAAAGAGCAAGGTATCCTTGAAGGGATTATTTCGGCACAAGATGGTCATAACCTTGATAATCAACTAGAGCGGGCAGCTGACGCGCTACGCCTCCCACCTTGGGATGCAAAAGTTGAAAATTTATCGGGTGGTGAGCGCCGCCGTGTGGCCATTTGCCGTCTGTTGCTTGAAAAACCGGACATGCTGCTGCTCGATGAACCAACTAACCACTTGGATGCTGAATCCGTTGCTTGGTTAGAGCGTTTCTTACATGACTATGAAGGAACTGTCGTGGCGATTACCCATGACCGCTATTTCCTTGATAACGTAGCAGGCTGGATCCTTGAACTTGACCGTGGTGAAGGTATTCCATGGGAAGGTAACTACTCTTCTTGGTTGGAACAAAAAGATGAACGTCTCGCGCAAGAAGCATCAAGCGAAGCGGCTCGTCGTAAATCTATCGAAAAAGAGCTCGAGTGGATCCGTCAGAATCCAAAAGGTCGTCAATCGAAAGGTAAAGCGCGTTTGGCTCGCTTTGAAGAGCTTAATAACGTTGAGTACCAAAAACGTAACGAAACCAGCGAACTGTTCATTCCACCGGGACCTCGCTTAGGTGATAAAGTCATCGAAATCGAAAACTTGAGCAAATCCTACGGCGACCGCGTACTGATCGATAACCTGAGTTTCTCAGTTCCCAAAGGGGCTATCGTCGGTATTATCGGCCCTAACGGTGCAGGTAAATCGACGCTATTCCGCATGATTTCAGGCCAAGAGCAACCCGATTCAGGTTCTATCTCTTTAGGTGATACTGTTAAAATTGCCTCTGTCGATCAGTTCCGTGATTCCATGGATGATAGCAAGACTGTCTGGGAAGAAATTTCTAACGGTCAAGATATTATGCGTATCGGTAACTTTGAGATCCCGAGCCGTTCATACGTTGGCCGCTTTAACTTTAAAGGTATTGACCAAGGTAAACGCGTTGGCGAGCTATCTGGTGGTGAACGTGGACGTTTGCATTTAGCAAAACTGCTGCAAGTTGGCGGTAACGTACTGCTTCTCGATGAACCAACCAACGACCTTGATATCGAAACTTTGCGAGCGCTTGAGAACGCCTTGTTAGAGTTCCCGGGCTGTGCCATGGTTATTTCCCATGACCGTTGGTTCCTTGACCGTATTGCAACACATATCATTGATTATCAAGATGAAGGTAATATTACGTTCTTCGAAGGTAACTTCTCTGAATATGAAGATTATAAAAAACGCACTTTAGGCGCTGAAGCACTTCAGCCGCACAGAATCAAATATAAAAGAATGGTTAAGTAGCTTATTTTTTAATCAACAACAACGGCATCTGAATAAATTTCGATGCCGTTTTTTTTATTGAAAATATTTAGGTTTTAATCATCCAACATTAATAATTGCTGAACTAATGATACGCATGTTAAAAACCGAGAATCGTAGTCTGGGGATTTAACACGAACAAATTCAATATTATTTTTTTCAAGCATTTCTATCAGTAATGTTTGAAATGCTTGGCGGTCTTTATCACTGCCTAAACTGCGTAACCCATCTGCGACCCACGGCGTATTATTTTCTAATACAATCACTAAGTCGAAGCGATACTCATCAATCAGAGCCTGAACAAAAGGATGCTCTTTACCTTCATAGCGTAAACAAAATGCTTGAGTGGTGACAAAGTCCGTATCAATGAAGGCAACTTTATTGGCATATTTAACTGAAAAATCAATATATTGAGCGTGACCTAGTGCAATTTTATCATAATCAGAATATTGCAATGCCATCTCATTACCGCCTAAATGGCTGAACACATAATCGCGACCATATTCCCACGCACTGGTGGTATTAAAAATATTGGCAAGCTTGTTAACTAAGGTGGATTTACCACTTGATTCACCACCTAAAACCGCCACTTTACGCACAAAAAATGGCTTAACTTCCGTTGGGATATAATCCCAATAACGAAATGGCGCCTGGCGGATCTGGTTACCACTGATATTCATAAAACTGCGTTCAGGGTCAATTAATACCGTTTCTATTCCAAGGTGTTTTTTGTAGCGTTGTACATCGTTGGGTTCACCAGAATAAATAAAGCTTGGGCTAATATTGTGCTTTTTTAAGAATCCTTTCATGCCATCGCTCCACACTTCCCAACCATGCGGATAGGGTTCGATGCCTTGCTCATCAAAGGAGTGAATATGTATATTTTTCTGATACTTAAAGGTTTGCAGTAACCAACGTAGTCGATCGCTAACGGTCGGTTGTTGTGACATAGAACTGTGGACGAATAAATCTTTATCGCGAGGTTCGTCATGGCACAAGATTATATGTAACTCGTCCACTTGGCTGCAAGCACGTTGAATAAGGTATATATGCCCTGTATGCAAAGGGTAGAATTTTCCGAAAACGACCCCAATATTTTTTTGTTTATTGGGATATTCGAGTCTCAAAAAACGATGTAATGCATCAATTTTTTGCGCACTCGGACTTTTTATTTTGTTATTTATCAATTGGCTGAGGTAGCCTTTGGTCATCTCTGTCGCATCTGCAACTTGCTGTAGCGTATAGCCAGCGCGCTTGATTGCGTTTTTTAGATAGTCAAACTCAGCCATTTATTTTTCCTTAAATTCTAAATAATTCAGCAATACTCTAAATAATTCACGTTGTGGCTAGGCGGCAAATGAGCAAGAGCTTAGGAGCGTAGATAACTACGTGACTAGGGCTTGCGAGTGTAGCCAACACCGCCACAGCATGAATTATGACGAGTATTTAGAGATCATCTAATATGCTCAACGCATCCGCTAACTTTTTTACACCATACACTTTCATGTCAGTCGGTAACTTTTTAGGCATATTTGCATGTGGCACAATTGCGCGTTTAAACCCGTGTTTTGCCGCTTCGGATATACGCTCTTGCCCACTCGGTACAGGACGAATTTCCCCGGCTAGCCCAACTTCACCAAATACCACTAAATCTCTAGGTAATGGGCGATCGCGAAAGCTTGAAACTAACGATAATAATAAAGCAAGGTCAGCACTGGTTTCGGTGACTTTTACGCCCCCAACGACATTGACGAAAACGTCTTGGTCGGACATTTGTAAACCACCGTGACGATGCAGTACGGCTAATAAAATCGCTAAACGGTTCTGCTCAAGCCCTACCGCAACTCGGCGCGGATTGGACATCATCGAGTGATCAACCAAGGCTTGGATTTCCACCAGCAACGGTCTTGTACCTTCCCACACCACCATGACTGAACTACCCGAGGTAACTTCATCACCACGGCTTAAGAAAATGGCTGATGGATTGCTCACTTCCTTTAGCCCTTGCTCGGTCATGGCAAAAACCCCCAGTTCATTCACTGCACCAAAACGGTTTTTGTGACTGCGTAAGGTGCGAAAACGGTTATCTGCATCACCATCAAGCATAATCGAACAGTCAATACAGTGCTCGAGCACTTTTGGGCCAGCTAATGAGCCATCTTTGGTGACGTGGCCCACCATAATAATGGCGACACCCCGGGTTTTGGCAAAGCGAGTCAAATACGCGGCAGTTTCTCTTACTTGTGCCACACTGCCCGGCGAAGACTGAATATCCGCCATATGCATGACCTGAATGGAATCAATCACCATCAGTTTAGGTTGTTCTTGCTCTGCGGTTAGGCAAATTTGCTCAATACTGGTTTCCGACAACATATTGACAGAATCCGTCGGCAACCCTAAGCGATGTGCTCGCATAGCAACTTGTTGCAGTGACTCTTCCCCGGTGACGTACAGAGTTTTCATCTCACGAGATAACAAGCAGATGGTTTGCAATAATAGGGTACTTTTCCCTGCGCCGGGGCTTCCTCCAATCAAAATGGCACTACCCGGCACCACACCACCGCCAAGTACCCGATCAAATTCTTTAAAACCCGTTGTGAAGCGAGGCAATTCATCAAGGCTGATATCCGACAATTTTTGAACTTTGCTGATACCTGCTGAATTTCCGGCATACCCCGTCAAACGATCAGTACGAGATGATGAACTACTGGCAGCAAGGCGCACTTCCGTAATGGTATTCCATGCCTGACAAGCGCTACATTGCCCCTGCCAACGCGGATAGTCCGCCCCGCAGTCATTACACACAAACGCCCTTTTTGCACCTTTAGCCACAGCAACTCCTCGAGAAACCATCTATGTTCGGATATGTTTTTTCTTAAAACTTTAATTATTTTAATGGGTTTTATTTAATAATTAATGCCCGTAATACTCTAAATAATTTGCGTTGTGGCAAGGCGGCGAACGAGGATATCTCGGGGAGCATACACAAGTATGTGACCCGAGTAGTCGAGCGAAGCCAACACCGCCACAGCGCGAATTATGACGAGTATTACCGTTCTTCGTGTTTGAGACCACCACTAAGCACACACAACACCCCCATAAGGTCTGCATGCCGGATTGCCACCTTCGCCCTTGCATACACCTTCGGCTTCGCATGATAGGCAATCCCGAGCCCTGCCTTACGTAGCATTTTCAGGTCATTAGCACCATCGCCAATCGCGACTGTTTGCTCCATCGGAATTTCCAAACGTTCGGCTAATTTAACTAATACTTGGGCTTTATATTTTGCATCAACGATAGGGCCTTTTACCTTGCCTGTCAGCTTGCCATTTTTAATTTCGAGTTGGTTAGCAACGGCATCAACCAGTTTAAGTCGTTGACGCAGATTATCAGCAAAAAAGGTAAAGCCACCCGATGCGATAGCGATATGCCAATCCATCGCCTGTAATTTACGGACTAGGCTGGTGAGCCCCGGCATAAGCGGCAATGTTTCCATCACTTGGTCGAGAATTGACGCATCAGCGCCTTGTAATAAACCCACGCGCGCTTTTAAGCTTTCAGCAAAATCAAGCTCACCGAGCATCGCACGCTCGGTGACTTCAGCCACTTGTTCGCCGACACCAGCAAGACGAGCAATTTCATCAATACACTCAATTTGAATCGCAGTGGAGTCCATATCCATCAGTAAAATACCGGGAGAACGTAAACGAGGTATTTTACCTAACGGCACCACGTCCAATAGGCATTCATCGGCGAGTTTTTTAATTCTTGGCGTAATGCTGCCCGCAATTCTCACAACTTGGTAATCATCTATGCGCCAAGAAGAGACAATAACAATGGCAATTCCTAGTCGCTGCTGAAAATCACTGATACGTGCCTTATCTAAACCGCGACCATACAGTAACCATCCACTGTCACCTGCACGATAATCCAAAGGCATCACTTCTTCCCCACTCAGTGATAACGGCAAACCCGGCCATTTCTGAATTTCATCGGGTAAATAACAATAGGTCAAACTCGTTGACATGAAAATTAGCTCCTGTAATCGACAAATTTTTCTTATAATCTTTACATTAAATAATTCGAGTTGTGAGTAGCTGAATAAGCCTACTACACTTACAATGAACCGCCCGCATAACGCCATAAACATATTAAGAGCTCGAAAACCCAATGAAACACACATTCAAGCTACACAAAACAGTCATTATTGTTATCTGCGTTGCATTGGTAACCTTACTTATGCATGGTGTTTCATACTTGGGTTACAGCCAAAACCAAAGCCGAGTCGATCAATTCAAACAATTAACCCATGTTTTAGCTGAGCAGGTTGCTTTCAGCTTATCCGATTATATTGTTCCCGGCAGCAAAGATTTTAATTTAGAGCGAATTAATGCCAATTTAAATAACGTGGCGAAAGATAAATATATTCTTGATGCCAGCATTTACACTGCGAGCGGCACACTTATTTCTCAAGTTGGCGAACCAACATCCGTCAAAGAAAGGTTAGCCATTGAAGGGGATTCCGCCCTACAAAACTTCCAATATCAGCTTGTTGTGCCGATTCAAGGGGATAAAGAGCCAAAAGGCTACTTACGCCTAACCATCGACACTGAATTACTGACAAGCGAAATTCAGCAAGCAGATAATAATACTAACGTATTACGTATTTTTATTTTATTGGCTTTATGTATCGGGTTTGTCTTAGCCAATACCTTGTTCCGCCTAAAGAAAAAGAAAGGCAAAAATATTCCATTACCTTTAGTTGTCAATAATGACGATAACGAAGAGGAAGTAGAAGAGACTGAAACACTCAAGACTGGCGATAAAAAAGAGGCACCAAAAAGAACGCCACATTTACGACGTAAGAAGGATCCAAAACCTTATCGGCCGAAGAGGCCAAGTCAGAAACCTAAACCGACTAAGCCACCTTCACGTGATGATTAATTAGAGCTAGTTGTTAATTAAATTGCCGTGGTATCAAAAGTAATAGGGGCAACAAATTCCACTTTTCCGTCAATCAGTAGTGTTTCTGGTGGAACAGGGAATGGGGCTGCTCGTGCAATCGTCGCCAGTGCTTCTTTATCCAAAATTTTAGTACCTGATGAGGTAACTAAACTGGCATTAACGACAACGCCTTTGTTATCGACAACCACTTTAACTTGCGAAACCCCAGTAGACCGAAAACGCAAAGCCGCTCTTGGATAGCGTTTCGCTTTAGATAATCGCTGATGAACTTCGCTGTGCCAACCTTGTTGACCACTTACTGCCGCCGAAGCATTACTCGAAAAATTGGCACTATTATTGGATGCGCTACCTGAAGCAGGAACCGATGTGACAGCCGATTCTTGCGTTGCAACAACCGCATCTTCAATGATCTTTTTTTCTTGTGGAAGTTTCTTTTTCAGTGGCTGTTTTTTCTCACTAACCTTAGTCAGCGTTCCATTATCCACAATCGCAGTTTGTGGCAATTTATCTATCTTTTCAACAACTTCAGGCAATGACTCTTCCCGTGTCACTCTTTGTTGCTTAGGGGCATGATTTACCTCAGGCTCAGCATGCTGCTCCAGTTGATAAACGCCTAATTGCAACGAAATAGCGGGTGGCAATACCCCAGTTTTGGGTATTGTCGACGTGAACCATCCAATGAAAATCACCGCCAGTGTTCCGTGAAAAAGAATGCTTAAAAACAAACCGCCTAGAGGGCGGAAAACCGGGCGCTCTAGCTTGCCCGCTATACTGCTCATATTTTTGCCTCACGACTTTATTTTTTGTAGATTATAGGCATAATACAAACAAAAATGATATTCATTATTATTAGTATATCGATAATTACAAGAATATATTACTCAACATAAATTAAATCTAAAGAAGATAAAATTAAATTATATCAATTAGATATAAAACTAAAACACCTATTATTTATAAGGTATATACCCAAAATAATTCAAGGTGCATGTAGGCGGTAAACAAAGATAGCGCAGGGAGCATACTCAAGTATGTGGCCTGAGTAGCTGAGTGCAGCCAACAATCCTGCAACTTGAAGTATGACGGGTATACATTGAAATTAAGTGAGCGATCCATTTTGAGCATACCTTTATGCTTGTTACCTTTTTTTTGACACCAGTAAAATGACTATGGATAAATCCCTTGCACGTAAAATTAGCGGTGCATATCAGTCAACATATGGCCAACTTGTCCGCTTTTTCCGCAGTCGGCTCGATAACAGTAATGATGCAGATGATTTATCGCAGGATGTGTTTACACTATGGCTTAATCGCAAAGAACAGTCTCCAGTCAAAGAGAGTCGTGCCTATTTGTTTAAAATTGCTAACCATGTACTGATTGATCATTGGCGACGTAATCAACGCCAAGCTAAATCAGAGACTTCACTTGATGAAGTCACCCATGAGCTTAACTTTGAGCAAACTAACGAAGATCCGAGTGAAATACTGGAGCATCAACAGCGTATACAACGACTTAGCGACGCAATTGATTTATTACCCCCTCGCCGCCGAGAAGCATTTTTACTGTATCGTTTTGATGGATTATCCCAAAGTGAAATTGCTGAACGCATGGAAATTTCGATCAGTATGGTTGAGAAACATATTGCAGCAGCATTAGTACATTGTAAAAAACACCTTGATAATCAGGGCGATAATAGTTAATGACACCTTCGCAGAAGCCAGATGACGTAGAACGTATTGATGAAGAGGCTGCACGCTGGTTTACGCGTATGCACAGCCAGCGTATCACTGCCTTAGAATCAGAACAGTTCAAACAATGGCAACAAGCGTCACCGAAACATGCCAAAGCCTACGATGAAATCGCAGGTATTTGGCGTGATTTTGATGCTATGCCTCGTCCGGCCTCTGTGGCATTAACGCCGAAAAAACAGTATTTTTTTCGCCTATGGCGTCCTCTTGGCAATACCCTCGCCGCCTTTTTTATCGCTGCAATTCTATTTCTACCCTATAGCCATTTGCCATCCATGCTGCTTAACAATATGACCCTTGCGGCGACCGATAGCCCAAAAGAAGTTACTCTGCCCGATGGCTCACAACTTTATCTTAATCAACATACCCGCATTCGTGTGGCCTATGAAACACAAATACGTCATCTCTATTTGGATCAAGGCAGTGCTTACTTTAAAGTAAAATCTAACCCTTATCGCCCCTTTGTTATTCTCGCCGATGAAAGGCGAATTCAAGTGATTGGAACGGAGTTTGAGGTCAGTAAGAAGGCACAACAAGTTTTGGTGAATGTCAGCCAAGGCATTGTCAGTTTTCAAAGCGCGCCTGACAAAAAAGCGGTTTTGTTATTAGCCGGCGATAGCGCAACGAGTGCGGGCATTAACAGTACGATTGCACGCAGTAAAATCGACCCATTAAATGTGGCAAGATGGCGTTTTGGCGAACTGATTTTTGTTGATAAACCCCTCGCAGATGTACTGGCTGAACTTAAAGCTTATTCATCGATAAATATTGAATTATCTCCGAGTACGCTAGCGACCAGCAAAATTTCAGGTCGTATCAATTTACGTCAGTCAGAAAAGTTTTTTCAAGCCCTTCCCTCCCTCTTACCTGTCCAAGTCGTTTATCGAGATAACAATAATATATTGATTATTCAGAACAAAAAAAATAAATGAAAAATATTTTCATTTGCAGGTGAGGATAATTCTCATTTCACCCTCTTCTTAAGCAGAAGTCATTTTATTGGTCATTTTTCAGCACGTTTTTGTGCAGCTTAAGAATAAGGGATATCCATGTCTATTCAGTTTACGCTCGGTCGGTTAAAACCGCTCGCGCTGTCGGTGGCTGTTAGTAGCGCAATAATTTGTCAATCGGCGGTTGCGCAAGAGCAATCTTTTTCACTTCCTGAGCAGCCCCTCGCAACCTCTGTTGCACAAATCAGTACTCAGGGACAAATTCAGTTGCTCTATGATAAAGGGCAGCTCAACGGATTACGTGCCCCCGCATTGTCAGGAAATTTTACCGCGCAAACCGCATTACAAAAAATACTCATCGGTAGCGGATTAGAACTGATCAATGAAAATGGCGTATTGGTTATTCGTACGCAAAATTTAAACCAAGGCACATTGGTACTGCCAGAAACTCAAGTCTCTGGTGTGGTTCAGAATCACCCTTCCACTGATGTGATGTCAGCGCCGCAATATGTCACCTCCGAAGAAATCAGCCAAAAGAATACCGGTGACGGTAATATCACCGATTTGATGAAAACCAACCCTGCGGTACAGTTTGCCAATAACGACAGCAACTCGATGAACCAAGGGGAAATCAAACCTTCCCGTATCTCTATTCACGGTTCAAGCAGCTATCAAAATGCCTATCGTCTTGATGGTGTCAGCTTTAATAATGACTTTGACCCTGCCGATAGCGGCTTAGGTGAAACGTCGACCCGCTTAAGCAGTGGCGATCAGGGAATTTATATCGATAGCCGCCTTATCGATAGTATGGCGGTATATGACAATAATATTCCGGTTGAATTTGGTGGATTTACCGGCGGTACGGTTGAAGTGAACAGTCGCCGCTGGCAAGGCGAAAATAGTGCTCATGCTTATTATCGTCTAACCCGTTCTAGCTGGAACCACCTATACCATGACTCAACACAAGGTATTGATACAACCAAAAACGATACCGCAAACCCTGCTCGTTTCCAGAACCGTTATGATAAAGATGATTTCGGTGGATGGTTTGAATTAGGTGTCAGTGAAAACTCAGGGATCGTGTTTTCGGCCTCCCGTCGTAGTTCGACTATTCCAATGACGGTAACGGGAGGGGAAGCTTTTGTACTTGAAAATAATACGATTGAGCCAATTTTCTCCGATTCCGGAAAGAAAAATCAACGCCGTACTTCAGATAACTATTTCTTAAAATATTCTGTCGATTTATCTGAGAAGAGCTCACTCGATTTATCTGCCAACTATGCCTCTTATGATAGCCGACTGTTTTCTTCTTCAGTCAGTAATTCAGGCTATGACTCAACTCATGATGGCTTAGGTTTTACCGCTGTTTTCAAGCACCAATTAGAGCTGGGTCAATTAGAAGTGACGGCGAATACGCAAGATTTGAAAGATGACCGTCAAAATGACCAAAAATATTCATTGACCGTTCGGGCTACGGATGAAAACTGGCAAACAACAGAACGAAATAGTGGCGGTCTTGGTGATTTAGAATCAAAACAAAAAAACCACGGACTTAAAACAGTGATGCGTTTTAACGCACAAGAAGATGGCCTTGGTTTAACACATACACCAACTATGGGAGCTGAAGTTAACTACACCAAAGGCACTTACGTTCGAGACAACGATTATTTCCGTTATACCTACAGTGGCGACATTGATGAAAATGAGATCTATACCGGCCATCTGAGTAATATTACCCGCTTCCAAAAAGGGTCTTATTCCGCCGATTACACCAACTACGCGTTATTCCTTGATGACAGTATTCAATATGGCAAATTGATCCTACGCCCTGGGGTTCGCTTAGACCGTGATGACTTTGTTAATCGAACCAATATCGCGCCACGTTTAAGTGGAACTTACGATGTCTTTGGTGATAGCAAAACACAAATCATTGCCGGTGCTAACCGTTACTACGGCCGTTCAATGCTCACCTATGCGCTGTATGGCGCACAAAATGATGGTATGCAAAATTGTCTTGGTTATGACCCTAAAGAACCTTGCTCCCTGATCCCAGACAATAATAACTGGGATAACCAAAAAGATTATGAGGGCATTGATTCACTCAAAACCCCTTATAACGATGAGCTCACCCTTGCGCTGCAACAAGAAATTATGTCCACCACATGGCGCCTACAATATGTGCATCGCGAAGGTTATGACGAAGTTAGAACCCGTACTAAATACGATAACCCACGAGACCCAAATACACGGAGTATCCGTAGCTTTGATAACGGTGGGCGAAGTTCTCACGATACAGTGACCTTATCCGTTAATAACAGCCAACCTTGGGAATGGGCGGATGCATCCCACGTTATGAATGCCTCATTTACCTGGCAGCAAAGCGAAAGTAATACACCAAAAGATGCGGGCTACAACTCTTTCGACCCGGCCAATAAAGTGAACCTCAATAAAGTGTGGTATGACGGCAAAGTCATCGACGCATCAAAATTACCCTCAACCAGTTTTAACTCACCTATCAAGCTTAACCTCGAGCTAACCAGTGTGTGGGATGAATATGACCTAACTTTGTATAACCGCCTGCAATGGTGGGGTTCTCGTAACCAAGCGGTTCGTTATGACAATTCTTATTACTCGGATCCTGAAGTTGGGCAACTGCGTAAATACACCAAACAGAAGTTTGCTAGCAAATATACATGGGACACTCGCCTCGGCTGGAAACCTGATTTCACCTATGGCTTCGGCTTCTCCGTTGAAGTGAATAATGTGTTGAATAATAAAAATATTGCTGACCGATTTATGTTCGATGATCGCGTTTTAAAATCTTACGATCCGGGTCGTCAGTTCTGGTTACAGGTTAATTACGATCTTTAATTCAGTGCAAATTTGCAATGTGAGCCACGATAAAAAAGAAATAACGTCATGAAGACACTCAAACAATTTTTCTATTTAGTTAAACCTTTTTGGGGGCAGCGTGCTGCCCTGCTGTGCTGGATACTGCTATTTTCTTCATTAGGACTGACGCTGACATCAGTTTGGTTCAACGTCAAAATGAATGCATGGAATGGGGATTTTTATAACTCACTGCAAAAGCTGGATGGACAGGCTTTATATGGGTTATTACAGTACTTTGTTATATTAGTCAGCGGACTAATATTTGTTGTGGTGATGGGTAACTACCTGAAGCAAATGCTAATTATTCGTTGGCGTAAAGGGATGACCGAATTGATCCTCGGTCGTTGGTTATCACCCAACAGCAAACACTACATGCTGAGGCTGACTTCGCAAGAACCCGATAACCCAGACCAACGTATTGCTGAAGATATCCGTCTGTTAGTGGAATCAACCTTAAACCTGCTCGTGACCTTTTTGCATTCAATGCTAACGCTGGTCTCTTTTGCCGCCATTCTTTGGACGTTATCCGGTAGCCTGACATTTAATTTTTCAGGCAGTGATTGGACGATCCCGGGTTACATGTTTTGGGCTTGTATTATCTATACCCTCATCGGTATTGCCCTAACGCAATGGATTGGTTTTCCGTTACGTCGTTTGCATATGGATAAACAGCGTCGTGAAGCCGATTATCGTAGCACATTAATTAACTGCCGCCAGCATGGGGATGCCATCGCCGGTCAACGGGGTGAACAGCAAGATAGAACGGAATTAATGGGGCGCTTTAGTGAAATCATTAGCAACTGGAATCGCTTGATCCGTTGTGAACGGAACTTAGCTTTTTATACCGTTGGTTATCAACAAGTCACCGCCCTTGCTCCCGTCTTACTCGCGCTCCCAAAATTTCTTGCAGGCGAAATAATGCTAGGCGGATTAATGCAATTACGCCAAGCCTTTAGCAGTGTTGCCACCTCATTAGGCTGGTTTATTTTTGCCTATAAAGAGATAGCGGCGTGGCAAGCCACGGTTTCTCGTCTGTATAATTTTGTGATTTTACTGGAAAAGGATAAAGCCGCAGACGTCACTGTCGAAGAAAGCAAAACACCTCTTGTGGCAAATTTAACGGTTTCAACTGCCGATAACCGCCAGCTGATCAAAACCGTTAATTTAGTCGCCCAACAAGGGGAATTAATCTTAATTTCAGGTCGTTCGGGAATTGGTAAATCCACCTTACTACGTGCATTAAGTGGGCATTGGCCTTTCTTTTCAGGGAATATTTCCCGCACCCGTAATCTGATGTGGATCCCTCAACGCTTATATCTACCAATGAGTCGCTTAGACAGTTTACTCGCTTACCCCCAAAACGCATCACGGTTTAGCCAAGCGGATTTCCAATATGCATTAACTTTAGTGGGATTAAAAAAACTCCATCATCAATTAGCATTAGAAACCGATTGGAACAACCGCTTATCTGGCGGAGAACAGCAGCGCATTATGTTTGCACGCCTGTTACTTAATCGCCCTAAGTTATTGCTATTGGATGAAACCACCTCCGCCCTTGATGAAAATAGCGCCTTAGAATTACTGGCGCTACTGAAAGCGGAACTTCACGACAGCGCCATTGTATTAGTGAGCCATCAACGCTTTATTGCCTCATTGGCGGAACAAAACATTCATTTATCTGAATCATCTTTATCTGCGTCACAAGATGATGCCCATTTACCAACAGGAACTCCTGAATATGCATCGTAAAATCACGTTAGCAACCTTTATTGGTTTGCTGCTAGTCGGCTGTGCAGGTAGTGTCTCTCAGAATAACAATACACCGGCACTATTACCTGTTCGTAGTGATATCCAACATTATCAGTTAGATAATGGATTACAGGTTTACTTGCTGCAACGCAATCAACCCGGCGTTGAACTGCGTTTACTGGTCAACAGCGGTTCGCTACAAGAAAATGAGCAGCAACTGGGTTTAGCCCATTTTACTGAGCACATGGCGTTTAAAGGAACTAAACATTTTCCGGGAACCACTGGCTTTAAACAATTAGAACAGCAAGGGTTGAAACTGGGTAGCCACGTTAATGCGATCACCAGTTTAAACTCCACTCTGTATAAGCTTTCATTACCCGATGCAACCACCGCACAAGTCACCACGAGCCTACAAGTGATGGCAGATTGGGCATCAAACATGACTTTCGACCAAGATGCTTTTGAAAAAGAGCGCCCAGTGATTGTTGAAGAGTGGCGCTTACGCCAAGGGATGGGTTATCGCATCAATGATAGTCTAGAAAAATTACGTTACCACGGCAGCCGCTACGTTAATCGCAACCCGATTGGTTCACTCGATATTGTGCGTCAAGCTCCTATCGAACAAGCCAAAGATTATTATCAAACTTGGTATCAACCCCAACGTATGAGCCTGATTATTATTGGTGATTTTAATACTTCATCAGTACGCAATCAGGTGGATACCTTATTTGCCTTACCGAAACCTGAAAAAATGGCCCAAGACGACCCACAATGGAAATCCTTTGCGGGTTCGACCAATATGTTAGTTCAACCCGTGTTTGATAAAGAGCAAGGGGCTCGCTACGTGCAATTTTCACTGCAAAAAGACGTGCGTGCTCCACTGAATACTCGCCTTGGCCAATCAGATGACTTGATGGATAGTCTGTGGTTAGCCATTTTAAATCAGCGTTTTTCTGTGATGGTTGATAATGGTTTGATCCCATCAATCAGTATCAACGAACAAGGAGCGATGTTAGATAACCAACGCTTGCAGCAGTTGATGATAATTCACCCTAAAGGGAATGATTATGCTGGGGCAACTCAGATCCTGTTTACCGAATTACAAAGACTTGCCACCGAGCCTGTGACGCAAGAAGAACTCGATAGCGCCAAACAGGCCATGCTGAAAAAACTCAGCCAACAAGCGGCATCAGAACAACGCTATAGTAATGAATACCTTGCGGGGCAACTCACCACGGCATTGGAATATGAGATGCCAATGTGGAATAAACGCCAACAGCTTGATAATAGCTATCAGTTGATTAAAGATGTAAAACCACAGAATTTACAACAGCATGTGGCGGCTTTCCTACAAACTGCATCACCTCGTTTGGCATTAATCGGTCCCGATACTGATGCAGCGGCAATAGACAGCAAAACATTCAATGCGCAATGGCAACGTATTCGCCAAAGTTCACCAGGATCTTTTACCCTGCGTTCTCAAGCTATCCAATTGCAATTACCGCAAACAGCAAAAGGGTCGATTACCGATCAAGCAGCACTGCCCGTTGAAAAAACTGAACGCTGGACATTAAGTAATGGCATTCAAGTGATTGTTAAAGCGGATAAAAACCTAAAAGAAGATATCCAATTTAACTTACAACTACCGGGTGGGCGCTCTTTAGAAACTGCGCAAACTTCCGGGCTGACGGATTGGGCGCTAAAGCTGCCTGAAAGTAGTGGTTACGGGCAATACAGTGCACGGGATTTAGCGTTGCTCGCTAAACAAAATCAAATCTCACTGCGTCCTTATAGCGAGCTGCTGACCCATGGTTATCGCGGAAAAACACCGATTGATAACCTAGAAACCGCATTGCAACTGCTGAACTTAAAACTAACAGCACCACAATTTAGCGGTGAAAAACTTGAGCAACAAAAACAATCTTTTGCGCTGAATTTAGCCAAAGTACCCGTTGAGCGTACCTTTCTTGATAATATTAATCAGGAAAGTTACACCCACGGTGAAATGCTGGTTATTAACCCGCAAGGGGGTTGGAACCAATTTACTGCCCAGCAATTACAGCAAGCTAATCGCCAATTGTTAAGCTCTACCGCTGATATGACGCTGGTGATTAGTGGTGCAATGAATAGCCGTGAATTGAAACCCTTATTAGAGCAGTGGGTTGCATCCATTCCAGCAAGTAACCAAAAACTCACTTGGCGCGACCAAGGGATCATGCCAAAAATGGCAAGCTTCAATAAACGCTACCCGATCAGTAGCAGTGATAAAAGTATGGTAAGCATGCAATTTGCCACGCCAGCACAATGGTCTCAGCAAGATCAGCTCACTATGCAGCTTATCGATACCATTGTCAGTCAACGCTTGCGAAGTGAACTACGTGAAAAAGCCAGTGGTATTTATGCACTCGGTTTTTCACAAATGTTAGCGAAAAAGCCACAACCTTACTATTTTGCTCGTCTTAATTTCACCACCTCACCAGAGCGTGCTGAAGAGATGATCAAAATTGCACAAGCCACGATTGAGAAAATTCGCCAATCCGGTATCAATGAAAAAGAGCTCAATGAGGCGAAAAATATTTGGCTAACCGAGAATTCGCAAGTCACGGATAGTTCAGGTTATTGGACTGAAGCGCTGGCTCAAATTGCGGCGGATGATGGCCAATATCAGCGTTTAAACCAAGAACAAGGCATTATTCGCCAGCTCACAGTTAATGATGTAAACCGTCTGGCCCTTCAATATTTAGGGCAAAATTCAAAAGTGTTTATGATGACGCCATAGTGCTAGAAACATTAAGTTAAACAGCCAATAGACTGATATTTTTCAGTCTGTTGGCTTATGACTTATTTAATAAACCTCATACTTTAGCGCTGAAAAAAGTGAGAAATATTAGAACGCATATTTTTCACCTTTTTCGCTAAAACAAATACTGCCCACTCGATTCCTTTCAATATACGCTTACTTAGCTTTTCTGGTTTTTTATTTTTATATTCAATATTAGAAAAATCTTCTACTTTTACATTTACATTTATATATTTAGCGAATATAAGGCTCATCTTTTCAATTATATCATTGGGTGCAGTGTCTACTATCCTTCCCCATAATGCTTGCATCTTAAGGATGAAACTTTCAGCTATTTCCTTCTCTTTCAACGTATTAATTTTTGCATCAAGTTGATATAACTGAGTATCTGACATCTCCTTTTTATTATTAATTTCATTTATTAACTCATTGACATCTTCAAATATATTAACATTTCCCATCAGCTTAACGGGAGGCTGCTTAATCGCAGATAAATTATTTTCAATAACATCAATCATGTCATTTTGATTCAATTGTTGTGAATCACCCATTCCATTCAAATAGTTAACAATAAATTCATTCGTCACTGATTTATATTTAAGATCAGAAATAACATGGCATAAATCATAAAGCTTTAGACCAAAATCATCCGATGTAAGCTCATTTTTAATATTATCAATCTCTTTTGAAAGGCTATTCAACGATTCTTTTTTAATATGATTAATTTTCAATATATTATAAAAATAGCTTTCCACACGTTCCGGGAAATTGATACTCTCCATCATTGAAGGGATCGTTTGTGGATTCGGCTTGACCGCTATTTTAACAAGTAAACTCAATTCTTTTGAAATACCCTCTGATTTTTCTTCTTTTACTTTATTTTCTATTGGTTTGTCTAATTTCGTTAAATACTGAGAACAAACCGCCTCTATTTTTTGATGAACTTTATCCGCTAACTTACGCTTTGCTAAAATTTCTATTAAAGATTTTAATTCCAATTCAAAATCATCTAAAGAAAGGTGTTGTTTCATACCTTGTAGTTTATCACTGATTTTATTTAATGTTTTTACCGAAACATCAAAATTTCCTTTTTTTAATTCAATAATATCTCTTATTGTATGTTCAGAGCTTATCTTATTGAAGGTTGATAATTTCACATCAGCTATCTTATTTGATATTATATTTTCTACATTTACTTTTGTAATGGAATCAGACAAACTAGAACTTAACTTTTCACTGGCAGCGAGGGTATCTCCCTTTATTTTCGGCTTACTCCCACTAATGTTAGAAAGCTCAGATTTTTTTAGCGCATCAAATTGCTTTATTTTTGTTATTCCTTTCCTAAATTTATTAGCAGATTTATTAAAAAAAACTTTACTCTTATTTTTAATCGTACTAGGAATATCTGTATAGACTTTATAACTAATTGAACTAGGCATAATATACTTCCTTTATTTAAAATAAAAAACACCTTAGGATAATATATCGGAAAAGCCAGTATCGATATTATATATCGATACTGGCTTGCTTATCTAAATCAACATCACACTCACATTTAACCACATAATGAGTTAATTGATTTCATTGACACAGAGTGAATTTAATGTGAACAATATATTTTTAATCTAATCATGAAGATATATATTATGAGTAACCTGACGATACGTAGAGCAACAATAGAAGATATCCCCACTATCACTAAGATGCATGCAGATTATTCAACCTATGCGAATACACTCCAACTGCCCTACCCAACCACAAAAACATGGGAAGCAAGGCTCAGCACAGACAATCCACTCGTCACCCAATTTGTTGCGACTATTGATAATGTCGTGGTTGGGCTTTTAGTGATTAGCCAAGCAGAGCAAGTGAGGCGCAAACATGTCGCGACGTTTGGTATCACCGTAAGCGAATCTCATCAAGGTAAAGGAATTGGCACGAAGCTAATGCAAGTAATGGTGGATTATTGCGATAATTGGCTCAATATCCATCGTATTGAATTGGAAGTTTTTGCCGATAATGGCAGTGGTGTTGGACTATATGAAAAGTTTGGCTTTGAACTTGAAGGAAGAATGCGTGATTACGCTTTTCGTGACGGGAAATATGTTGATGCCGTTATGATGAGCCGAATTAATAAAAAATGAATAGCAGTACCACATTCATTATGTGGTACTTGATCCACTTTTATTATTTATTAACGCGAGACACCCACTAAACTACGTAATGGAATGCCAAATTGCCCATGTAAACGACGGATCATAGGCAGTGTTAAATTACGCTTTCCATTCAATACTTCATATACTCGATTAGCTTTACCAATTGCACTCTCTAGGTCCTTGACGGTTAAGCCTTGTTGTTCCATGCGAAATTTAATCGCTTCAATTGGATCAGGTGCTTCGATAGGGTAGTGCCTTTTCTCATATTCTTCTATTAATAAACACATGACTTCAAAGTAGTCCCCTTCAGGGCTATTCATCGCGGGCTCATTATCAAACATTGGAGAAACTGCTCGTAAGGCAGCTTTATAGTCTTGCTCTGTTCTGATGGGTTTAATTTTCATAATCATGACTCTAACTCCACCGTTTCTGCGTCAATTTTATCATATTGTTCATGAGTACCAATGAACTTAACAAATATCCATCCACGCTGATATGCAATAGCGACAATTAACCGGTAATTATTTCCTTTTATATTGAATACCACGCGCTTATTTTTCAATATGCTCGTGCTTCGGTACATTCCTTTTATCTCTGAAGGTGTTTTCCATGTTGCCTTAATGGTTTCATCTAACCAAGCCTTCAACGGTTGTTCTGACTCTGGGTATCGTCCCCAAAAATCTTTCAGCGTCTTTATGGATATAATTTTCATTTGGACAGAATAGTCCCACTTTGGGACTGCGTCAAGAAATCGATCCCATTTTGGGACTTAGTACAATCAACATTTTTTAACCATAAAAAATGCCACATCATCGACGTGGCATCAATAAATCACTATACCGGTAATACTTTAAATTGCTGTGTTACTGATGACCTACAACTCAAATTATTTTGGTATATAGCAAAAAGATTATTTATCGCCTAACAGAACAGAATCCAGTGCGATTTCAATCATTTCGTTAAAGGTCGTTTGGCGCTCATCTGCGGTAGTTTGCTCGCCTGTTTTGATATGATCAGAAACAGTACAGATGGTCAGTGCACGTGCACCAAACTCTGCGGCAACACCATAGATACCTGCGGCTTCCATTTCAACACCAAGAATGCCGTATTTCTCCATCACTTTGAACATGTCTGGATCTGGCGAATAGAATAGGTCTGCTGAGAATAGGTTACCCACACGAACATTTACATTTTTTGCTTTTGCAGCTTCAACGGCATTATGCACTAACTCATAATCGGCAATTGCAGCGAAATCATTTTCTTTAAAACGTTGGCGGTTAACACGGGAATCAGTACATGCACCCATACCAATAACAACATCACGCAGTTTAACATCATCCATCACTGCGCCGCATGAACCTACACGGATAATCACTTTTACACCGAAATCAGTGATCAGTTCTTTGGCATAGATAGAGCAAGAAGGAATACCCATACCGTGACCCATCACTGAGATCTTACGGCCTTTATAAGTTCCGGTAAAACCTAGCATGCCACGAACGTTATTCACTTGACGAACATCTTGCAGGAAAGTTTCTGCGATGTATTTAGCACGCAGTGGGTCACCTGGCATCAAGACGACATCCGCGAAATCACCCATTTCTGCATTAATATGTGGAGTTGCCATTGTTATTCCCTTCAAATAATAAAATTAATGAAAATAAATAAGGTGGGATCTCCACCTTATTTTAAATAATTAACGCGGTACCGCTTAGAGCATCGGCTTACCGTAATCCATTGGCGACAAATCAAAGTATTTCGCGACTGTCTGGCCGATATCCGCAAATGTTTCACGATGTCCTAAAGAACCCGGTTTAACTTTTGGTCCATAAACCAGAACAGGGATATGCTCACGAGTATGGTCTGTACCCGGCCAAGTTGGGTCACAACCGTGGTCGGCGGTCAGAATTAAGATATCGTCTTCTTTTACCAGTTTCATCAGTTCAGGTAAGCGACGGTCAAATAGTTCTAATGCGGCAGCATAACCTGCAACATCACGACGGTGGCCGTAAGATGAATCGAAATCAACAAAGTTGGTGAACACAATAGTGTTATCACCCGCCAGTTTCATTTCTTCAACGGTTGCATCGAACAGTGCATCAATACCGGTTGCTTTGATTTTTTTAGTGATACCAACGTGGGCATAAATATCAGCAATTTTACCGATAGAAACAACCTCACCTTGTTTTTCTTCCACTAATTTTTTTAATACTGTTGGTGCTGGTGGCTCAACCGCTAAGTCATGGCGGTTACCCGTACGCTCAAAATTACCCGCTTTGTCACCCACAAATGGACGTGCAATAACACGACCAATGTTATAGCCACCTTTGGTTAATTCTTCACGAGCAATTTCACACAGCTCATACAGTTTATCTAAGCCATAAGTCTCTTCATGACACGCAATCTGGAATACGGAGTCAGCAGAAGTATAGAAAATCGGTTTGCCCGTTTTCATGTGCTCTTCACCCAATTGATCCAAGATCACCGTACCCGATGAGTGGCAGTTCCCCAGATAACCAGGCAAATTAGCTTTCTCTACGAGTGTATCGAGTAATGCTTGTGGGAAACTATTTTCCTCATCAGAAAAATAACCCCAATCAAAAAGCACCGGAACACCTGCGATTTCCCAGTGACCTGATGGCGTATCTTTACCCGAAGAAATTTCACTCGCATAACCGTACGCGCCAATAATTTCTGCATTTGGATCAAGACCCGCAGGGAATGAACCGCTTGATTCTTCCCCTGCTTTACCTAAACCTAATTTTGTTAGATTCGGCAGATTCAGTGGACCTTTACGACCAATATCGGCTTCACCGCGAGCACATGCATCGGCAATGTGACCGAGTGTATTTGAACCTTCATCGCCGAATTTGTGTGCATCATGTGCAGCACCGATCCCAAAGGAATCTAAAACCATAATAAATGTGCGTTTCATATTTATTCTCCTGCGGTATGTTTAAATTAACACACGGCTAAAATCTATCTTATTTATTCACTAATTTGACGATACACCATCGGTGTACTCTCAACAGCCTTATCACCAATAATCATAGCATCGCGAACTTCTTTCGCCGCTTCTTCCCAGGCTTTTTCACTATTTGCATGGATCATCGCCAATGGGGTTTTAGTATCAACTTTGCTGCCTAATGCCGCAATGTCACTCAAACCAACGCTATAATCGATAGGATCAGTGGCTTTACGACGACCGCCACCTAATGTCACTACGGACATACCCAGTGCGCGAGTATCCATTTGCGTAATAATACCGTCTTTCGGTGCGTAAACTGCTTTACTTAATACTGCTGTTGGCAGGTACTTATCATAATTTTCAACGAAGTCTGCTGGACCTTTTTGTGCCGCAACCATACGACCAAAGACTTCCGCAGCTTTACCGTTATCCAATACCGCTTGTAATTTTTTACGCGCATCTGCTCTGTCAGTTGCCAGCGTGCCTGAAACTAACATCTCAACGCACAGCGCCATCGTGACTTCGTACAAACGTGGATTACGGTATTCACCGGTTAGGAATTGTACGGCTTCACGCACTTCAACCGCATTACCTGCGCTTGATGCAAGGACTTCATTCATATCAGTGAGCAATGCGGTGGTTTTGCAACCTGCGCCATTGGCGACTTGGACGATAGACTCTGCAAGTTGCTCTGATTTTTCATAGGTTGGCATAAATGCACCGGAACCCACTTTTACGTCCATCACTAATGCATCCAGACCTTCGGCAAGTTTTTTACCTAAGATTGATGCGGTAATAAGAGGGATAGAATCAACCGTTGCTGTAATATCGCGTGTTGCATAAAAACGTTTGTCAGCAGGTGCTAATGAATTTGTCTGACCAATAATGGCAACACCGACAGTGCTGATAATATCGCGAAAACGGGTATCATCAGGGAAAATATCAAAACCCGGGATCGCTTCGAGTTTATCTAAGGTACCGCCAGTATGACCCAGCCCACGCCCCGAAATCATCGGAACATAACCACCACATGCCGCCACCATTGGGCCTAACATTAATGAGGTAACATCACCGACCCCCCCTGTTGAGTGTTTATCAACTAGCGGGCCATTGAGGTTTAATGATTTCCAGTTCAGAACCGTTCCAGAATCACGCATCGCCAGTGTTAGCGCCACACGTTCAGGCATTGTCATATCATTAAAGTAAATAGTCATCGCCAATGCAGCGATTTGACCTTCAGAAACCGAATTGTCACGCACGCCATTAATAAAGAAGCGAATTTCTTCTTCACTTAACGGTTTACCATCACGCTTTTTACGGATAATTTCTTGTGCCAAAAACACGGTATACTCCTTAATTCAGATAGAATTTATTGGCTAATAATACCGCGGCCATCATCATAGATAGGCAAAGCCTAAATAAAAGGATCTACCCGTTATATTCCAAGTTGCAGGGTTATTGCTTACCTACAACTCGAATTATTTTGGGTATAGACGCTAACTCGCGATCAACGATTGTGGTAATTAGCCATTATAATTAACGGTTCTAACTAATAACTGCTACTTGATTTTTTAACATCAAAGCCGAGCGTATTTAATAAGCTCGCTAATAAACTTGATGCGCCAAAACGGAAATGGCGAGAATCTGCCCAGTTATCACCTAAAATTCTACCTGCTAATGCTAAGTATTCCGCAGCTTCTTCCGCCGTGCGAACACCACCAGCGGGTTTGAAACCAACACTTTTCGCTACGCCCATATCATGAATAACCTGCATCATGATTTCTGCGCTTTCGAGCGTTGCGTTTACAGGCACTTTACCTGTAGACGTTTTAATAAAATCTGCGCCCGCTTTAATTGAAATTTCTGACGCTTTGCGGATCAATTCAGGGTCTTTTAGTTCACCTGTTTCGATAATAACTTTTAATAATACATTTTCAGCCGCGCAAGCTTCTTTACAGGCTTTCACTAAATCAAAGCCGATTTTTTCATTACCTGCGATGAGTGCTCGGTATGGGAATACGACGTCAACATCATCCGCACCATAAGCAATCGCCGCTTTAGTTTCCGCTAATGCAATTTCAATATCATCATTTCCGTGCGGGAAGTTTGTCACTGTTGCGATGCGAATGTCAGGGGTGCCTTGTTCACGCAAAGTTTTGCGCGCAATAGGAATAAAACGAGGGTAAATACAGATAGCCGCAGTGTTACCTGCTGGGCTTTTCGCTTGATGGCATAATGCGATAACTTTTTCATCAGTATCATCATCATTTAATGTGGTTAAATCCATCAAGTTCAGTGCGCGTTGCGCAGCTGCTTTTAAATCAGTCATATAACTCTCCAACGTTGTTAATTCTTTCAGAACGACATGTTCTTTGTTGGCGAGCGGGCTTGTTCCTTAAAGATGCCTGTCGGACGCATTCCGAACTCAGCAGCTGAGATCCTTCTCACCGCACGATGCCCTAGAGTACGATACTCTGAGAACTAGCAGTTCCATGGCAACTTACTTGTATCCATTTGACCATGGAATAGGGCTTTTTTATGTGCTACAAATCACATTAATCGACTGAACGTTACATTATTAAAATCAAAAGTGTGATTCAACTATCAATTATACCCGATCTATCTTCAGTTTTATTCGCTCAAATGGCTTTTTAATTACCTGCGTCATCATTAATTGACTACGTTAAGCGTAGTCGAAAAATTGAAATTGCCTATAAGAGAGAAAAAAGAATATTTATCCTAAATAAATTGAGGTGCCTGATTATTGATATGACTCAGTAATCAGGCGCCTTGAAGTATGACAGGTATTACTAAAAATATGAAAGCGAAAGGCGCAATCCGCCTTTCGCAAAAATAGAAAATTAAAATACTGCCATGGCGGTGAGCGTTAAGAAGAAACCTGCAATTGTTGCACTCATTAAGTTAGAGAGAGTGCCTGCCATAACCGCTTTCATACCGAGGCGAGCAACATCACCACGGCGATTAGGTGCCATTCCGCCTAAACCACCAAGTAAAATAGCCACAGAGGATAAGTTGGCAAAACCACACAACGCAAATGAAATAATCGCTTTAGTATGATCCGATAACACTTGTTTACCCGCAGCCAAGACTTCTGCATCTGCTTTCATGTATTCACCGAAGTTCATGAAAGCAACGAATTCATTCACAACCACTTTTTGGCCAATAAATGAGCCTGCGATTGTCGCTTCGCTCCATGGCACACCAATTAAATAAGCAATGGGTGCAAATACCCACCCGAGGATTAATTCAAGAGACAGTTGCGGATAATCAAACCAGCCGCCAATCCCCCCTAAAATACCGTTGACCAACGCAATCAATGCGATAAAGGCTAATAGCATTGCCCCCACATTCAAAGCAAGTTGCATGCCTGATGCCGCACCGGATGCCGCAGCATCAATAATATTGGCAGGGCGTTCATCTTCAGCCACTAAATCCATCGCATTGACTCTATCTTGCGCATCTTCAGTTTCTGGAACCATCAGCTTAGCAAATAGAAGACCACCCGGTGCTGCCATAAAGGATGCCGCAATAAGGTATTCCATTGGCACACCCATTTGCGCATAACCCGCCAATACAGAGCCAGCAACCGATGCCAAGCCACCACACATAATGGCAAATAGCTCAGAGGTTGTCATTGTGGCAATGTATGGACGTACAACAAGTGGCGCCTCAGTTTGTCCAACGAAAATATTCGCGGTCGCTGACAGGGATTCTGTTCTTGATGTACCGAGTAATTTTTGCAAACCGCCACCAAGTACTTTGATGACTAATTGCATAACGCCTAAATAGTAAAGTACCGCGATCAATGAAGAGAAAAAGACGATAATAGGCAAAACACGCAGGGCGAAAACAAAGCCACCACTGCCAAAGAGTTCGAACATTTTATCGGAAACTAGCCCACCGAAGATGAAACTCATTCCGTCTTGGCCATAGCCAATGACTTTAGAAACGCCATTTGACATCCCTTCCAGCACGCTGCGCCCAGCAGGTACATAAAGAACAAATGCGCCAATAATTAGCTGTATTAGAAAAGCACCGCCGACGGTACGAAGCCTAATTGCTCGACGATTGCTGGAAAATAAAACGGCTATTGCAATAAGCACCGCCATCCCAACAATACTCATAATGAGTTGCATGGAAGTATCCCTGTTCACTTAATTCTAGATTGATGTATAAGGAAACTGATCTGTTTCCTTGACGCTTAGGTCGATGATTATACCTAGTCACTGCCAATAACTCGTAATGTTCATCACAAATACAAAGTGCAATCGACAACAAAAATTCAAACCTTGTGATCGATATCACAATAATCATTCGGTTTAATCTGGAAAGCGATTAAAGTAATAAAAATAAGCAATAAAAGCAGGAAGGGTTAAATTGGAAAAAAAAATGAAGTTATATAAATTTTATTTATATATTAATTGTTTTTGGCTGGGTAAGATTAAATAACGCCAAGCTATTATTGTAAAGCTGCTGGGCTATTTCATCAGGTGATTCGTGGCGTAGTTCACATAATGTACGAAAAATAGATACGATGCGCTCAGGGCGATTGGCTTCTCCTTGGAAACCAGATACCGGCATATCAGGGGCATCTGTTTCAAATAAAAGCGTGCTTAAGGGTAATTCAGCCATGACTTGACGCGTCTTATTGGCGCGCTCATACGTAATCGTACCTCCTACGCCAATATAATATCCTAGCTTAATAAATGCCTGTGCTTGGGAAAGGCTTCCCGCAAATCCATGAACAACACCTCGTGCTGGTACATCAAAACGTCGAAGCATAGCGGCGAGTTGATCATGACTTTTACGTGAATGTAAGATCACCGGTAAATCAAATTGTTTAGCGAGCTTTAATTGTGTCGACAGTACCATTTGTTGCCTTTCAAATAGCGGATCTTGCATATAAAGATCAAGGCCAATCTCACCTATCGCAACACATTTATGACTTTTTTTCTTGAGGTAATCTATCAATATTTCAATATGTGGATATTCAAAAGCATGCAAATATAATGGGTGAAAACCGAGCGCGGCGTACAATTGCGGAACTTGATGCGCTAGCTGCCAAATACGTTCAAAATTATCGACGCTAACTGCCGGAATGATGATATCCCTCACGCCAGCTTGCTTGGCTAAATATAAGCTATTATCGAGTGTGTCACTGAACGGTGGAAAATCAAAGTGACAATGGGTATCGATAAACAAGTGCTTAGCCATCATGATGCTCACTGGCTTGCATTACTTGTGATTCAATTGAGTCGACTGTATTTCTCACCAAGGCAGGAATTAAATCCCCCTGTTGCGGTATATCCTCTTGCGTATCGATCGGATTAAATTCAATATTTTTTTGGATGATACGACTGAAGCTTTCATCATGAGTAAAGCTGTGGCCAAGTGCAGCAATAAAGTAGCGACCACAACGTCTTCCAGTATGGTAATCCTGATTCAATGAAGATACACGGCTTCCCAATGCGCTACTTCTTAGCGGTGTCGGCGGGTAAATTTCAAATACCTGCACGTTTTTCGGTGGGTTTTCAATAAATTCTTGTGTTTTACGATAGCTTTTCAGATGAACTTTTAACATTGCGGCCATGCGCTGCAAGTTACTATTATCCCCTTCCAACCAGCGCGTCATTCGTTTTACCCACTCAGGCGTAAAATACATTTGCGAAGGAACGGTACGGACAACCACAATCGTATCAGCCCCACGACGATAAGCTTCTTCCACAGGGATAGCCGCACTGATGCCACCATCGTGATACAAGGTCCCTTCAAATTCGACACCGGTACGGTAGAAACCCGGTATCGCACTGGATGCACGAATAATATCAAGCCAAGAGTCTGCAGTGGGTTGTAAAAATTCAGCAGAAAAATCGTCGCTACGGCTCGCTCCCATATAAAATTCACGCCCTGATTTGAGCAATTCAAGCCCGACATCCATTTGTAATGGGAATTCTGTTGCTATCGAATCGACGAGCCAATCAAGGTCAATAAGATGACCGCCGCGAATAAATCTCAGTGGATTAAAAAACAAAGGGTTAGTTGTATAACGCGTGATCACCCGACGCGCATAGCCCACTTGGCCACAGACATAAGCAGAAAGATTTTGCGCCCCTGCTGACGTGCCAATCATTAAATCAAAAGGATTAAAACCGGCAATAAGAAACTCGTCCAGCACACCCGCTGTAAAAATACCGCGCTGACCACCACCTTCACAGATAAGCGCTGTTTTTCCTGGATTGATTTTATCAAAAAAAGCGAGGGGCTCAATAGTGCCCAGTGTCACTGATACGTGCTTTCCCATATATACCCTTTGGTAATAGGTTCTTTAATTTTCTGATGATAATGAAATTGACGGTGAAAGCTAAAACCCATATAAAAAATGAGCTTTCACTGAAAGCCCATTTTAACGAAACCGCACAATAAATACGCAACAATTTGAGTCATTATGGCATGATTTAGCGATTAATTTGCAATACGCGGTTAATTGGCAACACCTAATCCATTTTGAACTGTTTTCACACCTTCAATGGTAGAGACTGCTTGTACCGCTTTATTAATTTGCTCTTGCGATTTAACAAAGCCAGAAAGATATACAACACCATCGACGGTTTTCACTGAGATACTGTTGCTCGGAACGCCACTGGTAGATAACAGTTTGCTTTTAACATCCGCAGTAATGGCTGAATCATCGATATATCTGTCCGTACTTTTTGCGCCACTAGAGATAGCATCACCCGTATTTTCACCTGCAATACTGACGGTTTTCGAAGCGCTATCCCATGTTTCTGAAGCTTGGGTTTTTAACGCTTTATCTGACGGTGAGTTACAAGCGAATAATGCCCAGCTCAACCCAATTACTCCGATTGAACGTAATAGTGTTGTTTTTTTCATAGGAACCTTCCTTTCGCTGTTATTAATTAACCAATAATATAGCCTAAGTAAAAAAGCGTGAAAAATAAAGACAAACAACATGAAAGCCAGAATATTCCCTATAAATTTCGATTATTAGTAGGAATAAGCTCTTATAATGACGATTAAGATGGGATTACCCACGATAAAACAAAGGTTTTGTCGTGGGTAAGTTGAGGCAAGGAACAATTAGTGTTCGCGGGTTTTACGGAATCTAACGTCAGGATAACGTTCGCTAGTCAAATTAAGGTTAACCATGGTAGGTGCGATATAAGAGAGGTTATCGCCACCATCTAAAGCGAGGTTTTGCTCATTTTTTCGCTTAAATTCTTCGAATTTTTTCACGTCATCACACTCAACCCAACGTGCGGTTGATACGTTTACTGTTTCATAAATTGCTTCAACGTTATATTCACTCTTCAACCGAGCAACCACCACGTCGAACTGAAGTACCCCTACCGCACCGACGATCAAGTCATTATTGGTGAGAGGGCGGAAAACTTGTACCGCGCCTTCTTCCGATAATTGTACCAAACCTTTAAGCAGCTGCTTCTGTTTCAGCGGGTCACGCAAGCGAATGCGGCGGAACAATTCAGGGGCAAAGTTAGGGATACCGGTAAACTTAAGATCTTCACCTTGGGTAAAGGTGTCACCTATTTGAATGGTACCGTGGTTATGTAAACCAATAATATCACCAGCATAAGCATGTTCTACATGAGAACGGTCACCCGCCATAAAGGTCAAAGCATCTGAAATCACTACATCTTTTTTGATGCGGACTTGACGTAGTTTCATCCCTTTTTCAAAGGTGCCTGACACGATACGCATAAAAGCCACGCGGTCACGGTGTTTAGGATCCATATTCGCCTGAATTTTGAATACAAAACCTGTAAATTTTTCTTCTGTTGCGCTAACTTCTCGCACATCTGTTTTACGTGTCTGTGGTGCAGGCGCCCATTCGACTAAGCCATCAAGCATATGGTCAACACCGAAGTTACCTAATGCCGTACCAAAGAATACCGGAGTCAATTCACCTTCTAAGAAAGCTTCATGGTCGAATTCATGGGAAGCCCCTTGAACCAGTTCTAGTTCATCACGAAGCTGTTTTGCGAGCTCATCGCCGATAGCAACATCAAGATCTGGATTATTCAGCCCTTTAATGATGCGAACTTCTTGAATAGTATGGCCCTGACCTGTTTGGTATAAAATGGTTTCATCACGTAAAAGATGATAAACACCTTTGAATAACTTACCGCAACCGATAGGCCAAGTAATTGGGCAACACGCAATTTTTAGCTCATTCTCCACTTCATCTAACAGTTCCATTGGATCACGAATATCTCGGTCCAATTTGTTCATGAAAGTTAGAATCGGTGTATCACGTAAACGGGTAACTTCCATTAATTTGCGAGTCCGATCCTCGACCCCTTTACCGGAGTCAATCACCATCAAGCAACAGTCAACCGCCGTTAATGTACGGTAGGTATCCTCGGAGAAGTCTTCATGTCCGGGGGTATCAAGTAAGTTAATCAGACACTCATTATAAGGAAACTGCATCACGGATGTGGTAATTGAGATACCACGTTGCTTTTCCATTTCCATCCAGTCGGATTTAGCATGCTGATTAGAACCACGCCCTTTTACTGTTCCCGCGCGTTGAATCGCATGCCCGAACAGTAACACTTTTTCAGTGATAGTTGTTTTACCGGCATCGGGGTGAGATATGATAGCAAACGTTCTACGCGTGCTAACTTCATGTAGAAAATTCTGATCTGTCATTTAACTTTTCTTTTCGTCATACAGATTTGTACATGCATTGGGAGAGATACAACTTGGCTCTTAGCTCAGCAAATCCGTCTTGTTAATCGTAATTGGCGGATATTTTCGCAGATCTTGGGGTTATACACAATCAAAGCATAGAGAGTGCGGCGAAAAACAGCCACATACTCCCTTTACTTCAAGTTAGTTTGGTTTTTAATTCATGACGCTAATACTTAAGATAAAATCAATTGGCAAATCTCTTCACCAAGTGCTTGAGTACTTGCATTCCCCCCCATATCACGGGTTAAATGACGGCGCTGTTTAATCGCCGTTTCAACCGCAACCATAATGGTGTCGTGTATTTGTTGGCAGCCTAAGTGCTGCATCATCATTGCGGCTGCCCATATTGTTCCGATTGGGTTGGCAATATTCTGTCCTGCAATATCAGGTGCTGAACCATGAACAGGTTCAAACATCGATGGAAATTGTTTTTCGGGATTGATATTTGCTGATGGCGCAATGGCGATAGTCCCCGTACAAGCAGGACCTAAATCAGACAAAATATCACCAAATAAATTAGAACCGACAATCACATCATAAAATTCTGGCATTCTGACCAAGTTTGCCGCAAAGATATCAATATGGAATTGATCAACTTTAATCTCAGGATATTGCTTGGCCATTTCAGCCACACGACTATCCCAATAAGGCATCGAATGAAATAAGCCATTTGATTTTGTTGCAGAGCTAAGGTGTTTTTTCTCTCTCGTTTGCGCGAGTTCAAAGGCATATTTTAAAATACGGTCAGTTCCTTTACGGGTAAAAATACTTTGCTGGCAAACCATTTCATCTTCAGTGCCTTCATACTGAATGCCACCAATAGCGGAATATTCCCCTTCCACGTTTTCACGTACCACGTAAAAATCGATATCGCCCGGTTTTTTATCCGCAAGTGGGGATTTGATTCCGTCAAATAAGCGTACAGGACGTAGATTCACATATTGGTTAAATGCACGGCGAATTGGCAGTAAGAGTCCCCATAATGAAATGTGGTCAGGTACCCCCGGAAAGCCTACAGCACCAAGAAAAATGGCATCAAATTTTTTGAGTTGTTCTAAACCATCTTCAGGCATCATTCGCCCAGTACGATGATAAGTCTCACAAGACCAATCAAAATGCGTAAAGTTAAGCTTTACATTATGTTTGCTCGCTGCGGCCTCTAAAACTTTGAGCCCTTCAGGAATAACTTCTGTACCAATACCATCGCCAGGAATAACCGCTATATTGAACTGTGACATAATAAAAGCCTCTTACAACAGTGGGATAAATTAATCATGTATGTTCTCCAGTTTATGGCTTGCTGTGATAAAGTATAGGCATGAACTGTAATCCTTAGGTTTACAAACTATGAACAAGCTACCCGCCCTAGAGGATATCCGTGTATTCGTCACCGTTGCCCGCCTGATGAGTTTTTCGCAGGCGGCTGAGCAATTACGGGTCTCGCCTGCTTATGTATCCAAACGGATTAAATTACTTGAAGAAAACTTAGGACAACCCCTTTTTTTTCGTACCGCAAGGTCAATTAAACTTACCCATGAAGGGCAAATTGTCCTACGCAGTAGCGAAGTGTTATTGGGTGAAATTGAACACATGCAGGGGGAACTCAAAGCCTGCCGAGAAGAGATCCGTGGTGACCTAAGAATTAGCTGTAGTACAGGATTTGGTAGCGCTTATATCAACCCTTTTATTCTCGCTTTACACAGCGATTACCCATTACTTGGCATCGACCTAACGCTAACAGACAAATCTGTCGATATCATTAATGAAGATATTGATGTCGATATTTGTATTGGCGGGACTATTTCAGACCAATTTATTGCAAGGCGAATTGGTCAAAATATTCGAATCCTTTGTGCATCACCGGCTTATTTAGCACAACAGGGTTACCCAAAACACCCACTCGAACTTGAAAATAAACATTTCTGCATTGCCATCAAAGAGCGCAACCAAGCCCCCGCAATTTGGAAACTTCAGCATCAGCAAGAATCCATAAGTGTTTCGCCAAACAGCAAATTAATGGTGAATAACGGTGAAGTGGCAAAGCAATGGTGTGTCAGTGGGGAAGGTATTTTATTGCGCTCAGTGTGGAGCGTACTGCCAGAACTAAAATCCGGTCAACTCGTTCGTGTTTTACCCCAATGGCAGCAGGCTGCTGATGTGTATGCAGTTTATTCGAGAAGTATCCGAAGTCGTGCTAATCTTAGAGTTTTCATTGAAAACCTTGAGAAATACCTCGCGAAACATTTACAGCATGATTTTTTGGATAAATCTTTGGGTCAATAAGTAAAAGGTGGATATGCATTGATGACGGAAACAGAAGCTGAAACCTTCAAAGAACGCTTGCTTAAGCTATTAAAGCAGAAAAAATTGAGTCAATTAAAAGCCGCCGAAATCCTTGGTGTATCGCGAACGGCGGTCAACAAATGGACCAAGGGCGGTATGATTGATGAAGATAATCTCGACAAGCTAGCCACCTTGTTGGATGTTGACAAAATTTGGTTAAAATATGGCGAATACACCAATAACCAAGTCACTGTTTCTCATTCAGGCATCATGCGCAATATTAATGAAGTTCACCTGCAAGAATCCGCTGAAATTGTCACTTGGGAGTGGGATTTACTCACCGGCTCTCTAAATTATTCCGATAACGTTGAAGCTGTTTATGGTATTAAAATCACCACTAACGAAGATTTTTGGGCGTTAATGAACCAAGAATCAAAAGAAAAATTAGTTAATGGTTACTCTAAGATCATTCGTGAAGGTGGTGCCCATGAAATGGATTTTAAGATTAACTGGGAAGGTGAATACCGCTGGATAACCTCAAGAGCGACGGGAGTAAAAGGCCCTAATGGTAAGGTAACAAAACTGGTTGGGATCAGCTTAGATAATACCGAGCGTAAAAATAACGAGCTTAATTTACGCAAGATAAAATGTTATTTTGATGTACTGCTTGCCCATTTTAACCATCTGGTCGCTTTTACCGATAAAGCCGGTGAAATTCTAGCGAGTAACTTAAAAAATCAATCATCTGACATTGACTACCTTGAATTACAACGCCTCCTTTACCAGCTTGCCATTAACCACAAACCTTGGCTGGAAGAAGTGGCGCAAACAGGACGAGGACAAATTTTGTTCCAAGGAAGACAAATTACTGCTTATCATTATTTCAATGATGAAAAGCAGCCATTCTTAATGTTTGAGCTCAAAAATTAACCTATTCCCCCATCATGGCTCTTGATGGGGAAACGAATTAGAGATCCAAAACTAAACGCTTACTTTTCGCCCGAGAAACACACAGCATCATGGTTTTTTGCTGTGCTTTTTCATCGTCATCAAGGTAATGATCCCGATGCTCTGCTTCCCCTTCCAATATCGCAGTTTCACAGGTTCCGCAAACACCATTACGGCATAAACATTCAACATTTATCCGCTTATCTGCTTCGATTGCCTGCAAAATAGAGATATCTTCACCGACTTCCAAACTAAACCCTGAACGTTGAAAATAAACTTCAAATGAATCACCTTCACTGGCAATTTCCCCAAAGTTTTCAAAATGAACGTGTAACTCACCAAGGTGTTGGCTTCCATGTTCTATCACATCATTGATTAAGCTTTGCGGACCACAAACATACACATGGCTATCAGTAGGCTGCGATTTAATCAGTTGCTCAACCGCCATTCGTTGGCCTTTGGCTCTATCATATAAATGTAAACGTGAGCCAACTCGCGCTTGTAATTGCTCCACAAATGCCGCCGTTGCTTGGTCGCGAAAACAATAATGCAATTCAAAATCCATTTCAGCATTTTCTAATTCGTAGAGATAAGACAAGAATGGAGTGATCCCTATCCCTCCTGCAATCAAAATCTGCCTACCCTGAGTCTCTTTTTCTAATGAAAAAAAGTTTTGGGCCGGTGATAAATAAAGGCGATCCCCCTGCGCAATCTGTTGATGCATAAAAGAAGATCCACCTTTCGAATTTTCATCATGCAAAACAGAGATACAATAACTACCACATTGCTGCGGATCGCTCATCAATGAATAAGCACGTTGCAGCCCATCCATATGAACCGTAACATGACTTCCAGCACTAAAAGGCGTAAAAGTGCCATCTTGTGCCACAAATTCAAACATCTTAACTGTTGGGCTAACTTGTTCGATTCGGCTAACACTTACTGCAATTTTTGCTTGGCTCATCGCGGCTCCTCATTTTATCCAAGGTCAAGGCACAGATACTTAACACTCAAATAATCATCAATTCCATAATGCGACCCTTCTTTCCCTAAACCCGACTGCTTTACACCACCAAATGGGGCAACTTCATTTGAGATCATTCCGGTATTGATGCCGACCATACCGCTTTGTAATTTTTCCGCTACCCGATAAACACGGTTAACATCTTGAGTGAAAAAGTAAGCCGCTAGGCCATAAATAGTATTATTTGCACGTTGAATAACCTCGTTCTCATCTTTAAAACGGATCAGCGTAGCAATTGGGCCAAAAATCTCTTCATGAACAATATCCATCGAATCATCAACATCGACCAAAACTTTGGGGTTGATAAAGTGATCGTGCTCTTCGATTTCATTACCAAGCATGATCCTTCTTGCGCCTTTGCTTAATGCATCCACCAGCAATTTGTTCATAGAATCAATTGCTTTTGAAGTAATCATTGGGCCAATATCCGTTTCAACATCGAGGCCATTACCGACTTTGAGCTTTGCGACTTCCGCAGTGAACTTAGTCTGAAATTCATCAAAAATAGCATCATGTATATAGAAGCGATTCACGCATACACAGGTTTGCCCACCATTGCGAAACTTGGCTTGTACCGCACTGTTGACCGCTTTATCCATATCCGCATCAGCAAATACAATAAAAGGCGCATTACCGCCAAGCTCTAAGGATGTTTTCTTGATTGTCGATGCGCATTGCTCAGAAAGTATTCGCCCGACTTGCGTTGACCCTGTAAATGAAAACTTACTGATCAGCGCATGTTTTGTCAGCCTTTCCCCTAATAGCGTTGAATCCCCGGTGATGACGTTAAATATACCGGCTGGAATACCGGCTTCATCTGCTAACTGCGCCAAAGCAAGTGCAGTAAAAGGTGTTTCCGTTGCAGGCTTTATGATAATGCTACAACCTGCAGCCAGCGCAGGAGCCGCTTTGCGAGTGATCATCGCTGCCGGAAAATTCCAAGGGGTAATCGCGCTACATACCCCGATCGGCTGTTTGATTGTTGAAAGCCGATTACTCCCCACTGTTTGTGGGATCGTTTCGCCATATACCCGCTTACCTTCTTCTGCAAACCATTCAATAAAGGAAGCTGCATAGCGAATTTCACCTTTGGCTTCATGTAATGGTTTGCCCTGTTCAAGGGTCATCAAGCGACCTAAATCATCCACATTAGCTTCAATCAATTCAAACCAGCGGCGTAAAATAATTGCGCGAGATTTAGCTGTCTGTTGCTGCCAACCCGCCATTGCGAGGTGCGCTTGTTCAATCGCTTCATCCACTTGGGTGATATTCAGGCTGGGAATATTACCCAGCACAGTTTGATCCACAGGGTTGGTCACTGCTATTTTTTTAGCTGAATCAACCCATAACCCATTGATATAACATGACTGACGAAATAATGCGGAATTTGTTAGCAATTTCATTGGGTGATGCCTCCTACTGTTCATTAGCACCACTATTTCGTGTGTGCTCCTGCCAATAATTGATGAAAATGTGCAACCCCATGTTCACTGATCCCACTTCGTTGTCTATCTGCCATAATCCGCCCTTGTCCACGGTAGCCACGGGACTTCAACCCTTTTTGTACGCTTTCAACTAAGCGTAAATCCTCTGGGCGGAAGACGGTTCGATACCATTCAACAAGCTCCTTTTGATATTCCGTCAACTCTTCGTTTAAAAAATAGATGTCGTAATGCTGCAAAGTCTCCCCTGCATTGACTGGGAACTCATAAATAACCGTCATAAAGTCCCCCCCTGGCGGCATGTTAAACATGGTGCTTGGCCAAATCCAAAATCCAAAAAATCGCGGGTCGAGAACAGACTCATCAAATTGATAAGATGACTCAGAAGGCTTAGCTTTCCCTATTTGAACCGTCCAATTATCTCGCAGTTGATGTTCATAAACATTCACATCAACAGAGCTTGCGAAACTAACGTGGTTAGTTGGACAGTGATAACATTCGATATAGTTATCAACGATAGTTTTCCAATTTGCTGGAGTGTGGCTTACAAAACGCGCAGCAAGCTTTAAATCACTGATAACAGCACAAGCCTCTTCCATTTTTTGCGCTAATCCAGGCAGTTGCTCTTCTATCGGTTTAGGTTCACCCACAGTCATGTTTACATAAATAAAACCCGCATGTTCAATGACATGAAATTGACTCAATGACATCGCATCAGATTCAAAATTATCAACATTTTCACAGTTAGTTGCATGAGCCAACTGACCATCTAACTTGAAAGCCCAAGCGTGATAAGGGCAAGTGATCACATTTTTCACTTTCCCGCTATCACCACTAATCAGTTGATGACCTCGATGAGGACAAACGTTATAAAAACCACGCAGTACATCATCACGCCCCCTAACAATAACTAGGCTTTCACCAATCAATTCACGAGTGATATACGCATTTTTTTCTTTAACTTCACTGATATGCGCAACACATACCCATGAATTAGCAAATATATTTTCTTTTTCAAATTCGAAAACATCATCGGAAGTGTAATAACGTGCAGGGATTGTCCAGGCATTATCAATATCAAGGTGATCATTAATCGAAATGACTTTAGCTGCATTGCTCATAATTGCCCTCTCTTTTTGTAAACTTATAGTTAACATGATTTATTCGAATGTTAACGGAGATCGCATTAATGATCAAACTAAATATGAAAAATTATTTTCACTTAATTAAATTAATCAAAAAAATCAATATGATAATATGAAAAACAAAAAGGATACTGTTAATTAATGGTTAATTATTTGTTGACCACCTAATCTTTGCATGGCTATTCTTTGTAAACTGAAAGTAGCATTCCCTGCAAGCCAACTCTCATCAAAAGACATAATAAATAAGTGAGCAACTGGAGAAGAGGTATGATGAATAATAAAAAATTTGTTTTTTACGTGTCGCTAGCCTTTAGCTTAGCGCTAATCAGTGTTGGTGCATTTATACCAGACAAACTTGAGGCTTTTTCCCACTCATCCCTCAGTTTTATCTATAACAACTTAGGCTGGTTTATACTTGGTGCCGTTTTTATTTTCTTTAGCTTTTGCATGTATCTTGGCTTTTCAAAATTTGGGCATATTCGCCTTGGTGATGATGACGATAAGCCGGAGTACAGCACTGTCACTTGGGTCGGTATGTTGTTTAGCGCATCAATAGGCATAAGTTTGATGTTTTGGGGTGTCGCTGAACCGGTTTCTTACTATATTAGCCCACCCGTAGGTACAGGTTTAACCGAACAATCGGCTAAAACCGCAATGCAATATGTTTATCTGCACTGGGGTGTATCCGCTTGGGCATGTTACGCCTTAGTAGGAGTCTCTCTTGGTTATTTTCAATTTAGAAAGAAATTACCATCCTCACTCAGCTCAGTTTTTTATCCCCTAATTGGCGATCGCATCTATGGGCCAATTGGCAAATGGATCAATGTATTAGTGATCTTATCCGTGGTGATCGGGATCGCTACCTCTCTCGGGTTTGGAACACTACAAGTTAACAGTGGGATGAATTATCTGTGGGGATTACCCATTAGCATCTATGTGCAAATAGGGATCATCGCCATAGTTACAGTTGTGTATATCATGTCTACGATTTCAGGCTTGCAAGGTGCTATTAAGCACTTATCAAATTTAAATATCATTCTCGCGCTAGCATTGATGGCATTTATCTTTATATCGGGTCCAACACAAACCATTCTGAAAGTATTGTTTCAAGGCGTTGGCGATTATGTGCAAAATTTCGTCAGTATGTCATTTCGTACCGAGCCTTATAACGACGGTACTTGGATTGCAAATTGGACACTATTTTATTTTGGCTGGTGGATTGCTTGGGCACCATTAGTGGGAAGCTTTGTCGCGAGGATCTCTAAAGGAAGAACGATTAAAGAGTTTATGATTGGTGCAATATTTATCCCTGTATTAAGTGCATTTGCTTGGTTTGCCGTCATGGGAGGCTCTGCCATTCACTTGATTCAAAATTTAGGCCAAACAGCACTTGCCGATGCAGTAAAAACAGATGTCACTTCCGCACTGTTTAAGTTTTTAGACTATTTCCCTGCATCCACTTTTATTAGTGTGTTAGCTATCGTGTTAGTTTTGATTTTCTTTATCACATCCGCTAACTCAGCAGTTTTCGTATTAGGCATGGTCAGTGAAAATGGTAATCCGAATCCCTCTCACGTAACCAAAACGATCTGGGGTGTCATTATTGCTGCGATCGCTATTGTACTTATCATGACCGGTGGGTTATCTGGTTTACAGTCGGCACTTGTTGCGATGGCTGTTCCATTATCCATGATGATGTTAATAATGTGCTACTCCACATATAAAGGGCTCAATGACGAAATCAATGCACAGGCAGCAGTGAAAAAACAAAGTGAAAACGTAGGATTAGTGAATAAATCAATTATTCCAGAAATAGAGAAGCCATAATAAAACGGAATCATCGATAAAAACCACGAGACTATGTCAATACGCAGCGATATTTTTACCCAGTACACTGCTTACATATATCGTGGTTTTTTGTCTTAAAACGGAACAAACTCACACTCTTTATTGGCTATTCATCACTAAAAAGTGTTAATGCTAAAACCAGCGCATCTTCACGCCCTTTCTTAGCTGGATAGTAATCTTTACGTACTGTGGCTTGATGAAAACCTAGCTTATCATATAGATGTAAGGCAGAAGCATTAGACTCTCGGACTTCCAACCACAATGTGAGAATGCCTTTTTTAATCAGATCATCAATAAGTTGTTCTAATAGCATACGACCATACCCTCTACCTTGAAAGTCAGGGTGAATCGCAATATTAAATAACGTTGCCTCATCAAGAACATACTGAGTTATAGCATAACCAACAATTTGATTATTAAAGGAAATTTTTAGATTGTGATACTTTTCCCCTTGATTTCCATAAAAAACACGCTCAGTCCATGGAAAATCATGGCTTAGCTTCTCTATTAAGAAGGCAGTAGCGAGATCAGATTGCTTTAGTGTTGAAATTTTCATCATATTGATAAATTTGTTTCCATAGTGCCTGTTTAGCGCCATTACTTGCCATCAGCTCAGACAAAACAGGTGAAATAAAAGTCATTTTTGAACCTTCGGGGCGAACTTCGCCACCTAATACCCAACAAGGTATTGTTATTGGTGTTGGGATTAAATTTAACTGCTCTGAGTTAATACAAACCACATCGGTTTGATACACTTTCATTGTAAGAAAAATATCGCTCAGTAAGCGGCTGTTTAAATCAAGGTTCTCATCCGTAATTATAATAAGTTTAGTTGACTCAGGGATCCTGACGCCTCGTTCACCACGCAACACAGTAGGATTTCTCACCGTCCATTGAGTGATCCCCATTTGTTCTAAAAGCCTGTCACGTCGTGTCATTTGTTTTTCCCATCGCCATTTTACAACCACATCTTATCAAAGGGGATTAATCGCGCCAACAGAGCAATGCTATTTCTCCATTTTCTGGTAAAGTAGCGCAAGTTATTCTGTATATACCCAAAATAATTCGAGGTACAGCTAAGCGACAAATAGTCGGGTAGCTGAGTGTAGTCAACAACACTGCAACTTGAAGCATAACGGGTATGATGGTTCATTTTAGGAGATAGACAAAATATGTCATTACTGACACCCGCCAGCGAAGTTATCCAACGCCATCTCGAATATTTTACCGACCGTCATGTCATTTTTGCTGGTGACATTCAGGATGAACTTGCGGCGACGCTAGAAGCGGCAAGTGTTCGTGTTCTGACTAATCAGTACCATCGCTGGAAAAGCTTACAGCCTTTAATGGGTGATAACGCCTTGTTTGCCACAACAACACCGGCAGAATTTATCAAACCCTGTGACACTTTAATCTATTTTTGGCCGAAAAATAAACAAGAAGCCTGCTTTCAGTTAGATGATCTTTGTACGCACCTGACGGCAGGCAGCCAAATTTTCGTCGTCGGTGAAAACCGTAGCGGCGTAAAAAGTGCAGAATCAATCATGGAAGGTATCGCGACACTGCAAAAAATTGACTCGGCACGTCGTTGTGGCTTGTACCATGGTGAATTAGAAAACCCAACCTCTTTCGATATTAATCGTTGGTGGCGTGGATATCAGGTTGATAATGTTAAGGTTCACGCATTACCGGGTGTATTTAGCCATACTGAACTGGATATCGGAAGTGATTTACTGCTCTCAACCCTCACAAAACCAATGAGCGGCGATCTTCTTGATCTCGCTTGCGGCAATGGGGTACTAGCGGCCGTTATTGGGACACAAAACCCAGAGATAACCCTAACATTAAGTGATGTTAGCGCTTCAGCGATTGATTCATCCATTGCTACTTTGGCAGCGAATAAACTCACAGGCAAAGTGATTGCTAGCGATGTTTATTCCGATATTGATGAGAAGTTTGACTGGATTGTGTCTAACCCACCGTTCCATGATGGGTTAAATACCAGTTATAGTGCAGTGGAAAACATGATCCTCCAAGCGCCTAAACACTTAAAGAAAGGCGGGTCTATCCGTATCGTCGCAAATGCTTTCTTACCTTACCCTGATATGCTAGACAAAGCTTTCGGTGGCCATGAACTGCTGGCTAAAACAGGTAAATTTAAAGTTTACCAAGCAACCAAACGCTAATTTCGCCATTAATTTAAGCGTAAAAAAGGCCAGTGTGATATCACTCGCCTTTTTTTAACGCAATAAATTAAGCTGCAGAATGCTGTAAAAAAAATGCAATTAAAAAGCACAATAGTGACAGGCCAGCAGGAATAATTAGCAAGCGTCGAGAACCCCGATTAAATAGCATTCCAGCGGTCGCTATCATCAAAATTATCATCGTGATTCTGAGATTATCTAAGCCCATATTGTTGAGTAAATAAGTAATGCTCAGCAATATCACTGCAAAAACGCCCCACAACCCGGCGCCTATACGCCGTAAACCGGCTGCTTTTGATACGCTAATTGGCATAACCACCTCAGCAAGATTAAATGATAATGATTATCAATCATATCTTGTTTTTGATGAATTTCAATCTTATTTTATACGAAATCCACCTTGGGTTAATGCTATCGCATTTTGTCTCAAATAGGTAAGTTCCAATATTATTAGCAGCCATAGGTAGGATGATGTGAATAATAACTAGGGAGAGGTTAATACACTTGATTGACTAAATTAGTTTCTGTGAGATAAAAAATTCTCCGCGACATCCTGTCACAGAGAATTTGTACTACAGGGTTGGTTTATTGCTTCAGTCCCATTGCATCGCGCATGGTAAAGAACAAATCTGTTTGGTCGGTTAGCCCCATCACGTTCGCAGCATGAGGACCGTATGCAGCCACACGTAACTGAGCCCCCGTATGCTCCTGTGAATCTTCTTCTTCCGAGTTACCGTAATTCACAACCATCACCGAGCCATCTTTGGTGATCAACGCTTGAGTTAGACCTGTTGATTTAGTCCCTTCAGGGATGATTTGGCTTGAATGTGAATGGTCTGCCGTGACGATAACTAGCGTATCACCATGCTTTTTAGCGAAATCTAAGCCAACTTGTACCGCTTGATCCAATGCAACTGTTTCACCAATTTGGCCACATGGATTTGCTTTATGATCTTGTTTATCGATAGATGCACTTTCAACTTGTAGGAAGAAACCATTTGGATTTACTTCCAATAAATCGATGGCTTTTTGTGTCATTTGAGCCAACGTTGGGGCATCTGGACTTAATTTTGGATTCGGCTTACATTCAAGGGGCTCATTCTTTAAATTACCCTGATAAGTCGCTTTCGGCCCTTCCCAAGCCACCGTCATATTGCCATCGTGGAATAAACCTAACACCGGTTTGTTTTGGTTCGCTTCTTTGATTGCATCTAATGATTTTGCGTCACGAACGATCATATAGCCACGGTCAATCGCTTGCTGTTCTAAGGTTTTACCTTTGTAATCACCCGCTTTAGCTTCTTGTTGGAAGCTCTTCGCGCCACCACCAAGGGTAACATCAGCACGAGTCACCAAAAGCTGTTCAGAGATAGACCCACGACCGCCATTTTCTAATGCATTCGTTGCACATTTTTCAGTGGTTTCTTCAGGGCCGTAACACTTACGTGCCGAGACATGCGCGAACTGCGCTGCTGGTGTCGCATCTTGAATTTCAGAGGTTGTGACGTTACCCGTTGCTTTGCCACTGCGCTTTGCGATTTCGATTAACGTTTCATGATCATTACCGAATACATCGATTCCTAACGCACCATTATAGGTTTTCACACCCGAAGACCATGATGTGGCTGATGCGGCAGAATCTGTGACGTAATCAGGTTTTTGTGTCTTTTTGTCTAATGCATAATGGGTATATTGGCCGGTGATAGGTAGCGCATCAATACCTTTAAAGAAGCCAGATGCACCTTCTGCGTAATTACGCGCAACGGTGATTTCTGAATCACCCATACCATCACCAATAAACAAAATAACATTCTTGGCCTGACCGTTGTGAAGCGCCGCTTTCATAATCTCGGTTTGCTCAGTTGCTAAACGACGAGCCCCACCAAACTTAGTGATATCACCTTGAGCTGCACGATTTTCAGAAACGGCATCATTTTTTTCAGCTGCGAATGCAGGAATCGCACTACCTAAAATCAACGTACTTACCGTAACGGCCAAAATAGATTTGATGAAATTACCTGTCATAACTGTTTCCTTGCCAATAAAAGAAAATAAATAAGTTTTACTTCAAATAATGACAGGCATGTTAGTTGAGCCACATGACAGTTGAATGACGCTTTTATGTCGAATTAAAGATGGTTGTCATAAAAATGAAAAAAGCGGTGATGAGGTAAACTACTTTAAAATAAAGTGATTACCATTAGCAAAATAAGTTAATTTAATCAGTGGCAAAATGTATTTCCATCAATTGATTGACCAACTTTAGTGCGCTCAATAAACGATGGCGCTGCTGCTGAGTTAATCGTAAATATCGGCGAGTCGCTGGAATTCGGCTTATCATCTCAGAAGCCGTGAAAGGCTCTATCTCACATTGCCAAATACCGTTTTTAATCGAGATAGTACAACGGTTAAAATCAAGCTCTTCAAGCGTCTGGCGAATAACGGGATATTGATTGATTAAATCAATAAATAGCTGACCTTCAGGCTGTTTAGAAATAAAACATACCGACTTCTTACGCAAACTACCCGTAGTTTTAACCTCAATATGCAAGTCTAAACTATTATCACAGTGTCCTGATACCGCAAAACGACTATAGACAATAAAGGCCATAAACAGCGTTTTAACACGTTCAGTTACCTCAATGGTAAATCCCTCTTTAGGCTTAATATGGAGTACGCCTGCCGTACTCCAATCACATTGATAGGGAACCATATCTCGTTCTATTTTATTTAAAGTTAAGCCCGCTTGATATCCGATTGGCATACGCTTTTGGGCTAATTTTTTCCAAAATGCCCATTTAGGCGAGGTTGCGTAATGGTTCAAGTTGTACCTCCTCTAACGCTTCTTTCGAAAAGGTATTAGATAAAACTAGTTCAACATCAACAGGTTTAAATGGATTTACTTTCTGTACAAACACCGTCCACACGAGCGCATAGCTCGCCGTCAAACCTAACATAATGGCGAAAGGCACATAAACCTCGGACTTATCCATCCCCGGCGGCGTGATATAAACAATGGCGACAATAATACCAACACTCGAAATAATTTGCGGTATAGGGAAGAAAGGAGAGCGGTATGCGCGATGTAAATCAGGGCGACGAATGCGCAATAAAACCACTGAAATGGTGACTAAAAGATATGCGGTTCCCCATGAACAAACTGCAGCTAATACTAATGGGATGATACGTTCAAGGTCACCTTGGATAGCAAATGCATGTAAACAAGGGATCATCACGGCCACTAAAATACCAAATACAGGTGTTTTAAAACGGGGGTGTAGGTAAGCAAATACACGCGGTAATGCTCCATCAAGTGCCATACCGTATAAAATACGCGGAACTGCCGCCATCAAAGTATTAATTGTCGCGCCTCCCGCTAATAACAATGCAACACCAATCCAATATTTACCAAAATCGCCCATAACTTGCCCAGCAAAGGCAGGTATTGCCATTGGTGTTTCAAGTAAGCTGGTTTGGCTCTGTGGATCCACAATGACATTTTCGACTTGGTTGGTAAGTGCCGCGCCAAATAAAAACATACAGGTTGCCACACCAAATAACCCTACCATCATCGCTCGAGGGATCACCTTGGCTGAATTTTTAATTTCAGGCGCCATTGGTGTAACTAATTCACAGCCCACAAACATAAACATCGCCATACCAATAAAACTGAGTACAAGCGTGGGGTCTGAAAGATTCAATGCTTCACCAAACCAGCCATCAACAGAAACATGGAATGGCATTAATAGTCCGCATAAGCTAAAAATCACCAAAGTGCTCCACATTGCGAAGGTCAACACAACTTCAACTTTACCGAAAGCTTCAATACCAAAAGCATTCAGTAAACCAAATGCAATAACCAACCCAACACCGACCATCCAAGAGGAATTATTGGTTTCCAGTACTGTGTTCAGGCTTTCAAAATTCACTAATGCCATAATGCCCGATAAAATTGTTTCTGCCGTTCCGGCAAAAACATGCACAATAAGATAAGCAGAAAGAGCGCCGGTGATCGCCCAGAATCGCCCCATTCCACAGGAAATATAATCATATACAGAGCCTGATGTTGGCAATATTGCCGCAGCCTCTGAGAATGTCGTTAGCTGAGCCTGCATCATGATAAAACTCAGTAACACGGCCAAAGCAAAAGTGTCACCGCCAATACCAAAACCGCTAGTAACCGTTAAAATAACTGGGCTCGCCATAATCACACCGACAGAACTTGCCAATGTGGTTGGAAAGCCAACCTTACCTTGTTCAATATGTGACGATAATCTGGATGACATGTTCATTTTGCTTCCCTCTATATTCTCAGAGCACAGCCTTGATTGTGAATTTTTTGTAAAAATACAGAAGCTGTTTTCTCACTATAGAAATAAGCATAAACATGTCGCTATCGTTCTAAAGGACGATACCCAGAGAGAGGGGAGAGTGACGAAATAAAAGCTAAAAGTACTCATCCAACAGATGAAAATAAAAATAACTGATTAAATATCAACAAATAACAAAAAAATACTTTATTAATATATTAATAATTAAACAGCAAAATATACCCAAAGCTAAATAAACCATCCCAGCGTTAAAATTATGAGTTTCAAATACTGTTATCGAGCTCACGTTATCAATATGTTTATTTTATGTTGCGATGAATAAGTAGGATGATAATCATATAACTGACAACAAAGGTAACATGATGAATACTCCTCCATTTAACCATCATCAAAAAACGCTGATTGACTGTTGTCTGAAAACTATCTCTCACATTATTCCTATTTCGGCTTCAGTTTATTATCTTGTTAATGATCATTGGCAGCCGGATAACCATGTCCTTTATGGCGTACCTTCTCGAATGCATCAAGACTATATGAAGTACTTTTATCAGCTCGATCCCCTACATCCTGATAATTTTCGAGGGGAGGATTTACGGTTAGTGAGAATGGCAACAGAAATGAAGCAGCATAATCAGGCATTTTTTTATGATTTTATGCAGCCAAATAATATGACGGATATGGCAGAAATTTTTATTCGTCGAAAGAATAAGATTATTGCAGGGATTTCGGTTTTACGGGATAGCCCTTTCACACAACAGGAAGTCATGCGCTTAAACGCAATTCTTCCCGTCGCAGAGCTTATGACCTTTGATGTGCTACCGGATTCATTAGTTTCTTATACGCCAAAAGAACAACAAATCATTCATTTGGTTCGGGAAGGGGCGAGTAATAAAAGAATTGCGCTATTACTCGGCGTATCGCTTTCTACGGTGAAAACGCACCTACGGAATATCTTCACTAAGGCGAATGTCGCTAATCGCACAGAGCTGGTTTCATCGGGCTTTATTATTCATCAAGATAATTTATTGTAGCTGCTTATGCTCAAAGTAAAGTAAGCCTGAATTATTTCAATCCTTTGAGCTGTTTCACTGCGGCTTCTATGTCTATTTCATCTTCCGTGAAGGTTAATGTTGTTCCATGAAGCGTATTCACCGCCAGCTTTTTTAGCGAGCGCATTTCACCCAGTTCTGTGGCTGATTTCGGCCTAATGCTGCTCATCAATGTCCCCACAGAGAGTATCGTATTTTCTTTATCAATACGGGTATCCGCAGGGACTTCTTCACTATAAACCAGATAAGACTTGATCGATGTAAGTTTAAGGCGTTCGCCTGCAATATAGATATATTTACTTTCTGGCACCACTTTTACCGCAAATGCTGACAACCCTTTGTTATTTGTCGTGGGTTCGAAAGTCACTGTCGCATCTTTTTTAATCAGCTCAGGGTTGGCAACCTTAATCACATGAAAATAACGGTTATCACCGTTTTCATCTTTGATAAATCCAAAACCTTTATCGTCAAACCATGTTGTGATCGTTCCATTCATCGCCATTATCGCCTACTTAATTATTTATCTACTGTATTTTCGCAGCGCGCAGTATAAAGCACAATGCCTGCATAGACTATGTCTTTAGTTTAAGCTCAGATGTTCAATTCGGGTAGCCTAACTCGCCAGGCAACTTAAAATTCGTTATCATTCACTGCCACTTTTCACCCGGATAGCCTGATGTCGCAGATTATTGATAATTTTATCGCCCCACCCTGTCATGACAAAATAGAGATCCTCTATCAAGACAATCATTTGGTCCTTATCAATAAACCCTCAGGGCTACTCAGTCTATCAGGAAAAAACCCGCAAAATCTGGATTCAGTACATCACCGGCTAGTACAAGTATTTCCCGGATGTACTCTCGTCCACCGCTTAGATTTCGGGACTTCAGGGTTAATGGTCATTGCGCGTAATAAGGCAATAAATGCTGCGCTCTGCCAACAGTTCAGCCAACGTACCGTCACTAAAGTATACAGTGCACTGCTGTGTGGGCATCTAGACGAAAATGAAGGTGTGATTGATGCCGCTATTGCCAAAGACCCTGCATTATTCCCACTGATGTCGATTTGTGCAATCCACGGTAAACCGGCTCGATCCCGCTATCAAGTCGTAGAACGCTTTTATCGTACATTGGAAGATGGGGTATTGCTGCCATTGACGCGGGTACAGCTAACGCCAGAAACTGGGCGTACTCATCAACTTCGCATACACTGTCAGCAATTAGGCCATCCTATTTTAGGCTGTGACCTATATGGTGGCCGCCAGCAACAAGGTACTGAACAAACGCCACGGCTGATGCTACACGCCAGTGAATTGCGTTTTGTCCACCCTATTAGCGGGGAGGAAATGGGTATCCTTAATGCCAGCCCATTCTGAGTATACCCTTCATACTTCAAGTTGCAGGGTTGTTGGCTAGCACTTCGCTATTCGAGTCACATACTAATGTATGCTCCTCGAGCTATCGTCCCTTGCCGCCTACCTGCATCATGTATTATTTTGGGTATATATAATAACTGTCATACTTCAAGTCGCAGGATTGTTGGCTAGCACTTCGCTACTCGAGTCACATACTAATGAATTACCACATCAAATCATCAGGAACTTTAAAGTCAGCGTACGGATCTTCTTCGTCTTGCTCTTCCTGACTAAGTGCATTATTTAATACAATGCTGCTTGCATCCCGCTGCATAATTTTATCTGCGACACTTGAAGGAATAATCGCATATTCACTCATATCACTGTTATCAATAACCAAACGAGCGATGGCTAAGCGGCCACTAATCAGCTGAGCTTGGGTTACCTTATCCACAATAACTTTTTTAATTAAATTATTATCTGTGAAATTAAAACCAATATCCCCTTTTGAAGGGTCAATCCTATTCATTTCAATCAGCTGCTTTACTTGAGCTTTGTGCTCTTTAGTTAAGGCCGTTTGTTTTTGCTGTTCATTTAACTGTTTATCACGTTCAAGCTGTGTTTTTTTATTTTCTTCCACCGCCTCTCTTGCCTCACGAGCTTGAACGCGGGATTTTTTAGTTGTTCTTTGGACTTTAGCCATTTTTTTGCTGGTCACAAGCCCTGCTTTTAGCATCTGTTCTTGTAAGGTGAGTTTTGTCATCGTTGTTTCTCAGCCAGTTGAATAATTTGTGAGATTATACCTGTAATTTTTGAAACTGTATCAAGTTGAGTGATTTGAACATTGTATAGCTTGAGTTTTGATAAGCTGATAAGCAACAGCAGTATATTGATATTCAAACACCTATCCTCAAAAAAAATATAAAAAAAACCGGCTCGATGGCCGGGAAAATAATTATTGAACAGAGTGAAATTAAACCACTAATAACGCACCATGACAGATTTTAGTTCGGTGTAATACTCGATAAAAGCACTACCAAATTCACGCCCAATTCCTGAAGATTTAGTACCACCAAATGGCACTGCTGGGTCGAGGAATGTGTGCATATTCACCCAGACGGTTCCCGCTTCAATACGCGAAATCATCCGCATGGCTTTACTTAAATCATTGGTCCAAACACTTGCCGCTAAACCAAATGGTGTACTATTCATTAGCGCAATCAACTCTTCTTCGTCATCGTAACCTAAGAAGGTGCCTACAGGACCAAAGGTCTCTTCTTTCATCAATATATCGTCGGGACTATTGGCACGAATGATAGTCGGTGGAACAAAATAGCCCGCACCTGCAATCGGTGTGCCACCATAAATAATTTCGCTTCCATCTTCGCGTGCTTTATCAAATAGAGCCAAAATTTTCTCATAGTGCGCTTTATTTGCTAACGGCCCCATCTCCGTTGTTTCATCAAGGGGAGAGCCAATTTTGATAGCGGATAAACGAGCTTTTAATTGCTCTAGTACCTCATCCATTAATTTCGATGGAATGTAAAAACGCTCAGCGGCGGCACAAATTTGCCCTTGGTTCAAATATCCCGCTTCAATAATGCCATTCACAATTTTTTCAACCGGAAGATCCGCTAAGAATGCCGCACCATTTTTCCCACCTAATTCTAAGGTTACACGGGTTAACTTACCTTCCATTGCCGAGCGCCCGACTGCCAGCCCTGTTGGTACCGAACCTGTAAATGTCACTTTAGAACATAGCGGATGGTGGATCAGCGCTGGTCCTACTTCACGTCCACCCCCATTGATGATATTAATCACACCATCAGGAATGCCAGCTTCTTTAGCCAATTCAACCACTCGCAGCATCGTCAGTGGCGTGAACTCACTCGGTTTGAGAACAATAGTACAACCGCAAGTTAAAGCAGCTGCCAACTTCCAAATAGAGATCATAATGGAAAAATTCCAAGGGATGATCCCGGTAACAACACCGACAGGCTCTCGCTGTGTAAATGCTGAATATTTTTCACCATTGAACGATGGCAATGAAACATTAAGCGTTTCACCGCTAATTTTGGTCGACCAACCGGCAAAATAACGTAAAAATTGAGCCGCCGATCCAACCTCTAAGAAACGAGAAAGCTGGATGGTTTTCCCTGAACATAAGCTTTCCAGTTGAGCCAGCTCTTCTAAATTTTTTTCCAATAAATCGGCAAGGCGATTTAAGCAATTACCTCTTTCCATCGGTGTGGTATTTGCCCAAACGCCTTTAAATGCGGTGTGTGCAGCTTGCATTGCTGCATCAACCTCATCGAATGTGCCTTCTTTGACTTTCGCTATAACCTGTTCAGTGGCTGGATTAACGACGTTAAAAAAAGTCTCTCCCTTGCCAGAGATAGGCAAACCGTCGATAAAATGTCCATGTTGGCGCTTTAAAAATTCGCTGACTTCGGGCAATAGGGTTAACTCACTCATCGTTTTCACTCCACTTAATAGGGATTAATTAGGCATTTACACAGGCTAGATAGTGCTTAACAAAACGTTCTACACTAATTTCCCATAATACTTCGGTGCCTTTAGCCGCAAACCATGAATCACCTTTATGGTACTCAACAGTGATGCCCGTTTTAACATCTGTTAATTTCACTGACCCTTCATGGACCGTCGACATTTCGTCAAACGGATAAACCATTTTAAATTTACCTTTAGTACAGGCAAAAATACCACAAGTCAGATTATCTGTTGGCTCACCATGGATCATCGCAACACTGGCTTGCGGATCCCCTTCAACAACAACAGAACCTAAATTTGTCACGCTGCCAATATTCAATAATTCTGGAAGTGGTTTATTTAACAATAATGGATTGATCATGATTTTTACCTTTTAATCGATTAAAAAACGGACTTAAAATAGTGTTAACTTAGCGGCGACCTTGCCAGTAACCTGATGTTTGATGCATTATTTTGGCCATTGAGACAATCACATTACGCAAGCTGTCTTTGCCCATAATGTTGGCATGAGGGATAGCGCTCATTAAGTCATAACGGTGTGAACCTTCCACCATACCTTCTGCCAGCACCTTGCAAACAATCTGGCTTGGTGTCACACCGAATCCTGAATAGCCTTGTACATAGAAAACATTTTTATGCCCCGGTAACGAACCAATTTGAGGGAATAAATTCGCACTACAGGCCATCGGTCCTCCCCAAGCGAGCTCAATTTTCACCTCTTTTAAGTATGGAAAAATTTTCAGCATCAAATGACGATTCCATGCTTTAAGATCGGATGGAATGTACTCAAGAAAATGGGTCGAACTACCGAATAGCAACCGATTTTCTTTGGTCACACGGTAATAATCAATTACCGGACGAATATCACTGTATGCGCCACGAATGGGACTAATACGCTCAATCAATTCGTCGGACAACTCTTCCGTCATCAACTGATAAGCATAGGTGTTAATTGTTTTTGGGTACAAAGTTGGCTCAAGACCATTAAGAAAAGAATCGCATGCCCAAAGCATTTTTTTGGCACGAACAGATCCCATCGCAGTGCGTACCGTCACCCTATCGCCGTACTCCACATTAAGCACTTGGCTGTTCTCAAAAATCTTCGCACCGTACTCACTAACAGCCTTCGCTTCACCTAATAAAAGGTTTAAGGAGTGAACATGCCCACCGCCCATATGCTTGATCCCGCAGGTATAAGCATCGGATCCAATAATTTGCTTGAGATCAGACCCCGTATAAAATTCAATTTCTTCTTCAGGAGCGACGGATTTAAAATCAGTAAGCCAGCTACGCAATGTTTTTTCTTGGCGCTTATTACTGCCTAAATAGGCATAGCCGTGACAAAAGTCTGCATCAATGTTGTACTTTGCAATACGTTCACGCATGATCCCTGCCCCCATATTGCTGAGTTTAAAAATCGTTTCTAAACCTTCTGCGCCAACATGTTTCTTTATCGCATCCAAGTCATGACCAATCCCTGCCATCACTTGTCCACCATTACGTCCCGTACCGCCATAACCAAGGTGACGCCCCTCTAGAATGGCGATATTGGTTATGCCTTTCTCACATAATTCAAGCGCCGTATTGATCCCTGAAAATCCCCCACCGATGATCACAACATCGACATCAAGATCATCTTTTAACGTAGGAAATCGTAGATCATATTTTTTAGTGGCTGCGTAATAAGTTAATGATTCTACTTGGTTATTCATAATGGATAGCCTATTTAATATCTTGCCTTAGCCTCGATTATCTTAACCTTACATTAACAATTACATAGCCCTTTAGGGACATTCGAAACATAAAGTTAACATTTGTGATGCAGGCACGGTATTTCATTATAAATAAAATATAATTATTTTTTATTTATCTAATTTAAATCAATGCATTAAAGAAAATTAATATATTAATGAATAAGGAAATAAGGCGAGAGAACAGGAAGGGTAGCCCGATAACAGTGGAAGTATTTTAGCTATTGTCTAATTCGGTTCATCAGTAAATTAAATAATTCTGCTTGTGAATTAATACCCAATTTCTGATAGATATTTTTACGATGGTTTTTCACTGTCCCTAAGCTAATAAACAGTGACTCTGCAATTTGTGGCGAGCCTTTACCTTCTAAAATTAATTCAACAACTTCACATTCTCGTGGTGTCAGGCCAAATCGAGTCTGCATGTCGGCTTTCAAGTAATGGTTTGAAACTGAATTTGGTGAAACTTCTTTATGCAACTTAGCCATACTACGAATAATATCGAATGCCTCTTTTAGTGGGGCTTGAGCGCTATTATCTGATAAAAAAGGCTGATCTTCATTACCGAAAAAAATACCTAACTGCTTGCCGGATGAAATTTCAAGTAATAAACCTGCCTCGTCACACCAACCGGTTTTTCGATAAAAATTCAAATAGTAATCCGTATGGTAAAAACCTTTTGGCGCAAGCTCTCTGAGCGTTAATACTTTTGAGCTGCCTCCCTTTTGAATTTCTTGATAAAAGGGATCCATAAGATAAGCACCTCGCTGATAAAGGCGATTAACACTATCACTATTATTTTTTTCTACTTTTGACAGAAAACGGGGCGGAGTCCCTTTTTCAAAGGCGTACACAATGGCGTTATCGAATGCAATAAAAGAAGATAACCATCCTAATAAATTAGGATAAAATTGATTAGTAGCAACAGAATCAATCACATCAGGTAGTTTATCCAGATAATTTTTCATTCTGCCCCCGTTTATTAATCACTTTAACTAAAAGAATATAAAAAGCACATTATCTCTATAAACTCAATATGATTGTTATTAATATGTTAATTACATCACTACGCTATTAGTAACTCTAATAAATAGTAACGTTACATTAACATTCATAAAAATAGAATATATGTCACATAAAAAATAAACAAATCCATTTATTATGTTAATTAAAAGTAAATAACATAATAAATGGAGAGAAAATGTCTAAATATAAAATTATTCTAGATTGTGATCCTGGCCATGATGATGCCATGGCTATTTTCTTAGCGTTAGGTAATCCCAATATCGATTTACTTGCTGTAACCACTGTAGTGGGAAATCAAACGCTAGACAAAGTGACTCACAATGCACGCGCAATTATGGAATTCGTTGGTGCAAAAAACATCCCGATTGCTGCGGGTTGCGATCGTCCTTTAGTGCGACAAATATATACTGCACCAGAAGTTCATGGCGTTACCGGCCTTGATGGAACTCATCTTGCAAAGCCTACACAACCTATTGATAAACGTCATGCTGTAGACTTAATTATTGATACGTTAAAATCTCATCCCCCTAAAACCATTACACTCGTCCCTATCGGCGGACTGACAAATATTGCGTTAGCAGTTAGAAAAGCACCAGAAATTGTTGAATTAGTTAAAGATGTCGCTCTGATGGGGGGTGGCTACCATACGGGTAATCGCACTGCTGTCGCTGAATTTAATATTCTCATTGACCCTGAAGCCGCACATATTGTCTTTAATGAAGTATGGCCTATTACCATGATTGGGGTGGACCTAACGCATCAAGCTAGGCCAAATGACAGGATCATGGAGGAGATTGCATCTTTAAATACGCCACTTAGCCAATTTGTCGTTGAATCATTAAATTTCTATACTGAAGGCTACCGTCGACGCAATGGGTACAGTGACCATGCCCCTGTCCATGACCTATGCGCAGTTGCTTACGTGATTGATCCGTCGATAATGGAAACACTTAAAGCCCCAATTAATATTGAGTTACAAGGTGCACTTACCACTGGGATGACAGTAACAGATTTTCGTGCAACCGCACCGGCTGATTGCCATACACAAGTCGCGACAAAGCTTGATAACGAAAAACTTTGGACGATGTTCATTGATGCGTTGAAACAATTAGCTAAATAGATACCGAAAAAACTTCAAAATAATACTTTATTGCCCGATCCTCAATAAATCGGGCAAACAGCATAAATTAGTCTTTAAGAATCGCTTTTAACTTACTGTAACGCCTGATTAAACGCCATTTTAATTTAATGGTCGTTGCATGATTCCATACAATATCCCAATAACCATTATCAAAGAAAAGCTGCACCATCTCTTTTTGTGTTTGTGGTGATTTTATGGCTAATAAAGCTTGAGTGATCCCTAAACCCTCTTTACCCACTTGCCATAAACAAGCTGGCGCTTGCTTAACTTGCTCAGGATAACGTTGATAAATTGCCATCAACATATCGATAATTTTCAGGTAGGTATTTATTTTACGAACGGATCTTTCGTCACCACTTAAAGAATGAGAAACAGACTGATTATGAATCAAATAGCGATAGTATTGCTCATTAATAAATTGGACGCGTTTCGATACTAACAACAATTCTGTTGTCCACGGAATATCTTGATGATGCAACTTAGGTTCAAAGAAAAATTTATGTTCTCTAAGTAAATCAAGGCGATAAATATTTAACCAAGTAACATGCAAAAATTTACGGGAACTTAACCCAATTTCCAGCCATTCAGGTCCGCTAATAACACCTGTTGATGGCACTTTATTTGGAGGGAAAATCGCCTTTGGCGCATCCCCATTCGTATAAATATAAGTTCCATTACAGGTGGCAATATCCAAATCGCCAGCAAGGGCAATTTCCAAAAGGCGACCATACATCTTAGGATTGATTTCATCATCAATATCAGGGAACGTAATATATTTGCCAGTAGCTTCAACCATTCCAGTATTACGGGCAACTGAGACGCCCTGATTTTCCTGAAATAATACCTTTATATTTTCAAATTTACTTTCATACTGCCGTATGACATCTTCACTGTTATCTTTAGAACCATCATTAACAACAATGAGTTCCCAATTTTCTAAATTTTGAGCAATTAAGCTATCGAAAAAATGAGAGAGAAACTTTTCACCATTGTAAACTGCAACAACGATACTCAAAACTGGCTGAGAAGACATTTATTAACCCTATAAACCCATCAAATGACGGTAGTGACTAAAATACGATATTCGCTGGTATCAAATACTATGGAAAACTTACCTGCGGGTTCGTGTAAACGATTGAAATTATTTAGTTAGAGAATTTAAAATTACATTGGTTCCGTTGTCATAAAAAATTCATATTCCAATAAATGCCGCTATGATAAACAGTAAATGCTATCTACGACATTCATTGCATAACTTATTTACATTGTAGTGAACTAATTATCATTAATTTTACCTAATAAACATTAAATACACCTTAAAACACACTCTAAATAATTCAAGATACCGCTAGGCGTAGTGACCAATACAAATGAATCTAGTCAACAACGCTGTGGCTTGAAGTATGACGAGTAAAAACAATAGAGGACACACCTGTGGCTGGAAGTAGCTTACTTGCCCTACTCGATGATATTGCAGCAGTATTAGATGACGTTTCTGTTATGACCAAAATGGCAGCCAAAAAAACTTCTGGTGTACTTGGTGATGATTTAGCCCTTAATGCCCAGCAAGTCACAGGTGTACGTGCTGATAGAGAAATTCCTGTCGTATGGGCAGTTGCAAAAGGCTCTTTTATTAACAAACTTATTTTAGTTCCTCTGGCATTATTAATTAGTGCATTTATTCCATGGGCAGTAACGCCATTACTCATGTTGGGTGGCGCGTATCTCTGTTTTGAAGGAGCAGAAAAGCTAGCGCATAAATATTTTTTTCCTCATGAAAAAAGTCATGCTGAAATAATGCAAGGGGATACCTTATCGCCGGAAAAACTGACTGAATTTGAGAATCGAAAAATTAAAGGTGCCGTCCGCACTGATTTTATCTTATCAGCAGAAATCATCGCAATTACATTGGGGATTGTTTCTTCAACAACATTTATTAATCAGGTTGCTGTTTTATCGATTATTGCAATCGTGATGACAATCGGTGTTTATGGTCTAGTCGCTGGGATTGTCAAACTTGATGATTTAGGGTTTTATTTACAGAAAAAAACATCAACCTTATTAACCAAACTAGGTAATGGGCTAATTTACACAACCCCTTACCTAATGAAAACGCTCTCTGTCGTGGGTACAGCTGCAATGTTTATGGTTGGAGGCGGCATTCTTACTCATGGGATTACTTATATTTATGAATGGATTGAAGAGTTAGCGCTCACGGCAGCCTTCACCCCTGTTATTGGCAGTACTATGCAATTTATCTTACCTACTGTGCTAAATTTACTTTTTGGATTAGTTGTAGGTATGCTCATTGTTGTACTAATAACACTCATAAATAAATTGAAAAAATGAAAACGCTTTTAGGAGCCATTGGCCTTTAAAGGCCAATTTTCATTCGAATTAAAGACCTTTCTTTAACGTAACAGCAGACAAGGTGAGAGATTCTTTAATCTAATCAAATTTAACGAATCGCTTTTAATTAGGCTAATGAGGTCAAACTTTAATTATTTTACATGATGATTTTTTCATAACTTTTACCCTATTAGATTTCGATTTATATATTAAATAAAATAAACAATTAATTCGTTATTAAATTAATACATAGCGATTTTAGATATCAAATGTCACCGATAAACTTTTATTCCCTCCAAACTGATCTAAATCAAGAGATGCTCACGTTGACCATACGCTAAAATACGTATCTTTTTCAAATTTGGTATAATTTACAACTAAGAATAATTATATATTTATCAATGTATAGCAATTTCAAGCACACTCTTTCATACTAAAAGATAAGCGCCATAATAAGACTCCACTAATTAAATATACTCCCAAAGTAGTATATTTAATTAATCGTACTTTATTAAAAATAGAGGCAATATAGCAAATAAGATTAACTGCATAATTTATTTTCAAAGGAGAGGTAATGCCAGCACTGTATCGACGATTTTCAATTATCAACCAAGTCATTGGGTTGATGCTACTTATTGCCATCCTCGGCATCATAGGTATGACAATTTCAAATCGTATGATAATCAGTGTACAAGGCAATGCTCATGCGATAAATAAATCTGGCTCCTTACGTATGCAGAGCTATCGATTACTCTCTTTGGTTCCGCTTAATGACCATAACCAAAAGTACTTAGATACATTAGAGAAAGATTTACTCAGTCCAGAGCTCACACAAGTGGTAAAAATTGAAAATTTAACACCACAATTTGATGAGCTACATACTTTTTGGCTAAAAACATTACGTCCCGCATTAATGCAGGCATCAAAGCCAAACGATGCGAGGTATGAGGTTATTTCTTTCGTCAATCAGCTTGATGAGTTAGTCCATAATATTGATGAAAAAACAGAGCGAAAAATAGCCTATGTGGCGATGACACAAATGGTCTTCATCAGCCTCGTGTTCCTACTCTTGATGGGAACAATATGGCACTTAAGACGTAAAATTTATTATCCTTGGATGAAGCTGTTATCAATGGTAAATGCTATTGGACGAAAAGATTTCAGCCAGCGTTACCCTAAAAACAACCGGCAAGATGAGCTAAATGCATTAGGTGAAACACTCAACCAAATGTCTGATGAATTAGCTCAAAGCTATCATCAATTAGAAGCACGAGTTGCGGAAAAAACAGCTGATTTAGTCACAAAAAATCGGGTGTTATCTTATTTATACCAATCAAATCAAATGCTTCACTCCTCTGAGCCCCTTTATCTAAGGCTACAAAAAGTTCTCATTGATCTGAAAAATATTACCGTATTAAAAAACCTGAGTTTAAGGCTATATGAAGATAGCAATGAAAAGTATTTTCATGAAATATGCTGTACCTCAACCGGATTAGATGATGAATTCTCTGAGTTTGCAGATACAAAAAATAATTTATCTTATAAGTCTAAAAAGGCAGCTCAACCTAAAATATTGCAATGGGATCTCTCGGATAATATACATCGTTATGGTGTTATTATCGGTGAAATTGAAAATAACCAAACACTCTCTGACGAACAAAATAATTTAGTTCTCATGCTAGTTAAGCAAATTTCTGGCATGCTAGCGATGGAACACCAAATAGAACAACAGCAGCAACTACTTATCATGGATGAACGTTCAGCTATCGCAAGGGAACTTCATGATTCTATTGCACAATCGCTATCTTGTTTAAAAATGCAAGTTAGCTACCTACAATTACAGCCAGAACCTTTGCCAGAAAAACCGCAGCAATTACTTGGCGAAATGCGTCAAGAAATAAACACTGCGTACAGCCAACTTCGTGAACTATTAACCACATTCAGGTTAAAGCTGACCGAACCGGGCTTATTACCTTCACTTGAAAGCACAATTAACGAATTTAGTGAGCGAATGGGCTTTAATATAAGACTAGATTACGACATTCCGGCGAAATGTATTTCACCGCATCAATCTATACATATAATACAAATTATCCGAGAAGCCTTAAGCAATATATTAAAGCATGCAAATGCGAATTGGGCATCCGTTTCCCTAAATCAAGATGCAGGTATCGTCACCATCACTATCAGTGATAATGGCGAAGGGATTGAGACTAGACCCGACAAACTTAACCACTATGGGTTAATCATTATGAGAGAAAGAGCACTGAGTCTAAATGGTCAGTGTTATATTATGCCCAGATCTCAAGGGGGAACTGAAGTTAAAGTAACCTTCCCTTTATCTGAGGCTTAAAAAATACCGGAGCAAATCATCTATGGAAAATACAAATATAATGAGCGAACAATCAACTATTCTACTTATTGATGATCATCCGATGCTAAGAAGCGGTGTAAAACAACTTATTAGCTTAGAACCTTCATTACTCGTTATTGGGGAGGCTGGAGATGGAAAAACAGGTATTCAAATAGCAGAAGAACAAGATCCTGACCTAATCCTACTTGATCTAAACATGCCAGGTATGAATGGTTTTGAAACACTGGACGAACTTCGTAAAAGAGAGCTTTCTGGCAGGATCATTCTTTTTACTGTTTCAAACTATGGCGATGACCTTGTAAACGCATTAAAAAGAGGTGCAGATGGTTACTTATTGAAAGATATGGAGCCAGAAGAATTAATTGTCGCACTTAAAGAAGCCGCGAGTGGAAAAATGGTTGTCAGCCCAACCTTAACATCTGTATTAGCTGAGTCATTAAGAGATAACCAATCTCAAGATGAACATAACACGGCAACCTTAACCCCTAGAGAAGCGGATATTCTCGAACTTATCTCTCAAGGTTTATCCAATAAGATGATTGCACGTAAACTAGATATTGCAGAAAGTACTGTAAAAGTACATGTAAAACATTTGCTGAAAAAATTAAATTTAAAATCAAGAGTTGAAGCTGCTGTGTGGGTACTACAACAAAAGTAATTTTAAAATCACTTAAAAATCAGAAGGAATCATATATATAACCCTATGATTCCAATAATTAAAATAGGATTATACATTGTGTGTGAAAAATAGAGTTATCGTATGGCTCTAATCTACAAGTTTCTTTTTTTTAGTTATAATAGACTACAAATATAAAATTACTGATAAAAGTTATTTACTATGGAAGATAATTTAATTCTTGTTAATGAAAATGATATCCCCGTTGGCACCATGTCTAAATTACTTGCGCACCAATTAGGAAATCTGCACCGTGCTTTTTCTGTATTCATTTTTAACCCTAATGGTGATTTATTAATACAGCAGCGGGCTTTTCACAAATATCATTCAGCTGGGCAATGGGCCAACTCTTGCTGCAGCCACCCAAAGCCTGGTGAAGAGACACAAGAAGCAGCAAAACGTCGACTTAATGAAGAGCTAGGGTTTACTACTGACCTTGAGCATGTTGGTTCATTAATTTATCGTGCAGAAGTCAGTGGCGGGTTAATTGAACATGAGTATGACCATCTTTTTGTTGGATATTACAACCAAGATTTTAAAGTGAATTTAGACGAGGTTGCAGCAACACGCTGGGTCAGCATAGAGCAATTAACTCATGAGATTGAGCTCAACCGCAACCAATTCACCCCCTGGTTAAGGAAAATATTGGAAAAATATCCGTCATTAAAATTTAATTAAACATTTTGTATTTGATAATAAATATTGAATAGGGATTCAATCGTTATTTTCCACATAATAAAATAAATATTTACTAAAAACAAAAAAACAGATCAAACAATACGTAGAATAAGCAATCATAATGTAGATTTAGCATTACTATTATTTTTCAAATAAACTTACTTTAAATATGTCTTTATCTTTATAAACAACTGAGCTAATTAAGCCAATGCGACCTAAGATAAATACCATGAAATATTTTTCGTTATCTGACAAAATAACTAACTGCTCAGTATGCGATATCCCGAAAATAAATTAAATCATTAAGTAAACGTCATTATTTTCATTCACTGCATTACATTAAATGCTTCAATATCAATGTATTGTACAACATCAAGATTCCGTCTATATCAGTTTCTTTGGCTGGAGCTCTTCATATGAAATAACAACATGTTTGCAATATGCAGGTCTATTAAGGAGCCGAATATAGTAAGCTTCAATATATGGTAATTGCCTTCTTTTGATATCAATATCATAATAGCGATACAAAACATGTCCAAATTGAATATCGGCTAATGAAAAATGTTCACTTGCCAAATATTCCCTAGATGCCAATACTTTTTCGGCAATCATTAAATTATTTTCAAACTGTTCAATAGCCAGTTTAATTCCTTCAACATCATGTAATTCTTCCGGTGTACGTGCGACTCGCCAAAAGATTGGAGCCGTAAATGTTAGTGCAATATTTAATTTTGACCACTCCATCCAACGATCAACTTCTGTTCTTGCTAATAAATCATCAGGCCAAAAATACCCTTTCGCATATTGGTTAGCAAGATATCGAAGTATAGCTCCAGTTTCCCATAGTGGGGGATTACAACCATCCTGTAAAACAGGAACAGTACGATTTGGGTTTAATTTATAAAACTCGTCAGTGTTCGTACCACCGTACTGATGCCCAATATCATATCTTTTATAAGGTAATTCTAATTCACCAATACACCACATCAGAGCTTGCACATTGGATGAAGTTTTACGGCCCCAGACAGTTAGCAATATATTCTCCAGAAAGTCATTTATAAATATTGTTTCAATAATACACACATAAATCAAAATATTTCAACTTTGCTAGCAAGAGTTTGTTTTAACTTGGCTTTTAAGCTCGACTAAAATTTATACCTCATCAAGCAAGTGAGTGGGCTATTATTCATTATTTTGTACTCCTTCCAAGTATTCACCGTGCTAATAATAACCTTCAAATTCGCTCCTCATTGGTACCAGACTAACAGGTTCAGGTAAAAATAGGGCAACCAGCCTGTTACATAGCGTATTTTTCAAGACCCTATCGGTGAATTCGGCAGGTGATCTCGAGCATAAACGGACAAAATAGGTCAGAAACGTCTTCGTTAATCGGCATTAAATAAAATTGATCAGATGAATAAAGTGAAGAGAGCACAGGAAAGCGAGATCCCCTGACGAGAAAGCGGTGTCTTTAATCAAGGTGATAAGACAATAAAATAGACGGTTTGGTAAGAATAAAGAAAAGGGGTCTGCTGTATTGCGTATTGGCAAGGCCCTATCCGTGAAGTCCACGAGAGCAAACGGTAAAAGAGGTCAGAAATGTCTTCATCAATCGGTATTTCCCCCTAAAAGGCCCTTTTCCC
>NZ_LXEW01000037.1 GCF_001655055.1 Providencia heimbachae ATCC 35613 | reverse complement strand
CTAGCAAGTGTTTTTTTGAATTTTCTTTTCAATCGCTGAAACTTTAAACGAATCGAACAAAACAACCACGCTTTGTTGATAATACAACCTATGATTTATCAAACTCAGTAGTGAAAAGCGCAACATTTTCCCAATTTGTATATTCAACCTCAGTATTTGGGTCTGTAGGCCCATCTGTCATCTTCATAATTAAACGGATCATTGTTCTATCTAGCCATTTATAGCGCGGATAATACAAGGCACCAGCAAAAACAGATTTCAATGTTGGCTGCCAAGGGCACTTTTCAAGAAACTTACGTGTATAGGTGTTTGTCTCTGCCGTATTTTTTCCTTCTTTTCTTGCCGTTAGATTTACAGCAAAAAAGGCTGTCTTCATAGAGTTTAATTGACTTTGATGAGAAGTCGCAAAGCCTAGAAGCTTTTTATTAAAGTGCCCATAACGGATAGATGCACCAACCATCACTTTATCATAAGCAGATAAATTGAAACTCTGGTCCGTATTTAAATCCCGAATATCACACTCACGCCCTAAACTGCGTAATTGCTCCGCCATTTTTAAAATAATTTTTTTAGTTTGCCCATCCGTACTGGAATGTAATAGTAAATAGCTCATTATTGTTCCTGCATATTATTTATATATGATGGCTATATGATAAGCCTATTCACGCCAGAAAGTTGGAGTGAACAATACCAGAAGTGTAAACACTTCAAGACGACCAAATAGCATAGTGACGACCAGTATCCATTTCCCCGCAGGATTCATTGATGTAAAGTTATCTGCAACAGAACCTAGACCAGGACCTAGATTATTTAATGTCGTAGCAATAGCAGAAAAAGCCGTAAACTCATCAACTCCCGTTGCTATTAATAGCAATAAACTAACAACAAAGACTAAGGCATATGCAGAAAAGAACCCCCATACCGCTTCAATAATTCTTTCCGGTAATGCTCTTTGCCCTAATTTAATTGTATAAACGGCATTTGGATGCACTAATCTTTTTAACTCGCGTGAACCTTGTAAAAATAAAAGTAAGATACGAATAACTTTCAACCCACCACCTGTCGACCCTGCACAACCGCCAACAAATGCGGCACATAATAGAAGCATCGGTAAAAATAAAGGCCAGCCTGAAAAGCTATCAGTAGTAAAACCAGCCGTAGTTGCCATTGAGACAACTTGGAAAAAAGCCTGATCTAACGTTTGCCCGAAACTGTCATAGATAGAGTGGTAAAGTAAAACTAATGTGCAGACAACGACTAATACTAACTGGAAACTGATAAACATTCTGAATTCAGGATCACGCCAATAGATCCCTAGACTGCGACCCGTTAATACTGCGAAGTGCAAACCAAAGTTACAACCTGAAATAAGCAGAAAAATACCAATAATAGTATTAATTGCTGGGCTGTTAAAATAACCGATACTGGCATCATGAGTGGAAAAACCACCAATTGCGATTGTTGAAAAACTATGTGAAATCGCATCAAACACATCCATACCCGCTACCCACAAGGCAATTGCACAAGCAATCGTGAGCAATACATAAATTAACCAAAGTGTTTTTGCGGTCTCCGCAATGCGCGGGCGCATTTTGTTCTCTTTCAAAGGCCCAGGCATCTCAGCACGATAAAGCTGCATCCCTCCGACACCTAATAGCGGTAAAATAGCCACGGCAAGAACAATGATCCCCATCCCCCCGAGCCATTGCAGCATCTGCCGATAAAATAAAATCGCCTTGGGTAAAGAGTCTAATCCGGTAAGCGTTGTTGCGCCCGTGGTTGTCAGTCCTGAAAATGATTCAAAGAAAGCATCAGTAATAGAAAGGTTAGGTTTTTCTGAGAAAATAAAAGGCAGTGCCCCAACACTACCAAGCACCGTCCAGAATAAGACAACAATAAGAAAGCCTTCTTTAGCTTTAAGTTCGTGCTTACTATTACGTGTTGGTAGCCACAAAAAAAGACCGATCAACAATGCGGTCACAAAAGTTTGACTAAAGGCACGCCCTGCACCATCACGATAGATAAGCGCAACAATACCAGGCACAACCATAGTAAAAGAGAAGATAATGACGAGCAGCCCGACAATACGGGTTATTGCACGAAAATGCATTCGGCAGGTTCCTTGCTAACCAAATTAGTTATTCCGATTCAGGCGTGAGTTCTAAGGCTCCGCGGCTTATATCGCGTAATTTATCACTGACTTCTTGTTCAAGGGTAGCAGGAATTGAAATTTGTAAAGATACAGACTCATTATAATCACTGTGTAAAATTATGCCATTGACCTGTATGAGTAGCTGTTCGATGGCATTTATGAGCGAATAATCACAGACTAAATTAAATTCTTTCTGTGGTACTTTTGTTTGAGTCGGTAAAATTTTCAACGCTTGCTGTACACCACTGCCGTATGCTCGAACTAAACCGCCCGTACCTAGCTTGATCCCACCAAAGTAACGCACGACAACACAGGTTATTTCACCTAAATGACTACCGAGTAGCTGGGCCATAATCGGCTTACCGGCTGTGCCTGTCGGTTCTCCGTCATCCGAAAAACCTAATTGCTGAGAGTCATCGGGACGCCCAGCAACGAATGCCCAGCAGTGGTGCCGGGCATCAGGGTATTGTGCTTTAATGGATTGAATATAGTCCTTCGCCGCATCAATGCCCTCAGTATGCGCTATATAAGTAATAAATCGGCTTTTTTTAATTTCTTCTGTAAAAGAGATTGTTTCTGCCGGAATTAAATAAGCTTTCATTAAGGTAAATGTAAATCTCGAGTCATATTTTCAATACGATTATGATGAATCACAATATTATCTTCAATACGAATACCGCCATAAGGCTTGAAGAACTCGATTTTATCCCAATTAAAGTGCTGACTAAACTCCCCTGTTCGCCACGAAGAGAGTAACGATTCAATAAAATAAAGCCCAGGTTCGATAGTTAGCACCATTTTAGGTTCTAATACTCGGGTGCAACGCAAGAATGGATACATTTTAGGGGCAGCTAAATGTGTGCCATCTTCATCCTGCATAAAGCCTGCAGCATCATGCACTTGTAAACCTAGCGGATGACCTAAACCATGAGGCAAGAATGGCGTTGTCAGCCCATTTTCTACCATTGCATCTTCACTAATACCTTTAATAATAGCGTGCTTAAGAAGGATTTTAGCAATTCGATGATGCATATCAACGTGGTAATCTGTATAGCGAACACCCGCTTTTATCGTATCAATTAATGCCAGTTGTTCTACATTGAGGTCAGATACAAGCTCAGCAAATTCATTTTTACCTTTAGCAGCATAAGTACGTGTAATATCTGCGGCATAACCATTATATTCCGCACCTGCGTCAATTAAAAAGCTGCGTAATTCACTTGGAACTTGCTGTTGTAACTTGGTGTAATGCAAAACAGCCGCATTTTCATTTAACGCGACAATATTGCCATAAGGAACATTTGTATCCCTATGACCTGTCGCTTGTAAATAACTAATATTTATATCAAATTCACTCATTTCCGCTTGAAATGCATCAAATGCAGAAAGATGCCCGTTGACTGCCATTTTTTGTGCTTCACGCATACAGTACAGTTCATAATCGGTCTTATATGAGCGATGAAAATGATAATAGTCTAAAACAGGTTTGGGATTGATATTTTGCAAAGAAATCCCGAGTGCTTCTGCTCTCGCTGTTGCAGAACCAATATAAGCAACATGTTCTTTTGGCAGACTTGCTAACAATCCCCCAATATCATCCGCATTTTTTAAATGGATAAGTTCAATATCTTTTGTCCAAAAACTATTTGGTAATGGCTCAACGCTATGCCAGTAATCTACGGGAGAGTAAAACCATAATTTAGGCTTATTAACACCATCGACCAATAGCCATGAATGGGGAACATCAGTGACAGGAACCCACGCTTTAAAATGAGGATTAACTTTAAACGGGTAATCACTGTCATCAAGGAAGATACGTAACGGCTCCCCTGAATGGATCAATACAGCATCTAATTTGCTGCGTTGTAAAACTTGCTGAGTTCTTTCTTGTAGCGTTTTAATATGTTCAGCATAGAGCACATTCAGTTTTTCCATTTCATTCAACCTTTCAGTATTAATCAGAAAATCCAAGCTTAGCACGTTATGATATTAACGGGTATGCATCTCGTTTTAATTCTTAACTAACAAATTGATAAATAACAAAAATATCATAAAATAAAATCTCTGACTGCCTGAATTGCTGTGACCACGGTTCCATTTTTGTTATTAAACATTTGCATTTAATTAACATTCTAGTCACACTTAATTTATCTGGTCATACCAGATGCCCCAGCCACATAAAGGAGAGCAGCATGCTTTATCAAAGTGAAACAATCTATATCCAATGGTTGCATAAAGGTATTGCAGAACTGGTTTTTAATGCGCCAGGACCAATTAATAAATTGGATACACATACCGTGGCTTCACTTGATGAAGCAGTTACTGTCCTTGAACAGCAATCTGATTTGCAAGGCGTTATTTTTCGATCAGATAAACCTGCTTTTATTGTGGGTGCTGATATTAAAGAATTTTTATCTCTTTTCGAAGCATCGAAAGAGACCCTTAGCGAATGGCTAAGTTATGCAAATAGCATCTTTAATCGTATTGAAGATCTACCGGTTCCAACTCTCTGTGCAATCAACGGTTATGCACTAGGCGGCGGTTGTGAATGCGTGCTATCAACTGATTTTCGTATTGCCTCCCCCGATGTTCGTATCGGTTTACCCGAAACTAAGCTTGGCATAATGCCCGGATTCGGTGGCTCTGTTCGCCTACCGAGACTAATAGGCCTTGATAGCGCTCTTGAGATCATTACCGCAGGGAAAGATCTTGGCGCACAACAAGCGCTGAAGTATGGTTTAGTTGATGCGATTGTTGAAACCGAAAAACTCCCTCAGTCTGCACTTGGTGTCATTGAGTCTGCAATTAGCGGTGCAATTAATTGGCAGAAGAAGCGCCAACCAAAACTAGAACCATTAAAGCTAAGCCCTATCGAACAAACAATGAGCTTTAATGTCGCTAAAGGCATGGTGTATCAAGTTGCTGGAAAACATTACCCAGCCCCGATGGCTGCGGTGAATACCATTGAAAAAGCAGCTAACTGCTTTCGTGACGAAGCGTTGAAGCATGAAACAGCCGCGTTTGTCCCCTTAGCTCACAGTGAGGTTGCTCAAGCTTTAGTCAGTGTTTTTCTTAACGATCAACAAGTTAAATCAAACAGTAAAAAAATCGCTCAAAAAGTCAGCCCTCCAACACAAGCTGCAGTACTTGGGGCAGGAATTATGGGCGGTGGCATCGCTTACCAATCAGCCAGTAAAGGTATCCCTGTGTTAATGAAGGATATTAATGAGAAATCGTTAGATCTTGGTATTGAAGAAGCACAGAAATTATTGAATGGGCAATTTGAGCGAGGAAGAATTAGTGCAGCAAAAATGGCTACCACTCTCGCATCAATTCATCCTTCTTTATCTTATGCTGGAATTGAAAATTCACAAATTATTGTGGAAGCGGTTGTCGAAAATCCGAAAATTAAAGCGGCTGTCTTGGCTGAAGTAGAATCACTAGTCACACCCGAAACCCTTTTGGCGTCAAACACATCAACGATCCCAATTACTGAGCTCGCCAAAGTATTAAAACGACCAGAAAACTTCTGTGGTATGCATTTCTTTAATCCAGTACATCGCATGCCACTGGTTGAAATTATTCGAGGCGAAAAAACATCTGATGAAACTATCGCTAAAGTGGTTTCCTACGCCAATAAAATGGGTAAAACCCCAATTGTGGTAAATGACTGCCCTGGTTTCTTTGTGAATAGGGTACTTTTTCCTTATTTCGCAGGTTTTAACTTACTGCTACAAGATGGTGCCGACTTTAGAGAAATCGATAAAGTGATGGAAAAAGAATTTGGTTGGCCAATGGGACCTGCTTATTTGCTTGATGTTGTTGGTATCGATACTGCATTTCATGCAGAGCAGGTCATGGCTCAAGGTTTTCCTGAGCGAATGAGTAAAATAGGCAAAAATGCCATTGATGTCATGTTTGAGCAGCAACGTTTTGGTCAAAAAAATGGTAAAGGTTTTTATCAATATGAAAAAGATAAAAAAGGCAAACCGAAAAAAATCGATGATCCGCAAGCAGATGAATTGCTCGCTTCTATCAGCCTGACAAAACGCTCATTCACGAAAGAAGAAATTATTGCTCGCATGATGACACCAATGATCAACGAGGTCGTTCGGTGCTTAGAAGAGGGAATTATTCAAAGCCCTACTGATGCTGATATTGCACTGGTTTATGGTCTTGGGTTCCCACCATTTCGCGGAGGTGTATTCTGCTATTTAGATACTTTAGGCAGCCAATCCTACCTTAAAACCGCAGAAGCTTTTTCTCATTTAAGCCCTCTGTATACTGTACCTGAGGGGCTAAAAGAAAAAGCAGCTACCAACGCTAGATATTACCCGTTGCCACCTGCTGTGGCTATCGATGTCAAAAAAGTTGTGAGAGGTTAATCCTATGGAAAATGTCGTCATTATTGATGGAATACGCACACCGATGGGTCGTTCAAAAGGTGGAGTATTTCGCCATGTTAGAGCAGAAGACCTCTCTGCACACCTGATGAATGCCATTTTTGAGCGTAACCCAAATGCTAGTAAAAAAGCGTTAAATGACATTGTTTGGGGTTGTGTTCAACAAACTTTAGAGCAAGGGTTTAATATCGCTAAAAACGCAGCATTGCTAACCGATATTCCTCATACCGTCCCTGCAACTACGGTTAATCGACTATGTGGCTCATCCATGCAAGCCCTTCATGATGCTAGCAGATTAATTATGACTGGTGATGCTCATTCGGTATTAATTGGTGGCGTCGAACACATGGGTCATGTACCCATGACCCATGGTATTGATTTTAATCCTAAATTAACGCTCCGCGTTGCTAAAGCAGCAGGAGCGATGGGGTTAACGGCTGAAATGCTCGCCAAGATGTATAACATTAGCCGTGAAGAGCAAGATGCATTTGCTTTACGTTCACACCACTTAGCAACACTCGCAACTAAAAATGGAAAGTTCAGTAATGAAATAGTCCCCATTGAAGGGCATGATGCAAACGGTAATTTAATTTCAGTTAATTATGATGAAGTTATTCGATTTGATGCCAGTCTTGAGGGTTTAGCTGCTCTTCGTCCTGCATTTGACCCTGTCAGCGGTACAGTCACTGCGGGTAATTCATCGGCGTTGTCTGATGGGGCATCAGCCATGTTACTCACTAGCGAACGTTATGCAAAAGAACAAGGCATAAAACCGCGAGCTAGAGTTCGAGCAATGGCAGTTGTAGGCTGCGATCCTTCTATTATGGGATTTGGGCCAGTTCCCGCCACTGAATTGGCATTAAAACGTGCAGGATTATCCCTAAGCGATATTGATATCATTGAACTCAATGAAGCTTTTGCTGCACAGTCTATCGCATGCATGAAAGGCCTGAGATTACCGGAAAACCAGATTGATGAAAAAGTAAATTTAAGTGGTGGAGCCATCGCATTGGGTCACCCGCTAGGCTGTTCCGGTGCAAGGATTACAACCGCATTGCTTAATCAATTAGAACAAAACGATAAACAATTTGGCTTAGCCACTATGTGTATTGGGTTCGGTCAAGGTATCGCCACAATCATTGAAAGAATTTAAGTAGTTTTGCCGTTACATTGTTATGTTTGTCAATGTTCCCGCCTAGTCAGGGGCGGGATTTTTTTGTTTGAATATTCTGATAAAATCGATTAAAGCACTAAATAGCGGAAACTAAACTTGCACTCAGTTATAGAAAATACACAGAAAAACAATACTAAATTCAAAATAGTTCATATTGTAGGTAGGCGGCAAACGAAGGTATCCCAGGGAGCATACATAAGTATGTGACCTGGGTAGCTGAGTAAAGCCAACACCCCTACAATATGAAATATGATGAATTAAATGAATTCGTAGGCATCGCCGAACAACTTATCCGCCCTAGCATTCCGTTCGCTACAGAAACGATCCCGTGCGATTTTAGCCATCTCAAAACGCCCTGCAATATAAATATCATGAGCGGATAAATCACCAAAATCCTCTAACACCGCACTGAGAACTGTTCCTGTTCTACCTCGCCATAATTCATCTGGCTGTTCAACAACTGGCACTATTTTCAAGTTAGGATAACGTTCACAAAGCGCCTGTAATTCACCAAGATCATACAAGTGCTCTAATTGGCGCCCTCCCCAATAAAAAGTAATATCACGAGAAGGATTTTCAGCAAGCGCGGCAAGTAAAATCGAGTGAGTATAAGAAAACCCGGTTCCACCTGCGATTAAAATCATTGAATTTTGGCTATTTTCCCTAAACCACGCTTTTCCGTGTGGGATATCAATATCGATGCGTTTTTGTTCTAAAATTCGATCCATCACCGCCATTGCATAAAGGTTGATATCTGATGCGCCAATATGTAATTCGATAGTTCCTTTGTTCATCGACGTCGATGCCATTGAGAATGGTCGTTTGTCTCTTTCATCCATCACGACCATTAAATATTGACCCGCTTTAAAATGAAAAGGACCATCTGGCAACAAAATAACCCGGTAAACCGTATCCGTTATGGATTCGACTGATGTGACTTTGCAGCTCAATGTTGCCATGGTTTCTCTCTTATTTTTCAAAAATATTCAATTGTTCCCAAATGTCATCAATACGTGTTTTAACGCTTTCTGTCATGACTATAGGACGCCCCCACTCTCGGTCGGTTTCTCCCGGCCATTTATTTGTCGCATCGAGTCCCATTTTAGATCCAAGACCTGAAACCGGTGATGCAAAATCGAGATAATCTATCGGCGTATTTTCCATCATAATAGTATCGCGAGCTGGATCCATCCGCGTGGTGATGGCCCAAATAACATCTTTCCAGTCACGTGCATTGATATCATCATCACAAACAATCACAAATTTAGTGTACATAAACTGACGCAGGTAAGACCAAACGCCCATCATTACTCTTTTTGCATGCCCTGCATACTGCTTTTTCATCGTAACAACAGCAAGACGATATGAGCACCCTTCTGGTGGTAAATAGAAATCCACAATTTCAGGGAATTGTTTTTGTAAGATAGGCACTAAAACTTCATTTAGTGCCTCACCAAGAACCGCGGGCTCATCGGGCGGACGACCTGTGTAAGTTGAATGGTAGATTGCATCACGGCGTTGAGTAACATGAGTGACCGTGAAAACGGGGAAATTATCAATTTCATTATAATAACCTGTGTGATCGCCATAAGGCCCTTCAGGCGCCATTTCACCGGGTTCAATATAACCTTCAAGAATAATTTCAGCACCCGCAGGCACTTCAAGATCATTTGAAATGCATTTCACTACTTCGGTTTTATTACCGCGTAATAAACCTGCAAAAGCATATTCGGATAAGGTATCTGGAATAGGTGTTACTGCTGCTAGAATGGTGGCAGGGTCGGCACCTAATGCAACTGCGACAGGAAATTTTTCGCCCGGATGCTGCTGACACCACTCTTGATAATCTAAAGCACCACCACGATGGGAAAGCCAGCGCATGATCACTTTATTTTTACCTAACACCTGCTGGCGATAAATACCTAGATTTTGCCTTTCTTTATGAGGCCCTTTAGTAACGGTAAGCCCCCATGTAATCAAAGGTGCTGCGTCTTCTGGCCAGCAATGCATAACCGGTATTTTAGTCAGGTCGACATCATCACCTACCCAAATTTGTTCCTGACAAGGTGCTGAATTTAAACGTTTAGCAGGCATATTCAGGACTTGTTTAAATTTAGGTAGCTTATCAATCAAGTCACGAAAACCTTTCGGAGGATCAGGTTCTTTTAGAAAAGCGAGTAACTTGCCAACATCATGTAACGCTTTAATGTCTTCTTGTCCCATTCCCATGGCAACACGCTTGGTCGTACCAAATAGGTTGCACAGAACCGGCATGTTGTAACCTTTTGGGTTTTCGAATAGTAAAGCAGGTCCCCCGGCTCTTAGGGTGCGATCTGCGATTTCAGTCATTTCAAGATAAGGATCGACTTCCATCGTAATGCGTTTTAGTTCGCCTTGCTTTTCAAGCTGCGCGATAAAATCTCTAAGGTCACGGTATTTCATTATCTTCTTTTACGATTACAGGGGGAGGGTCTCATTATAAGATCTCTGGCCAAGGTTACAAGTTCGTGTCTATATTCGTCATACTTCAGGCTGCTTGTAGGTGAAAAATAAAAATTGTCACCTACCTGCAACTCGAATTATTTTGAGGATATAACGCTTTAAAAATAATTTAATTTCTGGTCAAAACGCCAATTTACTGGCAATCAAAAGGCACTAATTTTTTTAATGACAAAGTGTCAAACTGTTCAGGAAAAGTTTGGTTGTGTTGAAATAACTTAAAGCCTTCTTTTTTACCACTGAAGTAATGAAGCTCATTTCCTTTAATTTGTAAACCACTCCCTTCTCTGAGTGCCACAACAACTTCATGAGGATTAATCACACAGAACTCTTGCAGCCTTTCATCACGGGTTTCACCCATATGTCCTGAAATGTTGGCATCAATATAGTGAGGGTTAATCTGTAATGGGAATAAACCGAGTGATGGCATGATAGCTGCATTACTTACCGGCATATCATTCGTAGTACGAATACTTGGGGTTGCAACATTACACCCAGCACTCCAACCAATATAAGGTACACCGCGTTCTCTCACTGCACGCTGGATGGCAACAATTAATCCATTTTCATGTAAGCATTTGTTAAGCCACCAAGTGTTACCACCACTGACTAGAATACATTCTGCTTGTTCTATTGCTTCGAAAGGGCTCGAAAAGTGTTCAATTGAAGTGACCTTAATTCCAAGGGCTTCTGTAAGTTGCTCGGCTCTCTCATCATGGGAACCACGTAAAACGGCATAAGGAACTAATACAGCGGATTTTATGTTCTTACGTGCAACCATCTCGTTAATGCGTGGCAATGCGTAGCTCAGCCATACTGGGTTGCCGGGAAGTTTGCCATTACTCAGTAAAAAAATATCCATTATGTTTCCTTTATGATTAGGTTAACTCATATAAGTATTGAATTAATATATACTAACAACTATCTCCAAAATAATTCAAAGTGCATGCAGATGGTCAAAAAAGATAGCTCGACAAGCATACTCAAGTATATGGCCCGAGTAGCTCACTGCAATCAACACTCCCTGCGACTTGAAATATACTGGGCATATGAATGATATTGATATGTAATTCATTAGTCACATTGTTATGCCTTAATTTGTTATCATAAGCATAATTTTGTTGTGTGGAATTTATAAAATGGAAAAATGGTATCTGCTTTATTGCAAACGAGGCCAAATTGATAGGGCAATCGAGCACTTGAATAGACAAAGTGTCATCTGCATGACACCAATGACTGAAATGGAAAAGGTCGTTAGAGGCAAGCGGATAACCGTTAACGAAGCGCTATTTCCAAATTACCTATTCGTGAAATTTGATCATAACGAAATTCATACCACCACTATTCAATCAACACGTGGTGTTAGTCATTTTATTCGCTTTGGGCAATTACCTGCTGAAGTTCCTAGTGAGATTATTGAATTACTACAGCAAGCACCTATTGCACATTCTGTTGCGCCCGATATTCCAAATCAGGGTGATAGTGTGATTATTACTGACGGTATTTTTGCTGGCGTTCAAGCTATTTTTGATGAACCTAATGGGGAATCACGCTCAATTTTATTACTCAATATATTAAATAAGAGTGTGCCTAAGGTCATGGATAACAAGCAATTTAAAAAGGCAGATAAATAAAAAGCCCATAAATGGGCTTTTTAACTCTAATACAGCTTGTCTAATCACGCAGGCAACTATGACTCTTCGGTTTCCTCTTCCTCTTCACCCTCTCCGCGTTTTCTGCCTTTCCCTACATAGAAGTTAGACAATAAAACACCAAGCTCAAAGAGCAAGTACATGGGAACCGCGAGTAAAGTCTGTGAAAGCACATCTGGTGGGGTCAAAAACATCCCCACAATAAAGGCTCCGACAAGGATATATGGACGTTTTTTCTTAAGGGATTCCGGTGTCGTAACACCCGTCCAGCACAATAGAATAATCGCAATCGGTACTTCAAATGCGGCACCAAATGCCATAAATAACGTCATAACAAAACTGAGGTATTTACTAATATCTGGAATGAAATTTACGCTATCAGGCGTTGTTTTAACAAAGAAGCCAAAAGCGAGTGGGAACACCACAAAATAGGCGAATGCCATTCCGAGATAAAATAAGAAACTGCTCGATACCAGCAGTGGTAGCATCAACTTACGTTCATGCTTATACAGTGCGGGTGCAATAAATGCCCAGATTTGATAAAGAATAACCGGTATCGAAACAAAAACAGATACCATCATAGTCAATTTAATCGGGGTAAAAAACGTCGAGGCCACGTCAGTAGCACTCATTTGCGAACCGACAGGTAGCTTATCAATCAATGGGGCTGCAACCAGCCTATAAATATCATTTGAAAAATAAGCCAGCGCCGCAAACACGATTAAAACCGTAATCAAGCAGTTTAGCAGCCGTTTCCTGAGTTCGATGAGGTGGCTAATAAGTGGTTGAGTATCATTTACAGCCATTGTTATTTTTCGCTTTCTATTTGATTAGAGTTTTTTGCTTTAGTATCAAGTTGTGCAGTATTGTCTTTTGTTGACAAGCCTTTCGGCTCTTCAACTTCAACAACAGCAGCCATTTTAGCAGCATGCTCTGGGTCTGGATCTGACTCTTGGATTTGCTCAGCACTAGGTGTCGGAATAGTGGCATCCTTGACTGCGGTATCGTAGTTTTCTGTTATCTCTTTTGCTTTATTCAACTCTGATGCAATATCGTTTGTTGTCGCTTGATAATCAGTTTTCAACGATTGTGCAGCTTGGCGCAATTCGTCCATAGACTGTTTTAGCTCAGGAGAAAGGGCTTCCATACCGGCTTTCTCCTCAACTTTTTTCAGAGTCTCTTGTAGCTCTTGCAATTTCAGTTCTTGTGATAGCTCATTTTGCACATTCGCTGCCATAGAACGCATAGCACGGATCCAACCAGCAACAGTTCTCACTGCGACTGGTAGACGCTCAGGGCCTAATACAACAAGACCGATAACTGCAACGAGCAGCAGTTCAGTGAAACCTATGTCAAACACGGTTTATCCCTGCTCTTTATTTTTGCTCTCAACTGGACTATCTTTTTTCTCAGAAGCCTGTTGTTCAGTGATATTTTTAGTTGCAAAATCAGCGTCTTGTTTATCTTGCTCTGCTTTTGCTTTTTCGTCATCACCCATTGCTTTTTTAAAGCCTTTGAGTGATTCACCTAAATCCGAACCTAAAGAACGTAATTTTTTGGTGCCGAAAATCAAAATAATAAGCAAAGCGATAATAATGAGTTGCCAAGGACTACCGAAAGCAGCCATTGCAATAGTTGATTCCATTGTTAATACCTCTATAGTTTTGGGATCAAATTGTTATTAGCTCTATTATATACAACCTGCGCAAAATACGGAAATGTTCACAGCCTTATAAACTTGTCGCAAAACAAAGTTTACTTACTTTTCGCCAGTTTTAAACCAGCCCACAAGCCATGACATCGCACCCGCAGCCATAAATACTGCAGCAATTCGCGTTAAGTCTGAAATAAAGAATAAACTACCACAAAGAATAAATGTTGCACCTATTCCTAAAAGGTATTGAGATTTACGTTGCTTGCCATGTTGACTTTTTAGTTGCTGAGTCAATTGTTCCATATTTGATTGTAGAAACTTATGCTGTTTTAACGCCCCATAAATAAGATCTGGGATTTCTGGCATTTTTTCAGCCCAGTAGGGGGCTTTTTCTTTTAGAGCCTGTGTAATAGCAGGTATACCAACTTGGCTATGTACCCAATCCTCTAAAAAGGGCTTAGCCGTTTTCCACAGATCAAGTTGAGGATAAAGCTGGCGACCTAAGCCTTCTACGTAAAGTAAGGTTTTTTGCAATAAAACGAGCTGTGGCTGCACTTCCATATTAAAACGGCGGGCGGTATTAAATAAATTTAATAACACATGACCAAATGAAATTTCAGCAAGTGGTTTTTCGAAAATAGGTTCACAGACGGTTCGAATCGCAAATTCAAAATCTTCGACGTTGGTATCTGGCGGTACCCACCCAGAATCAACATGTAGTTCAGCAACCTTTCGGTAATCTCGATTAAAAAAAGCGATAAAGTTTTCAGCAAGATAGCGCTTATCTTCTTTATTTAACGAACCGACAATACCGCAGTCAATACCGATATAGAGCGGATCTTCTGGATGTTCATAACTGACAAAAATATTACCTGGATGCATATCTGCATGGAAAAAACTGTCACGAAATACCTGAGTGAAGAAGACTTTTACGCCTCTTTCAGCCAGAAGTTTCATATTGGTTCCTTGTGCTTTAAGCGCCACAATATCTGAAACTGGAATGCCGTATATACGCTCCATAACCATTACGTTTTCACGGCAATAATCCGCATAAACTTCAGGAATATAAAGCATTGAGCTATTTTCAAAATTACGTCGAAGCTGAATTGCATTAGCTGATTCACGTAAAAGATTTAGCTCATCAATTAATGTTTTTTCGTATTCACGCACCACTTCTTTAGGACGTAAACGTCGACCATCAGGTAGTAAAGGAACCCAATTCGCGATGCGATACATCAATTTAATGTCTGCTTTGATAATGGGTAGAATGTCTGGACGAATAACTTTTAATACGACATTTTTACCATTTTCTTTGAGTACCGCAGTATGTACCTGAGCAATAGAAGCAGAGGCCAGCGCTTGTTCATCAAAATCATCAAACCACTGCTCAAGCGGACCACCTAATGACTCTTCAATATAGCGACGAGCCAGCTTCCCATCGAAACAAGCGACTTTATCTTGTAGTAATGAGAGTTGATCGGCAATTGCAGGGGGAAAGAGGTCACGGCGAGTTGAAAGCATTTGACCGAATTTGATCCAAACAGGGCCAAGATCTTGTAAGGCAAGACGCAGTCTTTCACCAACCGCTTTGTCCTTATGCTTATTTTTGATCCAAAAGAAACCCAAACGCCCTATTCTTAACGGCAGCGTCAGTTTAATTTTGGGAATTAACTCGTCTAATCCGTAAGAGAGAAAAACCCGAATAATAAAGTAAAGGCGTTTTATTTCACCGGGAGTCATTCTTCTCCTCCAACTGGCTTAGTCTTTGCTCCAATTTGCTCATGGCTGTTGAGACTTGCTCAACTTCATCGCTAAAATAGGCTAATTCTAGCTGGCTAGGTGCCATTTTCCACTCTTCTAAAACAGTGTCTTTTATATAGGTTTTTTGGCGCTTAACTAAGTGAGATGCCAGACATGCACCTTTTTGCAAAACCTTACCAATACCTTCAGCAGCAACGTCGCCAATATAGGGTGATAAATAGTGTGCTGGATTCCAAATTGCTAAATCCAGTAAAGAAGACCAATGCTGTACAATCTGCATATCCCCTTCAATCACGATGTCGCCACGGTTTATGAGCTGTGAAAGTTGTTGTTTATCTTTTAACTTCGCCAAAGTAAATAGCGATGTTTTGATCGTGCAATCAGCAGGTTCAGTCCATTGGCTTAACACATCAACATGGTTTTGATCAAAAATTAACGTTAATGTTTTATTAAGCTCTTTTAACTCAATCGACATGACTTTTCCCGCTAAGCGCATTCTTGCGGGTTTTAAGACCTTTTCTTTAAACAACATGTGATTAAGAGAAGTTTCCATCAATGCTGTCATCACAGAATACAAAACTGTATTTTGATTTTCGATATGTGCTGATGGCGCTTCCATCTTAGAATTTAAACCCTTTGTGTAATGCGACAATGCCGCCGGTCATGTTGTTATAAGTCACTTGCTCAAACCCAGCATTTTCCATCATACCCTTTAAGGTTTCTTGATTTGGATGCATACGGATAGACTCAGCTAAATAACGATAGCTATCTGGATCATTAACGATAGCTTGGCCAATACGCGGTAAAATATGAAATGAATAAGCGTCATAAGCTTTATTCAGTGGCTCAAGAACTGGCTTAGAGAATTCAAGTACCAGCAAACGTCCACCTGGTTTTAAAACTCTAAACATGGAGCGCAGTGCTTTATCTTTGTCAGTGACATTACGCAAGCCAAAAGAAATGGTAATGCAGTCAAAATGGTTATCTGGGAATGGCAGTTCTTCTGCGTTAGCTTGAACATAGTTGACGTTGCCTACAATACCTAGGTCACGTAATTTTTCACGCCCCATTTTTAGCATTGAGTCATTAATATCCGCAAGGACAACTTCGCCTTTTTCACCCACTAAGCGGGAAAATTTAGCGGTTAGATCGCCTGTTCCACCAGCAAGGTCAAGAACGCGCTGGTTACGACGTACGCCACTTGCTTCGATTGTGAAACGTTTCCAGATGCGATGAATTCCAAAGGACATTAAGTCATTCATCAAGTCATATTTTGATGCTACAGAGTGAAAAACATTCGCCACAAGGCCAGCTTTATCTTCTTTGCCTACGGTGCGGAAACCAAAATCAATGGTTTCTTTAGTTGGTTCTGTCATTTCTTTCATGCCTGCTTATAATTCAATCTTTTGTAAGAAGTGTAACAGCCTTTGGGGTAAAACCCTATTAGAACTCTACGATTCAGCACAATTCGAGTTGAGTGATCGTTCAACAAGTTGAGGTTCAATAGGTTGTTTTATTTCCACCCCTAGCTCTTTAAAACTTTCCGCCTGACTGATTAAATTTCCTCGGCCTTGGGCGAGGCGTTTCATCGCCGATTGGTAAGTATTATTCGCTTTATCAAGACTGGCGCCTAAAACTTGCATATCGTCTACAAACAAACGCAGCTTATCGTACATCTTCGCTGCTTTTTCTGCTATTTCTTGAGCATTTTGCCCTTGGCGTTCATAGCGCCAAATATTATTAATTGTCCGCACTGCCACCAGTAATGTGGAAGGGCAAACCAACATGATATTCTGTTTTATGCCTTCATCAAGTAGTTCAGGTGCTTCTTTTAATGCCAATAAATAAGCTGGCTCAATTGGAATAAACATAAGTACATAGTCCAACGAGCGGATACCCGGTAGTTGATGGTAATCTTTACGGCTCAGCATTCGCATATGATTGCGGATAGAGGCCACATGATTTTTCAGTGCTAATTGTTGTTCGTTAGGATCTTCACTATTGAAATATTGCTCATAGGAGACCAAGGACATTTTGGCATCCACCACCACATCTTTTCCTTCAGGAAGGTGGATTATCACATCAGGCTGATACCGGCTATTATACCCTGTATTGATACTAACTTGGGTTTCAAATTCGCTGCCTTCGCGTAAACCTGACACCTCTAAAATACGGGTAAGGATTGTTTCCCCCCAATTTCCTTGTATTTTATTATCGCCTTTTAGCGCACGTGTTAGGTTAACAGCTTCTTTGGTCATTTGATTATTAAGTTGCTGTAACTGTCTTATTTCATACGCTAAAGTGTGACGCTCTTTGGCTTCTTCACCAAAGCTTTGTTGAACTTGCTGACGGAACCCTTCCAACTGTTCACGAAAAGGCGATAGCATTGCGAGTAAGCTTTTTTGTTGTTGTTCTGATGCTCGCCGTTCACTTTGTTCAAAAATACGATTCGCTAGATTTTCAAATTGTGCCGTTAGTCTTTGTTCGCTATTTTGTAAGATACGTTGTTTTTCTTCGTTCGCTAGCTGGCTTTGCTCAAAGCGTGTGATCACTTCTCTAAGTTCGGCCTCTTGTTCGCGGTTAATGTCCCTTTGGGTTCTTAACTCTTGATCAAGCCGATCATACTCCTCTTTCCATTGGGTCAAATATCTGCTTTTTTCTTCACTCACCACCAGTTGGCGATGACTATTTTGCAGTTCCTGATCTTTTTGCATTATTTTTTGTGCGATAGAAAACCAAGCTGCTAAGCCGCCGATTAAAATGCCACTTAAAACGCCAATAACTGCATATAAAAGAGAGGTATCCACGATTAAATCCTTACCTTACAAAGTCTAGAGTAAGGTAATGGGATACTGTATAAGTGTCCAGAGGTAATTTAGACTATCTCCATTTTTTTGCGAGCCGCTTCGCAGCTTAGCTAATCCAACTAGCAAACCAGCGTAAGCCTAGTGCGCCTGGTGCGAGAATACCAAATGCCCAAATCATGGCTGATGTAATATTCGCTAACTGAAAATAACGTTGAGGCATCGCGCAAATTCCAGCGACTAAGGGGACAACCGCTCTAAAGGGACCAAAAAAACGCCCAAAAAATATTCCCCATACCCCCCAACGTTCAAAGAAGCGATGCCCTTTATCAATCATTTGAGGATTACGCGAAATAGGCCACATTTTGCGGACGTTTTCTTTGTAATGAAAACCAAACCAATAGGATACCCAATCGCCAAAGAATGCCCCTAGTGCAGCAGAGAGCCAAACTGGCCAAAATACAATATCACTCTCACCAATTAAGGCGCCGAGCCCCAATAAAATAACGGTTGCAGGTAGCAATAGAGATAAAAATGCCAGCGACTCCCCAAATGCAAGAAAGAAAATAATAGGCAGTGCCCATATTTCATGTTCACGGGTAAAGTCAGTGACGATGGTGACGATTTCATTGAGAGTCAAAGGCTATTTCCTATTATGAGTTCGTGGGTTAGCTCGTGCTCTTATCGCCAAGCCGAGCCTTGAAAGATTCAGAATACGAAACTCAAATAAATCAATCTACAACAAAATAATAAAAAATAGTTTCATTGCAGATTGAATATTATTGTTATTCGAGAAAATGGCTTTGTAATGAATCGCGACCCGCATTATCTAAGCCAAAATCTTTTGCTAACCACTTGTCAACGCTACCATAATGGTTGTCGATGCTGTTTAAGGCTGTCATCAAGAACTCTTCACGAACGGAGTAAACGTAATCGAATTTTTTCAGTACGCTATCACTCATTCTATGAGCATGTTCTTCTAATAGAATTTTACGGAAAGGCGCTAACGTTTCATTGGTTAGTAAATAATCTTCCATCACTGTGTCTAAATCCGCGCCCAGAGCAAAAAGTACCAAAGCAGAACCAACACCTGTTCTATCTTTACCAACCGCACAATGCTGAATTATTCCACCTTTTTCTGGCTGTTTTAGTAAGTTAACCAACTGGTGATAAGCGGGATTATTTAATGGTAGTAGTTCGTATAAACGGAACATAAAAGCTTGAGGATCAAATTGTTCCAGTACTTCTGGGGTTAGCTTATCTAAATTGGCACTGACTTCTTTTGCCATCGGGTTAGCAGGCGCATGAATATAATGGGCACCATCCCAGACTAAATCGGGTTTATCGCGTATCTCTGCGTCATCACGATAATCCAAAATTTGGAATAATTTTTGAGTTTGCAAAATGGCTTGATCATCAGCGGTTAAACGGTCTAATGCACCTGAACGAAACAGCTTACCCGACTTTATTTTGTTGCCGTTTGGGAGCTTCTTTCCGCCTAAATCACGGAAGTTAATCCCGCCAGTTAGAGGTAGTACTGAAGGGTGGAGAGGGGGTGTTGTTGACATAAATAATTCCTTTTATACTCGTCATAATTCACGTTATAGCGTTGTTGACTACGCGCATTCACACTCGTCACATACTGATGTATGCTCCAAGCGGCTCATGCTCTTGTCGCCTAGCTACACCTTGAATTATTTAGAGTATCTATCCGCCATAATTCACGTTGTCGCGTTGTCGCGTTGTCGCGTTGTTGCATTGTTGACTTTCTATTGGCTATTCGATGTATGTGAAGCTAGCGACTAGCTACAATTTGAATTATTAAGGGAAATATATTGTTAATTGTAATATGACAATAACAGATCTTTTCATTAAAAAATAAGAAAAGTCTCTGCAATTTAGATAGGGACTGACAAATAGAGCGAATAACAGTAGCGAAAATAATCAGATAGGAAACTGAGCCCGCTTACAGGGTAATCACAACCGAGTGAAAATGAATAAGCGGGCCAGTAAATTAGTGACTACAGTAGGCGGCGAGCAGCTTCAACAACAATGCTCAATACATTGCCTTCTGTTTTCTTCAATAGTGCTTCGTTTGGAATTTCTTGCTGCGTACGATTCACAATAACACCCGCAACCATACCTGCACGTAAACCTTGGCTTGAACACATGGTTAACAGCGTTGCTGATTCCATTTCATAGTTCATCACGCCCATCGCTTGCCACTCTTTCATTGACCCTTTGAAATGGCGCATAACACGGCCTGAATAAGTGTCATAGCGCTCTTGGCCAGGATAGAAAGTATCTGAAGACGCCGTCACGCCGACATGAACTGTTGCACCAGCATCTTTTGCAGCTGCATACAACGCATTTGTACAAGTGAAATCAGCGACTGCAGGGTATTCAAGTGGGGCGAAATGCTGGCTAGCGCCATCTAGGCGTACCGCACCTGTGGTGACTAATACATCACCGACATTAATATTTTCTTGAATAGCACCGGTTGTACCAATACGTAAGAAAGTACGGATACCAAGTTGAGCTAACTCTTCGACTGCGATTGACGTGGATGGACCACCAATACCGGTTGAACAAACAATAACAGCTTTTCCGTCAAGCTCACCACGCCAAGAAGTAAATTCACGCAATGACGCAAGGTGTACAGGGTTATCCATCAGACGTGCAATTTTTTCAACACGGTTAGGATCCCCAGGAACAATCGCTACGGTTGCACCCTGTAAGTCACTCTTTTTTAAACCTAAGTGGAAAACGTCGGACATATCAAACTCCTTTACACAATGGCATCATTAAATTTATTCGTTCTTATTAATACGTTGATATTAATATAGTGATAAACAGACATAATTTTAGTGACCAATATCGCTTTTAATGAAAACGTAATCATATTAATTTCATTAAAATGAGATTCAGATCACAATTAAATCATTATTGCACGACCAAGATGCCATGAGTATAGATGAAAATTCGCCGTAATCGAAAAAAGCGCCTTAAAGGCGCTTTGAATTAGTGGCATGAATAAGAATATTTACAATTTAGAGAATTACATCAAGGATTAAGACGCCAACTAAACCTATTGCCCAAGCTATTGTTGTTGGAATAGACCAGACCATAATTTGTTGTTTAACATCTTTGATCCCCATCATCCTGTTCACAACCCAATACAGGCTGTCGTTGAAATAACCGAAGAACAGAGACCCCATTGTCGCCGCTTGCGCTGCAACCAATAAGTTAATATCCGGTATCTGGCTAATGATTGGAGCAGAAATAGATGCTGCCGTTATCATTGCGACCGTCCCAGAACCCTGAATTAATCGAACTAATGTCGCGATAATAAAAGGAATTAATACTGGTGTAATTGGTAAGCTTGCCACATGCTCAGCTAAGATATTACCTGTACCACTATCACGTAGTACTGCGCCTAACGCCCCACCCGCACCGGTGACTAATAAGATGATACCTGCCGCTTGTAAGCCTTCTTCCATGCGGTCGATAACTTCTTCTTTCGTCGCTTTCGGCATCAAGGTATATACAGAAATCAGAACACTGATAGATAAAGCAATAATCGGTGCCCCAAGGAATTCAAACGTTTGGAAATACCAATTGTTCTCCATACCTTGGAAAGTTTCTGTATTCAGTAATAACCCATTAATCGCATTAATAAAGATCAGTAAAATTGGGGTAAGGATAGGTAATACGGATAAAAATAAGCTTGGTAACGGTTTATTGGCTTTTTCTTCCAAATAACGCGCATGGACGTCTTGCAACTCTTCATTATCCAGATCCGCAGGAACGAACTCAGGGTACTTAACTGCTAACCATTTTGCATATAAAACAATACCAATAACACAAGGGACTGCCAGTACCATACCCGCTAAAATCATCGCGCCGATATCAACACCAAAAATACCTGCGACACCTAAAGGCCCCGGCGTCGGAGGAACTGTATGGTGGGTTACAGCCAAACCACCCGCCAATGCAACACCTAGCGTTAAGAGGTTACGCTTACCATTTTTTGCCAATGCTTTTGCCAATGGATATAAGATAACGAAAGCCGAATCGACAAAGATTGGAATACTGACAATATAACCGGTAATGGCTAACGCCCATTCTTCGCGTTTTTTACCTAACCATTTAATAAAACTGTAGGCAATTTGTTCCGCTGCACCCGACACTTCGAGCACCCTTCCCATCATGACCCCAAGGCCGATAACAATACCGATACTACCGAGCGTTGATCCAAATCCTTTGGTAATTATCGTCACTGTTTCTGCTGCTGTTAAACCACCAGAGATACCGGCGATGGTCGCTGCAATCAACATGGCTAGTAACGCATGAACACGCGTTCTTAATACCAAGAAGATCAGGACAAATATGGCCACCGCAAGGCCAATAACAGGAATATAGGACATGGCTTATCCCCTATTTGGCTGAGCCGTGATGAGTGACAAACGAACGGATCGCATCACCAAAGGAACCATCAGCACGAAAACCTAGCGCTAACGCACGACTGATATCAAATTTACCCGGCCAACTCGCCACAATACGATTAATCGCCTCATCTGGTTCAAAGCGGATCAGGTCAACGGCTTGTTGCCCTGCAACATCACGCAATGCATCAATCATTTCTTGTACCGTAACGGTGATACCCGGTAAATTCACCGTGCGCGATTGACCCAATTTATCGGCTGGAATACTGACTGCATGAATAAAGTTGTTGATAACTGTTTCTGGACTCGATAACCATAAAGCCAGTTCTGGCGAGACTGGGCAGACGCTCTCAATACCCTTTAAAGGTTCACGAATAATGCCGCTGGCAAATGAAGATGCAGCTTTATTTGGTACGCCTGGACGAATGCTAATTGTCGGTAAACGCATAACCCGCCCATCAACAAAACCTTTGCGTGAATAGTCATTAACCATCAACTCACACATCGCTTTTTGCGCACCATAAGAGGATTGTGGATTCACAACACAGAGATCTGTAATCACGTCTGGCAGTTCACCACCGAATACCGCGAGTGAGCTGGTAAACATAAATTTAATCGCTGGGTTTTTAGCACGAGCCGCTTCCAATAGCTGGCGAGTGGCTTCAAAGTTGACCTTCATGCCTAAATCGAAATCACTTTCTGCATGACTACTCACGATTGCTGCAAGATGGAATACCACATCTGTTTGTGCATCAATTAGCTTATCTGCGGCACCTTGTTGAGTGAGATCTAAAGCGATACAACTGACTCTCTCATCATCAATCGGTGATGTAGGGCATTGAATATCCGCTAAAATAAGTTGTTTGAAATTTAACCCTTGGTTATTTTTAAGCAAAGCAGTGGCTAGCTGCTGACCCAGAAAGCCAGCGCCACCAGTAATAATAACTTTCATTGTCGTTCTCCTGAAATAGCCGATTTATAGGCTATTCATTTGTAGGTAAGATGTTTTAGGTCTTATGTTTTTATTAAATGAAGTTTTATATTTTGTTCTGTTATCCGTTGCACTGCATCACTCGGTAATTGGTCATCACAAATGATGTCGTGTAACTGATTGAGAGGGCAAACACGAAACATGCCATATTTGCCGAACTTGCTACTATCGGAGACCAACACACAACGCCGAGCTACATCCAGTAAAGTTTGTTTAATTTGTACTTTTTCTTCATGGGGTGTCGAAACACCATGCAGTAAATCCCATGAACTTGTACTGATAAAAGCCACATCCACATTTAAGGTTTGCAACATCATGGCCGCGGTATTGCCGACACAAGAATGGTTGCGTTTATCTACCTGCCCCCCGGTGTGGTACAGGTTAAGCTGCGATTTACTCATCAAATACTGCATGATAGAAAAATCATTAGTGACAATGGTTAGGTTGAATCGCTCACCCAGCACACGCGCTATTTCGAATGTTGTCGTGCCCGCATCGAGATAAACCACCTGCCCATCTTCAACTAATGAATTGGCAAATTGGCCTATTTCTCGCTTGCTGCCATGATGAAGACGTGCCTTTTCACTCCAAGGTAACTCTTGGCGTAATGCATCATTCAACCTAACGCCACCGCTAATACCGATCACTTTCCCTTCTTCTTCCAACATGCGAATATCACGTCGAACCGTCATATGCGATACGTTCATCAGCGCCACCAAATCATTAATTGACGCGGTTTGGTACTCATGTACGTAACGATAAATAAAATCACGACGTTCTGAAGGGATCATGTTGTTTCCTGTTTATTTCTGCGCTTGTTTGAGCCAGCTCAATCCGTCTTCTGTACGACCCGCAGGATGATATTCACATCCTAACCAGCCTTCATAGCCCATTTCATCCAGTTGATTGAAAATCCATGGGTAATTCACTTCACCATTATCTGGTTCATGGCGAAAAGGAACTGACGCTATCTGAATATGACTAAATTTACCCCATAAGCGTTCGATTGTTTTCAATAAATCACCTTCCATGATTTGGCAGTGATATAAATCCAATTGAATAAACACATTTTCACGTGCAATTTCGGGTAACAATGCTTCGGCTTGCCTTTGGGTAGTTAAAAAATAGCCGGGCATATCACGCGTATTAATTGGCTCAATTAACACCTTAATGCCATGCGGTGCCATTACCTCGGCAGCATATTGAATATTTTTGATATAACAGGCTTTTTGTTGTTCTATTGTGAATTTTTCATCCACTTTTCCCGCCATAGCATGAACTTGCTGACAACCTAGTGCCTTGGCGTATTGCAGTGCGATTTCAACTCCTTGAGCAAATTCCTCTTCACGCCCAGGAATCGATGCCATACCGCGCTCACCGATGCCCCAATTGCCCGCTGGCATATTAAATAACACTTGCGTTAATTGGTGCTTGTTCAATTCGTTAGCAATAGCATCTGCGTCTTCTTCATACGGAAACAGATACTCAATCCCCGTAAAACCCGCTTGAGCGGCTCGCTCAAAACGCTGTATAAAAGGGACTTCGTTAAACATCATGCTGAGGTTCGCAGCGAATTTTGCCATTTCTATTTCCTCATTTTTGCGGATAACGACTTTCGAGCTCTTGGACTTGCTCTGGCGTCAATGTGGTGAAACCGTGTGGGCGCAATGTAATGTACAAGCGTGCTGTATCTTCTAGTTCTTCAGCATTGAAAAAGGCTTGCCTTAACGTTTTCCCCCCGACAACAGGGCCATGATTGGATAACAAGACTGCATTATGATCCGGTGCTAATCTGGCTATCTCTTCACCAATACGGTCATCCCCCGGTGGCAAATATTTAATCAGCGGTAATTTACCCACCCGCATCACATAGTAAGGGGTAATCGGCGGTAAGCAATTCGCTGTATCTAACTCTGGTAAGCAAGAAAGTGCGGTTAGCCAAGGTGAATGCAAGTGAACAACCGCTTGGCAATCAGGGCGCTGGGAATACATTGCCATATGCATAGAAACTTCTTTCGTTGGCTTATCGCCATCAATCCACTTTCCTTGCGCATCTAACTTACTCAGTCGCTCGGGATCTAAATCACCAAAACTTGAATTGGTTGGCGTGACAATAATGCAGCCATCCGATAATCGTGCACTAATATTACCTGCACCACCGCTGCTATAACCACGGTTGAACATTGACTTCGCCCAATCAGCGAGTTCTTGGCGCAGTACTTTTTCATCAATCATTAAACATCTCCTGTGCAAACTGGAAGAAATTCTCCTGACCGAAATTGCCAGATTTCAGTGCCAACCAGTTACCGCTTGCTAAATCTTGTACCCATGGCACACCGGGCGCAATTGGAACGCCGATGCTTAATTGTTCTGTACCCAGGCTTTGTACCACCTTGCCTGACGTTTCACCGCCGGCAATAATAAACGTGTTGTAACCTTGCGCTTGTAATAACTCGACAACTTGACCAAACACATTCTCTACTGCTGCACTTGACTGTGATGCGCCATATTTTTCTTGAATCTGTTTTAATAATTCAGGTGGTTGCGTCGCATATAATAGCGGTGCTAATCCGGTTATTTGTTGCTCCATTACCCATGTTGCTAGTGATTGAGCGTAATGTTGATTGTGCAAACACTCACCAACATCTAACGCTTTAGCCGGGGCGATTTTTTGGTAATGTTGTACTTGTTTATTGGTCATTACCGAGCAACTGCCGGATAAAATAACACTCTTACGCCCTTGTGCTGATGGCTTTTCACCACGCCCTGCACTTGCGCCCCAAGGGCTGTTAGTCTCGATGTTAGCTAATGCGGCTCCCAATCCAGAGCCTCCCGTTAATAACGGCATGTTTTTTACAGCCGCTGCGATGGGTAATAAATCATTCATCGTTAAAGCGTCGATAACCGCATAACTCATACCTTGATTAGCGAGATCCGCTAATTGCTTTGCAATGATTTCGCTACCTTGCTGGACATCCATCAATGAAACTAACCCAGCCTTACCTTGCGACTGCTTTTCCATCACTCGCAATAAATTCGCATCGGTCATTGGTGTCACTGGGTGATGTTGCATACCACTTTCATTAAGTAGCTGACCATTCACAAATAAATGCCCATGAACAACCGTGCGTCCATTAACGGGAAGTGCGGGACACACTAATGCCAAATCAGTATCGAGTTGTTTCATCAATGCATCAGTAACAGGGCCAATATTGCCTTGCTCTGTTGAATCGAAGGTTGAACAGTACTTGAAGAAAATTTGCTGACACTGCGCTTTTTGCGTTAACCAGTTACAAGCATTGATTGATGTATCAACCGCCTCATCAACAGGGCAAGAACGGCTTTTCAAGCTGATGACGATGGCATCAATGTCTTGAGGTACTGGCGTGCTGTCATTGGGTTCATTCAGTAGTTGAACCACTCGCCAGCCATTTTGTACCATGAAACCTGCAATATCTGTGGCGCCCGTAAAATCATCCGCAATCACACCTAATTTCACCGTCATGCTTTTTTCTCCGGTAAAGAAATTCCTTTAAATGTTTTAATCACTGCGCTGTCATCCTGATGGCCAAAACCTTCATTACTTGCAGAAATAAACATCTGATGTGCCGTTGCCGCAAGTGGTAGTGGGAAATTTAACGCTTTTCCTGTTTCCATGACTAACCCTAAATCTTTAACAAAAATATCGACCGACGATTTAGGCGTATAATCACCGTCAAGCACATGCTGCATACGATTTTCAAACATCCATGAATTCCCCGCGGCATGCGTGACAACATCGTACATAACATCAAGGTCAATACCCGCCTTTGCAGCTAATGCCATACTTTCTGCCGCAACGGCAATATGTACGCCAGCAAGTAACTGATGGATAGTTTTGACGGTAGAGCCTAAACCCACCTCATCACCAACACGGTATAAGCGCTCAGAAATCGCATTAAATACCTCGGCTAGCGATTCAAATAGTACCGGTGAGCCTGATGCCATCACGGTTAATTTACCTTCAGATGCCTTAAGCGCGCCCCCTGATATTGGCGCATCAACTAACGCGAGTTGATAAGCTGAAAGTCGCTGTGCAATGTGTTTAGTCTGCTCTGCGGACAAAGTACTATGTAGAACAATTATGGTCTCAGGGCGAAGTTGCTCGACAAGAGGCGTTTCCCCTGCGAATAAAATCGATTCGACTTGACGCCCATTCACAACCACGAGTAATAGAGCATCTAATTGTTGTGCAAATTCAGCGGCATTTTGACCTGTTGCTTTTGCACCATTGGCCAATAGGCTTTCGCAAGCATCTTGGTTTAAATCAAATCCATAGGTGGGAATATTATTTTTTATAAGCGATTGCGCAATCCCCATCCCCATAGATCCAAGGCCAATAACGCCAACATTCTTAACGAATTTTCCCATAATGACCCCTGATGTTGTTAATCTTTGTGACTGATGTGAATTTTTACATAACAAAATTCACAAACACATGACTATCATCACATTACGAATAATATAAAAAATAACCAATTTAAATGCATTTAGTTGTTTTTAAATGATATTAATCTCACGCACCATTGGGAAATCATTCACACAGTAATGTGATAAAAATTGTGATGTGTATTTACCCAACATAGTGGGCTATTTATACGGTTATCATTTCGTTGCGCTATGCTTAGTTATGACTAAATCATCATTTCTCATTGACGCCCTGCTCAAATTGACCAAAATAGCCGCCTACTATTTTTAAATAATGCTCCATACTAATAATTGAGAGCATCTATTGACATATTGTTTAGGAGTCAACATGGGTCTATTCGAACAAGTAATGGGTATGGTCGCAGGTGACAAAATGCAGCAATTTCAATCCGTTATTGATTGGGTTGAAAATCAAGGCGGCTTAACTGGTGTCATCGAAAAATTTAATCAACAAGGTTTCGGTGGAATTGTTTCGTCATGGATTGGTGAAGGGGAAAACTTACCTATTGATGCTAGCCAGTTAACGCAAGTGTTTGGCAACGTCAATATCCAAGAATTAGCTCAAAGTGTGGGCCTTGATGCGCAATCAACAACAGATTTGATCGCTAAATATCTGCCACAATTAGTTGATGGTGCAACACCTGAAGGTGAAGTGCCTGAGAATGTTGATCTGGCTTCTATTGGTATGAACCTGTTGAAAGCAAAACTGTTTGGTTAAGTTTTGAAGCTGTATCAAGGTTAGCGATAAAACTAAGGCAGGAAATTCCTGCCTTAGTTTATGATGTCACTCGTTTTAATCTGACTGTTCGTTACGGAGTTTTTTCGCCGCTTCCACCATGTTAGCCAATGCTTGACGTGTTTCCGGCCAACCACGGGTTTTTAAGCCACAGTCTGGGTTAACCCATAAACGCTCAACAGGCACGCGCTTCGCCGCTTTTCTCAGCAGGGCAACAATCCATTCAACACTCGGTACGTTTGGTGAGTGAATGTCATACACACCGGGACCAATTTCATTTGGATAATCGAAATCTTCAAATGCATCCAATAAATCCATATCCGAACGCGACGTTTCGATAGTAATAACATCTGCATCCAATGCCGCGATAGAATCCATGATGTCATTGAACTCGCAATAACACATATGGGTGTGGATCTGGGTATCATCTTCGGCAATTGCGGCGCTTAATTTAAACGCATCAACTGCCCACTTCAGATATTCTGCCCACTCATCTTGGCGCAGAGGTAAGCCTTCACGCAATGCCGGTTCATCAATTTGGATGATCCCAATACCGGCTTTTTGTAAGTCATCCACTTCATCACGCAGCGCTAATGCGATTTGTTTCGCAATAGTCTCACGGCTGACATCTTCACGCGGGAATGACCAGCACAATATTGTGACAGGACCCGTTAACATTCCTTTGACCGGTTTTTCCGTTAAGGATTGTGCATATTTAGCCCACTCAACGGTGATGGCTTCAGGGCGGCTAATATCGCCGATAATGACAGGTGGTTTTACACAGCGTGAACCGTAGCTTTGAACCCAACCATTTTGTGTAAACACATAGCCATCAAAATGCTCACCAAAATACTCAACCATGTCATTACGTTCTGCTTCACCATGAACCAAAACATCAATATCCAGCAGTTCTTGTTCCTTGATAGCCTGCTTAATGTGCTCACTAATATTCGTGCGGTAATACGTTTTATCAACATTCCCTTTTTTGAAATCAAGACGGAGTGTTCTAATTTCACTGGTTTGAGGGAACGAGCCAATGGTCGTCGTTGGCCATAATGGCAAATTAAAACGGGCGCGCTGACGCTGGGCACGGCTTTCATAAGGGCTATTACGCTCGACATCACCTTCACGAATTGCAGCTAAGCGCTTAGCAACTGAGGTATTATTGACTCGAGCTGAAGTTTTACGAGCACGGATTGGGGCGCTATATTGCTCAAGTTCGGCGATATTGCGGTCATTGGGTTGGTTTAACGCTTTAGTCAGTAATGCAAGTTCCTCACATTTTTGCAGCGCAAAAGCAAACCAGCTTTTTACTTCTGCATCTAAGCGTGTTTCATCATTTAAATCGATTGGACTATGCAGTAATGAGCAAGAAGAACCAACCCAAAGCGGGCGTTTACCTAATAATGGTTTGATACGAGTAAATTTTTCACCTAAATCACCTTTCCACACATTACGACCATTAATGACTCCCAGTGACAGTACCCAATCTGTTGGCAGTACTTGATGAATTTTTTCGATATCATCAGCTCCTGCGACGACATCAACATGTAAACCTTGAACCGGTAATTGCTTAATTAAATCAAGATGATGACTGATACCATCGAAATAAGTTGTCAGTAATAATTTGGTCTTTCCTGACAAGGTTTTATAAGCTTGTTGATAAGCTTGCTGCCATTCAACAGGTAAATCTAATACCAGTGCAGGTTCATCAATTTGTACCCACTCCCCCCCTTTTTCCGCTAGGCGTGAAAGAATTTCCTGATAAACCGGCAGTAATTCATTCAGTAATGATAAGCGGTCGAATGACTCACCTTTTACTTTTCCTAACCAGAGATAAGTCAATGGACCGATCACCACAGGTTTAACCTTGTGACCTAAGGCAAGTGCTTCATCAACTTCATCAAACAATTGTGTCCATGACAGTGAGAATTTTTGGCCTTTTTGAAACTCAGGCACAATATAATGGTAATTGGTATTAAACCATTTCGTCATTTCACCGGCAGCCGCAGGTGTTCCCGTTGGCGCTCGACCTCGAGCCACTCGGAATAAAGTATCTAAATCAATAGACCCATCTTCATTTTGATGGCGTGGAGGCACGTTTCCCAGTAGTAGACTTGTGGTTAAGACTTGGTCGTACCAAGCAAAATCACCCACCGGCAGTAACTCTACACCTGCATTTTTTTGCTGCTGCCAATGGCGAACACGCAGCTCATATCCGGCCTCAAGAAGTGCAGCTTGGCTAATCTTGCCTGCCCAATAATCTTCTTGTGCGCGTTTTAACTCTCTTTTCAGACCGACACGTGGAAAACCAAGCGTATGATTTATAACAGACATATTGACCCCTTAAAATATTTAGCCGTCTAGATGTTTACACATCCATAATCAACAGGTACTGTATAAAGCACAAGCGCAAATTATTCATCGCCAACGTGAAGGTTTCTCATGATTGAATTAAAACATTTAAAAACATTGCAAGCGCTCAGCCTACACGGCTCATTAGCGGCAACTGCAACATACTTACATCAGACCCAATCGGCGCTTTCGCACCAATTTAGCGATCTTGAGCACCGTTTAGGTTTTAGGCTTTTTGTTCGTAAAAGCCAGCCATTGCGTTTCACACCGCAGGGGGAAGTTTTATTACAGTTGGCACAACAAGTGCTGCCACTGGTAAAAGATGCTATCCGCGTTTGTAATGAACCTGGGGTCTGCGCTTTACGCATTGCCATTGAATGCCACAGTTGTATTCAATGGTTAACCCCAGCATTACAACAATTCAGGCAAGCTTGGCCACAAGTCAGCGTGGATTTCAAATCAGGCGTAACCTTTGAGCCACAACCGGAGTTGCTTTCCAGAGAACTCGATATCGTCATGACATCCGATATCCTGCCTGATCAAGGCTTACACTACACACCCATGTTTGATTATGAAGTCAAATTGATTGTCTCAAATGACCACCCTTTGGCGAGAAAACCGATCATTGAACCTCAGGATTTAGCGGATGAAACCTTGCTTATCTACCCTGTTGAGCGTAATCGCTTTGATGTATGGCGCCATTTTCTGCAACCTGCCGGTGTTTCGCCAAATGTGAAAACAGTCGATAACACCTTGATTTTAATTCAAATGGTTGCAGCTAAAATGGGAATAGCCGCATTGCCGCACTGGGCAGTAGATTCCTTTGAAAAACAAGGACTCATTAAGACAAAAACCTTGGGAAGTGGGTTATGGAGCCGACTGTACGCTGCATGCCGTGAAGGGGAACAGCGCCAGCCAGCTATCGAGGCATTTACTGAGGCCGCGACCGGTCATGCGGTAGAGAATCTTTCTTATGTGAAACAGGTGAAAGGATCCAGCGCCTATGCACCCAAAGAGACGCAATTATCAGGCTCGATCCCATGGTAAAACTGAGCCAATCAGGATGTTGTTGCCAAATCGCAAAATTAACCAATAAACCCGCTGGAACCATCATGTTATTCATGATTGCAAGGGTTCCAGCATCAACTTTGGTTGCACCATAATTCCACATAAAATAGCCAATGCCAGATGCGGCAACACCAAGCCATAGCAAAACGCCCCACTGTACTTCAGTCGTTGGCATCATGGATTTATTGCCAAACAACAGCCAACCAATAAGTGCGACTAAGGTTGCGCCAATATAAAACCACGAAAATGCCTGATGCTGAGGGATTGGATGCACTTCCATCAAGCGCTTATACCCTACCTGACCGATAGCAAAGAAAATATTTGCTAACTGCACAAATAATAATCCTAGCCAAAAGGATTCACTCAGATGGTCATAACGAATAATTGCTGCGCCAATAACCGCAAGTAGCGAGCTAAATAAATAACCTTTACGCAAGCGCTGCCGCTCGAGTAAATCATAAATTAGCGTGACATACAGTGGCGTTAGTACGGTAAAGAGTAAAAACTCAGCGACAGTAAGGTATTGGTAGGCATGGAAAACAAATAAATACATAATGCCAAGCTGACATGCTCCAACCAGCATATACAGCATGATCACTTTCGCGCTAAAGTTGCGCCAACGCAGAAAGGGTAGAAAAACAAAAGCGGCCAGAGATACCCGAATTAAAACTGAAAACCAGCTATCAACCTGCCCTGCTAAATATTCCCCAATTAGACTAAAAGACGCTGCCCAAAGCAGCGTCGTAATCACTAATAACCACATGATTTAACTGGTCTCAATCACAAAAAATATTGATTAGAATACCCGTTTTTTCGCCTTAATGCTCTTTTTCAATTAGCACGGCTTCTAATAAATCGAGATCCATAAGCAGAGTCTGCAAAGTTTCATTGCTGATTTTACGTGTTGCCCGTAAGTGATAGAGCTCACCCCGTTCAGCACGTAGAGCCGTCAAACGGAAGCGACGCTCAAGATCTTCAATCTGCAAACTATGCTCAATTTCATCTTGCCCAGCAGTTCTACGCCTGAGATGCCCCGTTACCCTTGAAGCAACCTCACTAATATCCTCAGAGTCGAGCTTTTCATCCACATCTGCAGATAAACGTTCTTCCATTTTATTCAGGCTGACAATCGCCACTTCTGCCATCGCCGCTTTCGCCATACGGATCTCATTGATATCCGCCTCTTTATCGCCCACTTTAAAATTACGCAGCAACAAGGGTAAAGCGATAACCCCTGCAAAAATGGAGAGCAAAATAACCCCTGCCGCAATGAAAACGAGCTGATAACGGGCAGGGAATGGAGAACCATCCGTCAAGAAGAGCGGGACGGAGAGCACACCCGCTAAGGTAATTGCACCTCGAACCCCCGCAAATGAAGCTAGCCAAAGCTCACGTACCGTATAGTTTGCAAATTGTAATGGCTTTTTCTTCAAGAACAAACGGCTGAACCTTTTCATCAGCCACAGCCAACAAAAACGCAACAGTAGCAAGGCAAAATAGATAATGGCAACCGCAGTAAATAACATCCACGTCTCAACGCTAGGATCGAGCTCTGCTTGGATAACAGACGTTTCCCAAATACCGGGAAGTTGCAACCCTAACATAATGAAAACTAAGCCGTTAAAGACAAACTCAAGCATCGACCATACACTATCGGCACGCAACCTCATCGCCAGTGGTGCATTGCGGATCACGCCCGATTTTGTAATCGTCATACCCGCGGCAACCGCGGCTAAAATACCTGAGAATCCAATATGTTCTGCGATCATATAAGAGGCAAAAGGCAGCAATAACATGAAAACGATTTGTGTTGCAGGGTCGTCGCCACTCCAGCGGCTCATTAAGCGTAGGGATTTACTATAAAGCCATGTCACCACGATACCGGCAAGTAACCCACCAATCGCGACTTTGAAGAACTCAATCGTGACACCCGGAACGCTAAAGGCCATGGTTCCCATCGCAATTGCGACAGCAAATTTTAATGCCACCAGACCGGAAGCATCATTCATTAATGCCTCGCCCTCAAGAACGCTCATCATCCTTTTCGGAATACGCCCTTTGCCGACAATCGAGGAGAGCGCTACCGCATCGGTTGGGGAAAGCACTGCCGCAAGTGCAAACGCAGCAATTAACGGGATACCCGGCATTAACCAATAAATTAAGTAGCCAATACCAACAACCGTCACTAACACTAAAACCAGCACCAAAATGAATATTTCGCGTCCATTTTGGAAAAATTCACGTGTCGGTGTTTTCCAGCCATCAACAAATAACAAAGGCGGGATCAGTAACACCATAAAGAGTTCAGGATCAAACGTAACATGCAGCCCGAATTGAGGCCAAGCAAGCAAAGCACCGATAGCAATTTGAATTAAAGGCAGAGGAATACGGATAGGGATGACTTTGGTCACCACACCAGAGACAGAGACTGCTAAAATCAAAATAAGAATAGTAAAGAAAATTTCCATGTTGCCCTTACTGGTAGACGATATGCATACCCTAAAATAATTCAAAACGCACGTTGTTAAACACCATCAACAACCAGACATTTTAATCTTTTATGGGTAAAATCCAAATTTTGCCTGCCGCCGCATAGTAAGAGATAGCACCGTCCAGACCCTAACTTCAGTCAAGCCAGCAACTCATAGGAAATAGGCGTTTCCACTTAAATCGCCAACTTATCTCTATTCTATCCTTACCAACTATCTGATGGGAAAATAATTTTAATTTTGAGATTAATCGCAATAATACGTTAAAGGGCGGTAATGACCCCCGCCCTATCAATATTTACATCGTTAGATTGCAAGGTCAGCAGCATAAAACGCCACTAAAAGTGCTGCAATTATCACAGTTCCAATATTCAGCTTACGCCATTCACCTGCACAAATACGGCCAATCACCAAAGAAGCAAAGCCCAGCATGATACCGGTGACAATGTTGCAGGTCAGTACGATAAATACCGCACACAACAATCCAGACATCGAATCAACAAAGTCATCGAAATCAAGTTTTGAGACATTACTTAGCATCAACAAGCCAACATACATCAATGCTGGAGCCGTTGCATAAGCAGGAACTAGATAAGAAAGCGGTGATAAAAATAGGATAAATAAGAATAAAACACCGACCACAACGGCCGTTAAACCCGTACGACCACCAGCCGCGGTTCCAGCAGCAGATTCAATATAAACCGCCGCAGGTGATGCGCCGATTGCGCCAGCGAAAATGCTACTGACGGAGTCAGCGGTTAACGCCTTCCCACCATCAATAATTTGGCCATCTTTATCCAGTAAATTTGCCTGTCCAGCAACGGCACGAATAGTTCCTGTTGCATCGAATACCGCAGTCATGACTAACGCAAGTAGACTTGGCAAAACAACCGGCTGTAACGCTCCCATGATATCCATATTAAACATCAGAGAAAGGCCATCTTCACCAAAAGAAGGCAGCTTAAAGAAGCCTTGATATTTTACCGTAGGGTCAAAAATTAAACCGATAATTGAAATGGCGATAATAACCAATAAAACCCCACCCGGTACACGGCGCTTTTCTAAACCAAAAATGACCGCCAAACCGGCTAATGACATCAATACAGGGAAAGAGGTAAATTCACCAAGTGCAACGGGTAACCCAACATTTGGGTTTTTAACCACAAGCCCGACACCATTAGCCGCAATTAACAATAAAAATAAGCCGATACCAATACCCGTACCATGAGCAATTCCCATCGGCATATTACGCAAGATCCAACTACGGATCCCGGTTATGGAAATAATCGTAAACAAGCACCCCATTAAGAACACAGCACCTAAAGCAACGGGTATGCTGATTTGTTGCCCAAGGACTAAGCTAAATGCAGTAAACGCGGTTAATGAAATCGCACAACCAATGGCCATGGGTAAATTTGCCCATAACCCCATTAATAAAGAACCAAATGCGGCCACTAAACAGGTTGCGATAAACACAGCCGTTGGAGGGAAACCGGCTTGCCCCAACATTCCTGGCACAACGATGACAGAGTAAACCATCGCTAAGAACGTTGTTAACCCTGCAATGATTTCGCGACGAACGGATGAGCCACGTGCTGTTATCTTAAAATATGAATCCAATTTACAATTGGATGAAGCCTGCTGGCTTGCCATGGTATACCTCTGCTGTAGATGTCTAAGAACAACCGATTCAGTTATCTAACTGTAATTAACATATGCCTAAGCCATTTTCTCTACGTAAACGATTACGTTTTTAAAAAAGAAAATTAAATTGAGAAAAAATTCCCAATAAAAACAATAGCGCAATCGTTTGGCTTTAATGATAGAGAACGGCACATTATGAGGCGGATAATTATCGTTCGAACATGGGGGGTTAAGCAAGTGTTTTTGAGTATATAACTTCCACTACGAATAAATTTTGTTGTTATAAGGTCATTGAATAACACGATTCCTGTATACCTATACAATATCTAGGCACACAGGAAATGTTTATGCGTTATGGATAACTTGTGCACTATATTTTTCACGGGTAAACCATAAAAAGACACCAGCACTTAAAATCAATAATACAGGTAAACCTAAAGGGGAAATCGTGGTCGCGGCACCAGCCAGCAACGGTCCAGAAAGATTACCAATTCCCCAAAGCATTGCAGCTGCTGCATTGGCAATAATTAGCTCATTACCTTTGAAGTATTGCCCAATTTGTACTAATGCAATGGTATAAATAGCCCCTGCTGTAGCGCCTAAAACAAACAACAATACCCAAATTAAATAGGTATGCGTGATCACAAAAGGTAACAACATACTTGCCCCCAATGTAACAACACCACATATTCTATACAGTTTTTCCCTATTCATGTGATCAGCCAACCAACCAAACGGCATTTGCATAATCGCATCACCCGCTAATATTGCACTGATCATTAAAGCGGCAACAGCCTCTGTATGCCCCATTCCCATACCATAAATAGGAAATATAGAAAGAATGGTGCCATCAAAGAAGGCAAAAAAAAGTATTCCACCACAAATACCCGGAGCAACCTTCACAAATTGAATAATGGAAAAATTAGATTTACTGGCAGTCGCTGAAATACGATCGCCTATTTTTTGATCCATCATTAAAAATAATGCGACCGAAATAAGATGAATTAAAGTACAAATCAATAAAGGTGATTTATCTTCAACACCATAATAAGCAATAAACGAAGGTCCTAATAGCTGGCTGACCGTAAATACGGTTGTATATACCGCTAAAATTCGCCCGCGCTTATTTTCAGAAGAAAGTTCATTAATCCACGTTTCACCTAAACAAATCAATACACCACTCGCAAGACCAGTGATTAGACGTAGCGGGAACAATAGCCACAGGGGTAAGGAACTCAGCAAGGGTAACAGGCTGAGCGCCGAAACGATTGTTGCAACCAACATAGCCTTTCGCTTACCACTCCACTGCACAATACGTTGCACAACCGGTGCGATCAAAAACATACCTAAAGCTGGCGCAGCTGAAATGATACCAATATATAATTCGCTAATACCGTAACTATGTAACCTAAGCGCTACCATCGGAATACTTAGGCCAATAACGATACCAATAACAGCAATACTGGTCGTAATCGTAAAAATAGCAAAGGGAGGCGAACGTCGAAAATGTTGAAAACGCTGATTGCTAGGACTCATCTTGATATTAATCTACTTTCTTAAATAAGAAAAATAGATTTAAGCTCCATAAAAAGGATGTTTATTAAAAATAAAGTTTTTAAAATAGGCAATAAACAGGGTATTGCATCTTTTGATTATAGCATTGAACGATATTACTCACACATCATACTAAATTATTTTGTGTATTTACCTATCTCAACAGATTAATTCATTTAGTTTTTAATTTTGAATTCTTAATTTTCAAAAATAGATACAATATAATATTTCTATATTGGTGAGTTTCTGACATTTCATTTTCAAGATGGTAGAATTCACAGAATATACTCAAAATAATTCACGTTAGCTCAAGGTAACAAGAAAATAAGTCTATACCCTTATTCATTCAAACTGCAGGTTCGTTGGCCGCACTCAGCCAGCCGGGTCACATACTGATGTATGCTCCCCGTCTATCTTCCCTTGCCGCCTTCCTGCATCTTGAATGACGTTGGGTATATAACCTCTGCAAATGCGCTATTTCACACAGAGCAATTTGAAGCATGGCGAGTATAAATCAAAAATCAAAGGAAGATGACAGTGGATAAAAAAATTAATCTAAAAATTGGTCAGAAAATTCGTTTACTGAGGCAAGCTCGAAACCTTTCACTCAATGAACTATCACGGATATCCGGGATCTCAAAAGCGGCATTATCGAAATTAGAATCGGGTGGATCCAACCCAAGAATTGATACCTTAGAATCGATTGCGATTGCATTGCGCTTCCCATTAAGTGATTTGTTCACTCGTCAACATGAAGCCTATCCTTATTTTGTTCAATCAGCACCTTTAGAGAATGACTATTCACAGCAATTTAAATTTCGTATCAATATGGGAAATATTTCTGAAATTTGGCAGCTGAGTATGAAAAGAGGCGCTGTCATTAATAGCCCTGCACACATGAGCGGAACCCATGAACACATTATGATCAATTCAGGCTCTCTCATGTTACGCCTAAATGATGCTCAAACTATTATGTTAGAAGCAGGCGATTTTTATGCATTTAGCGCTGATTTCCCACACGCTTATTTGTGTATGGAAGGTGATATGCAAGCCACTGTCGTGATGACTTACTCCCACCTCAGTGACGGTGTTTAAATATCGATATGCTTAGCATCATAACTAACGCGCAAAATATTTTTCTTATATTTCATTGATTTTATAGAAAAATCATGGATTTCGCCTAATGAGTTCACATGCGTTCCTCCGCAAGGCATTTCCTCCGTTTGGTCAATATAGCTAATACGCATTTCGCCATTTTGCATAATATTCACCTCTCGCCCACTATTAAGGCTTTGGTTAACGACCGACTCTATTTGCTGGCTATCGAGCTGCTCGTAAGGTGTTGCATCATCAGAGAACATGGTAAATTCAACGCGGGATTCATCAGGAAAATGATGCCCCTTTTGTGCCATCCAACCAAAGCGGCGTAACTCCCAATTAAGTAAATGTCCTGCGGTATGTAGAGCCGCATGATAACGGCGCTTTTCGCCATCAATACGAGCATTCACTTTTTCATCACGATCCAAACTCAACGCGTTCGTAAGGTAAGCCACAATTAAACCATTCGCGTGTTTTTTAATTCGAACAGCTTGATCATTTATCCAGCCTGTATCAGCGGGTTGACCACCACCTTGAGGATGAAAAATGTTATCGGTCAGCGCAACCCAATTCCCTTCATCATCTTGCCCTTGATCTATTAAAGTTGTTTCAACATCATATTGATAGGTATCAGTAAGATAGATATTGTTTTGCATAAAATAATCTGCCTGTATTATCTGTTTTTAACTCGATGAAATAAATTTTTAAACATGTTAGTTTATTTGTTATATCATTTTTGTTCGCTTTAAGAAACAAAACAAATCAATAACGAACAAATGTAATTAAATATAGATAAAATAAAACCAGCCCACGAATATTGCAGACTGATTAAAATATAAAATTTTCAGCTAAGATTTACTGCAAATAACTTTGCATTGTCTCAAATATCCGTAAATCATCGCTGAAGCGAACTTCTCTCACGTCTTCAAGTTTTTCAACTTGATTAACCATCTGAGATAAACGCTCATCTTTTTGTACTAATAACCAAATACGGCTTTCATCTTTATCTTTTATTGGCATACAAAGAATGCCGTCAACGTTAAATGCTCGGCGAGCAAATAAGCCACAAATATGAGACATTACGCCCGGATGATTACGAACAATTAGCTCTAATGCGATTGGGTGATGTTCAAAAACCATAATTACGCTCCGATCATATCAATATTAGCGGCACCAGGTGGAACCATTGGATATACCTTCTGATTCACATCGATCAAGGCATGAATTAAGCAAGGTCCTTTTGTATTCATCACAGCTTCAAGCGCCATAGCAGGATCTGCTTCATTATTTAAATCACAGGTCTGCAAACCAAATCCCGCAGCAATTTTAATGAAGTCGGTTTGATAAGGGTAAGCGGCTGCAAATATTCTATTTTCAAAAAATAAATTTTGCTGCTGATGCACCATGCCTAAAGCTTGATTATTCATTAACACAATTTTTATATTTAAATTATGCTCTGCGGCGGTCGCAAGCTCTTGAATATTCATCATCAAACTACCATCCCCCGAAAAACAGACAATTGTTTTATCCGGAGCCGCTAATGCTGCGCCAATTGCTGCGGGTAAACCGAACCCCATCGTGCCTAAGCCCCCCGACGTTAACCACTGGCGAGGGCGCGATAATGGGTAAACTTGGGCTGCCCACATTTGATGCTGACCTACATCGGTGGTAACAATGGCCTCTTCTCCTGCGGCACGAGCCGCCGCTAAGACTAAACCGTAATGGTTTAATGGATTATCGGCATCACTAAGATTCAGTGGATAGTTTTGTTTTAATTCATTAACTTGGGATAACCACTCTTCACGGCTATTTTTCTCAACCAGTGGCAGTAACAGTGCCAAAATTTGTCCTGCATCCGCATTAATTGCAATGTCGGGGCGCTTAATTTTACTGATTTCCGCTTTATCAATATCAACATGAATGATTTTCGCATTTGGGCAAAATTTTTCCGCTTTACCGATGGCGCGATCATCAAACCGCGCACCAATCACGATTAATAAATCAGACTCTTCCATCGCCATATTAGTGCTACGAGCGGCATGCATACCTAACATGCCTAAATAAAGTGGGTGCTGCATAGGCACGGTTCCCAGAGCCATCAACGTCATTGTTGTCGGTAATGATGCCTTTTCAGCAAAAGCGACTGCCGCCGTTGTCGAGTCTGAGCTAATAACGCCCCCACCAAAATAAAGAATAGGACGTTTTGCTTCATTAATCATTTGCGCCGCTTGAATCACTTTTTCCATATCAAAAGTAGGTGCATTGTCTTTCGGTAAAACTGCAGGTAATTCCGTCAATTCTATGGTTGCTGTCTGCACATCTTTTGGAATATCAATCCAAACGGGGCCTGGACGACCTGATTCCGCTATACGGAATGCATCGCAAATAACGTGAGGTAATTCATTGATATCACGAACTAGATAATTATGTTTTGTGACCGGGATTGAAATACCATAAGTATCAACCTCCTGAAATGCATCGGTACCAATCATTGATGAAGGCACTTGCCCTGTAATGCAGACCAGTGGGATAGAGTCTAACTTGGCATCGGCAATGGCAGTCACCAGATTTGTTGCTCCGGGACCACTCGATGAAATACAAACGGCAGCTTTACCCGTTGTTCGAGCAATACCTTGGGCAATAAAGCCCGCACCTTGCTCATGACGAGCCAGAATGTGACGTATTTTTTTGCTCTGGCCTAAAGCATCGTAAAAAGGTAATGCCGCGCCACCCGGTATCCCAGACACTAGCGTAATACCATGCTTTTCTAATAAATAGACAATTAATTCTGCCCCTGTATAACAGCTTTTATGTGGTGATGTTGTTCCCGACTCGCTCATAATTTTATCCTTCACTTGCCTGCGGGTCCGAGTCAAGAGTCATAAAAAAACCCCGCTCGGTTTGCGCCGGCGGGGTTTCAAAATCTGCGTTGATTTGACCCGTTACGGCGCTAAGCCCACGACCACCACCACACGCACGACCACCGCAGCACATGGCGCGGTGAGTAGTAGGTTTGAATGATGAGAAGTCATGTTCACGAGGTCTTCCTGTTTAATTTAGTTCGGTTAAATTATTTGTTTTTGTTTTCTTCACTGCCTTTAAGAAAACATAATTTTTTTATCCTGACAATCATTTTTTTTCTATTTTTATTAATCACTAAGATTAAATGAGATATTCATCACAACCATTTAAATAGCGTAATAATCTTATATTTAATTAAATATCGATATTAATAACTAATAGTGAATAACAAATAAAAAACAGATGACCATCTAACTTATTTCCGCTTGACTTAAAGTCGACTTGAAGTTGTAGACTCCATTTATTAAACCGCATAACAGCAATATATTTTTAAAATTTATTTTTAGTTATTTTATCAAGACTCATACACTATATTTTTGGCGATAACATTTTTTTCATCATATAAATCAATGACTCTAAACTATTTTTCCAATCAAAATTAGGATCTATTAAATAGCGCCCAATAGAACCGTCTGCAATAATCATCAACCAAGATACCGTATTCGTTGCATCCAACTGGCTATCTATCTCACCAGAGGTTACGCCATCAAGGATAATTGAGGTTAGCCGATCCTTTAGCTTTTTATCATTTTCAGCAAAAATACGATTAATTTCAGGGCTGCGGCTAGCTTCTGCAAAAATTTCGATACTAATTCGCACATAAGTAGGATCATTATAGAGCTCTAGCAACCGAGTCATCACTAAAATAACTGACTCGATCGCTGAATCAGTTTCTTTTATTGAATTGAGTATCTGTTCAAAATAGCATTGGTCTTCGATTGCTATTGCTTCAATGATAGAAACTTTGCTTGGATAATAATGAAATAAATTACCTGGGCTCATACCCGCTGCCTTACAAATTTCTGCCGTTGATGTGGCATGAAAGCCTTTCTCAGCAAAGCAATTTATTGCCGCATCAATAATTTGTTTTCTTTTTGCCTTCTGCTTATCGGTCTGCACTAACCCTTCCTATATAACAAAAATAGTGGACATACAAAACTAGACTGATTACTCTATCTAATAATAAATATCGTTCAAAAGAGACTGAAATATGTTGAATAAAAAATCATCACTAGATTTTAACCATTTAAGTATTGAGCCTCTAACTGAGTATTCAATCTTAGCATCGTCAGCACTTTTTTTTCAGTCTTTTGAAAGTAAGTTTGCCAAACTCAACATACCCTCAAAAACTGAACGTCAATTATTAGTCAGCGAGTTATGGAAGTTACAATTTTATTCTCAATCTGAACAACAAGTTGTAGTGATGTACCAAGGAAATGCCATCGCTGCCTTTGGTCTTGCAATAGCCAATAATAAACAATTACCAAAATTCAAATATTGGGAAACCATGTTTAAACTAAGTCGTCAGTTTGGTGTAATTAATACGCTAAAAGCCACATGGATTTGCTCATTATTCAAATATACCCCTAAAGAGAATGAAGCCTATCTTTCCTATATCGGAGTCGACCCTCAATACCAAGGAAAAGGAATTGGTAAATATGTTATCCATTGGATAATTGAGCATGTCAAAAAAAGCAGCCAAGCTAATACCTTGTCTCTGTATGTTGCACAAGAGAACGCTGGCGCTAAAAAGCTCTATGAAAATCTTGGGTTTAACATCGAAAAATATGAAAAATCTAATTTAACTAAATTTAGTATCGGTTTTTATGGCTGGTTTTACATGAGTTATGCAATTTCGTCATAAAATAAAAACAGATTATCATCTTAAATTAATCATCTAATTTAAGATGATTTTAAAATAATCGATAAACTTCCCAATTTAAGCTGATATTCGCCTATTTCACATTTCGAATGAAAAATAATCTTATTTAATAAACAGCATTATTTCTATGGCTCCCCGTGAGCCATATCACAAGATAAAAGGTAACATGTTACCTTTAGGGTAATATATTTTTAAATCAACCAGATAGCTTGATTTTGTCTCAGTGTAAACGCAAGATGCTGCAATGGTATTGAGTGTGAAATAACAATAATGAGACACTTTATGAAAAATATTATTAATGCCTTGCAGGCCTTTGGTAAGTCACTTTATGGCCCCGTATTGATCCTACCCATTGTAGGTTTATATATTGCACTGGGAAATGTCTTTGGAAATGGCAATCTCGCTGAATATTTACCTTTTCTAAATCACCCAATTATTCAAGGAAGTGGGCAATTACTGGCAAAATCCGCTGTATCTATTCTTAGCAATCTTGCACTGATTTTTGCAGTCGGTATCCCTGTAGGATTAGCTAAAAAAGATAAAGGTTACGCTGGGCTTATCGGATTAGTCGCCTTTGTTATTTTCATTAATGCCATGAATATTGTGCTTACCCTTCAAGGCAAATTACTGCCATCCGAGACGATGAAAGCCGCAGGACATGGTTTAGTTCTTGGTGTCCAAGTGCTGGAAATGGGGGTTTTTGCAGGGATCTTAACGGGCGGGTTTTCAGGCTGGTTATATAACAAATATTCAGGCCGTCAATTTAACGGCATTATGGCCATTTATTCAGGCCATTGCTTTGTGGCTATCATTGCCATCCCTTTTATGATCGTGCTTGGCGTATTGATGAGTGAAATCTGGCCATTTATACAAGCAGGGATCACAAAATTAGCACTTGGCATCCACGGTGCGGGGGCTTTTGGCCCGATGATCTATGGCTTCCTTGAACGTATTTTAATTCCAACAGGTTTACATCATCTTGTTTATACACCCTTTCTTTATACTGAACTTGGTGGCGTGCAAGAAGTTTGTGGCACAGTTTATCAGGGCGCTCGTAATATCTACTTCGCTGAAATGGCCTGCCCATCTGTCACAAAACTGAGTGCTACCGTTGTTTGGGATGCTCGCGGTATATCCAAAATGTTTGGCTTAACCGCTGCCGCCGTTGCCATGATTATGGTGGCAAAAAAAGAGAAAAAACAGATCGCCAAAGCTATTTTGATCCCAGCAGCCGCGACATCACTGTTATTAGGTGTTACTGAGCCGCTTGAGTTCTCATTTCTGTTCGTTGCTCCCATTTTATTCTTTGCCCATGCCGTACTCACAGGAATTGGCATGATGCTGTTTTACCTATTCAATGTTCATGCGATTGGTGCAAACGGTGTGATTGATTTTGTCTTATATAACTTACCGTTAGGGACTGAAAAATCCAATTGGCCAATGTATATCCTCGTTGGTTTAATTATGGCAGTGCTCTATTTCTTCACCTTCCGGTTCTTAATCTTAAAGTTCGACCTCAAGACGCCAGGCCGCGAAGCGGATGATGAAGAAACACGCCTATATAGCAAAGCAGATTATCAACAACAACCTAAACAAACGCATCAAGCCACAGAAATAGATTCGGCACAAATAGGTGAGCAAATCATCGCAGGGCTTGGTGGGCGAGAAAATATCGATAGCGTAGACAGTTGTTACACCCGTTTACGAGTCACTGTAAAAGATGTCAATGCCATCTTAGAAGATAGCTTAAAACAGACTGGAGCCAAGGGCGTTGTGCGTCATGGTAATAATGTTCAGGTTGTTTACGGGCTACACGTCAAAAAAATGCGAGAAGCGGTTGAAGCCGTACTTTAATAGGAGAAATAACATGAAGAAACCCCCATTTATTCTGAGCATCGCGGGTGGTGGCAGTACCTACACGCCTGGAATTGTAAAAAGCCTAATGGTGCGCTTAACCGACTTTCCTATTGCTGAAATTCGCTTATACGATATTGATAGCCAGCGTCAGGATGTGATTGCTCCAGTTGTAGAAAAGGTAATCCGTGACCACAGTGATAACATTAAGTTTACCGTTACTGATGACCCTGAAACTGCGTTTAATGGTGCTCATTTTGTTTTCGCTCAAATGCGTGTTGGCCAGTATGCTATGCGTGAACAAGATGAAAAGATCCCACTTCGTCATGGCGTTGTTGGCCAAGAAACTTGTGGGCCTGGTGGGCTAGCTTATGGGTTACGCACCATATTACCAATGGTTGAACTAATTGATTTTGTAGAAAAATATTCAGATAACGCATGGATTGTGAATTATTCCAACCCTGCGGCTATTGTTGCAGAAGGTGTACGCCGTTTGCGCCCGAATGCAAAAGTACTCAATATTTGTGATATGCCCGTTGCAGCAATGCGAAATATGGCTGCTGTTTTAGGTGTGGATCGCCATGATCTAGACGTAGATTACTTTGGTTTAAACCACTTTGGTTGGTTTAGTTCAATTAGAGTCAAAGGGGAAGAAAAACTGCCCCAATTACGTGAGCATATTGCAAAATTCGGCCTATTAACTGAAGATGCTGCACAAACAGACCCACAACATTCAGACCCTTCATGGGTAAAAACTTGGCGTAATATTCAACCTTTAATGGACGCATTCCCTGAGTATATTCCTAACCCATACTTGCAATATTATTTGATGGCGAATGATATTGTCGAGCATCAAGACCCTGAATATACTCGTGCAAATGAAGTAATGGATGGTCGAGAAAAACGTTTGTTTGAAGCTGCTCGTGTCTATAAAGAAACAGGAATTTTACCTGATGCTTTCCATGTAGGTGTACACGGAGCCTTTATCGTTGATGTCGCTTGCTCGTTAGCATTTGACTTACGTCAACGCCATCTAGTTATCGTTGAAAATAAAGGCGCAATTACTGGCTTACCATTCGATGCAATGGTGGAAGTGCCGGCTTATATTACTGCGCATGGCCCAGAACCTATCCGTATTGGTGATATCCCGCGTTTTCATCAAGCGTTGTTAGAACAACAATTAGCTTCAGAGCAGTTGCTTGTTGAAGCAACCCTTGAGGGAAGTTACGAAAAGGCGCTACAAGCCTTTACTCTAAATAAAACAGTCCCATCAGTGGTTCACGCCAAGAAAATTCTTGATGATATGATTGAAGAGAATAAAGCTTATTGGCCTGAATTACGCAAGCAATATAAAAATGGTAAATTGATTGCCTAATCATTTTTGAATGTAATGGCTTAAACAGAGAAAGAACTCTTTGCTTGCACTTCATCTAAAATAGATAAAGAATGCTGGTTAACATTGATTGTAAGCCAGTATTCTTGTCATCCAATGATGAGTGATAACAAGAAGGGAGGATCATAATGTCCAATCGTTTAGCGCCTTTAGTTGCCAAAGCGGGAAATTTAACGAAAGCGGAATATCGCATACTCTCTTTTTTAACTCACCACCCTGAAAAAATAGGGCAAACGACAATTCGCGAACTTGCAGCGCAAAATTATGTTTCTACCACGACAATTATACGCCTTTGTAAGAAATTAGATTTTTCAGGGTATAGTGAACTCATCTATTATTGTAAACAGCAACTTAATACTCCAATTAAAGTCCCGCTGACTGCCATTGCTAATGAAAATTCCGACCCATTATTTACTGAATTTTTGACTAACTATCAACGTACCTTTACGTTGATCCCAGCCGCCACTAAACTTTCATTTATTAAACTAATTAATGAAAAAAATGCATTTTTTATTTATGGCGCGGGCTTTTCGCATATTTTTTCCCAGTACATAAGTAAACGCTTACAACTATTAGGCAAAGAGGCGTTTTTATCCGGTTTGAGTGACAGTAAAAATATCTTTATTAACAATGCGTCACGCTATTCAATATTTTTAGCCGTATCCCGCTCAGGAGAAACCGAGCAGGTCTTAGAAAAAGTCCGTATCGCCAAAAATATCGGTATGACAGTGATTTCCTTCACCCGTGCCAGCGCTAATAGCCTTGCAGCAATATCTGATTTGCATTTCCCTATCTATGACGATGCGGTAAATTACCACAATGACACCATTGACATATCATCATTTGAATCAAATTTGGTGATGATTTTTGATTTATTGCTGTTGCAAGCGCAGCCCTGAAGACAAGTGAGCTCTTGAAACCTACCGGATCAGTTGAAAGCCTCAGGGTATAATTAATCATTAAAGTTCAAGTACTAGAAATGCACTATAATAAAAAGGCTGTATGTCACGCAGGAATGAATTAGCCCAAACATAGACTGCCCCCTACGATTGAGCCGATTGTAGATTTATCGGCTGACCAACCGGATAATAGGTTTCCCCATTATTGGCAAAGATTGGGCATGTACAAATCTCACCTTGGACGCCACTTAAAAAAATATTATAAATTATATAGACTAACCCATATCAATGTATTGTTAATCTTAATACTCCAGCTCCTTGAAACGTCCCAGCATTTACTTTACCATTCATATGAAAAGTAGAGTTGATTATATAATCTTTACTCCCGATAACTTTGGTTTCATCTTTATATTTACCATTACTAAATTTCAACTCACACTCCCCATCGCCACATGTGGTGTAATTGCTATTTTTTCCACTCACTTTATTAGCACCTATAAGTTCCATTGTAATAGGTACCTCTGAGTCACATGAAATATTATATGTAGATAAATTACTCTCATATGTTTCTTCTTTACCTAAAATAATATCATGTTTGAGTGAAATCACATTAGTATTGAAGTTACATTTTGACCTTACCGCTATAACTAAATTAAATGAATCTATTCCACCATAGCCAGCCTTAATTAAATTTGGAATATTCGCTGATGGGCCTTTGTAAGATTCACTGGTGAATTTATTTTCCTCGAATCCATAATAAAACATTACAGGAGCTCGATAAATACCAGGAGCTAATCCACCTGAAACTACTGTTGCTTTTATTACCGCATCACTCCAATGAAAATCAACTGTAGTCACACCCCCATTAGGCCAGCACACTCCAACGGGTGTATTAACTGTTATTTGATTTACTTTAGAAACGTACCCCACATCTTGTGGCTGAGCAGGATACCGCCAACCAGATTGATTTAAAATATCCAATTTAATCAAAGAATTACCAATAACTATACTATCCCTAATAATTAACCAGGCAGTTTTTTCTTGTGTTGAATTTAAATTATTTTGATTTCCTGAACAATTTGAATATAAATTTCTTGCATTATATTCCCCTTTAAAACCTCCAGATAAGTATGATTGCCCAGAATTATTATGGTCATCATAATTTATATATATATCATTAGTTATGATCTTTTTTTCCATAGACCATAGAAAGTGTCGATACTCTTCAGAGATACTTTTTACTGGAAAAAATGAAAGACAAAACACAGTTAATACAACTGCATTTTTTTTAATGGACATATACTTTCCTTTTATTAAAATCAATTATAAGTAATTATTATTTTAGCTGTCGCATCAAATTTACCGGGTGAAAGCTTCGTCGATTTAGTTGCATAAGGCACTGCAGTAATTGTCATAATTCCATGCGACTCGCCATACCCATTTAATCCATTGATAATTTCATTTTTTTTACCATTAGTATTATCACCAATTAATATAGGATACATAGGATTAACAGAACCTCCTTGATAGAGTCCTATCCCTAATCCTGTATCTCCTTTTGTCTTTAATATATTTTCAGGAGCCCCATGAAGTTTTTCCCCCATAACACTTATATAAGGTTTTCCTTTATAGTACTCACAATAAATAGGGATACTCTTAGTAATTGAATTATTATTTCCATCAACACTATCTATTTGAACACTATTAAATGAAAAAAATATTTTTTTATTTTCATTTATAGAGCATGGCGGTATCATAATCGTACCTGATATGTTTATTGGAATATCTACCGCCAACAGTGAAAATGATGAAAAATATATTAATATGAAATTATATTTCATATTTTTAATTATTGTGTTTATTATCTTCATTGTATTCACTACTCATACTCCACATTAAAAGTCACTACTCCTGAAAAATCACCAATCTTTGCCTCTCCCGTTGCCGGTTTACGAACAACCACACCAAAATCAAACTGCTGAGCGTTATCCACTACGCTAACATCACCAAGTGTCATTGGTTTATTCCAAACAATGGGCTTATCATCATTATCAATAATTCCTAATACCACGCCACTCGCACCTTGAGTAGTTAAAAAACTATTACCACCGATATTCACCAATTGGTTGCTCTGCCAAGTTAATTTGATACTTTTCTGTAAGTCGGTAGCGCTACAGTTATCAATAGCAATGGTGAAAGGAGTGACTGCGCTAGTTTTATTTTCATTAATTTGCTGCCAGCGTAAATTATATAAAGTGATTTTTTTATTCAGTGATTCAGTGGCAACTTTACATGCCGTACTGACTAGCTCGCCACTAAACTCAACCTCAAGACCACCGGCCCCCAATGCATTTGATTGATTTAACAGAATAGATATTGGTAAAACCAAAAATAATCGTCCTATCTTATTCATAGTCCACCTCTAAACGCAGTGAGCTTCGGCTTTTCATCAATGCTGGTATGTGAACTTCGTTATTGCCATTGAGTAATGAAAGCGGGTAACCTACAACAGCTTTGCCATCTTGGGTATTATAAAACTGCAATGTGACTGGTGTATTCGCTATCCCATCCGAGAGGTTCATTTCACGGTAGTCGTTCCCTGCACCACAGCCTGTTAGTATTAGTTTTTCCTTCAAATGCAAATTACAAGGTGCAATAAAAATAGCAGCCCTAACCAATACGATGCCTTGGTGTATCGTTTCATGATCTGATTGATTTACAGGTGTGTTCGCAACAGGGCTTGCAGCCATCACCGTATGGCTAAATACGCTGCCAACAATGAGTAATACCGCCCATAAACATCCTGTTTTATCGATGACTTGTTGTTTGCTCATGACATTTACTCCCTGTTGCTTAATACGTTTTTATCAATGTGACTATTCGCCTGTCACCGTACAAGTATCAGCTTGGCAACGAAATGCTAATGTTGGTTTACCGCCATAATCATTAATATAAGTAAGGTAAGGTGTTAATAACCCTTTAGACGGAATATCTTGTGCTGACTTCGGAGCAATCATCACCACATCAAAGGCATTTTGTTCTGATGCCGTTTTGCTATTACCTAACCCAATAACGGTTAAGTGAAAAGGTGTCGTATTATTTAAACGGTAACCCTTTGCCGTTTTTGTTAATGTCACTTTATGCGCCCACTTTGTTTCAGATTCAGACAATATGCTTGTCGGACGATAAAATAGCTTCACTCGAGATTGCAGTGCAATTTGCAGTGTATTGCCATCAGCAGATTTTGGTGGTACTTCACGTAAATTAAAATAAAAAACTGATTCTCTATCTTGCGGTAATTTGCTCAGTTCAGGTGTCACACTTAAACGAACTAAACTATTACTGCTCGGCTCAACACGTTGTAACGGTGGAGTGGCTAAAATCGCCCCTTTGGTTAATTTATTACCTTGTAGATCTTCAATCCAACTTTGAGCTAGATATGCTTCTTCAGAGTTATCGTTAGTAATAGTGACATTTATCGATTTTTCAGTGCCCGGAAAAACAATGCGAGTTCTGTCTAATGTCACCGCGCTATTTGCACTTATTGATACCAACGAGGTAACGCAAAAAAGTGTGCCAAGTAACCCTTGACGTAAACGTAAATTCAACATATTTAACCTCATAAAAACTTTTTAGACGGTGTAGCGCTAACTACGGGTGTCGTTGCTGTTGTAATTGGTGAACATGGCAGTAATAACATGCTCGATAATGATTCTAGTTTTTCAGGTAACAACAATTCACACTGCTTATCGCCGCCCCAAAAAACAGATAAGGTTTCTTTTGGTGAAATCCCGACAAGCCATGTCACACCATCTTCCCCGACAATTCCTAATTCGCGATTATTCGCATTACGTACGCTGGCACCAAATGGCGGAGTTTTCCCACTGGCTAATGATAAAATAGCGAACAGTTTTTCCCCTTTCATCACTGGCAAACTACGATAGCCAATCGCCCCTTTTGTCAGTGTGATATCCGTTGTAGACTCAAGAGTTTCCAAATTATCGGGCAGTTGGCTGGTATTAATTGACGCGATCGATTTGCGGTAGCTATTCACATTTGGAATTACCGCTAAGCCAAAGCGATTTGTTTTAGTCACGCCATTGTCCAGTGGCACGCCACCAATACCTGGAGTTTCAATCATTAAACGGGTATCGCCATTTGCAGAACGGTGTAACGCCACGCCATGAGAAGTTGCCGTAATTCCACTATTAATTGATGCACCTATACTGCGATATTGCTGTGGGACATAACTCGCATTCGCAGAAAGGTTAGCTTGCGATAAATCGCGTGAATAATAACCACTGAGACTTGATTGGCTATCCATATGCTGCCCATGGTTGTAGCCTATATTGAGGCTATAGTTATCACGCTCGTTATAACCGCTATATCCCACATTGTGGTTATAACGAGTGCTTCCAGCAGATCGCGCATACAGTTCTGAGAACGTAATATTGTGTCCGCTATAAAGTGGAACACTTAAATATAAATTGACGGCATCATCTTTATAACCATTCTCACGTTCCGTTCTTGTTGCCGAGATAGAAATATTGGCATCTTGCTGGGACAACCCTGGAATGCTGAGGTTGGTACTGGCATACAGACCATATTGTGTTTGTGGCTTATCCTGCCAATAGGTACTGTATTGGTAATTCAAAGACATATTGAATTTATCAAAGTACTTATTAAGATAAATTTGATAGTTCTCTTTTGGTGCGCGCGTGACATAACCGGTGCGGTCTTCATCCATAAACTGCGTTAGTGTTCGATAATCTTTATCGGCAAAACGGTATCCCGCAAAAGTGACATCAGTGCGTATTTCATCAAACGATTTTGAATAATTGAGGCGGTAAGAACGCCCTTGTAATGTTTGCTTAGTAAAGTGAGCAACAGACTGGGTAATATCTAGAGACAGTGCCCCAAAAGCAAATAAATCTCGTCCAATACCGACTGCAACTGTTTGGTAATCGCCATTGAGTTGTGAACCACCATACAATGACCACGCATTGGATAAACCATAAGATAACTCACCACCAATAACAGGCTTACCTGTCGTATCATGGCCGCTATAGCGTGTTTTACCTGCAACCATTTTATAAACAATTCGCCCAGGACGCGTTAAGTAAGGTAATGATGCCGTATTGAGGCTAAATTTTTTCTCTTCACCATTTTCTTCACGCACAGTTACATCTAGCACACCACGAATACCACTATCCAGTGTTTGAATACGGAAAGGTCCCGGCGGTACTGTTGTTTCTAAAATAACGCGCTCTTGGCTACGGACAATAACCGTTGCATTTGTGTTAGCAACACCAATAATTTCAGGTGCATAACCAACTAATTTAGGCGGTAACATACGATCATCACTCTCAAGTGAAATACCGCTGTATTGCCATGATTCAAAGACATCTGAATAGAAATAGTTCTCCCCTACCGTTAAAATAGAGGCGATTGCCTTTAATGACGTAAATGCATAAAGTCGGCTAAAATCAAAATTATGGGTTTCTTGAGATTGTCCACCACCCTGCTGCTTTTGGTAAGTAGCACTATAATCACCGCGAATACGCCAAGCGCCAAGATTGATACCAGCAGTACCATTAGTCGATAAATAAGAACGTTTACTTCCGCTATTTTCTTCTGTAATAGACGCATTAGCATTGTAATCAATAAAAGCACCTACTAACCCGTCTTCCCATAAAGCCGGCGGCGTCCAGTTAGGATCACGATATTCCATCCAAGTCTGCGGAATAGTAACTTTCAGTGATAATGTTGGTAGTTCTACTTTAACCTGTGATCCTTTAAGCTGGGATAAATCTAAGCACTGACCTTCATTTACGGTAGTGACTTTTTTTATTGCTGATTCTTTCAGACCTAATAAATCAAGAAGTGCTGTTGGAATACAGATTGTTTGAGCTATTTCTTGTTCTGATTGGTTTTGTTCAAAGACAGTAATATCACGAGGCGCACCAAGACGCTGACCGTTAACAAAAACCGTTAACACATAGTGCCCCGGAGGTACATAACCCGCAACGGAAAATTGGCTCATATCAACGTTTTGAATATCTTCTGCATCCAGTACATCAGTATTAAATTCAGCGGCATAAACAGTGCATGCACTGAAGCTAAACGCCAATACGAGGGCCATCCTTATTTTGCTAAGTTTGAACATCATGCTCTGTATCACCCCAAGACCACAAAATGTCACTTCGATATTGTCCTATCGAAAATACCCATTTCTGCTTTATTGATAATCGATAAAAAAACGAACCAACCCTTGATAACGACCTGATTGCAAAGGTTTCCCTGTCAACTCCAGCTGCACAAAATAACGTAAAAAAAGTGTTTGACCTGATTTGCCTTGTCGTAACACACTGTCAAATAACGGATAGGCTTTTCCAGGTATTAATGTATTTTTTGTATTATCCAGAACTGAAACGCCTAAGCCTTGCGAAGGCCCTTCTAATACAAATGCATCAATATTTTCGGCACGCTTCCCATCAAAGCGGATTGTCCATGTCTTACTGTCTATGGAGGTATACACACTGCCGCAATCACGAAGCTCAATGTCAAATGGACGAGCTTCTTGCTCCCTTACCATTGCTGTCGATAACTTCGTCAATGTTAAAGAAGAAAAATCTACAGTTTGATATCGATTCGACATAACAATAGAGCACGGTGTTGAAATTACACTGCCGACAAGCTGGGTAACCCCTTCATGACGCATACCTATCTCTTTTGCGCCTAACCCAGATGCCATGCTAAAGATAAATAAGAGCAGGACCCCTGTTATTTGAAGACTAAAACGTTGAAAAACGGCCACCAGTTTCTCCTTCACTAACGCAAAGAAAACCGCTAGTAATTAACTAGCGGTTTATCAGAGTGCTTACTGATATGTAATACGGAAGTTAGAGATTGCACTGAATTTACCTTCAGCAACATCTTTAGATGCATCAACAGCTTTAGCTAATGCTTTGAATGTTAAGGTATTATCGCCTTTCTGATTAATTACGCGAGGTAAAACATCTTGTTTTTTACCAAACTCAAAACCGTCAATTGCAACACCTAGGTTGTTAGTATTACCAGTAGAGGTAGACAGTAGTGTACTCGCTGGATCTGCATAGTTTTGGCCAGTGAAAACCAATTCCATCGATTTAACTGCAACTGGGTCACCATTAACGTCTTGGCTAAAGCTAGTGAAATCACAACCTGTAAATTTGATGTCAAACTCTGCTTCAGCCGCTTTACCACTTTCGAGTGCTTTACGAGATAACTGGCCAAAATCAACTGTTTGGTTAACTGAAGATTGCACGATATTACAAGGTGTATTTACAACTGAACCAATAAAGTTAATAGTACCTGTATTATCAGCCATTGCGCCAAATGGGATAACAGATGCAGCAAATACAGTTGCAATAGCTACTTGAGATAATTTCATTTATTATTCCTTTATAATAAAAAGATAAATAGAAATCAACCACCATAATATGGATGGCGTTAATTTCATTTTTTGTTGACAATTCAACGTTACACTTCGAATAAAAGTATCATCCGTGACAACATGACTAAATTCCTTATATAAATTCAGACATAACTTTAAGACAATACGGTTAAATAGGCTTAATGCCTAAATTCAAACTTAGATCATTTATTTCATGATAGAAATCTATTGTTTTTTGTTTCATTCATTTCAGCTATATCCTCAGAGTAATTAGCCATAACTGAAAAAAAGAAATCCGACCAATTCTTCCCTAAAACACCTAACATCATATCAAGCGTTTCGATATTAATTCCTGTTTCACCGCGTTCATAACGCGATATTTGCTGCTGGCTAATCTTTATTAATCGGCCAAATTGATATCCTGTTAGCGACTGAGCTATTCTGGCTTCTTTTAGAAAAAGGCCAATATCTCTTCGCATTTTTTTATTTTTTGTCATATTAGAAACCAACACTAAAGTAGTTCACTTACACATCCTAATCACACTAGCTAAAATAGTTTCTTAGGAATAGTAATAGGTAAAAATAATTATTTAAAATTAAAAATACACCTAGATGGTGTAGAATATAGAATTAACATCTTTTGGAGTAAATGCGTTTATATCGATTAAACTGACACATTCAACAGTTAATACCTATTAAAAACAAATTTTTAATTGATATTAATATTCCTTAAACCTTTATAATTTAATTATATCAATCGATTAAAAATATTAACCAATAATTAGGGTATATTAAAAACCAATAATTAGAGTGAGTAAATCATAGATTATATTAATATAATCTATCTTATTTTCACTTTGTTACAATTATTATTAAAATTAAATAACATTTAAATTAAATAATAATATTTAAATTTAACTTAATTAGTAAGCCATCGACTAAATTTATGATGAGAATATTCTTATGCTTGCTATTTTTTAGTTTAAAAAATAAAGCTTTCAATTAAAACCGAAAATAAATACTATTTTTAAAAAATAATTTTTTGTTTTTTAATTATATTTACCTATTCTCTAAATAAAACCACTCACCAATCACAATTAAATGAGAGCATTCTTATTACAAATAAAATCACTTATTGATAAATACAAATACCGAAAGAGTAGGTTGTGTCTGATTGAATAGGGTACATTATTTTTTCCGTATTATTTCATTCCATGTATCCAATAAAAGACAGCCTTTATCTCTAATACCCATCAACATGATAAGCCCCATACTCTATAAAAGAATATGAAATATCTAGCGCATACAGGTTCACTCTATTTATACAAAGAGGTACAACACAATGTGGTTTATGCCATTCTCTCGTCAAAGCAATAAGTCTTGATAGAAGCTATTAAAGATTCAAAAATTAAATGGATTCAGACCTTACCGCCTTCACATATTACCTTTATTAAGATCAAAAAAAGCCCCGACTCTGCGGGGCTTCCAAGAATAATTTGTATATTCTACTCTTTGCTATTCCTTAGAACGGAATATCGTCATCAAAATCGATTGGTGGTTCATTAGATTGTGTCGCTGGTGCAGGTGCTTGTGAGCGAGCTGGTGCGCCACCGCCACTGAATTGCTGAGCTGCAGCTTGAGGTTGCTGAGGTTGTCCCCAACCGCCTTGACCACCACCTTGACCTTGTGAAGGTGCATCACCGCCACGGCCACCAAGCATTTGCATTGAACCGCCAATGTTAACTACAACTTCTGTTGTATAGCGATCTTGACCGCTTTGATCTTGCCATTTACGTGTCTGCAAAGAACCTTCAATGTAAACTTGCGAGCCTTTTTTCAGGTATTCACCCGCGATTTCAGCTAATTTGCCAAAAATAGCAACACGGTGCCACTCTGTTTTTTCACGCATTTCATTCGTTTGCTTATCGCGCCAACTTTCAGAAGTTGCCAGAGTCAGGTTAGCCACCGCGCCGCCGTTAGGCATATAACGGATTTCGGGATCTTGTCCTAGGTTACCGATAAGAATTACTTTGTTTACGCCTCTGCTGGCCATTTATTACTCCTGATGCATTAAATTTTGTCTCTGGATTTAGCCGTGAAGTTTACCACGACCTACCTGTTTTGCACCACGAAATTGAAACCACTCAACGAACTTGCGAAGCCTTTTCCAAAATTCAGTGAAATTCGCAGCACTAATTTTCAGTATAGACCCTAACTAATTCAACTTGTAAACAATCGAGTAACGAATAACAGTTCATGTAAAAGTTTCCCCTCTATATATGTATTGTGCTCAATCTGTATTGTGCTCAAAATAGTGCAAATTGCAGCTAGGCGGCAAACGAAGATATCGCGGGGAGCACACAATACTGTATATCCATTCAGGAAAAACTATGAGATAATATTCGCTTATGCTTAGAATTGTTCACTATCAAATCATCCGGGAAGTGGTAAATGGATAATATAGAAGTACGCGGTGCCCGCACTCACAACCTGAAAAACATCAATATCATCATCCCTCGCGACAAACTTATTGTTATTACAGGTTTATCTGGATCAGGAAAATCATCTCTCGCCTTTGATACCCTGTATGCAGAAGGTCAGCGACGTTATGTTGAGTCTCTTTCAGCTTATGCACGGCAGTTTTTGTCCTTAATGGAGAAACCGGATGTAGACCACATTGAAGGGCTATCTCCTGCGATTTCGATAGAACAAAAATCCACTTCTCATAACCCGCGCTCAACGGTGGGAACCATTACCGAAATACATGATTATCTGCGCTTATTGTTTGCCCGTGTTGGTGAGCCTCGCTGCCCTGATCATGATATTCCGCTTGCCGCACAAACGGTTAGCCAAATGGTGGATAATGTCTTAGCACAGCCTACTGAACGCCGAATGATGCTACTCGCCCCTGTGGTGAAAGATCGTAAAGGTGAACATGTTAAGTTACTGGATAACTTAGCGACTCAAGGCTATATCCGCGCCAGAATTGATGGTGAGGTTTGTGATCTTTCTGATCCTCCACCGCTCGAATTACAAAAAAAACATACCATTGAAGTCGTTGTCGACCGTTTTAAAATTCGTGACGATATCGCTCAACGCTTAGCGGAATCATTCGAGACTGCTCTTGAACTTTCTGGCGGTACCGCGGTTGTTGCCGATATGGATGATCCTAACGCTGAAGAACTCGTTTTCTCCGCTAACTTTGCCTGCTCCATTTGTGGTTATAGCATGATGGAGTTGGAACCGCGTTTGTTCTCCTTTAATAACCCAGCAGGTGCTTGCCCTAGCTGTGATGGCTTAGGCGTACAACAATTTTTCGACCCGGAAAGAGTGATCCAAAATCCTGAAATCTCCCTTGCTGGGGGCGCTATTCGCGGTTGGGATCGCCGTAATTTCTATTACTTCCAAATGCTGATGTCATTGGCAGAACATTATAAATTTGATGTTGAAATACCTTACAATTCCTTGGACCCGGCAATTCAAAAAATTATTCTCTATGGTTCAGGTAAAGAGAGTATTGAATTTAAATATCGTAATGATAGAGGTGATATCACCGTTCGCCGCCACCCATTCGAAGGGGTGCTCAATAATATGGATCGCCGTTATAAAGAAACTGAATCAACGGCAGTTCGTGAAGAATTAGCAAAATATATTAGTAGTCGCCCTTGTATTTCCTGTAATGGAACACGCTTACGTAAAGAAGCACGCTTTGTTTTTGTAGAAAATACGACACTACCTGAAATTGCTGATTACAGTATTGGTCATGCGATGACCTTTTTCCAAAATCTGAAATTAAGCGGACAACGAGCTCAAATTGCGGAAAAAATATTAAAAGAAATTGGCGACCGCCTGAAGTTTTTAGTTAACGTAGGGCTAAATTATTTATCCCTTTCACGTTCAGCAGAAACCTTATCTGGTGGTGAAGCACAACGTATTCGCCTTGCTAGCCAAATTGGCGCTGGGCTGGTTGGTGTAATGTATGTCCTCGATGAACCATCGATTGGTCTACATCAACGCGATAATGATCGTTTGCTCGAAACATTAGTCCACCTTCGAGATCTCGGTAACACCGTCATTGTGGTTGAACATGACGAAGATGCTATTCGTTCCGCCGATCATGTGATTGATATTGGCCCTGGCGCAGGGGTTCATGGCGGGCAAATTGTAGCTCAAGGGACATTAGAAGATATTCTTTCTAACCCCGATTCGCTGACGGGTAAATTCCTCAGTGGCGAACGTAAAATCGAAATCCCGAAACAGCGCGTTCCTTTTAATAAAGAGAAAGTGCTGACCGTGTTTGGTGCTAAAGGTAATAACCTTAAAAATGTTACTTTAAATATCCCAGTTGGCTTATTTACCTGTATTACCGGGGTTTCTGGTTCTGGGAAATCAACCTTAATCAATGATACTTTATTCCCAATTGCTCAACGTCAATTAAATGGTGCTACGGTGATAACACCTGCGCCTTATTTAGATGTTGAAGGGCTAGAGAATTTCGATAAAGTTATCGATATCGACCAAAGCCCTATTGGCCGAACTCCACGTTCAAACCCAGCAACTTATACCGGCATCTTTACCCCTATTCGTGAGCTCTTTTCCGGTGTTCCTGAATCGCGTACCCGTGGTTATAATCCGGGACGATTTAGCTTTAACGTAAAAGGTGGGCGCTGTGAAGCTTGTCAGGGTGACGGGGTAATTAAAGTTGAAATGCACTTCTTACCCGATGTTTATGTCCCGTGCGACCAATGTAAGGGCAAACGTTATAACCGTGAAACATTAGAAATTAAGTACAAGGGTAAAAGTATTCATGAGGTGCTCGATATGACTATCGAAGAGGCTCGTGAGTTCTTCGATGCCGTACCTGCACTTGCTCGCAAGTTACAAACATTAATGGATGTCGGTCTTTCTTATATTCGATTAGGCCAATCAGCTACAACACTCTCTGGCGGTGAAGCTCAGCGAGTCAAATTATCTCGCGAACTCTCTAAGCGCGGAACAGGGCAAACCATCTATATTCTTGATGAGCCAACAACCGGCTTACATTTCGCTGATATCCAACAGCTTTTAGTCGTTCTGCATCAGCTACGTGATCAAGGAAATACCATTGTGGTCATCGAACATAACCTTGATGTGATTAAAACAGCTGACTGGATTGTCGATTTAGGTCCAGAGGGTGGTAGCGGTGGTGGTGAAATTTTAATTGCTGGTACACCAGAAGAGGTTGCCGAGTGTGAGAAATCACATACCGCACGTTTCTTGAAATCAATTTTAGAACGCGGATATTAATATTTTTTCGCCAATGAGAAACAAAAAAACGCAGGGAAGCCCTGCGTTTTTTATGTGTTTTTTTAAATCATTAGTTCACAGCGGCAAATGCTTCGACAATACGTGGAACATTATGACGATTAACGCCCGCCATACAGACACGGCCTGTACCCACCAAGTAAACCGCAAATTCATCTTTTAAACGTGTGACCTGCTCTTGAGTAAAGCCGGTATAACTGAACATACCGCGCTGTTTTAACAGATGCTCAAAGTTTTTCTCTGGTAATGCTTTTTTCAATTCATCCACCAGCACTGTACGCATCTCTAAGATACGCAGTCTCATTTCTTCAACTTCTGCCAACCATTTAGTTTTTTCTTCACTGTTAGTGAGTACTGCTGCAACAATCTTTGAGCCATTTGATGGTGGGCTTGAATATAAACGACGAACACCCGCTTTCAACTGGCCTAATACTCGGTCGCGTTCATCAGTATTTTTACAGATAACCGATAATCCACCCGCTCTTTCACCATAAATCCCAAAGATTTTAGAGAATGAGTTGCTGACGAACACAGGTAAACCCGCTTTAACCATCGCTCGGATAGCATAAGCATCTTCATCAATACCTTCAGCAAAACCTTGGTAAGCAATGTCAAGAAATGGGATCAGTTTGTGCTCAAGTGCGACTTTTGTCACTTCATCCCATTGCGCCGGTGTTAAATCTGAACCCGTTGGGTTGTGACAGCAAGGGTGCATTAAAATGATGCTATCTGCCGGTAATTTCCTAAAAGTTGCCAGCATCTCTTCAAATTTTACCCCTTTGGTTTTTTCATCAAAATAAGGGTAATAATTTACTTTAGTGCCTGCGCCTGAAAAAATTGATGCATGGTTTTCCCATGTTGGGTCACTGCACCAAACTTCGGAATTCGGAAAATAAATACTTAAAAAATCAGCACCAATCTTCAGTGCGCCAGAACCACCGATTGTTTGAATAGTCGCGATACGCTCTTGGGCGATTAAAGGGCAATCCTCACCAAATACCAGTTTTTGTAGCTCGGTTCGATAATCTTTTAAGCCTTCCATGGGTAAATAGAGTGAAGCACCTGCTGGTAGCTTATTTAGCTTGGCTTTCGCTGTACCTACCGTACCAAGCTCAGGGGTTTTACCCTCTCCATCATAATAAAGGCCGATACTTAGATTGATTTTGTTTTCACGGGTGTCTTTATTAAATTCATCCATCAGCGACAAAATTGGGTCGCCCGGGTAAGCATCAACATGTTGGAACACAGGACATCTCCTAATCATTTTTTTGTACCCAAAATAATTCGAGTAACGGCTTGAAGTATGACGGGTATCTTTTTTTGGCTTTGTAACTTGAAAGTAACCCTTTATAACCTATTCGTCTACATATTCCATTGCAACACGTGATGTCAGCTTAGTCAGTAGTTCATAGTTGATGATCCCTGTTTGTGCGGCAATTTCCTCAACAGGCAAATCATTCCCCCACAAGATAACGTCATCCCCCACTTTATCTGCCGCATTTGGCCCTAAATCCACGACAGTCATATCCATGGAAATTCGGCCAATAATAGGCACTTTTCGTCCATTGACTAACACCGGAGTTCCCGATGGAACATTGCGTGGATAGCCATCGCCATAGCCTATCGCAACAACACCAAGACGAGTATCTCGTGCGCTGCACCATGTTTCACCATAACCCACACACTGACCAGCGGAATGCTCTCTTACCGCAATAAGCGTGGATTTCAGTGTCATTACAGGCAATAAACCGAAGTCTTTGGCACTTTTGCCTTCTTGAGGCGATGCGCCATACATCATAATTCCCGGTCGAACCCAGTCATAATGCGCTTCTGGCCAGAGTAAAATCCCCGCTGAGGCAGCAATTGATTTTTCACCTATTTTGCCTGCAATAAATTGCTTAAAGCATGCCAATTGATTGGCGGTTGTCGATAACTCAGGGGCATCAGCCTGACAGAAGTGACTAACAATATTGATGGGGAGTTCAACGTTTTTACAGGCTTGTAAGCGTTGATAAAAAGCTTCTGCATCTTTCGGTAATACACCAAGACGATGCATGCCAGTATCGAGCTTCATCCACACTTTTAATCTACAAGACAACTCAGCAGATTCGAACATTTCAAGCTGTTCAATACAATGGATCACAGTATCAATCTGGTATTCCACCATAAGCGGTAAGTCGTCTTGTTCAAAAAAACCTTCTAGCAACACAATGGGTTTAGTCACACCATGTTCCCGCAATAAAATAGCTTCTTTGAGGCGTGCAACACCAAACCCATCCGCCAACGCTTGAACCGTTGTGCCAACTCCAACTAACCCATGACCATAAGCGTTTGCTTTAACAACTGCAATCAGACGGCTATTTGGCGCCAATTCTCTAACTCGTTGCAGATTGTGTCGCAGAGCGCGGCGGTTTATTAATGCGGTTGCCGCTTTCATTTTTTCCTCGTTCGGTTTTTAATTTAACTCGCCTTTATCCTCTAAATAATTTGAGTTGTAGCAAGGCAGCAAGTGAACTAATCCCGAGGAGCATACGCAAGTATGTGACTAGGGTTAGAGAATGAAGCTAACACCGCTACAGCTCAAAATATGATGAGGATAGATTATTCGTCGCTGTAGGCAGGCCCAGCGTAGTTATCAAACCTCGACCACTGACCATTAAACGTCAGCCTCACACTACCAATCGGCCCATTACGCTGCTTACCCAGAATAATTTCTGCGACACCTTTGAATTCACTATTTTCGTGATAAACCTCATCACGATAGATAAACATAATTAAGTCCGCATCTTGCTCTATCGACCCTGATTCACGCAAGTCGGAGTTTACTGGGCGTTTATCGGCTCGCTGCTCAAGACTTCGGTTCAGCTGTGAAAGTGCGACCACCGGGACATTAAGCTCTTTTGCGAGTGCTTTAAGAGAACGTGAAATTTCTGCAATTTCTAAGGTACGGTTATCAGACAGTGACGGAACTCGCATTAGCTGCAAGTAGTCAATCATGATAAGACTCAACCCCCCATGCTCACGATAAATACGCCGAGCACGAGAACGCACTTCCGTCGGGGTCAATCCTGATGAGTCATCGATGTACATATTGCGTTTTTCCATCAATATTCCCATCGTACTCGAAATACGTGCCCAATCTTCGTCATCTAGCTGACCGGTACGAATACGCGTTTGGTCTACCCGTGATAACGAGGCCAACATACGCATCATGATTTGGTTTCCGGGCATCTCTAAACTGAAGATAAGCACCGGTTTTTCCTCGGTCATCGCCGCGTTTTCACACAAGTTCATCGCAAAAGTTGTTTTACCCATGGATGGACGTGCTGCTACGATAATTAAGTCAGAACCTTGTAACCCTGCTGTTTTTTTATCAAGGTCTTGATAACCTGTTGAAACCCCCGTCACACCATCATGAGGTTGCTGATAAAGCTGTTCAATTCGCTCAACGGTTTCAGACAAAATAGCTTCAATGCCTTTTGGCCCTTCGTCTTTATTTGTCCGTGATTCAGCAATTTGGAAAACTTTGCTTTCAGCCAGATCGAGTAAATCTTCGCTGCTACGCCCTTGCGGATCATACCCTGCATCAGCGATTTCATTTGCTACTGAAATCATATCGCGAACAATGGCACGTTCGCGGACAATATCTGCATAGGCATTGATATTCGCCGCACTTGGCGTATTTTTTGATAATTCGGCAAGATAAGCAAAACCACCAACACTGTCTAATTCACCTTGCTGTTCTAACGATTCAGAAAGGGTGATCAAGTCAATGGGCTTACCTTGCTCAAGCAAAAATTGCATTTGCGAGAAAATAGTACGGTGAGGACGACTAAAAAAATCAGCCTGAGTGACACGCTCGGAAACCGTATCCCAACGCTCATTATCCAGCATCAACCCCCCTAAGACAGACTGCTCCGCTTCAAGAGAATGAGGTGGAAGTTTTAGTCCTTCCATTTGATGGTCTCGAGGGGCTTTTGCCTTGAAATCTGATGAGGGTTTTTTAGCCATTCTATATTATCCACGTCTATAATTAACCAGCCGCTAGTATACGCCAAACTTGCACTCGTTGTGATTTTCTTTCTCATGTCTGAGTCGTCATCTTATGCGTAAGATGACCAATCTAACCCGCAAATATATAATTCTTGTGATGCAAACATGGCGTTATGATGGAACGATTGATATTGTTAATAAAACGAACATATCTATTGGAGAGTATCATGGCAAAACGTATTGAATTCACACAACATGGCGGCCCTGAAGTTCTAAGCGTTGTAGATTATTCCCCTAACAACCCTGCCGATAATGAAATACAAATTGAAAATCATGCTATTGGTATCAACTTTATCGACACTTATGTGCGTGGCGGGTTATATCCTGTTGCTAAGTTACCCAGTGGTCTAGGAACAGAAGCCGCAGGTGTTGTAGTCAAAATAGGAGCCCATGTAACAGGCTTCAAGCCAGGCGACCGAGTTGTCTATGCCCAAGGCCCTTTAGGGGCTTATAGTGAAGTGCATAATGTCCCTGAAAGTGCAGTAGCACATCTACCCGATGGTATTTCGTTTGAACAAGCAGCGGCCTGCTCACTAAAAGGTATGACGGTTTACTATTTACTCAATCAAACCTATCAAGTTAAGCGTAACGAAATCTTTTTATTCCATGCCGCGGCTGGTGGCGTAGGGCTTATTGCTTGTCAGTGGGCAAAAGCGTTAGGTGCGAAAATGATAGGGACAGTTGGCTCACCTGAAAAAGCATCACGAGCCAAACAGGCCGGTGCATGGGACGTGATCAACTACCAAACTGAAGATATTGCAGCACGAGTAAAAGAGATCACCAATGGCGAAAAAGTCAATGTTGTGTATGATTCTGTAGGGGAATCAACATGGCTACCATCCCTTGATTCACTGAAACGCAGAGGGCTGATGGTCAGTTTTGGTAACGCTTCCGGTCCTGTGACAGGTGTCAATTTAGGGATCCTAAACCAAAAAGGCTGTTTGTACGTTACCAGACCGTCCCTTGGTGGCTATGTGACTAATAGAGAAGAACTAGATCAAGCCAGTAACGCTTTGTTTGATATGATTTTAAGCGGAAAATTAAACGTTGATGTGCCGAAAGAACAGATCTTTGCACTTAAAGATGCACAAATAGCCCATACCACTATTGAGTCAAGAAAAACCCAAGGCTCAAGCCTGTTAGTGCCTTAATCTATAAAAAACGCCAGTTATCAAATTCAATTGAACTGGCGTTTTTTTGACTCATAGGCTTAGTAAATCCCTTTTTGAGCCTGTTGTTGTTTGTATATCTGCTGGTTTTCTTTGATCGTGTTCAAAACACTTCCCTCATAGGGGTCTTGTTTCGGCGGGATTCTTCCTTTTTCGCCCGAACTTGAACATCCGGCAACCAATAGAACTAAAGTCATTGTCAGTAATAATTTCATCTATCACCTTTATATAATCAATCGAATGTTACTTTAATCATAATATACAGATTATCTTACTGTGAAAAATGGAGACAAAAACCAACAGTTAATTTATGTTTTGTTTACTCACCACGAGTGACTAATGCGAGTGCTTGCTCAACAACCGCTAAGTCTGCACCTTTTTTATGTGCGTTTTCACTTAAATAACGACGCCATTGACGTGCACCTGGGATCCCCTGAAAAATACCTAACATATGACGTGTCATATGACCAAGATAAGCACCTTTAGAGAGCTCATTTTCAATATAGGGGTACATTTGACGAACCGCTTCGATAGCATCGACTATTGGGTATTGTTCACCAAATAGTTGGTTATCTACCGCCGTTAAAATGGATGGATTTTGATAAGCTTCCCGCCCTACCATCACCCCATCAAGATGTTTTAAGTGTTCTTTGGCTTCATCTAATGTTTTAACACCCCCATTAATTGCCATGGTGAGGTGCGAAAAATCACGTTTGAGCTGATAGACCCTTGGGTAATCTAAAGGCGGAATTTCTCGGTTTTCTTTTGGGCTAAGACCTGACAACCATGCTTTTCGGGCATGGATGATAAACATTTCACAGCCACCTTTGGTCGAAACTGTATCAATGAAATCACACAAAAACTCATAACTATCTTGCTCATCAATACCAATACGGGTTTTTACGGTGACAGGAATTGAAACCACGTCCTGCATGGCTTTAATACAATCAGCAACTAATTGAGCATCACCCATTAGGCAAGCACCAAAACGACCATTTTGCACTCGGTCTGATGGGCAACCTACATTAAGGTTTATCTCATCATAACCGCGCTCTTGAGCCAATTTTGCACATTGTGCCAGCGCAGCAGGATCACTACCGCCAAGCTGTAACGCAACTGGATGCTCTTCTTCGCTATAAGCCAGATAATCGCCTTTACCATAAATAATCGCCCCCGTTGTTACCATTTCGGTATAGAGCAGAGTATTTTTACTCAGCAAACGGTGAAAATAACGGCAATGACGGTCAGTCCAATCGAGCATCGGCGCAACGGAGAAGCGGTTTAAATTTTGATAGCCTTGCGTTGACGTATTGCCAGCAAGTTTTGAACCTGATGTATTTTGGTGCATGGTGATCTTTTGTGTTGATTTCGATTATTCGGCTCCAATAATAAAGAACCAAAAAAATAAGGATGAGCATTATAGCATAGAGGTACAGCAGTGCGATGTATTACCAATTAATGAATTTAATTGCATCGTCGAAATGATTAGCCACTGATATAAATATTTATATCAGTGGCTAATTTAGCATTCTAATTACATGTAAATGACCAATTCTTATAATCACACGAATTAATATTTACACCTTATTTTAGAGAAAAAATTTCAATAAAATAATAAGAATATTTTTATTACTTAGTTTCTGCGCTCATGGTTACTGTATTACCCATGCGAGCACTCGTAATCGTATAGCTATCAGCACCAACAGCTTTCGCTTTCGCTGCAATAATCGCTTCGGCAGAATCAAGTGTATCGCTAGTTGCTGTTAATGTTGCAGCAGATGCGCCAAATGCCATCATGGATAATACAGAAGCAGTTATCAGTGTTTTGATCATATTCATTATGTTATTCCTTCATCGTTTATTCAGTGAGGCAACCCGTGTTGCCTTCGATGAAAGTATCATACACTTGAATTGAATTTAGATTAAAGCGGATAAAATCGCTTATCATTATCAAATAATTTGAATTAAATATAGACATAATACTGATTTGCTATTTAAAAAAAATTATGAAAAAACTGATACGTAAAATGCATAGCGTGCTTTACCCATATTTGAGTAAAGCACGCTACTAGGACTACTTTTTATTGAGAGAAACCTGACCAAATGTCATAAAAATCAAGGTATTTCCGGCAATCCCACGGTAAGCACCTTGCTGATTTCTGAGCTCACAAGCTAAAGCGGTTAGCTGCCATGCATCGTATTCTTCAATATGGCTGATACGCCCCGTTAATAGTGAGTTATTACTACGTTCACCATAGGCTTTAACCGCAACCGCATCTTGAGTTAACTTAGCTTCAATCGATGAATTCGCCCAGCCCCACATCCAACTCCCTTGGTTTTGATCGTAAGTTCCAACAATTTGCACGGGCGCTGTCGCAACAATATTATCTGGCGCATGAAAAATAATGGTTCCTTCATCTTGATCAACCGACCAATCTGCTTCATCCAATTTCCAACTATCACAATGAAATTGGTTTTTAGCTTGCAGAGAGCTCATGCTGCGTTCAATTAATGTCTCATAAGGCATTTGTTCGAGGTTATCATTCATCACGTTCTCCCTATTAATTAAACTCCAGTAAATCTATGCCTAGCCGATGTTTTTCAATGCGTTGATCACCAACAGCCAAAACTTATCATGATCGAGCTTCATAGCAACCTGTGTATGGCAATCTTCAGGGGCTGGATGGCGGAAATCGGCGACTGTCATACCCAATGTTAGTGCCCCACTTAGTTCAATATCGACGGGGACTTTTTGAGTTGTCATTACCGATGAATCAATCACATAGGCCACTGCGCAGGGGTCATGGACTGGCGGGGAATCGAAACCTTGAGCTTGCTTATACATCTTGCCAAAAAAGTCTAATAACTCGACGACAAACTGTGAACATTGAGTGCCAATATCTGCAATTTTGGCGACCACTTCAGGAGTGGCAAGCGCTTGATGCGTGAGATCCAGCCCAACCATTGTCAGCGGCCATTTTTCATTAAAAACAATATGGGCGGCCTCTGGATCTATCTTAATATTAAATTCAGCGACAGGGCTCCAGTTGCCAACATGATAACCGCCTCCCATCAACACCACTTCTTTGACTCGCTCGACAATACGGGGCTCAAGTCGTGCTGCTAAAGCAATATTGGTCAACGCACCAGTAGGTACTAACGTAATTGTTTTTGGTGGATGAGACATAATGGTGTCGATAATTAACGAAACCGCATGTCGTTTATCTAACGCTAGCGTCGGTTTCGGCAGTTCAGGGCCATCAAGCCCTGACTCCCCATGGATATCGGGAGCAACTTCAATATCACGAACTAATGGGCGTGCTGAACCCGCAGCAAATGGGATATTGCGAATTTTCGCCATTTCAGCAATAGCGAGTGCGTTGTAGGTGACTTTTTCAAGAGTTTGATTGCCTGCAACAGTGGTTACCGCTAGCAAATCAATTTCAGGGTTTCCGTAGGCCAGTAGAAGTGCAATTGCATCATCATGACCCGGATCGCAGTCGAGGATAATTTTTTTTGTCATTACCTTACCTTCTTTGTTAAACCGGAATCAGCTATTTCTAGTCTGACTCCAATTTAACTATCTGGTAAAGCAAAAGCTAGGCATTGTGTCTGAATACGAAAAAATGACCTAAACCTAAAAGTGGGGTGAGCATTCAATTGGTTATTAATTTTGAAATGAAAAAAGAAGCCAATGGCTTCTTTTTTCATTTCAAATAATGTTGCTTGTTTTGCTTTGTAATACTTGACTATATTGATTTGCTGCTCTCAAATCAGAGGCTATTTGCTCTTATCGCTGGCCATCTCGGGCGCTTCACAGATCCCTTTACATGATTATAGACAGGGGGGACTCATTCCCGGTCTCACAAGAAGATAACAAAACCCAGCAATATCGTCAAATAAACATACTACTTTTTAATGCGTCCATTAAGAGGACTAAATAGGCATAATCCATCGACTTTCAAAACGTCGCTAGCACTATGAATATAATTTTTGGCAGAAATAATCGTTGAACCCGTCGCAAATAAATCATCAATGAGTAGAACCTTTTTGTCATGAAAATTCCCTCCCTTGAAAGCCAGAGGAGACACATATTTTCTAAATTTTGTGTTTACATCACCGATTGAAAAATTAGAGCCTGATTTTTTAGCTGAATTAATCGCGTTGATAATATTCACCTTAGCATTATGAGGCGTGCCCTGATCAGTATTGATTTGTTTTAATACATCTTCACATGATGCTTTTCTAAAAAAATCACTCACCACACAACTATTAGTAAACAGTTCACTGATTCTTTTTGCTAAGTAATACGATATTTTATGACTCGACGGCATAGGTATAATTAAATCGTAAAGAGTTCCTTCACTTAATCGTCCTTTAAAAAATAACATCATAATTTCATATATATGCAAACAAAGGCTACCGATAGAATCCTTAGTAACATAAAGCCCTCGTTTTCTTTTTAGTGCATAAATTAAAGGACAATTATCACCTAAATTAGCGGTATATGATTTTTGCCTTAAAAAAATGGAATAAATCTTCATAGGATTATGATAGCAACGCGTTATTGATTCCGTGGGATTCCCCTTTATAAGGGTATTTCCAAAATTTTTCACATTATGATCAACCTCAACCAGACCCTCTTTACTAATTAAAAACCCCATAATAACTCCACAAATAAGTGACTCAATTAAGTAAATATTAAAAATAAAAGTCATATATTACAGAACATTATGAATATAATTTAATTTTCAGACCATCTTTTATTAATATTAAATAGATCAGAGAGGAAATAAAGAGAGTTAATGGAAGGGAAGACTTGAAATGATATCGTGAAAGTTTAAATTAAACCGGAATCAGCTATTTCTAGTCTGACTCCAATTTAACTATCTGGTAAAGCAAAAGCTAGGCATTGTGTCTGAATACGAAAAAATTATTTTAAAACATGGGCATAGACACGTTTTTTCTCACCTTCATTTTTCGAAACATAAACCCCTTGCAACTCAGGTGCAAAGCCCGGCAGTGCATTAATACCCGCTTCTAATGCCTTAAAGTAGCGTAAGACGGGCCCTGACCACACTTCACCAGGAACTACACATAACACGCCTGGTGGATATGGTAGTGCGCCTTCAACCGCAATGCGCCCTTCGAGTTCATCGAGTGGTAATAACTCACAATTTCCGCGAATGAACGCCAAATGTGCTTGTTGCGGGTTCATTTTCACTTCAGGAAAATGTTTTTTGCGAAACATTTCTTTCTGTAGCTGTTTAATGTTGTCATCAACACTGAGTTGGTGCATTTCTTGGCACAAGCGACGTAAGGTATAGCCTTGATAATGTGCTTGATAACGCTGATACACTGACGGTAGTACATCTTCAAATAATGCATCTTCATCCAGTAATTGTTCAAAGCGCACAAGGTGAGAAACCAATAACTCTAATTTTTCGCTTGTCTCTGCCGGCGTTAACAAAAATAGGATAGAATTCAAATCACATTTTTCAGGGATCACCCCATGTTCACGCAAAAAATGCGCCAAAATGGTCGCAGGTACACCGAAAGACTCATACTCACCACTTTCCACATCAATGCCCGGCGTTGTCAGCATTAACTTACAGGGATCGACGAAGTATTGGTCTTGTGCATACCCATCAAAAGCATGCCAACGTTCTTTGGGAATAAAGTTAAAGAAGCGCTGTTCTGATGCGATTTGTTCGGTTGGATATTCATGCCATGGCAATCCATCAACAAGTTCAGGAAGAAAAGGCCTGAAATAACGGCAATGTTTAATGATCGATTTTCGTACCTCAATGCCTTGTTTAACACATTCCATCCACATCATTTCACCCGCTTCACCTTGGTGCATCCGCGCATTCACATCTAACGAAGCAAATAATGGATAAAAAGGGCTAGTTGAAGCATGCATCATAAAAGCATTATTCAGTTTTTTATGAGAAACAAAACGAGCCTGTCCTTTGATGTGATTATCTTTTTTATGAATTTGAGAGGCTTGTGAAAACCCGGATAACTGTTTATGTACCGATTGCGTGACCATAATACCGGGATCATTTTCATTCAATTCCAGTAGCAATGGCGAGCATTGACGCATCATTGGTATGAATTGCTCATAACCAACCCAAGCAGAATCAAATAGAATGTAGTCACATAAGTGACCTATTTTATCAACCACTTGCCTTGCGTTATAGACAGTCCCATCATAAGTACCGAGTTGGATTACCGCTAAACGAAACGGTCGGGTCGCTTGTGCTTTTTCGGGCATCACATCAGTAATTAATTGACGTAAATAGTGTTCTTCAAAACAGTGCGCATCAATCCCACCGATAAAACCAAAGGGATTGCGTGCCGTTTCCAGATAAACAGTAGTTGCCCCCGCTTGAATTAGCGCACCATGATGATTTGATTTATGGTTATTTCTATCAAATAAAACTAAATCACCGGGTGTTAGCAGCGCATTAAGCACCACTTTATTCGATGATGAGGTGCCATTTAATACGAAGTAGGTTTTATCTGCATTGAAGACTTTAGCTGCAAATTTTTGCGCTTCTTTCGCAGCCCCTTCATGGATAAGCAAATCCCCCATTGCTACGTCAGCATTACACAAGTCGGTGCGAAAAAGGTTTTCGCCGTAAAATTGATAAAATTGTTCACCTGTTGGATGGCGGCGAAAAAATTGCCCACCTTGGTGCCCCGGACAAGCAAAAGTCACATTGTGACCAGAGGCATAATCTACCATTCGGGCAAAAAATGGCGGTAATAACTGCTCAAGGTAACCGTTGGCAGCATCAAGCAACTGACGACTGTTTTCATCTCGAGCAGCCGGTGCTGGTGGTAATAATGCGGTCAAATAAGGACGATTTTTTCCATCATCAGGTAGCTGTTTATCGCTAATGATAAACAGCGGAATACTGAGCTTACTATCAGCAACCCTTTTCCACAGCCCTTGGTTGGCATCTTGTTCAGATAGTACCACCGCGGCAATATTGTTTAACTGCGCATCGCGAATATCTACCCACTGGAATTGACCCGTGAAATAGATAGCGACCCCCTGGCTACATGCCACATTGATTTTTTTCATGACAGTCTGGCTCTTGGTTAGCTGAGGAAAAGAGGCGGTCAATATACTTGATAGATAAGGCGATTGGAATGACTCACTCAGCCTCAAAAATAGAAAGAGGCGGATAAGTTAATTATTTTTTATAAGCCACTGGTTAATAGCATAAAAATTTTAATTATTTTTTTGCAGATGACAGAACATACACAATGAATAAGAATATATTTAAAGAATAAGCAACTAATACACTTAAATTAAAAAGTGTATTAGTTGGTCAATTTATGCTGATTGGGACGTTAGTTGTTTTTTTCCATATAAAGTGTTTGCGTTGGATAAGCAAAGTCCGCACCGTGACGTTTTACTATCTCAATTATTTTTAAATACACGTCTTGTTGAGCGGCTAGCCACTCTGCCCAAACAGTTGTTTTAGTAAAGCAATACACCATAATATTCAAAGAAGAATCTGCAAATGCATCAAAATAAACTAACATGGTTTGCCCAGTATCAATGTTCTCATCTTGCTGTAACATAGTTCGGATATCACTGACGATCGCACTGACTTTATCCGCATCTTCGTAGCGTAAACCAATTTCTGTTTTAATCCGCCGATTGGTCATACGACCTGGATTTTCTACACTGATCGATGAGAATACGGAGTTAGGTATATAAAGAGGACGATGATCAAAGGTGATAATTTTGGTAATCCGCCAGCCGATCTCAACAACGGTTCCTTCTATATTTCGGTCTGGTGAACTCACCCAATCGCCGATATTAAACGGACGATCAAAATAAAGCATAATTCCTGAAAAAAAGTTGCTCAGAATATCTTTACCCGCCATACCAATGGCAATACCACCTATGCCACCAAATGCCATCAGCCCTGATAAGCTCATACCAAAATGTTCGCCAAATAACAAAATAATGACGACAAACACTGTGGTCTTAAATATTCTGGCAATAATCCGAGCGGATGTGGGGTCGCTGCCTTTTTTAATTTGCTGCTTCTCTAAGCGGTTAGCGAGTTGAAACAATTTTCGCATCAAAATTAAGGCAATAAGTGCAACAGTAATAAAGTTGATCAGTGGCGTGGAAATAAACGTCAAATTGAAATCGCTGGCGGCCATATCTAAGTATTGTGCGGCAACAATAACAACGCCACACAAAACGATTGTTTGTATTACATGCACTAAAATGCTTTTTCGCTTGTGCTTATGTTTTTTACTTATGGCCTCGAAAATCACAAATAATGCAAGACAAACAGCAATAATCGTCATGCCGATGGCATACTTTTCGAGTAATAATTCAATCATATCAAACCGCCCTGAGACTTCATTCTAAGTTGTTATTTTTAGTAAATTTACTGGCTAAGGGCTGTTGCTGCGTATCGTTTTACCCTTAGCGCGGCACTCTAAGTTAAGAGTGAAATTAAGACTAAGATAACAATTATAGATATAATTTTCCCAATAATTATCAAGTACTTTTTCACATTATCTAATTATGATGACTTGTCTGTTTTTTAAATAAAAAAATAGGCAGCTCCATTGGCCGCCTATCTATTTATTTTTACTCACTACTAATAGCTACTTTTCAACACCCGTCGTGACCGTAAATTGACGCGTCTCTCCTGCCTCTAACCAAATTAAGGTTTGGTTATTTTTAGCGGCAATAAAACCTTCAGGTCGGCAAGTGGCAGGGAGAACAAATGCACCCACTTTTTGATCGCCATTATATAAAATCCAACGAGTAGCATAATTAAGCTCCGCGGAGTTAAAGCGAGTAATAAATGTATTTCCTGATGGAGATGTCATCCTAAATTCAGGTTTAGCGGTGTATTGAGCTAAATCATCCATAAAGAATACAATTTCAGGATCACACATTTGTGGCTGGTTAAGTTGATTCAGTTTTATTTCACCGGACTTCAATGACTGATTAAATTCCAGCCATTGCTCAGTAGGATGTACATGTCCGGGAATAGATTCGCGTAATCTAATCGCATTCTCAGGAATGTTTTGGCTCAGTGATGCGTTATCAACATAGGCATAATTCATATGGCACATATATTGAAGCGGCATAGGAACTGAGGCCAAATTAGTGACTGACATACGGATATCAAACAATGCGCTATTCGCATTGAGTTGCACAGACGGCGAAGCACGATAATGATGACCAAAGCCCATCACATATTCATATTCCCCTCCAATACGTAAACTCTCTTCCGTCAACTCAAGCCAAGCTTGGTTCATTGGCGCACAGGGCATTTCGCCGTGTAATGGATGGTTATCCTCTGGTGATGGGCAGCCATTACTAATAAGACCTGAATGAAAAGCAAAACAACCATAGGTTTCAATAACGGTTGGCACGCGTTTAGGTTCTGAAAACATATTTTCCATTTTCAGATTTTGGCCATAAAATTCCGCATCCCAAATCATTTGCCCTAAAAATGGCAAAATAGTTAAATAACCGTGCTGATTTTCAATTCTTAATCCTTCAACGCCAGAGCTATAACAAAAAGCCGTCGCTGAGAATTGGTCATTTTTCAAAACTAAAGTCGGTTTTTCCGTAAATAAGCTTTTGTGAAGTGGAATTATTGTGTTCATTTTCATACTCACGGTTTGATGAGAAAAATGGGATAGGCGTATGCCTACCCACGGTTTTATTTTGCGCTTTGCTTTGCTTTAAAGCGGCGTTCACCGATAAAGTAAATACCAACATAGATAAAGCAGAACATAGAAACTAAGAATGAAAGTTGTAGAGAATGTAATGCGTCAGCAACATAACCTTGAATTGCAGGGACAAATGCCGCACCGACGATAGCCATCACTATCACCGCACCCGCCATTTCAGTATGTTCGTTATCAACAGTTTCGAGTGTGCCTGCATAAATAGTTGCCCAGCAAGGCCCAAATAGAATACTGACCATCACTGCTGCATACACCGCGGTAAAGCTTGGTGTAAATGCAACATAAGCAAGGAATAGCGCTCCGATGACAGAATAGATAATTAAAACTTTGTCTGCGTTGAAGCGAGTCATTAGGATATTGGCGATAAACTTACCAATAAAGAAACATCCAAAGCTATACACCATAAAATTCGATGCTTCACGCTCATTAATATCACCCATTTCTAACGCTAAGCGGATGGTGAATGACCACACTGCGACTTGCATACCAACATACAAGAATTGTGCAATAATCCCTTTTCTAAAGCGGCTATTTTTTGCTAAATATTTTAAGGTATCAACCGCCGATGGGCGTTTATGATCTTTCGTTTCAGCAACTTTACATTTTGGGAATTTAGTGATTAAAAACAATATCATCACTACAACTAAAACCATGATCATATAACGATATGGTTCTAGTGTATTTTCTAACATAGCAAGGCGAAATTGGTGCAATTGCTCTGGATTCATACCTGCCATTTGGCTTTGTAGGCTATCACCTTCAGAGAAAACCAAGTATTTACCCAGTAAGATACCGCCTGCCGCACCAATAGGATAAAAAGTCTGGCTGATGTTAAGGCGTAGAGTCGCATATTCTTTTGGACCAATCATCGAACTATAGGTATTCGCTGCCGTTTCAAGGAAGCTTAAACCAATCGCTATCGCAAAAATTGCCGCTAAAAACATGGTGTAGGTTGCCATGTGTGAAGCAGGAAAAAACATCGAACAGCCCGCGATATACAGGATAAGCCCAACCATAATGGCATATTTATAACTGGTTTTTTTGATCACTAATGAAGCTGGAATAGCGATCAAAAAGTAACCGCCATAAAAGGCACTTTGGACTAAAGCTGATGCAAAGTTACTGAGCTCGAAGACACTTTTAAACTGTGTGATTAAAATATCATTCAACGCCGCCGCACATCCCCAGAGCGGGAAAAGGCAAGAGAGTAGGATAAATTGGAATAGAGGGGTCTTACTCAGGTAACCATCCGGTAACTGAGTGATGTTTTTAATGTTCATAGGTAACCCTTATAATTATAATATTTACTCGTCATATTCCAAGTTTTAGGAAGATTTTCGGGTACAGCCAGTCCATCTTCCCCTTGGAAAATAACGTATATTAGCTATTAATCTGAACAAACTCCGTAAATTGCTCAATACTTGGGTAAGATGATTGAGTCCCTTTTCCTGTCACACTAAATGCAGAAAACATAACGGCTTTTTTCAATGCTTCTTCGATATTTCCTGTGTGTACATAGTAGTGAGAGAAACAGCCAATAAAGGCATCCCCTGCTCCACTGGTGTCGATAGCATTCACTTTAATTGCAGGGATAAAGAGTTCGCTATCACGCGTCATCCACAACGCCCCTTTCTCACCTAAAGTGACAATAAGGTTTTTCAAACCTTTATCTAAAAGAGACTGTGCAGCACGACGGATGTTGTCCATGGTATCAACTGGCATGTTGGTGAGAATTTCAAGCTCAGTTTCATTTGGTACAAAGAAATCACAACGACACGCAAAGTCGAGGTCAAGCGTGCGCAGTGCCGGTGCAGGATTTAACAGTACGGGGATGCCATTTTTATTACCGAACGCAATAGCGTGGTAAACGGTTTCCAGTTGCACTTCAAGTTGTAAAACGATCAACTTACATTTTTTGAGATCTTCTGCCGCACGCTCAATATCTTCAGGAGAAAGAAATTTATTCGCGCCTTTCACAATTAAAATGCTATTTGATGAGCTTTGATTCACAAAAATAGGAGCGACACCGCTAGAAGTACAAGGTACTTTTTCCACATAACGGGTATTGATGCCGTAAGATTCAAGATTACGGATCGTGTTATCAGCAAAAATGTCATCACCGACTTTTGTTAACATAATCACTTTTGAGTTAAGCTTAGCAGCAGCAACAGCCTGATTTGCGCCTTTACCGCCGCAACCAATTTTGAACGCTGGCGCTTCTAGCGTCTCACCTTCTTTTGGCATTTGATCGATGTAAGTGATCAAATCGACCATGTTTGAACCTATAACTGCTATATCCATAATGTCCCTCGTGTTAAATAAATCACATAATGATATGATAGTAACATTATCATGTTGCAAAAATATCATTTGTGATTAGGATCTCGAATAACGAATGATCAAGTGTTATATCTGCCACATTTCCTCATTCATTGTTACCTAGGGATAATGGATGTTTCAGGCTCAATTGTTGTTCGAATTAAAAGCATGAAGCTTCTACAGCCCTAAATCACATTTATATAGGAAGGTTTAAAATGCAAGATTTAGCAAAATATATTGACCACACACTGCTTGCTGCTGATGCTACCGTGAATGATATCAAACAGCTATGTGCTGAAGCTGCAGAGTATCATTTTGCCTCTGTTTGTGTGAATACCGCTAACGTTCCTTTAGCCAGTGAATCTCTGAAAAACAGCGACGTTAAAGTTTGCTGTGTGGTAGGATTTCCTTTAGGTGCTTGTTTAACAGAAGCAAAAGCATTTGAAGCGGCTGAAGCTGTTCGCCATGGCGCTGATGAAGTTGATATGGTTATCAACGTGGGTCGCCTGAAAAGTGGTGATTTAGATTTTGTTCGCAAAGATATCGAAGCGGTATTTGCTGCTTGCGGTAATGCGACATTAAAGGTTATTTTAGAAAATTGCCTGTTAACTGATGAAGAAATTACCCAAGTTTGTGAAATTTGCCGCACATTGAAAGTCGGTTTTGTGAAAACTTCAACAGGATTCAGTACAATGGGCGCTACCGAGCATCATGTTGCGTTAATGCGCAAAGTAGTTGGTGATGACGTTGGCGTTAAAGCATCCGGTGGTGTTCGTGATCGTGAAACCGCGATCAAAATGATAGAAGCCGGTGCTAACCGTGTTGGCGCGAGTGCAAGTATCTCGATTGTTACCGGAGAAAAAGCAGCTCCAAGTAAATACTAAATGATGAGGCGCGGTAACTCCGCGCCAATTAACCAACCATTCATTAAGTTAGCTGAATGTGATTACACTCAACTAGCCGTATTAGATAAACGGTATGATCATCAAATAGCTTTGCTTGATACTCGCCTATAATGCGAATTATTTTGTGTATCAAAAAAGGATGGAAGGGTGATAGAAACCAAACAAAAAGAGCGTCTTCGCCGCTTAAGTGAATGCCTGAAACGCTCAGGTCGTATTCATCTTAAAGAAGCCGCGAGGATACTTGAAGTGTCAGAAATGACGATCCGTCGTGATTTAAGTGCTGATACTGAAGGCCCAATCCCGATGTCACTTCTCGGTGGCTACATTGTTTCTGTCACACAACCCGCAGTCCTTGCCACACAAGATCAACAAGCAGATGTTTTCACTCCCGATCAAACCGAAGAGATCTACATCCCTAACCTTGCCGCCAGTATGGTCACTGAAGATGATGTGATCTTTTTTGATAATGGCATCGAGATGGCAACCTTGATCTCGTTGATCCCTGATGAAATTAATTTCACAGGAATTTGTTACTCACATAACGTTTTTCTTGCACTGAGTCAGAAAAAAAATGCTACCGCCCTGTTATGTGGCGGAGAGTACCGAGCCAAGAGTGACTCTTTCTATAGTCCAACCTTGCCATCACTTCTCGACTCAATAAACCCTAAAAAAGCGTTTATTTCAGCTGCTGGTGTGCATAGCTCCTATGGGGTTACTTGCTATAACATCGACGATTTGCCGATGAAGAAAAAAGCCATGGAAAAATCGATTCGCAAGATTTTACTGTCGCAATACAATTTATTTGACGAGGTCGCCACCGCGAATATGGGGGAACTATCCCAGTTCGACGTTATAATTACCAATCGACAACTCTCTGATGAATATGAAAGTTATTGCCGAAATAGCTTTGTAAAAGTAATTTTCTAAGCCGACATGTACATTTTTATACTCATTTTCGACACGTTTTGCTGATGTGTCGATTCAATCAACACATTCCCACGACATGTACATTTTCATGCTCATTTTCGACACGTTTTACTGACGTGTCGATTTCACCTTTCTAACTGCGCTTGATTAAACCTTTATCGTTAAATAATCTTCAGCCATTTCAGTGTTCGGGAACTCAGCTTGGCATTCGGCTAGCAGCATCGGAATATCGTTGGTGCTATAACGCCCACTTAAGTGCGTTGCAACAAAACGTTTAACCCCTGCTTCACGTGCCAGTTTTGCCGCCTGACGGGTCGTTGAATGCCCTCTTTCATTGGCTTTGGTTTCAAATGCCGTTTCTAAGGTGGTTTCATGGACCATTAAATCGGCATCTTTAGCTAATAACAATGCTTGTTCAGTCGGCTCTGTATCACCAAAAATCGCGATCACTTTCCCTGCGATAGGCTCACCTAAATAATCAGCCCCATTGATAACTCGCCCCTCTTCAAGGGTAATCGTTTCACCCGCTTTTAGCGCTTGCATCCACGGGCCTCGAGGAATGTTATCTTGCGCTAATTTATCTGCATCTAGTGAACCGGACTTAGCATGCTCTTCAATACGGTAACCATAGCACTCCACACGATGCTCAAGGGAGTAAGCCGTGACAATCAACTCACCATCATCAAATAGCTGTCCTGCCTCGATTTCAATAATTTCAAGTGGATAAGTCATATACGATGCACTCACCGACAAGGTTGTCTCGATATATTGCTTCAATCCCTTTGGCCCATACAGCGTTAATAAATCAGTAGAACCACCCATTGAACGGCTACAAAGCAAACCGGGTAAGCCAAAAATATGATCGCCGTGTAAATGCGTAATAAAGATTTTTTCTATTTTTGATGCTTTAAATGGGCTGTTTAAAATACGATGCTGGGTGCCTTCGCCACAATCAAATAACCAATAACTTTTACGGATACCAACTAAATTCAATATCATACTGGTCACATTGCGTTCTTTTGTCGGCACACCCGCACTGGTACCTAAGAATGTTAATTCCATTTTATCTCCTAACTTTTGTTATTATTAGTATTGTATTGTTATTCTTAACGAATTGTTTCCCAATCCAAGTCAAATTTAGCTAAATATTTTCTCAATCTATCCGCATCATTAGGCTGTTTTTTCTGCTGCCTAGAGACGGAGAATAACGCTCGCCCCGCTTCAGATAGCGACGCTGAACGGCGGCATACGCCCAGTACGGTTATTAGCTGTTGCTGATCAAATAAATCAATATCACCAATTTGTGCAGGTAATTTATTACTCTGTTTTGTTTGCCATTGGGCTTGTAAACGCGCAATTTCCTCTTCGACAACCGATAAGGTTATCCGTCCACGTTCTGCGAAAGTCGCCATACGATTAATCGACGCCCCTAACTCACGAAAATTACCTCGCCAAAGTGCTTGAGGTGAGCAAGCAAATTTCACATAAACTTTGCGAGCTTCGCTATCAAAACGAATTTGGCTTTGCTCATTTTGGCAAAATCGGGTTAATTCATAATCAATATTTGGCTCGATATCTTCGCGGCGCTGGGCAAGCCCCGGCAAAATGAAAGTCCACATGTTAATACGAGCGTATAAATCTTCGCGAAATTTTCCCTCTTCCACCCACTGCGCTAAATTGCGATGAGTGCCTGCAATTAACTGAAAATCACTTTGTACTTCGTTGTCAGACCCAAATGGGAAGAAACGTTTTTCTTCAATCGCTTTAAGTAACATCGCTTGTTCATCGAGGCCTAATTCAGCTATCTCGTCTAAAAATAAGATGCCACCATCGGCTTCTTTTAATAAGCCACCCCGCGCCGTTAATGCGCCCGTAAATGCCCCTTTTATATGACCAAATAGTGTCGACATGGCATTATCACCGCGTAAAGTGGCACAGTTCACTTCGATAAATCGACCTTTTACTTGGTGCTTACTCTGGCGTAATTGATAAATTCGCTTTGCGAGGAAGGATTTACCTGCCCCTGTGGGCCCATTCAACAATATTGGCGCTTTAGAGCGCAGCGCAACACGCTCGATTTGCTCAATCATGGTGTTAAAAGCGGCATTGCGTGTGGCAATACCGGATTTGAGAAAAGACACTTGCTGCTGCTGTTCTTTTTGGAAACGACTCGTGATATTCGTGTATCGACTCAAATCAAGATCAATCACCGCATGAATGCCAGTCGGGTCTTTTTCTCTATCGCCCTGCGTCGGTGAAGTTTGGATTAGCTTGGCAGGTAAGTAATGAGCTTCGGTGAGTAAAAACCAACAAATTTGAACTACATGCGTTCCCGTGGTGATATGCACCAGATACTCTTCATTTTCAGTATCGAATTGATAATCTGATGAAAAATCGAGTAATGCGGTATAAACCTCTTCAAAATCCCATGGATCAGCGATGTCGACTTCACGAAGTACCACTTCAGTCTGCGGTGATGCCTGCTCAATATCCTCTTTTACCCGACACGCCAACGTATAATCGTTAACCTGATGAATTAATTCAAAACGATGAATATCAAAATCCGGCTGCTGACATAACCCTACCGTTGGTCGCCATTTAGTCCAGCGATTGGCTCTTTTGCCACGCCTATCTAAAACAGTCCCCAGAACACCAATCACAACTTTGCGTTTTTCATTCATGATAATTTTATAAATATTTATAAATTACGATATAAAAAGATATGAATTAGCATAATTCATTTCTATCCAAAAAGTAACGCAAGAATACCGAAAAACAATTAATAATTATAAATCAATGCAATACGATTGCTTTTAATTTATTTTTCAAAGTTGGCACGCTTCTGGCAATACTATAAACATCCACTGCCGGGAATGGTGTGAACTTAGGTTCAACCGGTGCAGACATGGTGGCATTAGTCATTGCATGGTCTGTATTCCGCCGTCGGTAAGATACCTTTGGTAATAGCCTCGCTATCGGGTTCGAATCCTGAAACTTACATCTCAAAATGTATAAAAGGTGGCTGATGTTAGGTCACAAAACGTTATCCGTGCAACTGTACCGGGTCACGAGCAGAAGAATCGACAGCCAAACTGGCACTCCATTTTTCCCCTCGAAACTTCGTCTTTCACTTCGATAACGCCCAATAATAAAAAAGGAAAATAATAATGAAAAAAATAAATATCGCACAAGGACATATTGCGCTGACTTCTAAGAATGGTGATTTTAAACAACTACTCACTGCTGGTGAGCACCGTCTTTATGATTGGTTTAATAAACTAACTGTTTCACTATTTACCTTAAATAATGATCCAATTGATGAAAAGCTGGCTGACCATCTACGCCAATTTCATCCAGATTGGGTCAATCAATACTGTATTGACATCACCTTGGCAGATGATGAAATTGGATTTATTTATTTGCACAATAGCTTAACGGAGATTTTGCCGCCCGCGACACGTCGATTGTACTGGAAGACAGGCGAAACATTGAAAATTGAAATTCAATCTGCCGAAGAAGTGCTAATTAACCCAATGCTAGTTTCACGATTAACCGGTAAAAAACGTATAAAAGGCAACGAATTAGCATTGATAGCGCAAGTACCAGCATGGCATGTGGGAATTTTTAAAGTTGATGGTGAGATCAAAACGCTTTTACAACCGGGTACTTATGGTTACTGGAAGATAGCCCATAAACCCGAAGTTGAAATGATTGATACGCGTTTACAAGCACTGGAAGTCAGCGGTCAGGAAATTCTAACTAAAGATAAAGTGACATTGCGTATCAACCTTTCTGCCAACTGGCGTTATGCAGATATTTTATTGACGTTATCGAAGTTAAGCCAACCAATAGAATATCTATACCGTGAGCTACAATTTGCTTTGAGAGAGATTGTGGGAACCCGCTCTTTAGATGAATTATTAGAAAATAAGCAATTGATCGACCAGCTAATGATGGATCAAATTGTCCCCAATGCCCTTGAATTTGGTTTAGAAATCGATAGCGTGGGTGTGAAAGATATTATTTTACCGGGAGATATGCGCGCCATATTGTCCCAAGTGGTCGAAGCTGAAAAATCAGCACAAGCTAATGTGATCCGTCGTCGCGAAGAAACCGCGGCAACCCGATCGCTGCTAAATACCGCGAAAGTAATGGAAAACAACCCAGTTGCATTGCGCTTAAAAGAACTTGAAACCTTAGAAAACATTGCGCATCGAATCGACCAAATTTCCGTTTACGGTGGATTAGATCAAGTATTAAACGGATTGGTAAAAATTAAGGCATAAAAATGAATAACAATAACTTTAACGAATTAATTCAAGAAAATAGCGCACCAGTAAAAATGTGGACCAACGGCGTACCGGTTGATCCCAAAGCCGTAGTTCAGCTGCAAAATACCGCCAAGATGCCCTTTATTTTTAAACACTTGGCCGTGATGCCCGATGTGCATGTGGGTAAAGGATCGACTATTGGAAGCGTGATCCCAACGAAAGGCGCGATCATTCCTGCTGCCGTGGGTGTGGATATCGGCTGCGGAATGATTGCGGTACGAACATCACTAACAGCGGCTGATTTGCCGGATAACTTGCAGAATATCCGTTTTGCTATTGAAGCTGCGGTGCCACATGGTCGAACAACGCATCGCCATGGTCGAGATAAAGGGGCTTGGCACCGTACCCCTGATATTGTGGACACCCATTGGGCACACTTAGATGAAGATTTTAAACGTATTTGTGATAAGTACCCTAAACTACGCACAACTAATCATTACAACCACTTAGGAACATTGGGAACAGGGAATCACTTTATTGAATTGTGCTTAGATGAACAAAATTGGGTTTGGGTAATGTTGCATAGCGGCTCACGCGGTGTCGGTAATGCTATCGGTAACTTATTCATTTCGCTAGCGCAAAAAGATATGCAGCAACATATCGCCAATCTACCCGATAGAGATTTGGCCTACTTTGAGGAAGGAAGCCTACATTTTAATGATTATATGGAAGCGGTTGGTTGGGCTCAAGATTTTGCTCGTCATAACCGGGAAGTGATGATGCATCGTGTGCTTGAGGCATTATCTCGCGAAATCACCAAGCCCTTTACCACGCAACAAGAAGCGGTAAATTGCCATCATAATTATGTGCAAAAAGAACAACATTTTGGTGAAGAAATATTAGTCACCCGTAAAGGGGCGGTATCGGCGAAAAAAGGGCAAATGGGGATCATTCCCGGTTCAATGGGCGCTAAAAGCTTTATTGTTCGTGGACTCGGGGATGAAGAAAGCTTTTGTTCATGTAGCCATGGTGCAGGACGTGTGATGAGCCGAACTGAAGCGAAAAAACGCTTCTCTGTGAGCGACCAAAAAATCGCCACCGCCCACGTTGAATGCCGTAAAGACAGTGATGTTATTGACGAAATTCCAATGGCTTATAAAGATATTGATGCGGTAATGGCAGCTCAATCATCACTGGTTGAAATAATACACACTCTACGTCAAGTGGTGTGTGTAAAGGGATAATAGGAAAGGATATGGAAACTGGCAGCGAAAGTGTATCCGTGCTGATGAAAGAACGGATACACCGCACATTAGAAGAAATAGAAAGCACTCACCACGTAAAAATATTTTTTGCATGTGAATCAGGCAGTCGCGGCTGGGGATTTGCCTCCCGTGATAGTGACTATGATGTACGTTTTATCTATGTACACAAATTAGATTGGTATTTAACCCTCGATAGAAAACGTGATGTTATTGAAAAACCGATAGATGATGAATTAGATGTATCCGGTTGGGAGTTATCAAAAGCGCTAAAGTTAATGCGTAACTCTAACCCTGCACTCATAGAGTGGCTACATTCACCGATAGTGTATTTTAAAGATAATGAATTTTTTGCTAACTTTGAACAACTGGCGGCACAATTTTATTCACCCTTAAAGTCACGTTATCATTATTTATCTATCGCCAAACGTAACTTACATACGGATTTTAAAGGTGAGCAAGTCCGTCTGAAAAAATATTTTTATATCCTACGTGCTGTACTGGCACTACATTGGATAGAAAATAATACGAATATGCCACCAATGGCATTTTCAGAATTAGTGGAAGCCACCGTCCGCAACAAGGATGTGCTTACTGAAATCAATGAATTGCTAGTAATGAAAAGAAAAGCCGACGAAAGCTTCTATGGTGCAAGGCGACCTGCAATAGACCAATTGATCATTGAAACTATTGCGAATGCAGAACGTTTGCAATTACCTGAGCCTCACTGTCGTGATAGCCTTTTATTAGATGATTTTCTGCGTAAAACAGTACTGGATAATGGTTAACCAATAATTTTCATTCAAAAAAATAGACATCATTACAAATTGTGATGATGTCTATTCCAAATTTATTTATTGAATGTTAATTAAATTTTATTTATCGCCAACATGCATTTCTCATCACTGAGTATTTACCTGAGCCCATAAAGGCTAACGCAATTGCGCTGATAAAGAAGTAAACTAAGCTTTCAATAGCCCATGCACCTGTTTTATCAAGTAAAAACGTTTTATCTAAACCAATCATTAACCATGCAACAAACATGGTAAATGCCACCAGTAAAGCTGATGGGCGGGTTAATATCCCTAAAACAATAAAGATAGGTGCAATAACTTCGCCTGCAATACTTCCATAAGCAATAAATTCAGGTAGGCCATAAGATGCTAACAATGCCTTGATACCACTCGCACCTGTCATTAATTTACTCATGCCATGAAACAGCATCAAACCACCCACAGCAAAGCGCAATAACAGTTTTCCTGCATCATCATGCGATAACAACCGATTGAATAGACCTATCACTTTATACCCCTTCTAGTATGAGTACTCATCATTAAGTAGTATGACTTAAAAATGTATTATCCCTTAGAAGTATAAAATAAGAATCATTTTAATTTGCATTTATTATAACTAAATCAATTTTATTTTAACTATAATTGGTTAACGGTTTAGCTATTCAAATATTACGTTTGATTAACTATTTTTTAGTCAATTATTTTGATGTAAATTTGGATTTGAATAAATAAAGGCGTACAAACAGTCACGCCCCGAATTATTCGCTACTCATTATGATTAATTTTGGAGTGATGAGGATGGCAAGCATTGACGGTAATAAGTGTCAATTCCGTCAGCGCTTCATAAAAAGGGCTTGGTGTTGTTCTATTTAGTTGATGGGAAAACTGCGGTAACCAACTCCCCAAATGCTCAACTAATAATTCATTTAATGCGGATTCTCGTACTTGGGACGCTAATACCGCCGCTTGAAATAACATTAAGCCAACATGATCAGAAGGCTCTGGGTAAGGCGTCTGCACCTTTAAGCGCTCACGCTTTAAAAACTGACTTAATGCAATTGTCGATGACCCCTGCAAAACACCTTCTGGATCTAAATATACCGACCCCCATGGCGGGGCAGGTAAAGCTTGAGGCCCAATAAATAAATCTGACCATTGTTTATCCAACGCTGAAAGATCAATATTCAATGCTTGAGTCATTTTTTGACTTAATTGCTTATCAATTTTACAAGGCCACTGGGTAGCAAAACCCTCAGTTTTAAAAAAATTCACGGCATAATGGCTGGTTTCATCTTTTGGCGAAAATAAATAGCAAGTGCCTAAGACATTAAATGCTGCTGCATAATGTGAAAAATGGATCATGTAAAAAATCAAGCCCTTGAATACCCGTCATACTTCAAGTTGCAGCTAACATAGCGACAACTTGAAAATAACGGAGAAAGTTTATATATGGATAGTGTAAAAACAGTAACGCAACATGAATTCAGCCACGATAGCACTCGTGCAGCCGAGGGTTAAATAAGTATTGCCCCGAGGAATTAACGTTATTTTCGCGGTCGATTTCATTCGACAAAATAGACCGTAACCCAAAGTAATTACCGCAAAAATGCCAATCAACCAACTACTCATTCGCAATGACCAAATTTCTTGATAGGCGCTAATTGATGCAACTGGGAAAGTAATCGATTCATTGGTATACGCAGTATCAACCAAATAACTTTCATAAAAAGGTTGATATACCAAACGAATAAACAGGCTAATGCCAATAATACTCCATAATATCCATAGGCCTCGAGATGGAATTTGCACCTCGTCTGAGCTGGCATTAAATTTTAACAACAAGTTAATCAGCAAATAATAACCTGCGGCTCCTAACGTCAACATCGCACCATAAAACATGAAATAGGTATTATCACTCATCCACGTCAACATTGAAGTGTAGCGATAAATAGATGCCATAGCATAAACATCACAGAGCCCTGCGATAATAGCCAAACCTAATAGCAAATAAGACAGTTCTTTTTTAAACCATAGCCACAAAAATGTTAACCCAAGAAAGGTAAAATACGTCGCAGTAAAAACCACTTCTCGACTTAACCATGATGAAAATAGGTTGAGTAACGAATGAGGCGCATTCAAAGGCACCCCCAAATGCGTGATCGATGATAATAACCCGATACCGGCAAATACACAGGCAACAAACAGATACCACAATAAAAATTGCGTATTCACTTTACCCGCAAAAACCGTCGATAATTTTTTTGCAGAAAGTCCGAGCATTAGGCTTAAACCAATCGATGCCTGCATTAAAAATGTGAATAACAATAGCGGCCATTCGTTCATTTTGCGCCTCCTGATTTAGCCTGCGTACTGCGACCAGAACCTTGGTGTGGATGAATAACCAAATTGGGATGAGTGATTGATGAATCCGGTAATCCACGCACATCAGCGAGATCACCATAACGCTTTCTTAGCTCATCAATTGGGCCAAACTGAATTGCGCCAAGGGGGCAAGTTGCGACACATACTGGCTGTTCACCGTTTAGTTGCAAATCAATACAAAAATCACATTTGGACATTTGCTTAGTTTCAGGGTTCATTTGCGGCGCGCCATACGGACAGGACCAAGCACAAGTACCGCAACCCACACATTTATCTGTGTTGACCAATACGATGCCATCACCTTCACGCTTATGCATTGCCGTTGTGGGGCAATTTTTCACACACATAGGGTCGGCGCAGTGATTGCATGAGATGGATAACGTATAGGCAAAGACATTATTCACCAGCCCCCCTGCGCCATTTTCGATAAACTCACCGCCGGTAACTTCATAGACACGACGGAATTTACGACCAACTTCAAGGTTATTTTTATCTTTACAAGCAACCTGACACGCCTTACAACCCGAGCAACGTGCCGAATCAATATAAAACCCGAGCTGTTTATCACTCACCGGGGGATGAACATGGAATTTACTCATGCTTTGCTTACCTCCACCAATAACGTTTGATGGGCATTACCGTGTGCCATTGCGGTACTGCGTGCCGATGTTAAAACGTTGGCGCACCCACCTTGGTCAATACCCTTTTCATCTGGCTGCCACCATGCCCCTGCTTGTAATGCAACCACTCCCGGCATGATGCGTTGAGTAATTTTGACAGGAACCATCGTAACACCACGGTCATTACTGACTTTTACGCGAGAATCATCCTCAATATTTCTGCGCTTAGCATCGATAGGATTGATCCATAATTCTTGGCGCTGTACCTCTTGCAACCATGGGTTGGCAAACTGTGTGGAGTTAGCGCGATTACGCCCCTTCCAAGTAATAAGCTGTAATGGATAACGAGTTACCAGTGCATCTTCAGGCCCTTCTATCGCTGGCACATAATGAGACAACGCGGGGATATCCGCATCATTGCGCTCATAGAGGCGCTTAGAGAAAATTTCAATTTTTCCTGATGGCGTTTCAAATGGGTTATTTGCCAGATCGTTGATATTCTTTTCAAAGGCAACATGCCCAGTATGCGGTTTGTGTTTTAACAAATGACGACGCTTAACCAGCAACTCATCAAAGGTTGGAATGCCATCTTCTGGACGCTTTTCATGGGCATCATTCACCAGATGCTCTATCCACTCTTTTTCTGTGCGACCTTCGCTGAATTGCTCGCCAACGCCGAGTTTATCTGCAACTTCCCGCAGCCATTCATAATCACTACGGCGCTCAAATTCAGGCTCAATCACTTTCTCCGAAAGAATAATATAGTTACCCGTTCCCCATGTTCCGCCCACATTCCAACGCTCCATGAAGCTGGTTTCAGGCAGTAAAATATCGGCATACTTCGCACTTGGCGTCATATAAAGATCGCTATATACAATAAATTCGACCTTATTTTCATCTTCTAGGACTTTTGCTGCATGCAGAATATCGGGGTTTTGGTTAGTCATATAATTGCCTGCCAACGAGAAAATCATTTTGATTTCCGTATCAAGCTTCTTGGCATTTTTTAAACCGTTATCTGGCGTGACAAGATTTTTATCTTCACAAGCTTGTACCCAGTTTGTGATATTAATTTTAGCTTTAACTTTGTTTTCAAATAAGCTGGGTCCTGCCAAAGTCTTACGTAAATCCGGTGTGACCGCCATACCGTAACCCGCAGCCCAACCGCCTTTCACACCGACATTACCCGTAATTGTGGCCAGTAAAGTTGCGCCACGCGCTGAACGCTCGCCACAGATATGGCGCTGTGGCCCCCAACCTTGCATCAGTGCAGCGGGTTTGGTATTGGCATATTCTCTCGCCAGTTGGCGAATAGTATCTGCCGGCACTTTCGTTATTGGCTCAGCCCATTCAGGTGTTTTGACTACGCCATCTTTTTTTCCCATCAAATAAGCCACTAGCGATTCATTTTCAGGTACGCCCTCTGGCATTAGATGTTCATCAAAACCGACGGTGTAGTTATCGATAAATGCTTGATCATGCAAACCCTCACTGATGATCACGTACATCATCGCGTCCATCATGGCATTATCAGTGGTGGGTAAAATCGGGATCCATTGGTCGGCTAATGAGGAGGCGGTATCGGAATAACGCGGGTCAACGACAATAAATTTAGTGCCGTTTTTCTTCATTTTCTGGAAATAATGATTGGAATGACCAAAAATAGTTTCGTTCGGGTTATGCCCCCACAAAATTACTAATGGCGTATTTTCTAACGTATCGAGGGTGCTACCACTGGCAGACGTTCCATAGGTATAAGGTGTAACCGCCATGGTGTTTCCGTTACTAACCGAGTGGTAATTTTCTAAAAAACCGCCCGTTAAGTTGAACAAGCGGCGCAGCATGTTAGCACCTGAGAAGATCCCCCCCGTCACACCGGTACTCAGACTAACAAAACGTGAAGCCGCACCATACTGGTCGTTGATACGTTTCATATTGTCGGCAATCAGGGTTGTTGCCTCTTCCCAGCTGATCCGCTCAAAGCGCCCTTCACCACGCTTACCTACACGTTTCATTGGGTATTTTAAGCGATTAGGATGATAGACAAATTTGCGATAGCTGCGGCCACGAACACAAGCACGCATGATTGGCATCTCTTCATCCAAATCAGCATCAGGTCGGGTACTAATTCGTGTGACAACGCCCTCTTTGACGTGGGCTCGAATGTCACATTTTCCCCCGCAGTCAAAACTGCTACAGGTGGATACCACGCGTTCATCACTATTATTATTTAGTGTTTTGATTGCAATGATTGATGGGTTTTCAGGGGCTGAAGCAATAGATTTAGAGGCAATAAAGGGGACAGCCATAAGTGCAGAGCTGCCTTGAATAAATCGACGACGGGTTAGTGGTTCAATCAGATGCACACTCTCGTCATTCTGACTGTTTTGACTTTTCATGTTAACTCTACCTTAAGGCTACATTAGGTTTGCCTCGATAGGGTAAACATTTATCACATTGCCAACTTTCGAAAAATAGACAAAGATATCTGAATTTCAGCCAACCTTATAAATTAAGTGGTTATTGCGTTCCTCATTGCCAAATTTCAAAAAATAGGCAATGATATTTGAATCTCAGCCAAGAAAATCACTATGCGAAATATTCCACTTAAAACTGTTGATTCGGTTCCTCGTGACGTTTTAGCCATCGGAACAGATTATCTTCCCAATGTTCTGTTGAATTCCCACGTTCATCGCCGAGCGCAATTTTTGTACGGTGCGACGGGGCTTATTGAAGTCAGTACTGAGGATGGGGAGTGGGTTATTCCACCCGACAGTGGCGTGTGGATCCCGGAAAATACCGCTCATGAAACGCGCATGCTCAATGTAAGTACCCGCAGTTTATATATCGAGCCATCAGCTGCCCCTCGCCAAAGTGATAAATGCGAGGTATTACGTGTATCTCCGCTATTACGTCAGCTACTACTTGAGTCGGTGGATATGCCGATTGAATATGATATTCATGGGCGTGATGGCATTATGATCCAACTGATTTTGCATGAAGTTGCCAATGCTGAACCCCTTCCTTTTTTTGCGCCTATTCCTCGGGATGAAAACCTCGCAAAGCTGTGTCGTGAATTTCTGAAAAACCCACAGATCACTTCATTGCCTCAAGAATGGGCAATGAAATTACATAAAAGCGAGCGTTCATTTAGTCGTTTTTTCGGTGCTCAAACTGGCTTATCATTTTCAGATTGGCGACAACAAGCCTGCCTACTGAGCGCAATAACCCATATTTCCGCAGGCAAATCGATTACAGAGGTGGCTTTTGATTTGGGCTATAGCAGTGTTGGCTCATTTTCAACTATGTTTAAAAAGTGGTTAGGGCAAACACCCTCAAGCTTTATTCAGCGCATTGGTGAGTAAAAGGCTAATCATAGGTGGCAATTAACCACGCAGAGCCTTGATAGTGACCGGCTACGGCATCAATTCCTTGAATTCGGCTGCTGATATTAATCGTTCTTGATTGGTGAATATCCAATTTAAAATCCGTTCCTGACTGGCCGGTTTGCTCATCGGTTATTATTAATTGGCTATGAATTTTATCGTTATTACCATTGGTCAGCGGTAAACGTTTCTGCGAGTCGTCATCCTTTGTGTAATCTAGCCGTAACCGTACCTTTGTCGATGATGCAAACTTACAGGTATAGGTGATTTTCTCTGTCACGGTACTATCAAAATTGGTACTGTTTAATTGCCCATGGCGTAAATTCAGTGTTCCTGCTTGTCCTGAACGAGTCATCGTGGTGCATAAAGAACCAATATTCAATTCAGAAAAGGCTAATCGCATAGGCACAGTGACTTCATTAATCGGCCAACTATCATAAGGTGGCGTTGCATTTGGGCTGGTAAAAGCACGAACATATCCCCCTAAATTCATCGCTGGAACCAGTAATTTTCCATCAATGATCCGCTCATTAATATAAAATGTGATTGTTATTGGAAACTGGCTGGTGAAACTAGATGCATCTCTGACTAAGCTAGGGTTTGCATATGAACACATCCCTGAATCAATATTTTTCCAATCCATGATGCGGGATTCAACCGTCATCATCAAGTTGCTGTTAATTTGATACGCTATTTTGCCTTCGATGTTAAACCCAGCATTCATGGTATACATAAATAGACGATGATAAGCATTGGATGAATGAATTTGTGTATTGCTGCCCCCCCATTTTCTGCCAATACATTGAACGGCTCCTGTCACACTCACTGTACTGCTGGAGCCATCCACTAAAATAGGGTTACCCACTCGATAATAATTCTTTCCGTCAGTTCCTTTTACAGGTGTCGGTTCGACTAAACTATTGGTATCAATTTTAATTAAATACCCTGCATTTGGATTTTGGATCCTCGGGGCATAATCTGCCTTAGCGCAGGCTCCCAATAACAAAAAAACGCCTAATCCATACCCGATTAAATGAATATTCATATTGGATTGTAAGTTAAACATAACGTCAATTCCCACTAGTAATAAGTGACTAAAATCATCATGGTAGAGGTAAATGGCCCTGCAACTAATTGATTTACCGGTAATGTATTAACTAATTGCGCTTGTAAATCAACTCGGTATTCTGCCGTATCAATTTTTTCTGGATAAATACGCTGAATTTGATTCACTTCTAAGGCTCGCACAGTGCCACCAGTCACATCATTGATATTAACGCCTAACCCCTCGGTACTGGTTGCTAAAATCAGCCGACCGTTATAAATAAAAGTGCTATAACCTTTAGGGTTCAATATCACCGCTAACTCCTGACTAAAATCGCAGCCCGTAATATAAAGTGGAAAATCCTTGTTAATGGCCAATGTATCGAGGTTATCAATATTGTGGGTACCAAAGCTGATTTTCAGAGGTGAACTATTATCCTCACTACGAATATTACAGGTCGGCGGAACCATGGTTGCAGTAACCTCAACAAAAACATCCGCTTGCCCAATTAAAGGGACAAGCAATAATATTTGGAAAAATAACTTTGTGAGTTTATTGATTGTTTTCACTATTCATACTCCACGGCAAAGGTTACTTGAGTTGAAAAATCCCCCTCTTTTACTTCACCCGATGCCGGTTTTCGTATAAAAGCCCCAAAAGCTAACCGCTGTTCGCTATCGATAATCGAGACACTGCCTACTTTTCGTGCCGCATTCCAAATTATGGGGTCACCATCACGATTAACTAACCCTAAAACCGCATTGCTACTTCCTTGCGTCAATAAATAGCTTTGCCCATCAATCATTACCAACTGATTACTTTGCCAAGTAAATTTAATCATTTTGTATAGGTCAACTGAACTACATTTTTCTATGCCAATATAAAATGGCGTTACTTCACTTTGTTGATTTTCATTAATAAATTTTCTTCGCAAATTATTAAGCTGAACTTTTTTATTAATAGACTCCGTTGTAACTTGGCAAGAGGCGCGAATAAGAACACCGCTAAATTCAACATCAAGGCTATTCGCAAGAGATAGGCAAGGTATCATGAGGAAAATCAGCATTAGCGATCCCCTAATTAAAGTAATCCACTTATTCATAGATAACCTCTAATCGCAGTGAATGCTGTTTTTCAACCAATAACGGTAGCTTAATTGGGTTATCGCCATTGCTTAAACTTAGGGTATCGTGGCTAATAATTTGCTCTTTTTGTGCATCATAAAATTGCACAATAACCGGTGTTTTCGCCGTCTCATAGAGTACATCTGTTTGGTGAAATACATTCCCAGCACCGCATTCTGTTAGGGTTAAATGGGCTTTTATTTGTAAATTACACGGCGCATTAAAAACGGTTGCATTCACCATTAGCCAACCTTGCTGCGATGCTTCATACCTTGATTCATCAATTGGGGTATTGAGATCAAGTGATGCCGCCATAGTGCTATAATGTAGGTTGGCGACGACGAGTAGCCCTAGCCATTTCAAAATCATTGTTACTCTGCGTTGATTCATCATTCATTCCCCCCTTATCTTCGATGCGTAAAATTACTGCTCTCCAGTCACAGTGCAGATCTCACTCTGGCAACTAAATGCTAATGTCGGTTTTCCGCCGTAATCATTAATGTAAGTAACATAAGGTGTGGTTAATGCCTGAGATGGGATGTCATGAGTCGATTTAGGCGGGATCATCACCACATCAAAGTCACTTTGCTCTGACTGCTTTCGACTATTCCCCAAGCCAATAACAGTGAGATTAAAGGGTGTCGTATTATTAAGACGGTAACCTTTATTTATTCGATGTAAGGTGATTTTTTGCGGCCATTTAGTTTGTGATTCAGCCAAAATAGTCGCTGGGCGATAAAATAATTTCACCCGTGATTGCAAAGCAATTTGTAATGTATTTTCCTCATCTGGCTTTGGTGGAATTTCACGCAGATTGAAATAAAATACCGATTCTCTATCTTGTGGTAATTGACCGAGTAAAGGGGTCGCACTTAAACGCACTAAACTGTAGCTATTTGGCTCAATACGTTGCAGAGGTGGAGTAGCAAGTAACGCGCCTTTTGCGAGTTTATTTCCCTGTAAATCTTCAATCCAACTTTGGGCTAAATATGCCTCTTCTGGATTGTCATTGGCTATCCTAATATTGATTGATTTTTCGCTTCCTTGAAAAATAATACGCGTTCTATCCAGTGTCACCGCACTGTATGCATTTATCGATACCAATAATATGATCAATAAAAATAGTGTGAAAAATTGACGATATAACGTTAAATTCAACATAACTTACCTTATAAAAATGAATTAAATCATGGTGTAACACAGGGTAATAAAATCAAACTAGATGTCGAATTAAGCTTTTCAGGTAATGCTAATTCGCACTGTCTTTGGTTATTCCAATAAACCGATAATTTTTCATGTGGTGAAACACCGACTAACCAAGTCCCCCCTTCTTCCCCAACAATTCCTAGCTCTTGGTTATCTGCATTGCGCACACTGGCACCAAACGGTGGATTTTTGCCATTCGTTAGCGCTAAAACTGCGAATAATTTTTCACCTTGCATCACCGTAAAGCTGCGATAGCCAATGGCACCTTTAGTCAACGTGATATCCGTTGTCGAATCTAAGGTTTCAATATTGTCGGGAAGCTTGCTGGTATTGATTGATGCGACTGATTTGCGGTAACTATTTACGTTTGGAATAACCGCTAGTCCAAACGTATTCGTTTTAATCACACCATTATCGATAGGAATACCGCTGACATTTGGCGTATCTATCATCAATCGAGTGTCCCCATTTGCGGAACGATGTAAGGCCGCACCTCGTGAAGTTACGGTAATACCACTATTGATTGATGCGCCTATGCTGCGATATTGATGAGGAACATAGCTGGCATTCGCAGAAATATTTGCTTGAGATAAATCTCGTGAGTAAAAACCACTTAGGCTGGATTGGTTATCCATCTCTTGACCATGGTTGTAACCAGCGCTGAAATTATAATTATGCCCCTCGCCATAACCGCTATATCCGATATTGTGGTTATATTGATTATTTCCTGATGAACGCGAATAGAGTTCAGAAAAAGTTAAACTATGACCATGATAAAGTGGGATGCTTAAATATAAATTAATCGCATCATCTTCATAACCGTTATCACGCTCCGTTCTCGTTGCTGCTAATGAGAGGTTGGCATCATATTGCGAAAGTAAGGGAAAACTTATTCCGGTATTTGCATATAAACCATACTGAGTTTGGGGATCGTCCTGCCAATAGGTACTGTATTGATAATTCATTGAAATATTAAAATTATCGAAGTATTTATTGAGATAAACCTGATAATTTTCTTTCGCTGCCCGCGTTGCCTGCCCAGTTCTATCCTCATCCATAAACTGGGTTAAAGTACGGTACTCTTTATCGGCAAAACGGTATCCTGCAAAGGTAATATCCGTTCGTAAATCATCAAAAGATTTCGCGTAATTCACACGATATGAGCGCCCTTGCAATCGCTGATCCGGCAAATCAGAAAAGGATTGCGTAATATCAATAGAAACCGCGCCAATGGAAAATAAATCACGCCCAATACCCAGTGCTGTGCTTTGATAATAACCGTTGAGCTGCGTACCACCATATAATGACCAAGCATTTGAAACACCATAAGAAAACTCACCATTAATAACTGGCTCCCCGGTTAAATGGCGATTGTCATAACGCGTTTTACCTACCGCAAGTTTGTACACCATTCTGCCCGGGCGAGTTAAATAAGGTAAAGAAGCTGTGCTCAAACTGAATTTTTTCTCTTCGCCATTTTCTTCGCGCACGGTGACATCTAACATGCCACGAATACCACTATCGAGGGTTTGAATGCGAAAAGGCCCTGGAGGAACCGCCGTTTCAGAGATGATCCTATCTTGGCTACGGACAATAACGATCGCATTGGTGTTAGCTACCCCAATAACTTCAGGCGCATAGCCCACCAATTTAGGCGGCAACATGCGATCATCACTTTCGAGAGAAATTCCCGTGTATTGCCAAGATTCAAAAATGTCAGAGTAAAAATAATTCTCCCCAACGGTTAATATAGCCGCAGAATTTTTGAGTGAAGTGAAAGCATATAATCGAGAAAAATCAAATTGATGTGTTTCTTGCGGGTCGTATCCCCCACGCTGCTTTTGGTAGGTTGCATTGTAGTCACCCCGAAACCGCCACGAACTTAGGTTAACCCCAGCCGTGCCGTTGGTGGATAAATAAACGCGCTTCGTACCATCGTGTTCTTTGGTTCCAGACACATTCGCACTGTAGTCGACAAAAGCACCATTAATCCCCTCTTCCCATAATGTCGGTGGAACCCAGTAAGGGTCACGATATTCCATCCACATTTGAGGAATCGTTATTTTCAGCGACAACGAAGATAATGTTATTTTTTCCTGCACTCCCGCTAACGAGGAAAAATCTAAGCATTTACCTTCATGGTAAGTCCCGAGTTTTTCTGCGATTGATGCTTTTAAACCCATCAAATCTCTCATATCAGAAGGAAGGCAAACCCGCTGGGACGGCGCACTCGCGGTGGTGATATTTTTTTCTGTCCCTTGACTCGCTACTGGGCGTTCATAAACAGCAATACTACGAGGCATCCCTAAACGTAACCCATTGACAAATACTGTTAAAACATACTCACCCGGTGGCACATACCCTGCTACGGAAAACTGGCTCATATCAATATTTTGAATATCTTCCGCATCCAACATTTCCGTATTGAATTCGGTAGCATAAGCCGCACACGTTGTTATGCTAAATGCCAATACAACAGCCTGTCTGATTTGATTCAATCTAAAGCTAAGTTTGAACATCATGCTCTATTCCATCCTAAATACGATAAATGACTTCCCCAAAAGAAGAACCCGCAAAAATACCCATTCGTGATTTACTGGTAATCGATATAAAAACGAATCAATCCCTGATAGTTACCCGCTTGAATGGGCTGCCCTGTCAGTTCTAAACGAAGGAAATAGCGTAAAAGGAGTGTATTACCTGATTTATCTTGTCGTAACACATTGTCAGACAAAGAATAATATTGATTTGGTATCAGTACATTGAGTGCGTTATCAAGAACAGAAACACCTAGACCACGAGAAGCGCCTTGCAAGGCGAAACCATTAATATGCTCCGCACTTTGTCCAGCAAAACGAATTACCCATGTTTTATGATCCATAGAAGAGTAAATACTTCCGCAGTCACGCAATTCAATGATAAAAGGCTGGTTATGTTGTTCTCGTTGAGTTTTAGTCGATAGCATTGTTAATGCTAACGATGAAAAATCAATCGATTGATAACGATTTTGCATAACGATTGAGCAAGGTGTTGCAATCACATTTCCGGTCATAAATGCCATCGCATTGATATCTCGTAGACTCATCTCTTTGGCCGAATAAGCGGCTGGGTACAAAAAAACATAGGCGACAATAAATAACATTATTTGACGACCAAGCTGTTGATAAACAATCACAATCCCCTCCGATATCCACACCTTGTTGTACCGCCAGCACTACACTGGCGGGCAATCAACATGATTATTGGTAAGTAATACGGAAGTTTGACGTTGCGCTAAATTTACCTTCAGCAACGCTCCTAGTCGTGTCAACAGCCTTAGCTAATGCTTTGAATGTTAATACGTTATCACCCTTTTTATTGATAATACGTGAGAGCACATCCTTTGCCTTACCAAATTCGAACCCATCTATTCCAACCCCGACATTATTGGTATTTCCTGCTGATGTTGACAGCAATGTATTGGCTAGATCCGCGTAACTTTGTCCCGTAAAAACGAGCTCCATCGATTTAACTGCGACAGGTTTACCTGCAGCATCTGTCGTAAAATCAGTAAAATCACAACCCGTAAATTTAATATCAAAATCTACCTCTGCAACTCGTCCATTCTCAAGTGCTCTTCGGGATAATTGTCCAAAATCAATAACTTGTTTCAACGAAGAGGGGGCAATATTACAGGGCGTACTAACGACAGTCCCCGTAAAATCAACTGTTCCGGTATTATCCGCCATAACCGTAAATGAAATTGTTGATGTTAAGAATGTCGTCAATAATGCAGCTTTAGTGAGCGTCATATACTTTTCCTTTCAATTAAAATTTCGTATACAAATAGATGCGCCATTAAAAAACCAATAACTAAAAATACATAGCTAATTGATAATTAATGGATATATTTATAAAAATAGACAAAATACTCATTTAATGGGTAATTAAGACTTTATAAAAAACAAATAGCGACTGACTACTAATTTAATTAAGTACTCAAAAATCAATTTTAATAAATAAAATCATTGTGAGTTTTTATATCAGCGATTTCATCTGAATAATTAACAAGCACCTTAAAGAAAAATTCAGACCAATCTTTATCGAGAACCGTCAATAATGTATCGAGAGTTTCAATATTAATTCCCGTTTCACCTCTTTCGTAACGTGATATTTGCTGTTGACTAATTCGTAATAGCTCTCCCAATTGAAATCCAGTTAATGATTTATTTATTCTTGCTGACTTTAAAAACAAACCAATTTCTTTTCGTAATAAAATATTATTTTTCATCATATACAGGCCAATAAATAATAATTTTAATCAAACTCAATTTATGGGTAATCAATTAAAAAATGGATATATCTAGAACACTAAGGAACATAACTTTAATTGAATATAAAATTATCAATTCAACCTGTAAATACGTTTATATCGATCGAATTTATATAATTCAATAGTCAATACCTATCAAATAAATTAAACCAATAACTAAAATCTAAAAAAATAAAGTTAAATCATTAATTATCAATTAGATATAATAAAAACAAAAAACACACTTTCTATATTAAAAACATTAAAATAAGACCAATAAAGATAAATAAATTAAAAAATATGAATTATTAATTTATTAACACACATATACTATTAATAAATAAAATAATATTTTATAAAATAAAAACAAACACAAAAAGAAAATAAAACCACAAATAGAGATAAAATATTAAATTAACTCGCAGATACACAATATTTGTGTCAGCAACAATGTAGGCTGTCGATATTAAAATTTATTTTAATATTTACCAAAAGTAGTGTTTTTATTTAAAAAAACCAACAATGAAATTATTTATCTATTAAATGTGATTTATCCATTTACTGCTATATTTATACATTAGCCGCATTTTTCGTTTTCACTTTATACTCCTAACTCTATTATCAGGTAGAATAAAATAAAAAGGAGCCAATAATGACAACCAAATTTTACAGTTACCAACCAGCTCAAGGTCATGGGCTACCCCATGATCCCATTCCATCATTAATTGGCCCTCGCCCCATAGGTTGGATATCGACCTGCGATAAATCGGGAAGAACGAATTTGGCACCTTACAGCTTTTTCAATATTTTTAATTACTCTCCCCCTATTCTGGCGTTTTCCAGTGTAGGAAAAAAAGATTCGGTCACCAATGCAATTGAAACAGGGGAGTTTGTCTATAACCTTGCAACACTTAACCTTAGCGAACAAGTTAATATAAGTAGCGCAACTCTAGAGCATGGTGAAAGTGAATTTGCGTTAACTCAGCTATCAACTTTGCCATCAACTTTGGTTACTCCGCCCCGTATCGCTCAAACGCCAGTATCAATGGAGTGTATCGTTACGCAATCCCAACAACTTAAACGTGCTGACGGCAGCCTATTGGATACATGGATGGTGATGGGTGAAGTGGTGATGATACATATTGATGAAACTGCACTAGAAGAAGGTTTGTATGATTGTGCACGACAAAAACCTTTACTACGAGCCGGCGGACCTGCTGATTATTACTGGATAGAGCAGCAGCAAAATATAAAAATGTATCGTCCTAAATAATATTAGATGATTGAAGTGACTTATGTTTTTAGCCACTTCAATTAATCGTTAACTAATAATACTTACAAATAAGTTGCTCATCTTCATTGGGATAAGAAAAATGCGCTGTAATCAAATCAAATTCTACTTCTGAAGTCTTAAACGGGTTTTCACTCGTTTGATTGCGGGCGATTAGCCTTGTTTTGCACTCACCATCTTCGACTTTTAACACATGAAAAATATAAGGTGTTGTTGAAAACTGAGCTAATGATTTTAACCATTTTCGCTGAGTTGGTGTATTAGCTGGAAAATCCATCACAACAATATTACCTGCATTAATAAGTTGTTTTATATGATTTTTTAATACTTTTTTAACCAACGTACTTTTTTCTATGTAGTCGGCTAATTTTGTTATTTCACCAGGATATAGCGTTGATAACCATTCATCTTCACTCAGTAAGATCGTTTTTGGATCGCTTGCCAGTTGTTTTGCTAACGTTGATTTACCTGAGGCGATTTTGCCACAGAGAAAATGCAACCTAACATCATCAGGCGTACTTTGGGTATTATTTTCAGAGAGACTCATAAACACTTCCTTGCTGATTGTTGGCCAGACAAGAACAAAAAACCCGCCTTGTCTGGCGGGTTTAAGATGCAGATTATTCCCGCCACTAAGTGATGGTAATAATAATGACTGAATAAGCCGCAACGTATGACATTTGTGTTTTTTCCTAAATATAATGACTTATTACATTATCAATTCGATTAAAATTGTCAACTAACGGTTTATATAAGTCACAACGGCCTAAGTTTTTGCTTAGGCCGTTGTGACTTAATACGGATTAAACTCCCGTATTAATGCTTGGCATTCTTATGATGATTCAACGTTTCTTCTTTTAAATCAAGCTCGTCTCGTAAACGATGATAGACTCGCTCATTAATATTTTTGCCTTTACGCATTTGATACAATGCTTCACGCTTAGATTTAAGCGCTGATTTTGACATTTCGCGCTCCATATCAATCATTCTATGCAAATCATTCTATGCAAATCAAAGACATCAGACTCTGTTTCATCGGTATTATCGAGCCTTCTTCCATAGATTTCCAATAACTGAGCACCAACTTCAGTTCGCATCGCTATTTCGTCTATATCTTCAGAAGGATGATTCATCAGTTCGCGCAAATGCGTCATTGCGGCTTCATTTAGTGCCAAGCGAGCACGAATTTCGTCGTTATCGTAAGGTAAATCTTGAATCAATCCCTTAGTGAGTATCGGTAATGCAATACTGGCTATTAATAAAGAGCATAGGATCACGCCCATGGCTAAGAAAATCGCCACATCACGGTTTGGGAATAATGAGCCATCTGGCATCAATAGCGGTAATGTTAAAATACCCGCTAAGGTAATTGCACCTCGAACACCCGCAGTTGCCATAATCGCCATCATGCGGATATGCACCACATCCTCTGCTTTTCCACGGCGACGATTATGGAAAACCGTCAACGTCATCGAAATCCATACCCAACTGAAACGAAGAATAGCGAGTGCAATGGTGATAACCGCAACATAGACAAACAGCATCCATGGGTGACTTGCACCGGCAGCAGCTGCAACCTGTGGCATATTGGTCCACATGCCTGGTAGCTGCTCACCTAACAGAATAAAGATCATCCCATTCAATGCTGTCTGTACCGTATCCCAAACCGCTTTACTTTGCATACGAGTCGCAGCTTGCATACGACCAGCAATTTTTTCATAGTGCATTGCGATACCCGCAACCACCGCAGCTAAAATACCCGATACATTTAAATGCTCAGCCAATAAGTAAGCTGTAAATGGCATTAATAGGCTGATCATGATCTGAATGGCAGGCTCTTCACCTGTCCGTTTAACCAAGAACTGATTTAGCCAGCCAATCGCCCAAGCAACTAACAAACCAATTAAAATCCCACCAAATGCAACAAAGACAAATTCCCCAGCAGCGGAAACTAATGAGAACGTTCCGGTTAATGCTGCCACAACCGCAAAGCTAAAGCAGACTAGGCCTGTCGCATCATTTAATAGGGATTCACCTTCGAGAATATGTGCCATACGTGATGGAAGTGGAGAATTTACCGTCATCGCAGAGACAGAAACAGGGTCTGTTGGTGAAAGTATTGCCGCTAAAGCAAATGCCACCGCTAAGGAGATTGCAGGGATTAACCAGTGAATAAAGAATCCCATTCCGACAACAGTCACAACCACTAACCCAATTGCCAATGACATTATTGGTTTAATCTCTTGGAATAACGCTTCTTTAGGAATACGCCAGCCATCAAGAAATAATAAAGGTGGAATGAATAAAAATAGAAATAGATGAGGTTCAAATTCAACCGTAAATCCAAGCAAAGATAGCCCTGCACCGAGCGCTATTTGGATAAGCGGTAATGGAATTATATCTTTGAGCAATCGTGAGACAAATACGCTCACAACAACTGCTAATAAAAAAACGAGTACAAGTGTCACTACCGACATTGATTGCTCCATATTTTGCTAATCATTAATTATCACTAATGCAGTAAATAGATAAATGGAATCAATGTAAAGTGGCAATTTATTACCAAATGAAAAAACAGAAAAATCGGAAACCACCATATCAATCATGATGTTACAAAATATTACTCTTTTCTATACATTTGATAACTCAATCTCCTATCCTTCTGATATTTAATTGTTTATTATTAATTCCCCAACTAAGTTAGATTACATAATTTAAATACGATCAAACTATCATTATTTGATGACTTTAGTGGCTTCATTACTATTTTTAGAAATAGAATGCCGTTCAATAAGCTCTTGAAGCACTTCTTTAAGTATTTGCCTTTTACGTGCACCTAAAGGGGCGAGTACCGATTGTTCATGCTGTTCCGCTTCAATGAGTAACCCCTCAACTAGCTGCATACCACTTGAAGTTACACTCACTAACGTAACTCTGCGGTCACTGCCACTATGATTATTGTGCCTAATTAAGTGCCCTTGCTGTTCTAAACGCTGTAATACTCGAGTAATAGTCGGTTGTTTACTCACGGTTTTTTGAGCAAGTTCTGTTATCCCCAACGAGCCATTATTAGCTAGTGTTGACAGAACTCGCCATTCCAATACCGATAAGCCATGAGCCTCAACCACTGCATGAAATTCTGATGATACCAGCATCCATGCCTGCCCTAGTAGGGCAGGCAAGTAATTATCAACGAATACCTTTGACTCTGACATCTGTTCCCCTTCACTCTCTAGATACGTCATTGCATTCAATGATAAAAGAGTAGCAGAAGGAAGCTGAACTCTTAACATAATTTATCCCCATTGCTCTTCAAGGTACTTGTAGGCACAGAGCGAAGATAACCGAGAGCCGCGATAAACTCTATGATCCGGGTAGCTGAGCGAATGCAACACCCAAGCAACTTGAAGTATGACGGATATAACTAAAACTTCCCGCTAAGTAACGAACCAAACCCATCTACACGCGTATCTAAACCCAGTTTTTTCAGCATCATATATGTGGTTGCAACAGATGAAGAAATAACAGGCAAACCCACGCGATCTTCAATTAATTGTACTGATGGTAATGAAGGCATTTGCACACAAGCGGAAGCCACTATCACATCAACATTGGTATTCAGTTTTTTAGTGATCTCTACCGGTGCCAGCGGATTTTGGCGGCCAACTTCAAGGTTATCCGGTATTTCTAATGAAATACTATCAACCACTTCAATACCTTCACTTTCAATATAATCAATCACTAATTGCGTTAATGGCTTCATATAAGGGGTCAAAATAGATACTTTTTTAGCACCAATGGCATGTAACCCATCCACGAGCGCCCCTGCGCTGGTTACAACGGGAGCAGGATGACCATTATCGACTGTGCGTTGAAATAAACGCTTTTGTGAAATTCGATGATAACCTTTTCCCATACTCATGATAGCAACTAGACAGGCGTAACCCAGTACATCCACTGCCGCATCAGAAAGCTCTATCGCACAGCGATCACTGTCTGCGTCCATTTTAGCCAGCTCATCTTTAGTCACTTTTTGCATTCGCATCCGGCTAGAGTGAAAAGTAAAACGCTCGGCGAATAATGCTTCACGCGCTCTTAAAATCGCTGGAATTTCAGTTTCCATCGTAGTATTCGACGATGGCACTATTTGCCCGATACGGAAAATACGTTCGTGACTCATAAGCCTTTCTCCAATGTATTATCATCTGATGCGGAAAATACATTTAATTCATCCACATCTTGCCCATCATGATGAAACCGAGCTGCAGTCAAAGGGCGGCGATTAACCTGTAAATCGAAAATATCAAAACGGTTGTAATGCCCTGTGATATCATGCATTTGGCGTGGTGCAATGCATTTATTTAAATCGATATCGGCATAAACAATACCTTCTTTATCAATTAAAGGCTCACCAATAACTCGTCCATCAGGACCGATAATTCCTGAAAAAGCACTGTTCGGACGCGCTAATAATTCACGCGATTCTGGATGCGTTTCAGCCATAGCATCAATAATTTCATCCGATACCGTCGAGCACGAAATTATGGTGAACACCTTACCTTCAAAGCAATGTGCCGAAGCTCGCAGGCGAATAGCTTCTGCCATATCGTAATCTTTTGGTGCCACGGGTAGCGCAATATAGCTGGCAATATGGACCAATTCACCTTGGGCAAGTAAGGCAAAACGCGCCAATGTATTGGTGTTTTCACCACAGGCTAATGCGCCTAAAGGCCCAATACTGGTTTGATGGACTTTCAATGATGAGGCATCACCATTCGCCCACGTCAGTTTTTCTGCCCATGTCGGCACCAGTTTTCGGTGACGTCCGAGAATTCTCCCTTCATCTGAAATGGTTACTAGCGTGTTATACAAAGTGGCGATGCCATTCGGGTTACGCTCATTCACACCAATCACCACATTAATATGATGACGCGCCGCCGCTTGTGCAATTTTTTGAATTTCCGGTCCAGGCACTTCAATGGCAGACTTGCACAATTTTTCAAACCAAGGGCTGCCATCAATTGGGTTCATTACCCAGCTCCAGTAAGGGTACCCTGAAACAAATACTTCAGGAAACGCTACCAATTTTGCCCCATTATCTGCGGCTTCTTCAATCAATCGGCACACTTTATCGACGGTTGCGTCAGTATCGAGGAAAACAGGGGCGGCCTGAACAGCCGCTGCCTTGAATTGAGGTAAATTTAACATCGGTTACACTCCTTTCAGTTATACCGCAACAACCGGATGACGCAGCTCGCCAATGTGCTCAACATACGCTTCAATCACATCTCCCGGCCATACCCACTCTTGAGGTGAACGCCCCGCACCAACACCTTCTGGCGTACCGGTAGCAATAATATCCCCCGGCTCTAAGGTGATCCCTTTGCTGATATCGGCAATTAACGCATTCACATTGAACAGCATATGACGAGTGTTTGAGTCCTGTTTAATAACACCATTCACTTTTAGGCTCAGGTTTAAAGAATGAGGATCAGGAATTTCATCTGCCGTCACAATACAAGGGCCAAAAGGCGCATAAGTATCTTGGCCTTTCGAATAGATCCACTGGCCTGCACGACGGCAGTCTCGAGCGCTCATATCAATCATTAAGCTATAACCAAACACGTAATTCAGCGCATCATCATGGGAAACGCCTTTAGCACGTGTCCCCATAATCACCGCTAATTCAACTTCCCAATCTAGCTGCTGAGTGATTGCAGCATTGTGTTCAATAGCATCCCCAGGGCCTATTACTGTTGTTGGTGGCTTAGAGAAAATAACTGGCTCTTTAGGTAAATCTTTCGAAGTGTCGAGAGTCCGGCTTGATTCAGCCACGTGCTCAACATAATTCAGACCAATACCAAAAATATTTTTACGGGGGCGCGGTATTGGTGCCAAAATTTTGACGTTCTGAACAGGCCATGCGCTTCCTGCTGGGAATTGCCCTTGATAGGCTTTCAATAATTCAGTTCCCGCACGTACCCCTTGTGGACCTAAATCAATAAAGTCCAACATATTATCCGGCAGGTATTCGCCTTGCTCTTCTGCTAATTTTGCTAAATCAACAACTTGTTGGTCAACAATTGCACCTAAACGAGCAGCGGCAGTCACATCAGAACGGTAAGTAATCAAACGCATAATTTTTCTCCTTGGGTTAGGTCGCTTTGCCTAACCAACTTTTCATCGAAAGAAACTTTTCATGTAAATAATTCAAAATAAACAATTAGCTAATAACCTTTTGATGCCCATCATTGTCCACAAGAGCCTCTTCATAATAGAGTCCCAGAGAATGCATTACTGGTAGGTCGCTAAAGCAAAATAAACAGGCATCATCGTTATTTGAGGTATTAACATGCTCATGGAACATCCATGACGGCACGCAAAAAATATCGCGCTCTTGCCAATCAAAACGTTGCCCATTGATAATCGAATAACCTTTACCTTTCGCTACTTGGTAAATAAAACTGCCAGTATGGCGGTGGGCTTTCCCCACAAAACCGGGGCGCAAAAGTTGCATACTTGCACCAATCGTTGGCATCACAGGCCCTCCCGTTAACGGGTTGGTGTAATGCATCAGCACATCATCAAACGCAGAGCCCTCTACTACTTTTGCTGCACGTTGCAAGGCTTCATAAGTTGGCCCCCATTGGTATTTAAACAATGGAGAATAGGGTTTATCCCAACCGATATCATGTGGACGCAGAGCTGTGCCGCCCCACATTCCCACCGGATAATCAATAGGGCGAGTGTGAGCTTGATGCATATCAGGGTGAACCTTATAGAAACCCGCTTCCATTGCATTGACCAACGGAATATCTAACCCATCCTGCCAAATGCACGGTAAGCCATCAGCGGCAACACCGTGCTCATGCCACGTCCCATTCGGTGTTAGCACAAAATCATTGGCCTCTAACATCATTTTCTGTCCTTCCACAATGGTATAAGCGCCTCGCCCTTCCATAATGAAACGCAATGCCGATGAAGAATGCGCATGTGCTGATGCCGCTTCCCCCGGATGCATCACTTGTAAACCGGAATACAACCAACCCACCGCCGCAGCCACATCTTGGCGACCCGGGTTATTTAAATAAACGACACGCCGCCCTGCTTTCTCTGGGGTAACTAAATCGACGGAACGTAATACATGCTCACGTAAGTCTTGATAGCGCCACAAAACGGGAACAGATGAAGATTGAGGCTGCCAAGGTTCAATTTTGTTCGCCACCGTCCATAATGCACCTGTTTTTAATGCATCGAGTTCTTTGTAATAGGCCACCAGCTCGGGAGTGTCTTCAACATCAGCACGGCCAGCGACATTTTCTCTATATTGATCATGGGACTGAGTACTCATCAAGGTTTCCTCCTCTCCCGCTAAGGCAATTAGCGGTTTTTCGATTGCTGTAGCAGTTGCTGGCGACCATACTCATAAGGGGCAGGCCAACTCACTGAATTCCATCCAAAACGCGCACACTCATGTAACAACCAAGCGGGATCTGCCAGTAAGGGCCGAGATAAAGCACATAGATCGGCACGTCCTGAAGCAATAATGCTATTCACTTGATCTGCATCGGTAATCGCACCAACCGCAATCACCGGAACAGATCCTTCATTACGAATACGATCAGCCATTGGCGTTTGATACATACGCCCATAAACAGGTTGTTGCAGAGGGGAAACTTCACCAGAAGAGCAATCGATCATATCGGCTCCGGCTTGATGCATCGCTTTTCCTATTAACACCGCATCATCTACGGTAGTACCGCCTTCAACCCAATCGGTTGTTGAGATACGAACAGAGAGGGGTTTCCCTTCAGGCCACGCTTTACGTACTGCGCTGATAACGGCTAATGGAAAGCGCAAGCGGTTCTCTAATGAGCCACCAAAGTTGTCTGAGCGCTGATTGGTTAACGGTGAAATAAAGCTTGAAAGTAAATAGCCATGACCGGCTTGCAGTTCGAGCCAATCAAATCCCGCTTGGTCAGCCCGTTTTGTTGCCGCCACAAACTGGTCGATGATCACTGCCATTTGCGCTTCATTTAGCGCTGTAGGCATTTGAGAAACCTCGGGCAAATAAGCTAATGCCGAGGCTGAAACTAACGGCCAATTACCGGCTTCTAGAGGGTGGTTTTCTTTTTCCCAGCCACGTTGTGTTGAGCCTCGGCGCCCTGCATGACCAAGTTGTATCCCTATTTTCGCATCGGTTTTTAGGTGTACAAACTGAGTGATTTTTTTCCACTCAGCCACTTGCTCCTCATGCCAAATACCCGGACAACCTAGCGTTGCACGTGCATCAGGTGAAATTGCAGTCATCTCGGTCATGATCAAGCTAGCACCACCGAGTGCTCGGCTCCCTATATGAACCAAATGAAAATCACTCACCAGACCCTCCGTTGCACAATAAAGCATCGTTGGAGAGGCAATGACGCGATTTTTAAGCTCGATATCGCGTAAACGATAAGGGGTTAACATCGGCGGCGTTTGTGAATTTACCGTATCAACTCCTGAATGCTGTGCAAACCACTGTTCGTAATTATTCAACCAATTCTCATCACGAACGCGCAGGTTTTCATGGGAAATTCGTTGAGAACGGGTCAAAAGTGAATAAGCAAACTGCTCTGGTTCGAGGTTTTCATAGCGGCTCACATTTTCAAACCATTCGGTCGAGTTACGCGCCGCATTTTGAATTTTTAATACTTCAATACTGCGTACTTTTTGGTAGTGCTCAAGCCCTTTACGCAAATCGCCCTGAGTGGTTTTCAAGCTTTCACACAGTTCAATAGCATCTTCTAAAGCCAGCTTAGTACCTGATCCAATTGAGAAATGGGCAGTATGTGCCGCATCCCCCATCAAGACAACCGGAACCTCTTTACCGGCAGTTGGCGTTGTCCAATGTACCCAGTTATCACAAATCACACGCGGGAAGCGGATCCAAATCGCTGCGCCGCGCAAATGTGCTGCGTTTGCAATCAATTTTTCCCCATCAAGCCATGGTGCAAACAGGTTTTCACAATAGGCGATCCCCTCATCTTGTGACATTTGATCGATACCGGCTTTCAACCATGTTTCTTCGGTAGTCTCAACGATAAAAGTCGATAACCCCTCTTGGAATTGGTATGCATGCACTTGAAACCAACCGTGTTCATTTTCAGCAAATAAGAAGGTAAATGCGTCAAAAATCTTCTTAGTGCCTAACCAAACAAAGCGACAACGGCGCTGATCGATATCCGGCTTAAAGATATCTTCATAACGGGTTCGAACCGCACTGTTGATCCCATCCGATCCAATCAGTAAATCGGCATTATATTGTCGAGCAATTTCTTGATCGTCGGTGACTTGGGTTTCAAACACTAATTCAACACCCACTTCAAGGCATCGATCTTGTAGAATATTCAGTAATTTTTTACGCCCAATGCCAATAAAACCATGACCGCCACTGCGGTTACATGTGCCTTTAAAGTGAACGTCAATATCATCCCAATGGCTGAATTCTGCAGAGATAGTTTCTGCTGAAACCGGATCGGCTTTGCGCAAATTACCCAATGTGGCATCGGAAAACACTACCCCCCAACCAAAAGTGTCATAAGGACGATTACGCTCAACGATGACCACACGATTTTGTGGATTTTGTAATTTCATCAGCAACCCGAAATAAAGCCCTGCGGGACCACCACCGATACAAACGATATTCATGGAATTTCTCCTTTGTGACCTTGTGCCGTTACACCGGTTGCTGCTGGGTTAAGGCGTGATAAAGCGCATCAGGTATTGCAATGGCTTGATGCGTTTCGAGTGAAGTTGTGACATAAGTTTGTGTAACCTGCATGCGCAGCTCGCCATTCATCCCGATACAGCTTTGGCGCAGCGTGATCGACTTGCGCCCAATGCGTTCAACCGATAATTCGAGCTGAACCTCATCCCCCATCCGGCTAACCGCTTTAAATTCAGCCTCCAGATGTACAGTGGGTAATCCAAAGCGTTGATCGAGGATATAACCTGCAAAACCTTCAGGGAGCAAAGCATCGAACCAACGCTCTAGTAGATTGTTAAACATCACGAAATATTGTGGGTAAAACACAATTCCCGCCGGATCACATTCAGAAAAATGAATTTTATATGGCCTTGTAAATTTCAGCAGACTCATCCTGTTTCCCTTATTCCATTGCCAAACGCTGGCGGCATTTTTTTAATTCGTTACCATGTTCGTCCGCAAGTGCGGCTTCACGTAGTTCACGTAAATTAACTGGGGCAAGCTTATTTCCTTGCTGAGCAACGATATCCATTAAGATTTGAAAATTGCGCAACCCTCTAGCATGGGTATCGCTATAACCTTTAACCACCCGTTGGCACTGGGCAATTTCTGTTGCTAAAGCCGGGTTAATACGTGCCGCTTCAACAACCGCTGCTAACCACTTTTCAATACGCCCATTTTCAAGTTGGTAACGTAGTGTTGAGCGTCGACCCCGTCGCCAAGCTGCCAGCACATATAATTGTAAGAAGCCACCAAGGGAACTAGTAGTAATAGTGCGACCTCTTTGTGCCACTTTGCGAAGCGCTTTGTGGAACCAATGTGGTTTCATTAACCAGCGACCTAAACTTTTGGGAAGCGTCTCGCAAATCTCTTCAATACGTGGATGCATAAATTCATTGATGTCCAATAATTGGTTATCTTTTGCCTGTACTTCACGGCGTACTCGGGCAAAACGGCTATCACGAATTTTGAGGTCAGCGACACGAATGGTGTCTTCATAAGACATCCATAGGGCTAAATGACGAACTAAAGCACGTTGTAAACGTTCATCGTCACCGCCTTTTTGCGCAAATAGATGATTCAGTCTGTCGAGATAAAGGGTGGCGTAAGCAGGATCTTGGTAATCAATCAACCTGCGCACGCCTTCAATGGCTAAATAATGAACATGGGAAGCAAATTGTGTTTCTACACGAGCGAGTAATGCTGCCACTTTTTGATTTTTAGGTGAATGAGCAACCTGTTGCGCTGTTTTCGCTTCATAGGCCTCTTCGGGTTGCGCCGCTTTTTCTGCGCCTAGAGTAAAGGCACGCAAACTAGGTTTGACGCCAACGCCGCCACGCACAATGGTTTCTTCAAATTGCTCGCGGCTAAATGGCAATACACCTGAACCAAACAAAGCACCAAATAAAACGGCACTGATCACGCTACCGCTTTCTTGGGCAGCTTGCGCCATATCAAAATGAATAAATTGGCGCGCCGCTTGCGCCGTATGGCGAATTAATGCGCTACTGTTTACGCGACCATCTCCCATCGCTGATTTTTCAGCAATCGAGTAGACTCGGTGGGTAGAGCTAATTAAAGTAGTGCGTTCTGGTGTAACAAACCCGCGCTGTACCGCTCTTCCCGCTTCCATAAGTTCGGAAGCCAGTACGACATCTAAATCACCCGCCATTGGCATTAAAGCTAAAACGGGCGTTGGCGTTTGTGAATTATCAGCGCCCGGAAATAATTCTACATAATAGATAGTTGCCCCTGTGCGCTGTGCGACCCCGGGTACCGAAGTCGTTTGCGCAAAATAGCCATTTTCTTCACCTAAATTAACGACCCAGTCAGCGAGAACGCCACCACCTTCGCCACCCATGGCTAAAATAGCTATCTTTATCGGCTGTAGTGCGATTATCGGTTGCGGTGTTGCCGTCGGTTGTAATGCCGTCATACGTCCTCCTTAAAAACTCAGTAGTTCACGACGACGTGCATCACGACGCTGTAAATAGCCAATAAACCAACTGCGTACACGATGGCGTAGCTTGTCCCAACCATTTGGATTAGTAATAATTTGTGCTTTAAAAAATGATGGACATAGCACCGCTGCATGGGAAACTTCACCACATAGGCCACAACCCACGCAGCTATCCATTACCGTGGCAACCGGATCGGTGCGTAATGGGTCTTCACTCGGTTTGATAGATAGTGATGGGCAACCGGATAATCGAATGCAGGAGTGATCCCCTGTACAGGTATCGGGGTCAACACCAAAACGTTCACGGACAACACGTTTTCCTGCCTCAATATCACGACGAACCACTTTTTTCTCACGGCGTTGTTTGTTCAGCATGCATTCACTTTGCGCAATCAATACTTTTGGCCCTTTTTCAGTTGTTGTTAGGGCATCACGCAAGGTATTCGTCATGGTTTTTAAATCGTAGGTATGTTTGATGGTTTTCACCCAATTGACCCCAACACCCTTGACTGCTTTTTCAATCTCATGGCCGGTACTACGAGTTGGGTTCAATGCAGTGGACGACAAAATATCTTGTCCGCCTGTTGCAGAGGTATAGTTGTTATCAATCACAATCGTTAAGTTATCACTACGGTTAAAGACGCTATTGGCAATACCGCTGGTTAATCCGTTATGCCAAAAACCGCCGTCGCCCATCACGGCAATTGCGCGTTTGCTTGCATCCGCATTGAATGCAGCTGCTCCCGCGCCACCAAGGCCATAACCCATGGTGGTATTACCTAAATTGAAAGGAGGGAGAATCGAAAATAGGTGGCAACCGATATCGGCACTGATGTGGTGTTCGCCAAGTTCACGTTCCACTAATTTCATCGCCGTAAAAATAGGGCGTTCTGGACAGCCAGTACAAAACCCTGGTGGGCGCGCATGCACTGTTTCATCTAAGGTTGGTTCTGCCGCATTGATATATTCAGGTTCTGAGTTTTCAATCTGTGGTGCAGCAACATTAATCATCGGGATACGTATTTGTTTTGCCGCTGCTTTGGCCTGTGGTTCTATTTTTCCGTAGCGTTCAAAAAAGGAACGGATCCCTGCCAGCACAGTAGCCGTGTTGTATTCCCCAGCCATTGGCAGCATATCTTTACCATGTAACGCGATATCAATATGCCGTTGGCGCAATATGTTAGCGACATTTTGCTCCACAAAGTTGGGCTGCCCTTCTTCTAATACCAAAATGGCTTTTTTATTGCTGCAAAACCGTTCAAATTCGTCATCCACTAATGGATACGCTACATTCATCACATACAAAGGGATTTTGCTATTACCAAAAACATCCGCTAAGCCAACTTGGTTTAATGCACGGATCAACGTGTTATAGCAACCGCCTTGTAGCGCAATCCCCACATCGTCGGAGTCTTCAGAAAAAAACTCATTGAGCTCGCGTTGTTTAATAAATTTAATTGCTGCTGGCCAACGGGCTTCTATTTTTTCTTTTTCATGTAAAAAACTTGCTGGTGGTAAAACAATTCTGCTGACATCACGAGTCGGATTTTCTAGCGCATCTTTAACGGTATATTTAGGGTGTTGATTATCCGCACAAACAAATTGACCATGTACATGACAAGAGCGAATACGCATTTGAAGCATAACGGGCGTGTTACTTGCCTCGGACAGGTCGAAGCCATCTTTTACGGCTTGCACAATCGACGGCAAATTCGGACGAGGATCTAACAACCACATCTGTGACTTCATCGCAAAGGCATGGCTACGCTCTTGCATAATTGACGACCCTTCACCGTAGTCTTCGCCCACGATGATTAACGCACCACCGAGTACACCACCTGATGCCAAGTTAGCAAGCGCATCCGATGCAACGTTTGTACCTACCGTCGCTTTAAAGGTAACTGCACCTCGTAGAGGATAATTGACAGAGGCCGCGAGTGTTGCAGCAGCAGTGGCTTCACTGGCACTATTTTCAAAGCGAATACCGTAATCAGATAAAATATCTTGTGCATCTGCCAGCACATCCATCAAATGGGATATTGGTGCACCTTGATATCCAGCAACGTAAGAGACGCCAGACTCTAATAATGCTTTTGTTACCGCAAGGATGCCTTCTCCGCTGAAAACTTCACCTTGCCCTTGTCGTAATTTTTGAACTTCTTGTACAAACGAGCGCTCAGCCATTTTAACCTCACCAGTCAACGTTAGAACGTTTTTATCTTTTTCGTGTTTCTTTCTTGTATCCTTTTTGTTACATAAAGGTCAATGCATGATTAATCATGTATATTAGATTTATGCAGAGAGTGGATAGCGCTCGCATATAGCGGACAAATAACCAGTAAAAACAAGGGATGAGACATTTTTTATTGCAGAAAACAGGGAAGGTTAAAACAAAACGTAGACAAGAAAAAAATACTATAAATCAGCATTTAACAGTCATTAGACCACACAAAAACAAAGGTAATAGATAATTGAACTACTTAATTACTAAATATTGATATATTAATTTATTGGTTCATTAAATAATCAGTTTAATATAGGCAACAATATGATAAATCATGTATTTTTTATAGTTTTAAAATAAAAATAACTTTATTTTTTATATTGTTACCAATATCACAATAACCGTACTCTTCTTGTTTTTCTGCACTTTTTGGATAGTTTTTGCACATATTCGGCTAGGTAAGGATTATCCTTTATGTTATGTTCGCAACACCATAAGTTACAAATAGTTTAATAAAATGTTAACGGATTTTGTTTTTGATTACCGTACGTTAATTATTTTCAACCAAGAACAAAGCGTTATATATAAACTCGATTTTAGCATAATACGTCAATACGCAAAAACACCATAAAAACTTGATTTTATTAAAATAATAATACATATAAACATCAGATATATGCTTTAAATAATTCAAGCTGTAGGTAGGCAGCGAATAAAACTATCCCGATGAGCATACACAAGTATGTGATTCGGGTAGCTTTATGAAGCTAACACCCCTACAGCTTGAAGTATGACGAGCATAAAACTGGAGGTATCTCCGATGCTGAGCAATGCACCTTATATCGAAAACCAGCTCTGCTCTTCAGAGCGCCTACTCTTTACCTCGTCTGACCCTGAAGAAATAAAATCAATGGTTGGTCGAGTAATGAAACCTCATCAATTTCATTTACTTAATCCTCATCAGCGCCTTGATGCACGCATGCACTATATTTCTATGGGTGACATTGCCCTTAGTCGTTTAAGGTATGGCGCTGACGTTTGTATTGCGCCGGGACAACTACAAGATTTTTTTCTAGTACAAATGCCGCTATCGGGTAGTGCTATCATTGAAAGTGGCGGTAAACGTTTAGAATCAAATCCACAAATGGCGTCATTACTGAGTCCTGAAGAATCCACTAGCATGCGCTGGAGTAGCGACAACGATCAATGCATGCTGCGTATTTCACGATCATTACTTGAACGCTCCCTCGTAGGACAACTTGGGCATACCTTAGATAAACCGTTGGTTTTTGAATTAGGATTTGCTTGGCAATCTTGCATCGCATGGCGCACTTTAATGAATTATTTGATTGAATGCGCAACGCGAACACCCGACCTTTTGCAACACAAGTTGATCGCCACGCAAGTAGAACAGCTGGTTTCAGTTACCTTGCTATCAACTCAGAGTCACAATTACACCGAAAATTCAGGATTAAGAAGAGCAACCATTCGCCCTCGTCATGTTCGCCGTGTTCAAGAATACTTAGAAGCCCATGCTCACGAACCCATCACGGTTGAGCAACTCGCTCATATTGCTGGGGTCAGCTTGCGCAGTTTATATGCCGGATTCAAAGAATTTTTAGATATTAGCCCAATGCAGTATTTACGTGACTTAAGAATGGAACGTGTACGTGCTGAGCTATTATCAGGGGAAGCAACGAGTGTGACTGGGGTTGCACTGCGTTGGGGTTTTGCACATATGGGGCGATTTAGCGCAGAATATAAGCAACGTTATGGTGAAACACCCAGCCAAAGCATGAAAAAAGCCTAATTGATTAACCTTTATTGATGCGCTAACAAAAGCCTCGCACAATTCAAACCTGCGAGGCTTTTCATTGATAATACTTAGAATGGAATTGACGCTTTCAGGTAAATTTGCGAGCCTTCTGGGCGATTGCGCACCTCAAAATCTTTCTCCCATTTAGCGGTAAATAACCAACCTTGTGGGTTTGCATAGCGAACCGAAGGGCCGACTGAATATGCACGCGCTTTACCTTGTGCAGAATTAGGCCCACTGTCATCGGTGGTTTGCATAAAAGCATAGCCGCCAATACCGGCAACCCACCCATTACCAAACCCCCAACCTAGTGCATAATCTGCATGGAAAGCCTGCCCTGAGCGTGTTCTGGTGTCATCATTGCGGAAGTTAAAATCGTACATCATCTTCAAATCCGCATTCACACCAACGGGAGGGATATAGCTAATTGCCCATACCGGTTGCAGCGCCCAGTAATTTTTACCCAAACTTGATGGATCAGTTTTACTGTATTTTCCAGTTGGGGCATAAGCATCTAACCCAACAACATAATGTAAATCTGCGGATGGATGATAACCAAGTGCTGGACCAAAGGTGACATCCCCTAAACCTCGGCTGGTCTCTTTTTTACCCGCAGCTTTTGCCGTCACATCCAATAATGGAATGATGGTATGAAAAGTGAGGTCACCACCTAATAGCTTTTGATCGGTAACCCAAATTAAACGAGGGGCAAGTACGTTCACATTCACGCTAAAACCCGGAACGGGAATTTTATCGCCGTTGTTATCACGGACACTGTCATAGTGTGCATTACCACCATACATCAACACATGGAACCCCGGAGGAGGCAATGCACCCGACATAAAGTTCTCTAGCCCATCAGGATAGATGCCTAAACCACCCCCTTCGGTGGCAACTGCACCAAACGAAAGTGCGCCAAGACACGAACCTGCTACCAGCCTGCTGATTGTTTTCTTATTCATCATTTTTCCTGCCATAGTGGGTTGTCTTACTGTGTGTTTTGCTTGTTATACGCACTCCCTTGCTTATCTTTTTATTTTCTACGTTTTGTTGCTAATTTTTGAGCGACTAAATAGCCGGAACCCCCACTCAATCCGGGACCAGGATGTGTTGAAGCACCAATATGAAATAGATTTTTAACCGCGGTTTGATGGGTTTTGGTTTGCCCTGATGCGGCAAAAGGGCGTAACCAGAAGAATTGATCCGGTGAACAAGTTCCTGAATAGGGATCGCCACCAACAAGATTGCAGTTATAGTTTTCTAAATCTGCGGGGGAAATGGCTTTACGCCCGACGATTAATGAAGAAAAACCGGGCATTACCAACTCTAAACGTTGTTGAATTCTGTCCGCAACCGCTTCGCGAACGTCTTCATTCCAGCGTCCATCATCAGGAATAGATATTTCACCCGCCGCATCCCCTTTTAAATAACGCGGTAACTCTTGCATTTGGATCCATAAAATCCACCCGCCATCCGGTGCTCGACTAGGGTCTAATGCCGTAGGCTGGCCAATACCAAAAGTGGGTTTGTCAGGTAACAATCCATTATTTGCCTGTGTGACGGACAAACAAACTTGTTCCATACTTTCGGTAAAATGTACTAAAGGTACGTTAATCAGCTCTGGATTACACCACGGAGGTGGAGCACTCAACGCAAAGTGTATCTGCATACCTGCTCGACCATAGCGATACCCTTTAGCGCTTTGCATTACTTGAGGTGATACGTCATCAAGCAGTGATCCATAAAGCTGGGTTGGCGTAACATTGCACACCACACTTTCCGAGGCATGGATCATTTGTCCATCAACCATCACCCCTGTTGCTCGGCTATTTTTACCACTACCTTGAGTCATGATTTTTTCGACATGCATACCCGTTTGTAGCTGGCCACCATGCTGCTCGATGACTTTGGTAAATGCCTCGACAATACGATAGCTTCCCCCTTTAACAACGGGCATTCCCCCTGCGACGACTGCCGCAAAAGTGAGTTTTCCAATCAGTGCAGAACTGGCTTCATCAGGCCCTAACCCTGTATGAAGAACCCAAGGAGCCATCAATGCACGGCTAAAGTCATGTTGTAGTTCACGCTCTGACCAGCGACGAAAACTTTCGATTCCCGACTTTGCAAAGTCGAGCAGCCCATCAACCCCACGTTGACGCCACTGCGAAAACAGCAGTTTTAGCATGCTACCGCTATACGGATTTTGCCCCAATAAGCCGAAAGTCAATGCGGCATCTTCAGTGAATAATTTGTCCGCCATTTTGCGAAATGCCACACCATCACCGGGAGCCAGACTTTCAAGTTGTTGAGCCGCTTGTGCGATATCGCGTTTTAAGGCGATTGATTTGCCACTTGGCTGAACTAGCCCTGTAGAGTAATCACATTGTGCAAATTCTAATCCCTGCTTTTTCAAAAAAGGCTCAAGTTCTTGGTAACCGGGACTCCCCACAAATAATGAATACCAGCAAGAAAGTAGGTCATGGGTATAACCCTCAAATAGGTTTTCTGTGCGTATACAGCCACCTAAGCGATCATTTCTCTCTAATACCAATACCGATTTTCCGCGCACCGCCAATAAGGCGGCACACATTAAAGAGTTCATTCCGCTACCTACCACAATCACTTGCGGATTAGATAATGTCGCCATACATCACCCCACCAGCGCTAATACGCGTAATGGGCTACCAGAACCCCCTTCAATTTTTAATGGGGCGGCGACAATAACGACACCAGTGGCTGGCAATTTATCGAGGTTTTTCAAGCACTGTAAGCCATATTTGTTATTACCATGCATTAACGTATGACATGGATAAGGCACTGGCCAGCCGTAAGATTGCCCCGCATCGGTATTGATAGTTTCAACACCAAAACCTTTTACATCACGCTGATGAATTAACCATTCAACCGCTTCTTGGGAAGGCCCTGGTGTATGAGCTCCATCTTCTTGCATGTTGACGAAAGCTTCAGGATTATCTGCTTTTTTCGACCAATCAGTTCTTAGTAATACCCAAGCCGCTTTCGGGATTTTGCCGTGTTTTTCTTCCCATTTTTGCAAAAAATCAACCGTTAGTACCCAATCTGCATTTTGTGCAACTTCTTTACTAGCATCCACCACGACGGCAGGTGCGACAAAGTGGTGGACAGGGATGGTATCTACCGTATTGTTGGCTTGATCTTTACCGCTTATCCAGTGAATTGGGGCATCAAAGTGCGTTCCTGTGTGCTCACCACAACTAAAATTATTCCAATACCAGCCGGGGCCGTTATCGTCATAGCGTGAAATTTGTTCCATGCTAAATGACCATACTTGCCCAAATTGTTCAGGCAGTTGCAGCGCTGGAAATGATGGCGTCAGTGTTTGTGTTAGGTCGATGACTTGAATATTACCTTGCTGTAATTCAGTGGCAAATGACATTAGAGCTTGCTGGTTCATAGTATCTCCCGCGCTTAGCGCGCTTCATGTAAAGCGGTAAAAGCACCACTGTGAAAAACTAAAGGTTTGCCAGTTTCACTGCCAATACGGCGAACATGCCCAACCATCAATAAATGGTCGCCAATATGATCTTGTTTATGGTTTTCACACACCAAGGTCGCTATCGCCCCGTGTAATGCAGGAATACCTTCCGGTGTAATGTGAATGGCAACATCTTCAAATTTATTTTCAATTCGTGGATTTGCAAAACGCATCGCAAGTTCTTGATGATCTTTACCCAAAATATTGATGGTAAAGTGTTGGCAATCACGAAAAACCGCTAAGTTCGGGGAATGATTGACTAAACTCCACAGTACTAACGGTGGATCTAATGAAAGGGAAGCGAATGAATTAATCGTCACGCCAACATCACGACCGTCTGCGGTACGCGTCGTGACGACGGCGACCCCCGTTGGGTAACAACCAAGCAAATTGCGTAAGGTTTTTGATTCAAATTCGGTATGACCCCATGGGCTGTCGCACATTAGCGTATCCTCTGCAATCATTGACATACTCATATTTCCCCCTTATGCACGGGCTTCTTCCATCATTTGTGACTGGATATACGCTTCACAGGCTTGGCCATCTTTCCACCATGGGAATAGCACTGGCGGGTAGTTAAAGGCGTTGGCGATGGTATGAGCAAGGGAAGGTAATTGCTGTGCAGCATCTAATAAATGCAGGATATGTGGCTCTGGTGGTGCTAATAATGAATTAGTCCATTCCACGACACGGCTACCATATTTCCAGAACTGCTCGAAGGTTTCGTTCATCCATTGGGCGGTATACGGCTTATCACCATGAGCTAAAATGGCGTCATAGTAGACTTTACACGCTTTTGTCGCATTGTTAGAACCTTGGCCGGTTAAGGGGTCGTTAGTGACTAATGCATCTCCGAGACCAAACACAATCTTACCTGATGGTAGAGTTAATACCGGTTTACGCACTGTTGGTGCAAAACGTCCCGCTAAGATGCCATTTTCATCAGTTAGCTCAATATTGCGGCAGCGATCCGCTTCCCAAGGTAAATAGGTATTGAGGATTTTTTGGCTGTACGCTAAGTGCTCTTGTGGGGTACGTGCTTCATTCCATTGATCCATCGGACCACCGGGAACACCCTCAAAAACCATGATGTGGCAATCACCGCTATTGGTTAGCGATGGGAACACAAAATACTCTCCAACGCCCGGTATCAAGTTAAAGGAAACTTGTGAATATTCCGGTGTTGGCAACATACCGTGAACATAAGTCAGTGCCAGAGCACGCTGAGGTTTATCATAAGGGGAGCGAGACGCATCACGTTCTAACAGCTTAACTATCTCCCCTTTTCCACCTGCAAGTACCACTAAATCATGGGTTTCGGCTAAACGTTCAAGCTCTGCAACCCCTACATCTTCAATACGCAAATTGCCACCACGTGCAGAAAATAGCTCCATCAAGTAAGGCATTTTGATACGCTGATCAACCGCTTGGGCATAATTATCTAACCGAGAGCGCCATGTAATCGCTTTTTCACCCGGTTTTTCAGGATGAGGTACCGTAAAACCAATGCCTTCAACGGGTGGACATTCGTTTTCCCAAAAATTGATCCCTAAATCACGCTCAAATTGCAGTGAAATATCGAACATACATTGGCTCGACATCACACGACCATTTCTCACATCATCTGGTGTGCGGTTAGTGGCAACCGTCACTTCATAACCTTTATCTAGCAGACCTAAAGCCAACGGCATACCCGCTTGACCACCACCTACGATTGCTATACGACGCATAGTTTTTTCCTCAATGAAATTAAAATTACGGTGCCTTATTCAGCAAGACGGGGAATTGCGGGTTTAGCCTGTTCAGGCCCCATCGCGGAGTAACCGCCATCGACGGCGTAATCTGCGCCGGTAACAAAACTGGCGAGATCAGAAAGGAGAAACGCAACGACTTGAGCAATTTCTTCAGGGTCGCCAACACGTTTTAATAGGTGATAATCCGCTGCAACACGGTCAGTTTTTTGGCGATCGCCACCGGTGATTTCGTCCATCACACGGGACCATGTCCAACCAGGGGATACCGAATTCACACGAATACCATCTGCGGCATAATCCATCGCTTGGCTACGCGTTACTTCAAGCATCGAAGCTTTTGAGGCGGGATAGAGCCAACGACCCGTTTGGGCAACAGAAGAGGAGATACTGGTAAAGTTAACAATCGCCCCTTTACCGGCACGAGAAAAATGAGGTTGCGCAAATTGCGCGGCCATCACAGCACTTACTACGTTGATATTCAAAGCAGTGAGCCAATCCTGCCTTGTGGATGACTGGCCTTCGTCAAGATAAGTGGCGGCCAGATTGACTAAAAAATCGAGTTGCCCGTATTTTTGCGCAACGCGATCAATACCCTGTTTAAGTTGGTTATCATCGGTAATATCAACCGCTAAAAAATCAATACTTGGCTCTGATTGAGCCACTTTTTCGCCATTGACTTGGTCGATATCAAAAATAGTGACTTTGACGCCATAGGCACTCAGTATTTTCGCTACCGTGGCACCTATTTTGGTTGCACCGCCGGTAACGATTGCGACTTTCTTATTCAAACCTTTCATTTTCTGTGCCCTCTTCGCGATCATTCGCTCACAATAAATTCACAAATAATTAACACAGTGAATCATTACGCAAAAAAAGGGAAAATCGGTAGCCGCTGCACGCAAGGATTATCCACACAGCGCGGCTATTTAAAAAATAAGATGATGATATGATTGAGTAAATAGCCACATTTTGCATTGGCTATCCAGATAATGAGAAGTGTGATTTATGGACGCTCTAAAATTCGCGCTCCTGGTCCTCTTTTGCCCAATACATCGTCAGGGTTTCTTAGCGGGCAATCGCTCAACGAAAGACAACCGCAACCAATACAGTTATCCAGTTCATTACGTAAACGCGTTAATTGTCTAATACGCTTATCTAAAGAGGTTTTCCATTGCGTTGACATCTCTTTCCACTGATCAGATGTCAGCTTACTATTTGCCGGAAAACGCCCAAGTGCATCTTGAATTTCTTTCAGGGGAATACCGGTACTTTGTGCCACCTTGATAATAGCAATATAACGCAGCACAACTGCAGGAAAACGCCTTTGGTTTCCTTGTGTTCGCGTGCTTTGGATTAACCCTTTCGCTTCATAAAAATGTACCGTAGAAACAGGAACACCAGAACGTTTTGCCACCTCTCCAACCGTTAATGCCCTTGTGAAATCTATTGTTTCTTCTTTGATTTCTCGCGGTTTTGTCGTTTTCGTGTGCTTCTCTGTCATTTTCATACACCTTTGCTTGACCTCAACTTAACTTAAGGTTTTATAGTGCCCCCCTCTAAGTTTGTCAATTTATGTTATTTAATTTTTGTTGCATACCGGCGAATTAGCCAGTCTGCATTTCGCACTCATTGCGCAAAAGTAGTAGAAAAATTAGATAGGGAAATATCATGAGTAAAAAAACAATCATAACCCTCTGTGTGGCGCTAGCTGTAGTCGGGGGTGGCACAGCTATTTATTCAACTTATGCGCAAACAAATGAAGATGAACAGGCTGCGTTTCAATATCCGCCCGTCAAAGTGGCATTAGCACCAGTGACACTCGCGAATGCCCCCCGTACTTTCTATGGTGTTGGCGAGTTAGAAGCGGGTAGCCAAGTTTTTGTTGCCGCTGAAACCAATGGCCGGATCACTAGAATTAATTTTGAATCAGGTCAGCAAGTTAAAAAAGGCGAGTTGCTCGTGCAACTTAATGATGCCGTTGAGCAAGCGGATCTTGCCCGTTACCAAGCACAGATGCGTAACGCATCACGCTTATATGAACGAACACGTTCATTATCTGCGCAGCACTTAGTCGCTGAAGCTCAAGTTGATAGTACTCGAGCCGAGCGAGATATTGCACAAGGGTTAATACGCCAAACCCAAGCATTAATTGCGCAAAAAGCGATTCGAGCCCCATTTGATGGCACGATTGGTATTCGCCAAGTCCACGAAGGGCAGTATTTAAGCCCCGGAGAACCCATTGCTAGTCTTGTTGATACCCAAACATTAAAACTTAACTTTTCTTTAGATGAGCAGGCATCCCCTGAATTACACCAAGGACAAGTGGTTGATATTACAGTTGATGCCTATCCTGAACAAACCTTCCCTGCCCATATTACTGCCATCGATCCGCTTATCGGAAAATCACGCACCATTGCGCTACAAGCCACATTGCAAAATAACCATGGCACCTTAAAAGCTGGCATGTATGCCAATGTGAATGTCATTCGCCAAGCCAGTAATAAAGTGCTGACGATCCCTGAAACGGCGGTCACTTATACCGCTTATGGGGATACCGTCTTCATCGCTGATGGTAATGCTGATGCCATGACTGCAAAAAGGATCTCCGTCAAAACAGGTCAGCGCTGGGATGGAAAAATCGAGATTGAACAGGGAATTAGTGCAAATGATAAGGTTATTACCTCTGGGCAATTACGTCTAAATAATGGCTCAGCGATTACGCCCGCAGCACAAGATACATTAGCAAAATCAACAGAAAATACCGCGAAAGGTTCATAAGGAAGGCGTCATGAAATTTACTGATGTTTTTGTACGTCGGCCGGTGCTAGCGCTGGTAGTAAGTGCATTAATTGTTTTAGTTGGTTTATTTGCCTTGAGCAAACTGCCTATTCGCCAATACCCACAGCTAGAAAGTTCCACGATTACAATTACCACCCAATATCCGGGCGCATCGGCTAAGTTAATGCAAGGATTTGTGACACAGCCAATCGCGCAAGCCGTCTCCTCGGTTGAAGGTGTTGATTATTTATCATCATCTTCAGTACAAGGAAGTAGCCTTGTTACTGTGCGAATGGAGTTAAATCGCGATTCAACTCAAGCACTTACGCAAGTTATGGCGAAGGTTAATCAGGTACGCTATAAACTGCCTAAAGAAGCTTATGACCCGGTAATTGAGCTCTCCTCTGGGGAATCAACGGCAGTCGCCTATATTGGTTTTTCCAGTACCGAGCTTTCTATTCCCGCATTAACGGATTACATCTCACGCGTCATTGAACCGATGTATACCTCCATTGATGGCGTGGCAAAAGTCCAAGTTTTTGGTGGACAACAACTGGCAATGCGCTTATGGCTAGATGCCGATAAACTCGCAGGGCGAGGGTTGACCGCCGCAGATGTTGCGCAAGCTGTACGTCAAAATAACTACCAAGCTGCCCCGGGTAAAGTAAAAGGGGAATATGTCCTTTCTAACGTCTACGTCAACACCGATTTAACGAACGTTGATGAATTTCGCGACCTTGTTATCCGCAATGATGGTAATGGGCTGGTACGATTAAAAGATGTTGGCACCATTGAATTAGGTGCATCCTCAACAGAAACAAGTGGTTTGATGAATGGTGAACCGGCAATTTACCTCGGTTTGTTTGCCACACCAACAGGTAACCCGCTGGTTATTGTTGATGGTATGAATCAACTCATGCCTGACATACTTAAAACATTGCCACCGGGGGTCAAAGTTGAGATGGCCTTTGAAACTTCCCGCTTTATCAAAGCCTCAATAGACCAAGTGATCAATACGCTTGTTGAAGCGTTGCTGATAGTTATTGTGGTTATTTACCTGTGTCTAGGTTCTATTCGTAGTGTGATTATCCCTATTCTCGCAATTCCATTATCGATGCTGGGTGCCGCTGCGCTGATGATGGCTTTTGGCTTTAGTATCAATTTATTAACGCTTTTAGCCATGGTTTTAGCTATCGGGCTAGTGGTCGATGATGCCATTGTTGTAGTGGAAAACGTGCATCGCCATATCGAGGAAGGGAAATCCCCTGTTTTGGCCGCACTCATTGGTGCGCGAGAAGTTGCAGGCCCCGTTATCGCCATGACCATCACCTTAGCGGCTGTTTATGCGCCGATTGGATTGATGTCGGGGTTAACTGGCGCGTTATTTAAAGAGTTTGCCTTAACCTTAGCGGGCGCAGTGATTGTATCCGGTATTGTGGCACTCACGCTTTCCCCGGTGATGAGCTCATTTATGTTGAATTCACAACAAAATGAAGGACGAATGGCGCGCATGGCGGAAAAATTCTTTGCCACATTGGCAAACTACTACACCATTGTGCTGAATTTTTCCCTAAAAAATCGCTGGATAACCGGAATAATTGCTGTTGCGGTGGTGATTAGCTTACCGATACTTTACCAATCGGCCCCCCGCGAATTAGCCCCTGTAGAAGACCAATCGAGTATTTTGACGGCAATTAAATCGCCACAACATGCCAACCTTGAGTATGTAGAACGTTTTTCTCGCAAGTTGCATGATGTCTTTATGGAATTACCAGAAACAGAAAGCACATGGATCATCAATGGTACTGATGGCCCATCCTCAAGCTTTGGTGGTACCAATCTTACATCATGGGAGGAACGTTCTCGCCCTGCATCGGTAATCCAATCAGACTTACAGGGTATGGTCGGGGATGTCGAAGGAAACAGTATTTTTGTTTTCCAACTACCTGCTTTACCCGGCTCAACAGGCGGTTTACCCGTTCAGATGGTGTTAAGAACCTCACAAGATTATCCGGTGTTGTACCGAACGATGGAAGATATCAAACAGAAAGCTCGAGAAAGTGGGCTATTTATGGTGGTCGATAGCGACCTAGACTATAACAATCCCGTTGTAGAAGTGCGGATTAATCGTTCGAAAGCCAATAGCCTCGGTATTCGTATGCAGGATATAGGTGAATCCCTCAACTTATTAGTGGGTGAAAACTATATCAACCGTTTTGGTATGGATGGCCGCTCTTATGATGTTATCCCTCAAAGTATTCGTAGCCAACGTCTAACGCCTGATGCGCTCTCGCGCCACCACATTAAAGCGCAGGATGGTACGATGATCCCTCTGTCAACCGTCGTCGAAATTAAGACACAAGTTGAGCCGAATAAACTCACACAATTTAATCAACAAAATGCGGCTATTTTCCAAGCCATACCGGCTCCCGGTGTGACTATCGGTCAAGCGGTGACTTATCTTGATGAAATAGCCAGTGAGTTACCCGCCGGCTTTAGCCATGACTGGCAATCTGATTCACGCCAATATCAACAAGAAGGAAACACCCTTGCCTTTGCCTTTATGGCGGCGCTACTCATTATTTATCTCGTTCTTGCTGCACAATATGAAAGTTTAGTAGACCCGCTCATCATTCTGATCACCGTACCACTATCGATTTGTGGCGCGTTAATCCCGCTAGCGCTGGGTTATGCCACTTTGAATATCTATACCCAAATAGGTTTAGTCACCCTAATAGGATTGATTAGTAAACACGGTATTCTCATGGTCGAATTTGCGAATGAACTGCAAACTCATGAGGGATTAGATAGACGACAAGCCATTCTTAAGGCTGCACAAATTAGGTTACGCCCAATCTTAATGACCACTGCGGCAATGGTGATCGGCTTGGTACCTTTATTGTTTGCTACTGGTGCAGGTGCGAATAGTCGCTTTGGATTAGGCCTTGTGATTGTGACCGGAATGCTCGTCGGAACACTGTTTACCTTATTTGTGCTGCCGACGATTTACTCGCTACTTGCTCGTAATCATAGTGCAACGGCATTAACACCAAGGCGCTATGAGCTTGCCGAAGCTAACCGCTTGATTAAAAAAACTGAGGAGACATCCCAATGAGAAATACATTAACCCCTCGTCATCAAAAAAATAGCCATGTGATGAATGAAATTAACGTTAACGTAAAGAGTAACAGTATGGCGATGCTAATGATTTATCATGGGATCACCCCATCTACAAAAAAAGCAAATACCACAAATGATGTGAACTTATACCATAAAACAGTAAGATAACGCGGCTTTCTCACTAAGCTTAAATAAACCGCATAACAGATAACCTATTCAGGTAATCCATTGTTATGCGGTTATTTATTACCCTTCGTAGAACGCAAATACCAAATTACCTTCTTTGATAATAATCGGATTTCCCGGTAAGGCATCCAGTACAGTATATTGTGAGCGGGTGACCACGACTGCAACATTACGATAATGATGTTCTTTTAGTAACTCAGGTAGCTGGTCTAAGCGATAAAAACGATTCGCCGCATCCGGGTACTTCAACCCGTAGCCCAACTCACCCGTTTGGTGAAGCATTGTAATATCGCTACGTTTTAATACCCACGCTAGGGATGTGCCAATCCCAACATTATTTGTAAGTAATACAGCCCTATCTGCTAGTTGATCTTGGTATTTGGCGATAACATTTTGCGGAGTATTATTACTCTCAATATATTTGGGTATAACATGGCCAATGCTTAAACTTAACACTAGGGTACACGCAGCAGCTAAATACCAAAGATCCCGCCTAAATGAAACTAAAGCAACCAAAGCCCAAAAAATAAATGCGCCCGCGGCTAGCCAGAGTTTGTTGGCCTCATCCATTTGATAGACATTTATTTTTGGAAAATAAGGCGAAGCAATAATTACACCTGCGGCTAATAGCCCAATAAGTAGGTTAATCAGTGAATTAAGACGGATAGCGCCAACTTTATTCCCTATCAATGCCTTATCAATATAAGCGGCAAGCAAGATCGCAATTGGCGCGATACAGGGTAGAATATAAGTCAGTAGCTTCCCTTTTGTGATGCTGAAAAAGAGGAACGGAATGAGAAACCAAAGAAGAAAGTAGAGATAGATGCCCTTTTCTCGCCATGCATTAACCATCGAGGCAAAGAAATACCCTAACCAAGGAATAAGCGCAGCTAATAGGATCGGCACATAAAACCAAATTGGTGATTTGTTTTGCGCATCATCTGACATAAAGCGCTGAACATGCTCAACCCAGAAAAAATAATTCCAATAATCAGGCTCTCGGCTCGCAATAACAAAAGCCCAAGGTAAACAAATAAGAAAAGCCGTAAAAATAGCAACGAATGAAAAAAAGAAGATTTCTTTAAACTGTTTAAAATAAATTGCAGCGGTTGCACAGACTAACGTCGGTAAAGCTAACACGATGAAACCTTTAGTAAGTACACCAAAGCCGCAGGCAACTCCGATAAAGATAAATGCAATCAATTTATGACTAAACGAAGTGGTTGTTAATCCCCATTGAAAAAAGAAGATAATCATCGTAATAAATGCAGTCACAATCGGATCAAGAATATTGTAGGTACCAATGGTAAAAACCATTAACATTGATAGATAGATAAAAGTCGCATTGAACGCGATACTTTCTTTTTTCCATGCCAATTTAGCACTAAGATAAACAAAAAAACCGCTTAATAATGTACTGAATACTGCACCAAGCCGTACAGAAACATTATTTTCACCGAATAACATTTGGAATACCGCCCCCACCCAATAGCCAAAAATGGGTTTTTCAAAATAGCGTATATCCAGTAGTTCAGGCACACTCCAATTATAACTACGCACTAATTCACGGCTGATTTCAGCATAACGCAGCTCATCAGGCTGCCACAATAGTCGCCCATTTAAAGGTAAAAAATAGGTTAGTAATACAAAACCAAATAACAGACACCACTTAAGGTAGGCAATTTTATTATTTGCCATCATCATCTTATCTCAACCATTCTTGTTATGAATATTTAATAATTAGTCGCTTTTAACTTATGACCTGCATTCATCATTTTTCTATTATGACTATTATCATTGGCTTGGCTAAACCTGCGATAAACAAATCAAAATTAACGCTCAGAACATTGCTTTATATAAACAATCAATAAATGAAGATTATATTAATTTTATACAATAAAGATAAGACGTAAGACTCAAGGTTAAACTATTAGTTCAGCGAAAACCCCCTTTTCTAACGGCATGTAATAAATAATTAATCATTTTTAATTTTAAGAATTAAAATTAAAGCTCGCCAGTCAGGATATCAGCAATTAAAAAGCTATTAACGGCGATAAAATAGACCGATAATAGCTTTAGTTTTGGGTTTCCAGCTTAAAAAACAACCAAATCTATCTTAATTATTTCGCTGCATTCAGCGCTTGTTCAAGATCGGCTAAAATATCATCAATATGTTCAATACCAATTGATAAGCGGATCATATCCCGTGATACACCGGCTTGCGCTAATTCCGCATCATTTAATTGACGATGTGTTGTCGATGCAGGGTGGCACGCCAACGATTTAGCATCGCCAATATTAACTAATCGCACAATAAGTTTTAGCGCATCAATAAAATGTGCGCCGGCTTCTTGACCACCTTTGATACCAAACGACAAGATCCCTGCAGGCTTGCCGCCCATATATTTTTGCGCTAATGCGTGTTCTGGACTGCTGGCAAGTCCCGCATATTTAACCCATTCAACCTGTGGATGTTTCTCCAAATAATTAGCCACTTTTAACGCATTTTCTGTATGGCGTTCCATTCTTAATGCTAATGTTTCTAAGCCTTGAAGAATTAAAAATGAATTAAATGGGGACAATGCCGCACCCGTTCCACGCAGCGGGGCGACACGGCAACGTGCAATAAAAGCTGCTGCACCAAAGTGTTCGGTATAACTGACACCGTGATAAGCGATATCAGGCTCAATCAACAATGAATAACGGTCTGGGTACTGTGCCCACGGAAATTTACCTGAATCAATGACCATGCCACCCAGCGATGTTCCATGCCCACCAATATATTTAGTCAATGAATGCACCACAATATCAGCCCCATGCTCAAATGGACGGCATAGGTAAGGTGTAGCTACCGTATTATCAACAATTAATGGTACGCCATGGCGATGAGCGGCTTCAGCTAATGCCGCTATATCAACGATAAAACCGGCGGGGTTCGAGATAGTTTCACAAAATACAGCGCGCGTTTTATCATCAATTAATGCTTCTAATGCAGCGATATCATCATGCTCGGCAAAACGCGTTTCAATGCCTAAACGAGGCAAAGCATGGGCAAGTAAGTTATAGGTTCCACCGTACAACTTAGCCACAGAAACAATATTATCCCCTGCTTGAGCAACGGTTTGAATGGCATACGTGATTGCCGCCATACCTGATGCAACCGCAAGCCCTGCAATACCACCTTCTAAAGCAGCAACGCGTTGCTCCAACACATCATTGGTCGGGTTCATAATACGAGTATAAATATTTCCAGCAACTTTCAAATCAAACAAATCAGCGCCATGTTGGGTATCGTCAAACGCGTAAGAGGTTGTCTGGTAAATCGGTACTGCCACGGATTTTGTTGTTGGGTCTGGAGAGTAGCCTGCGTGAATCGATAATGTTTCTAATTTCATTTGTTATCCTTGTTATGACGCACTAAAACGGACTGCCAGATTAGGTGACCATTTATTTGTTACGTGACTGTTATATCAATAGATATTACCTAAGACTATTTTTCAAACAACTATCTTAACTTGAAATTATTTCATCTGGCTTAATTAAACATACTATACCCAAAATAATTCGAGTTGCAGGTAGGCGATAAGCGAAGATAGGCGGGGGAGCATAGATAAACTCTGTGACTCAGCTAGCTGAACGTAGTCAACAACCCTGCAACTTGAAGGATGACGGGTATGATCACCACTCACATTACTGTACTTAGCAATGGTCTTCTGTATTTTTGTATAAGTTATCACCTATTGCTATAAAAAAACCCACGCTGTCGCATAAGACAACAGCGTGGGTTTTACGAACGATAATACTTTAATATTATTATAAAAATGCGCCGTAAATAACTGATGTAATTGAAGCGAGCCCACAAATAAAGGTGAAAGCTTGAGCAACGGTTGAGGTACTGAATTTTTTCATTGCAGGCACGATACGCATTGCAACCACAGGTAGGATAAATAGGATAGCCGCAATCATTGGTGCGCCCATCGTTTCAATCATCCCTAAAATACTTGGATTACGAATAGTCACAATCCACGTAGTCAGAACAATAAACAACATTGATGCTGTTTCAATTTTCTTCACCGAGAAAGAAGAACGCGATTTAATCAAACCAACAAGACCTTCATGAGCACCGAGGAAGTGACCAAAGTAACTTGAAACGATTGCGGCAAATGCCACGATAGGACCTAGATAAGAAATAATGGGTGAAGGATTAATATTTGCAATGTGCGATAACACACTAATATTTTCTTGTTTCGCAATTTCAAGTTCAGCGGGATTTAAAGATAAAACCACTGAAAATACAAAAAACATCACAAAACCAGTCAGCATCAGCGCTGCACCACCGGTTATCATATCCGTTTTGATAATCGCTTTATCACCAAATTGTTGGCGCTGATCTTTAGTGAATTGACTGATGATTGGGCAGTGATTAAAAGAAAATACAATTAATGGAATTGCCATCCAAACAACCGTAGGCAACGACCCCCAATCAGGTGCAACTTCTAACATCGAAGTATTCCACTCAGGGATTAAATATAAAGATAAGGCTAATAAAATTAAGACTAATGGATACACCATTAAAGAAGTCAGTTTCAGCATTAAGTCTCTGCCAAAAACAACCCCTGCAGTCATCGCCGCAATTAAAACACCCGACAATAACCAACGTGGAATTTGCGCCATACCAATTTGGTTAACGAGGAATGAATCGACAGTATTGGTGATCCCAACTCCGTAAATTAAGACAATTGGGTAAATGGCAAAGAAGTAGGCAAAAGTAATGATGTTTGCACCAACTTTACCAAAGTGTTCTTCAACCGTATCGGTAATGTCAGCATTAGGATTTTTAGAAGATAAGACAAAACGTGCTAGCCCTTTATGCGCTAGCCAAATCATCGGAGTTGCTAATAATGCCAATATCACCAGAGGCCAAAAACCACCCGCACCCGCTTTTATAGGTAAAAAGAGGACTCCCGCGCCTACAGCTGTGCCAAATAACGATAATACCCAAGTAAAATCCTTATAAGTCCATTTATTAGCGGGCTTATCTACTGCATTTAGTGTTTTTTCAATTGTGCTCATCGTGTTGTTTTCATCATTTAACATTATTTTAAAAAGATGAGCGGATTTTGCCCGAAATTGAGGTGCTTACCTAGGCTTAATTTAGAATTTTGTTACGCTTTTTGGTGTAGATCTCATTAATAAGGTGAAATCGATAACATTTTATTAATTAAGCAGGTAAATATTCAGGGTTAGCTTAAAAAAACAGCAATAAAATAGGGTGAAATTTCATTTAAGGAGTTAATTCGATTTTTAATACTCTATAAAATAATAAAAAATGGCTAGAAAAATCCTAGCCATTTCTGTCTTTAATACCAATTCATTAGAGATAAATTGGTACGAGGATCTCCGTTGCAATAACAACCACAACCAACCCTACCAATACCGGAACTGACGTTCTTTTTACCACTTCAAAAGGCGAGATTTTTGCCATCCCAGAGACTGCGACAACGACGCCAGAAACAGGTGATAATGTACGCCCTAAGTTAGAAGCTTGTAGCATCGGGATCACTAAATAGGCTGGATTTACGCCCATCTGTTTCGCCAGATGCGGAATTAACTCAACAAAGGCATAAAAAGGCGCATTCCCTGAGCCCGTTGTCATCGCGGCTAACATTGTAATAATAACTAATGCAATCATCATCACAATCGCGCCAGAGCCAAATGACTGGGCAAGGTCAATCAGCCCACTAATAAAGCCAATAGTACTTAAACCTTGCGCAAATACACCGGCTGCGACCAAAAGCATCACGACAGTTGCAAATGCGTCGGCCATACCTCTATAGCAAACCTCTAACCCGCCATACACATGCTTGGCACTGAAGCTACGAGCAAACTCAATCAGTGCAGCTAATATAATACAACCAACAATAATAGTGACTATATGCAGTTCTGGTGCCCATTTACCATCAAATACTAATACACCAATAATTGGTGTGAAGGGTAAGACCGCATAAAACGAAGGCGCATGGGTTTTGATTTCGTTGACATCAAGCATCTCAGTTTTAACGTTTTCTTTCTTATCAAGATAACGCTGCCAAAAGAAATGAGCGATAGACATAGCAACAATCGCGGCAATGGAAATTGGTAATGTGGTTTTAAACGCAAAATCAATCAATGGCATTTCAGCCGCTTGCGCCGCTAAAATAACGTCCCCAGATGTTGGCGCTAAAATAATTGCTGCGGGTGATGCACAGATAGCAGCTGCTGCGCCACGGCTAATTCCGACATTCACCATCACAGGGAATAACGTTGCCATTAACAAAACACCGAGACCCGTTGCAGATGAAACAGCCAATGACATCAAACAAGCAATAATATATGCCGCAACCATCAGTATATAAGGAGAGTTGATCATTTTCAGTGGCTTTGATGCAATTTTAACAACCACATCATTGGCACCAATATGGGTCATATAAGATGCAAACCCACATAACACCATGATCATCATTCCGAGGTCACCACCTCGGCTCATTAATAGGAATTTTATGTATTCTAAAATATCTGTTACGCGCCACCCCGTCGCTTTCACAGATTCAGGTAAAATATTTTTCCCCATTATTGCGGTGATAATAAGAAGTAGAATCCCCCCTGTCATCAACACACCCGTTGCCGAGTAGCCCTTTATGATATAGCGCCCAACCCCAAAGGCGACAATTACGCCAATTAAGAGCTCAATCATTTATTTCTCCTGCCTGTCTCATTTTATCATTATAGAAAATCACTCTGCCTAATAGTTAAGCAAAATTCACTGACGCCGATCATATCAGCAGATGTTTTTTAATATAGAAATGAGTAAAAACACAAGAAAAATAAATAATAATTCTTTTTTCGATATTTATAAAAAACATTTCCCCCAGTTTTCTCGGCAAACTAGGGGAAATAAATTATTTTTATCTTTAGAAAAAATATTTAAAACGAGCACGAAAACCATAACGATCATCATCGTGACCACTTACCATGTTCTGGTTATCAGCATTAATTCTTGAATAATAGGCACCAAGATAAATTTTGTAGTTATCTAAGTCTAAAATCTTAGGTAATTCATAGGAAGTGTACACCGTGTGGATATCATATTTGCCAGGTACCCTATTCAGTACTGAATTAGAGTCAGCTGAAATATTATCGATATTAAAATCTTTGATATCATTATGGGCAAAAATATACCCTAACTGGAGCTTACGCCATAAACCGTAACCGCCAACCGATAAATCTTTTTCCGAGGTTGCATCTAAATAAGCGGTACTCAATGTTAACTGAAGACCGTTGTCCGGATCTTTTTCTAGCGTGTTCCAACCCAATGTCATGCCATAACCATTGCGTTTCGACATATCCTGCCATTTACCATCAACAGCGCCGCCATACGCATTATTAATAACTTGCGATTCCATCGCTGCCGCAATTTTAAAAGCGTTAGGCTGCCATGCGATAACAGGACGTAAATAAATGACATTTTTCTTATTATCTAATTGATAACCATGGTAGGTGTCGCTATCAAATAGAGAGGTTCCATCTTCCACTAACGCATTAATTTCAAAATACCAATCATCGAGTGATTTAGATAACTGTACGCTTCCACCATCACCAGAGCGCCCTCGCCCTTCTTTCATCATATAAATATAACCAAAGCCATCCCCATAGAGATCATTAGCTGTATTACCGGAATATTGGATAAAAGTATCTTGGCCTAATGGGAACATGTCATAAGCTTCATAACGGCCTATTTTAGCTTCCCAGTGATTTTGTTGCCCGAAATAAAAAGCCGCATCATCTAAATTCATTTTCCCTGTCATGTCTGCAAGAGGTTGCACAGTAAAACCGGCATAGTTACCATTATCTTTAGTATGCTTACCATCTAACCCAATTAAAATACGCCCATTAATATCCCAGTTATCACTTTTGTTTGGCTCCTTGTCTTTGCCTAATGCAGTACGAATTGAGGTAATTTGCCCTTTTCTACTGGCTGCATCCATATTGAATTCCACATCACCGTAAAGCTTTAACTCACCATATTCATGGTTATATTGCACACCCACTGCGGGTTTTGAAGTTTTTAATGGTTCTGATTTTGGTGATAATGCAGACTGAGTGACTTGAGTCGACACATTTTTTGACGCCATAATTTGCTCAAGCTGTTGTGCTTTATGTTCGGCCGCTGCCGCTCTCAACTCTGCTTGTTCCGCTCTTTTTTCAAGTGCTTGTAATCTCGCTTCGATTTTACTTAAATCTGTTTCAGCCTGACTCACTGTAGGAAAAACTGCAATTAAAGCCATTGCAATGGCAGATACCGTGAATTTCTTCATATTAATACCTATTTGAATTAAACCGATAAATATAGGCTGCACATCGCAACCAAACAGAACCTTGTTTTATATGAAATAATATTATTGTTTAGATTATGAGCGGGTATTATATGACTAATTGATGTTAACGTTAACAATTAATCCTAAAAGAGATACAGAAATCACAATTTATTCGTGAAATTTCGATTTTAAAAGTCATCAGTAGGTAAAATGATAGTGAAAAATGAAGGTGTTTGATTGGACAATTATTCGTTTTTAAAAATCTCAAAAATCATATCACCGAAAAAACCACGATACTGTAAATAACGAATTTGCCGGCTTTTTTCTTTAAAATCACTAGGTAACTCATCACCAAATTTTTTACTGCGCACTTCAGCCGCTTTTTCAAACCAATCAACGTCAATGCCCTCGAAATGTTTATCGACAAGCGATTCGATAAAACCTTTTTGCCGCATCTCTTGTTTAATTCGTAATGGGCCATACCCTTTTCGGACATAACCTTGCATCAATAAAGAGACAACGCGATCATCATCAAGAAAATGCTGTTCGCTCAGTCTGACTAAGACGGCCTCAATTAAAGCTTCATCAATGATGCCTTCATTCTTTTCATACATTCTGCGTTTCATTCGAGCAAATAATTCTGCTTTACCGTAATCACGGCGGGAAAGTAAAAAGAGGGCATATTGATAAAGTTCGGAATCATTCATTAGGCTACGTCTTTTGTCATTAAAAATGAGTGGGCACTTTAGCGTGCCCAATCCGTGTTAATGAACTTGAGCACCGCTAAGTAATTTATAGATTGTATCAGGTGTATAGCTCCCATCCTGAAAATAAATAGTCCAATCTGTAATATCTTCGCGAGTTAACGGATAAACTTCACCTTCTTGCATGGTTTGTACATAAAAGGGATGATTGATTAGACGCCCTTCGAACTGCTCCCCTTGCCAAGAAATTGGCTCAAACCACATATGCTCATGACCATCATAATCCTCTTCTGCATCATGATAAGTGATACCGCATTTCACTAAAAAACGCCATTCAGTTTCAGTTTCTTCTTCCGATTTACTCATAAATTTTGCAAAGAAACCTTTCTTCTGAGCAATAGGCTTTGGACCATAATTATCAAGCATATGCGTAAAATACTCCCAACGCAGTTTTGCTTTACGTGACATATCTGCGGTCTCTTCGTCCGTTCGCATAAACATGATGGCATTTTGATCTTCAAAGCCTTGGAAGAAGCTCTCAAGTATTGGGTTTTCTTGTGTAACACGGAACAACATTACTGAGGGGTGCTGATGAGACTCGTCTCTATCATGCCAATCCCCCATAAAGCGCTCAGAATTAGCATCGCCAAATTCAAAATTCATTTCTTCAAGCGGTTTTAAATCATCCACAGCGGTTGATTGCCCGACGTGCAATAACCCTTCTTCAAAGGGTACAGCCACGAGATATTCATAACCCGTTTGTGTTTGCCCGATAAAAATCGGTTCATTAAATACAATTTTCCCCTGAGTAATGCTGTTATTCACAAAACTCCAAAACAACTCAGGGATCCCGTAATAAGAAGCAATCGGGTGCGGAATAATAATTTCAGCTTCAGATAAACCGCAACGCGCTAAACCGTGGGTATGGAACCAATACATGGTCGGTGCACGTTCTTCTTCTGGTGTTTCTTCATTACCTTCTTGATCGTAAATAGCATGTACCACATACAGTGAATCAATGCTTGGCATTAAATCGTCAATGAGTTGGAAATTTAACCATTCTCGTGTAAATACTTTTCCTGCTGCGGAAATATCTAATCCTAATAATAAATCAGGTACTAGTATTTGGATGATTTTTAACTGCTGAAGATAATTAATTAAAGGCTGCTCTTGGAACATACATTCAACAATAACGGCTTGCTTTGCAGAACTGGCTTGAGCATATAATTCTGGGCTAATCGGATCTGTTGCAAAGTATGGGTTAATTACATAGTCTGGATCACTATCGACCAATGAGATATAAAAGCGCAGTTCTTCTTCACCCTTTTTACATGAAAAAAAGAAACCACTCTCTTCTGGTATATAGTCAATTTCACCATCAGTGAAATAAGTTTGTTCTTCTAAACGTTGCTCAAGTTGCAAAGATGTCAGTTCAAACTCAGGAATAGCCACCATCATGGAAGCTTCTTTTTCCCCTTCCCCAGCCGCAATATCGAGGTATTGTTGTTTATTGTTCATTATTTAAACCTGTAATTTGTTTGCTTGAGGATATCAGCTTATATTCATTAAGAATATTGTGATTATTCTTAACAAATTAATATTGTGATTTCATTCCTTGCATTTACCCTAGGCTAATGAATTATCATTATTCGACAATGATTTATTCTACTTTTCATACTGTATCCACTGAGGCACAATAGTGCCCTATTGATTATCTGCTGAGCCGTATTTTGCAGATGAAGTAATTAAATTGCATTCCAATATAGGCGATGAAATATGTCTAATTTAACTAAAGAGCAAGAAGAATACGTTGATGATTTAGCCATGCAACGCGTTTTTAATATGAATAATGATGATGTTTTTGTTAATGCCTTAGAACAAAAAATTCATCAGATGGAAGATCACTTAAAAACATACTTCCATGAGCGCGTTAATTTTCATCAGCAAAATAAAAAATAACCATTAATTCCTATTTTGTGTCGATGGCGAGCGCGTTATCGGCACAAAATGTTGATTATTTTCTTCTTAAATCATTTCCACTGGTTGATTATCAACAAGTGTTATTGATTACCTATCTTTAAAAAAAAAGCATCATGAGCCATCTCTAAAGCCATTCACTGTGTTAATATTCTAACTATATATATATAAATTTAGTTATTCACCTTTTTACACTTCTTGATTTTAGAAGATTGAGCCCATTTATGACACGCATTCAACTCAGCATTGCGCTGATTCTCTCGCCTTTGATTAGTATACCAACCAGTTTTGCCGACAGTGACCGCCCTTTATTCTCCATGACAATGAGTGAATCTGGCGTCCCACAAAATAATAGTGAAGGGGGAATTACGCGTTCTTCTTCTAATGAATCTCGCGTACTGCCTATTTGGGGAGATGAAGCCCGAGCTCGCGGTTATGATTTACCTGAACCTTTTGGGGCTAGCTACGGTTATATGAACCTACGTCAAGATGTTAAAGTCGATAAAATTGCATTTACATCTGAAAAAGGAGTGCAGATTCCTCGTGTTAAATTCGATTTAAACGATGATTTAATGATTCAGACAGGCCATACCCGAAGTAAAAATGAATCGCATATGTTAAAGCTCGATACTTGGGTTTTCCCCTTTATGAACGTATACGGCGTTTATGGAAAAACCAAGGGAACATCAACAACCAATCTTGATAGTGTAAAAGCTCGTGTCAAAATTTTTGGAAAAGAACAGATTCTTGATATCGGTAAGGATTTGCCTTTTGAATTAGATTATAAAGGGAAAACTTATGGTGCGGGAGTCACTTTTGCAGGTGGATATAACCAATTCTTTAGTACCTTAGACTTTAATTATACCAAAACTAACCTCGATATTTTAGATGGAAATATCTCTGCTTTCGTTATTACACCGAGAATCGGTTATGAATTTGTATTTGAGCCTTTAATTACTGGCCAAGGCAATACTAAGGTGCAAATTTGGACTGGCGCCATGTATCAGGATATTACTCAACGTTTCAAAGGCGATATCAGTAAATTAGATTTACCTCCTGAACTGAGTAGGCTTATGGCCTTAGCTCCTGACGATGCAAAATTTGACGTCAAACAACACCTTGCCCATAAATGGAATAACACAGTTGGCGCGCGTGTTGAATTAACACGTAACTTTAACGTTCTGACTGAAATCGGCTTTAATAATCGCAATAGCTTCTTTATTTCTGGAGAGTTCCGTTTTTAATGTTAAGACTGAATCTCTTACAAAGGCTGGCATTGTTCAGCCTTTTTATTGCGCTATCTTCTCATGGACAAATACTCCCCGAGCGCCAACAAATTGATAGTTGGTTAAGCGAGCTGGGCGGAGAAAATAGTTTCGATGAAACTAAAGCCATCGACTGGGGTGTATTACCGGGGCCTTTTTACACCCCTGAAATGGGTTTAGGCGTTGGCACCGCGCTGGTTGGGTTATATCGCATCGATAAAGACGATAAAATCACGCAGCCTTCATCTATCGGTTTAAGTGGCTTCGCCTCATCAACTGGCGCTTTTGGTGTTAATTTTACCAACTATAATTTTGTTGATAACGACCAATGGCGTTTATTTGTTTCAGGTACCATCAATAATGTCCCTACTTATTATTGGGGAAAAGGGTACGCAGCGGGTAAGAATGACCATAATAAAGAAAAATATCACTCGCAAGAATTCCAAATAACCCCAAGAGCACTCTATAAGCTAGGGGATGCCACTTATATTGGCTTAGGTTGGGAATTTTCATCGATGAATGCCAGCGATCCTGATACTGGCGCGAAAGCCTATTTTGCGCAATCCGTCGGGGGTCGCTCCGTAATAAGTTCAGGCCTTAGTGCTTATTACAGCTTTGATACGCGCGATTTTTTACCTAATGCACATCAAGGGCAAGCATTCGAAGCAGTATATACCTATTTTGCACCTGATTTCGGCAGTGATACTCGTTTCCAAACGACTCAACTACAATATGCGTTTTACCATGAAATAACTGAAAAAACCGTATTAGCCATTGATAACTATGCTCGCTTCTCAACAGGTGATGTACCTTGGAACCAACTTTCATTGCTGGGTAATGGCAATCGTATGCGAGGCTATTATGAGGGGCGCTATCGTGATAACAATATTTTCACCAGCCAAGCTGAGATAAGACATAAACTCGATTGGCGACATGGTGTCGTTGGTTGGGTAGGAACAGGCACAATGAGCGACTCCCCATCTGAGTTAGGTAAAGGACACTGGCTGCCGACTGTTGGTGTTGGTTATCGTTTTGAATTTAAACCAAGAATGAATGTACGACTTGATTTTGGTATTGGACGTAATAGTACTGGGGTCTATTTTCAGGTTGGCGAGGCTTTTTAATGCGTAATCTATGGGTAATTGCATCTTTAATATTAATCCTCAGTGCTTGCCAAAGTGCACAAAAATTAGACTTATTACCGATAACACCTGAACTTGCCAGTGAAACTCATGAACAAGCCGTGAAAGCGTGGCCAGTCCTGACTGACTTAGACTCTCCCCAAGGTTTAAGAGCTTGCTGTGCATTTGGCTATGATCTGCAAGCACAATTATGGGGGATCCCGGTTCCCTTCTATACTATCGATAATATTGTTGAGGCCGATAAACTCGGTGAGCACCATTATAATGATAGTTTTTTCGGAGCAACCGCCGCCTTAATGGGGATTAGCGATGAAAAGGTTGGGCTGCTATACACCGATAAAGGCGGCTTTATCGATATCTCTCATGTTAGGGATACCGCAGATTACACGCTTTACCTCTTTAGCCAAATTTACCCACGCTTAGGCCAAGAATGGTCACTGTCATTGAGTGATGAACTTACCAGTAGAAAAATTTATTTTACGGCTTTTACACCACCGCAATCACCTGCTCAGCGCTACACACTCAGTGCCTATTTAGCGGCAAAACTCGCATTTCAGCTCGCGGCATGGCACGAAATAGCCCAATGGTATGGTTATCAATCCGTCCCTGGGTTCTCTGAAAGTATTTCTGCTTTTTCCCCAGAAGATTTGTACTCTAATTTATTAGGTGCGAGGCTCTCATTGACGTTAATTTTACATGGCAGAGCCCAATCCTTGTCGGTATTTTCACAATCAATGGCAGAAATACTGCCCTTAGCATTGCATGAGCTTGGTGAGGCAAATAAAGAAAAAACCCGTAAAATGTTTGATGATATTGATGGTCTTTGGTGGAATAGCTATCAACGAGTACCCGAGAAATTTTTAGTATTAACTCGCGACTATAATACTGAAGACAACAGATACCCATTATTTCCAACCCAAATGATAGCATCAGCGCATCAACGGCTCAGCTTACCTGAGTATTACCTTGGCTATTCACTCGAACACTTAGCGCAATTACGTCTGTTACCAACCCAAAATATGCAGCAACTCCCATCACCATCTTTATATTGGACAATTGCTGATTTTCCTCGGCTAGCAGAAGAAGCAAAACAGCAAGATATCCAGCAACAAATTTTGTTATTTCACGGATCAAAACTAAACGGTAAGTAGGGAATTAGATAGAATACAAAAGCTAAATACACACCCCATTTATCGGTTTTTTCCGGCGATTGATTCCCGATTTTATTTTTCTTTTTTAGACAAGTAAATGGTTCATAAAACGATAATTTAGCAGAGTTGATTAAAAAACAAGCCATCACTTGATTAATAAATAACCAAAATGACCTTATAATAACCCAATGAATTGATTGAAATTTGTTCAAATTTAACTTATGAAACGGTAGTTACAGCTGCAACAATCAATTTTATTTAATAAATTCACGCTTGAAATAATACCAAAAAATTCAATACAAACCTTTAATTACAACAATTTCAAAAAATCAATAAACGCATCAACAAAACAATACAGAAATTCCCCTAATGTCAACCCGATAAGTGTAGCTCATGAAAATTTATTCTGCTAATATTCGCTCGATTTTTGTTCAGAGAAACTTAGGAGAAGCAAATGCCCTCTCGAACGATGAGGACAAAGGCCGTCTTCGCTTTCTTATTTTTATTGTTATTTTCGAGTCTTAGTTTGGGCTCCACCAGTACCAGTACTATGCTCAATAAAGAGTATTCTCACAAGGCGGTGCAGAGCACAAATCAAGCTCAAACTTCGTTGCCTGATTTGCGAAAATACCCATCTGGTACACCACGTAAGAAAGCATTTTTGAAAACGGTTGTCCCTGTAATTGAAAAGGTCAATAAGCAAATAATGGAAGAGCGTAATTGGCTACTTTCAGTGCGCGCTAACAAGAAATGGAGCGCTCAAGAGCTACGTCGACTGACCCAGATCTGCGACAGTTACAGTATGAATTGCAGTAACCCAAAACGTATCAATTGGGATAAATTACTGAGTCGCGTAGACATCATGCCTACACATTTAGTGGCAACACAAGCAGCAACAGAGTCTGGTTGGGGTACATCACAACTTGCTCTACAAAATGGTAATCTGTTTGGAATGCGCTGTGGCAGCGGTTGCCAAACCAAAAAAGGAAAAGTTAAAGGCTACTCAACTTACTCTTCTGTCGAAGAAACAGTTACTGCCTATATGAAAAACATGAATACCCACAATGCTTACGAATCTCTACGTAGTTCGAGAGCAAAGCAGCGTAAATCAACAGATGATTTAGATACCGCGAAGCTTATCAATGATATGAAGGGGTACTCAGAGTTAGGTTCTACTTATAATCGTTATTTACAAGAGATGTTCGCGAGCAACGAAGAATTGATTACACAAGCTCAAAAAAGAGCAGCGACTCGCATTTAATTTGTATCACCAGGTACAAGACATAAAAAATCCACCCTCGGGTGGATTTTTTATTCTGAGTTCTAAATAGCCCAAATTATGGCAGAGGACACCTTGGGGCAGACCCAAGTGGCAGAGTGAAACCAACACCGCGACAATTTGAAAGACAACGAAAAAAACATTTTCTATGGATTTCGAGCCACAGCTAGGCGACAAATGAGTGAAGTCCTAGAAGCATACATAAGTATGTGACTAGGGTTCACGAATGCAGCCAACAACGCTGTGGGTTGAAAGACGACGAAAAAACATTTTCTAAATAGTCTACGTTATGGAAGAGGACAGCTTGGGAAGCATACACAAGTATGTGACCCAAGTGGTTGAGTGAAACCAACACCGCCATAGCGTGAAATATGACGAATCAATAAATACTCTAAATAGTTCGCGCTGTGGCAAGGCGGTGAACGAAGACAGCTTGGGGAGCATACACAAGTATGTGCCCCAAGTGGCAGAGTGAAACCAACACCGCCACAGCGTGAAATATGACGAATCAATAAATACTCTAAATAGTTCGCGCTGTGGCAAGGCGGTGAACGAAGACAGCTTGGGAAGCATACACAAGTATGTGCCCCAAGTGGCAGAGTGAAACCAACACCGCCATAGCGTGAAATATGACGAGTATCCCGTAATAATCTTATTGCATCGTAAACTATTACTAATATCATATACACTTCAACGATAATAATTAACTTTTGAGTCTAATATGAATTTTTTCTCATTCGAGTTTCTTGGCTCTTTTTTGGTCTTTTTTCTTATTTATTGGAGCTGTCAGCCAAGTGCAAAGCTCCAAAATGGACTACTCATTACTGCAAGCTATTTTTTTGTTTACTCGTTTAGCCCCGATTTTGCTTATATTCTATTTAGCTATACGCTATTTATTTATCTATTAACTAACTGGGCGACAAATTGGATTTCCAATAAGTGGGTATATATCATACTGGCCACTGTTATTATTGGATTTTTCACGCGCTTTAAATATTATTCTTTTTTCCAAGAAACAATACAGCAAACACTGGATAAATTTGGTTTGAGTGTTGGGCTACCTATTATTGAAATACTGGCGCCACTTGGCCTCTCTTTTTATGTGTTTCATTCCGTTAGCTATACCGTTTCGGTTTGCCGTAAAGAAATGCCTAAAGCTGATTTTTTTGATGTCACCTTATATCTTGCCTTTTTTCCGAGTATTGTTGCCGGCCCAATCAATCGCGCTAAAAATTTCATTCCACAAATCCAAGCAGAAAGCCGCGTTATATTGGATGGTAGAAAAGCCATTCTGCTTATTTGCTTGGCATTGGCTAAACTCTTTTTATTCAGTTCGTTTCTTGCCGAAAATTATGTTAACCCAGTATTCGATGCCCCCGTAGGATATAGCGCAGGGGAAATAATCGTGGCGACCTATGCCTATGCATGGAATATCTATTTTAATTTCTCCGGCTATACCAATCTTGTTACAGGTATCGCGCTATTACTTGGCTTTAGAGTGCCTGTTAACTTTAATGCACCCTATATGGCTGCCAACCTAAAAGAATTCTGGGCACGCTGGCACATCAGCTTATCAACGTTTATTCGTGATTATATTTACATTCCCCTTGGCGGAAACCGTAAAGGGTTTAGTCGCATGAATGTTAACGTATTCCTCGCTATGGTAGTTTCTGGACTATGGCATGGCTCGGCAATGACCTTTGTTGTATGGGGCGCAATACATGGTTTAGGAATTGTATTACTCAATCTTAAGAGTTTATGCATGGAAAAACTGGGTTGGACAAAAACATTACTCAATAAATCTGTCTCGACCCTGCTATCACGCATTATTACTTTTCACTTTGTCTGTTTTGCTTGGATATTTTTTCGCAGTCCAACTTTTGATGATGCGATTCTCATACTTAATCAGATTACCGCCCCCGGGTTCATTGCATCAGTAAGCGCAAGCCTTGGACTTATTATCGCTTTTTGGCTATTACTGCTTGCCTATCCTTTTTGCGTTCAGGGTTATCATTATATTGCGAGAAAATACCCAGATATTGCTTGGTACTATTATCCAATCCCACTCGCTATCATTTTGACGATTATGTTTATGCTTTCACCTTCTGGAATGCCGGGATTTATTTATGCTAACTTCTGAGTTTAAACATACTCTTCTGAAAACTGGGCAAGTGCTATTTATTGTACTAGTCGCGGGTTTATTACTGATTTGGTTAAATCAAGGCTCATTAGCGAGTTTTTGGCAGCAAAAATACCACCGAGAGGCCCCCTGGGCGAATATGTCCGGTAATCCTGCCTGGGACTATGGTGCCTACTTGAATGATGGCGTACAAGCCGCTGGAAGCGCATTTATCTACCATGCTTCAGGACTCAAGGCCAAAGAAGAGAAGGAAACGGCAAAACATGCCCTTGCCAATCAAGGTAGCAGGCTAAATTTCCCTGATAATTTTCGGGTTGGATTACATTTTCTTAATGGCTATATCTATCCCGCAGAGAGTTTATCAATTACGTTTCCTGAATTACTTAAGCGCCCTCAAGCTAGAGAAAATCGGACAAAACTTCACTTTGGTACTTTTACCGCCAAGCAAAACCTTCCCATTGTGCCAAAACACATTGCCAACATTGTACAAGGAGAGCAGGTTCTTTTTGCGGGTGATTCGATGATGCAAGGTGTCGCTCCCCATGTTAAAAACATGCTCTTGAAAAAGTATAATATAGACAGCATAAACTTAAGTAAGCAAAGTACAGGGCTTGCCTACCCACGATTTTTCAATTGGCCGCAAACCATTTCTAAGACATTGAATGATAACCCGAACATTAAAGTATTAGTGATGTTTTTAGGGCCAAATGACCCTTGGGATATGCCGCCACAAGAGGGTTATAAATACATTAAGTTCAAAAGTGAAAATTGGGAGCAGGTGTATCGGAAGCGGATTAGTGATATATTATCCACCGCTCGACAGCACAATGTCGATGTTATTTGGGTAGGCCCTCCTAATATGCGTAAAAATACGCTGTCTGATGGTATGAAATTCTTAAGAAACCTCTACCAATCCGAAGTCGAGGATAATGGTGAAATTTACTTTTCAGCCAATGACGTCTTTAAATATAAAAATGACGACTATTCTGACTATATCGGTGATGAAAGCAGTGCTATAAAATTGAGAAGTGGTGATGGGATCCATTTCAGCACCAAAGGGCAACAAGCCATTGCTGAAAAAGTGTTTTCATTAATACATTTCGAAGAGGAAGAAAAGGAACCTCATGAAACTGAACAAACTGCGTCAAGCCAAAACTAAATTAGCAGCGGCAGGTGCTATTGCACTGCTGTCTCTTAGTTTATTGTCTTGCCAGAATACCGCTGACAAAACGAGTAAGGCGACCAAACCAACAGGCCAACCTAGCTTTGAGCAAGGGCAGTTAATTAATAACGCCGAGCCAAACTTAACCCGTTTGGCAAACAAGCTACACCAAGGTAACCAACAAGTTCATATTGTTCAAATAGGTGATTCACATACCGCCGCAGACTTTTTTAGTGGCAACCTAAGAACCTTGTTCCAGCAACGCTATGGTGATGCTGGTCCCGGTTTTGTGCCACCTATTTCAGTTCCCGGCCAACGCACCGCGACGATTAACCGCATCAGCGATAAAAAACAATGGCAATTATCTTCAAGCCGTAAAGATGAGCGCTTCGACTATCCATTGGGTGGCTTAATTGCGCAACCACTGACAGGTAACAACAGCGTGCTATTAAAGCCGTTACAGCCTGCACAAGGGGCATATCAGCTACAAACTTTGTATCAAACCCCATCGGATACGCAAATAAGTGTGTCCCCTGCGGCTTCACCAGTGGTTTCATTACCTGCTACCGGTAATAGCTGGCGCTTCTCATCCCCCGTCAATACTCAGCTACCTGCTCAGATTACGGTTGGTAAAGAAAATAACTTAAAAGTCGGTGGCTGGTTATTGCGCTCAACCAAACCGGGCGTGATGCTTTCCGCATTAGGTTTAAACGGGGCAACCCTCAGTATGGTTGATAAATGGCAACCTCAGTGGAGTGAAACTTTGGCTCAAATGTCACCAGATATGGTGATTTTAGCTTATGGAACTAACGAAGCGTTTAACGACAACCTTGACCTTGTGGCTTATGAGCAAACATTAAGAGAAAAAATTCGCCTTCTACGTCAGCAAATGCCGGAAAGCGTTATTTTGTTAGTCGGACCAAATGACTCGATCAAATTCAGTAATGCAATGAGCTGTCAGGCACAAATGCCCGTTCATTTAATGGATGTCATCAAAATCCAAAAAACAGTAGCGGAACAAGAAAACACGCTATTCTGGGACTGGCAAGCCTTTATGGGCGGCCCTTGCTCAATAAAAACTTGGGCAGCTCAAGATTTGGCACGTCCTGATAATGTGCATTTATCCGTTGAAGGATATAAGAAAAGTGCTCAGGGTCTGTATAGCCAATTAAATCAAATCTTGAATTAATATTTTTTTGTCGCCCATAACAAAAAAGTCAGCTTACGATAAATAAGCTGACTTTTAATTTTAATCTCTCTTAATCCTTTAAGTTACTTCGATGCCGTATTCCCTTTGTAGCTACCCGCAAATTAAATTATGTGGGAGATAGCCGCTATCTTACAAAAATGCGAAGAAAATCATCCCAACAATCGCACCCGTTGTCCCTAAAATCGTTTCCATCACTGTCCACGTTTTCAATGTTTGCGCTTCGGTTGCGCCGGTAAATTTACCAAACAACCAGAAACCGGAGTCATTAACGTGGCTAAGAATCAAAGAACCACCTGAAATACAGATAGCCAATGCGGCAAGCTGTGCGCCTGAGTAACCAAGTTCACCAATCACTGGAAGCACTAAGCCCACAGTAGTTAAACAAGCTACCGTCGCGGAGCCTTGAATAACACGCACCGCACCTGCAAGCACGAAACACGCTACCGCTATTGGTAAGCCAGCACCAATTAGAGAGTCACCCAATGCAGGGCCTACTCCTGAGTCAACAAGGATTTGCTTGAAGACACCACCAGCACCGGTAACTAATAAGATGATACCCGCCGGTTGGATCGCCGCAGAACAAATCGCCATGATTTTTTCTTTGTCTAAGCCGTAACGAAAACCAAGACCATAAATCGCTAATAAACAAGCCAGTAGCAATGCAGTGAATGGATGCCCGATAAACTCTAACCAGTGTTCAAGCGTTGATCCTTGTTGAACAAAGTGCGTTCCAATCGTTTTTAATCCAACCAAGACCAATGGAAATAATACTAAGCATAAGCTGAACCCAAAGCTCGGCATTTTGCCATGCTCTGTTTGAGGCGCTTGGTAATCGGCAGGAATTTCAATATGCACGAATTTACTGATAAAATTACCGAATAAAGGACCGGCTAAAATCATACTTGGAATTGCAGCGCAAAGACCGATTAAGATCATCCAGCCGTAATCAGCGCCCATTTGCGATGCAACTAGCATTGGAGTTGGTCCCGGTAATAGGAAAGCCGCCGCAGCAGCAACCCCCGCAAACAAAGGGATTGCTAAGCGAACGACATTGTGACCCGTACGGTTAGCAACGGCAAAAACAACACCGATCAGTAAAACGATCGCCACATCAAAGAACAGCGGTAATGCACAAATTAACCCGGCGACACCAACCGCATAATGCGCCCGCTTTTCACCAAAGAGATTCAGTAATTTATTCGCAACCTGATCGAGCGCACCTGTTTCATGTAAAATTTTACCGAACATCGCGCCGAGTGCGACAACAATCGCTAAGAAACCTAACGTTCCCGCCATCCCTTTTTGCATCGTTTCTGTAATTTGTTGCACCGGCATACCGGAAAATAGTCCTGCACCAATCGAGACTATCATCAAGGCAACAAACGCATGTAAACGCGCATACATCACTAAAAACAATAATAAAACTACAGAGCCAACCGCAGTTAACACGAGGGTTAACGTGCTGAGCGTTTCTACAGGTGTGTTCATGGCTTATCTCCAGCTACAATTTGTCTAATCGTTGAGCAGGTATTACCGATGACATCTTCAAGGGATTGACGAATGTCAACGACATGAACATCAGCCTCTGCTTCGTTAGGTTCTTCGAGTACTGCAAATTGCGTTTTTAACATTTCAGGCTTAAAGAAGTGTCCTTTACGCGCTTTCAATCTTTCTTCGATAACGGCTGCATCACCTTTTAAGTAGATAAAAAATAAATTTTTATTATCTTCTCTTAAAATATCGCGATATTTTTTCTTCAATGCAGAACATACAATCAAAGAAACATTATTGGTTCTTTGCATGGCAAAAATTGCCTGATTTAATGCGCTCAGCCAAGGTTGGCGATCATCATCGTTCAATGCATGGCCTGATGCCATTTTCAAAATATTTGTTTTAGGATGCAAAAAATCGCCATCCAAAAAAGCCGCATTAAGTTGCTGTGCTGCACCGCTAGCAACCGCAGATTTGCCGCTACCCGATACCCCCATTAGGACAAATGAATAGTTTTGATTTTGGGTATCACTCATAGGAAACTCCTCAGGCATTAGAAAGATATCATCTCGTTCTATTTTTAAATTCGATTAATGTTACCGGTAACAAGTTACGGGTAACATTATCAGCAGTAGGGATTTATTTAGCAATTATATTGGCGAAGAAAAAAACAGATTTGTGATGATTATCTCAATAATCGATGAGATGAATACGAGGAAGCTAGTGCTGGGCGCGTGGCTAGGGTTAGAGAGTGCAAGCAACAACGCTATGGCGCGAAGTATGACAATATAAACTTATTCTAAATAATTCGGGTTATAGCTAGGAGCAAACACAAGTATGTGACTAGAGTGAGAGCACGCGGCCACCCCCCCTACAGCACGAAGTATGACGAATAAAGTTAGATGCTTTCACCGGTGAGCAAAGAAAACCCCACATCAAAATACTGCTCAGTCAGTTTCTTACCTGACATCCTTGCGAGTAAAACTTCAGCGGCTTTACGGCCCATTTGGTCTCTTGGGGTTAAAATACTGGCTAATTTTGGTGTCATCACTTGTCCGACATCATGACCGTGGAAACCCGATATTGCTAAATCTTTTGGCACGTTAATACCGAGACGTTGACACTCAAAAATCGCCCCAATAGCAAGGTCATCATTGGTACAGAATAACCCATCGGTATCGGGATATTTTTGTTTGCATTCATGAAGTAACTGGGCTCCTAATGAGTAAGAGGAGCTAGTTTGAGTCATCACATTACGAGGTTCAAGATTGGCATCAAGCATGGCTTGCTCATAGCCTTTTAAGCGGATAAATGTTCGTTCGTCATACCTTGCACCGATGTATGCAACTTTACGACAGCCGCGCTCAATCATAGCCCGAGTCATTTGGCGAGAGGCTTCAAAATTATCAATACCGACGGCAATATCTAAACAAGGTGATACGCTATCCATAATCTCGACAACCGGAATACCCGCCGTTTTTAGCATCCTGAGCGTGCGTTCAGTATGCGTACGCTCAGCTAAAATAACCCCGTCAATATTATAAGAAAGCAAAGAGGTTAGACGTTCTTCTTCTTTTTCTGGAAGGTAGCCATAGTGCGCCAACATCGTTTGATAACCATGATTATCAGTAACCGCTTCAATACCGCGGATCACCTCGGCAAAGACTTGGTTTGTTAACGAAGGAAGCAAGACACCAATCGCATGGCTAGTGGCATTAGACAGAATATCCGGTGCTTTATTAGGGATGTAACCTAGATCATCAACCGCTTTGGCGATTTTTCCGCGCAATGCTTCAGAAACCTGTTCAGGGTTCCGTAAAAAACGGCTAACAGTCATTTTGGTGATACCGACGCAATCGGCTACATCCTGCAACGAGGGTCTTTTATTCTTCATATGTCCAATATAATCAATAATACATAGATTCTGCTGCTATGTTCGGTGATCTGCAAATAGATAGCAATGCTTGTTATTGCTTTAAATCACATAAATGTTGAGTATTTTAGGCATCTTCACTTTTAAGGTTGACTCTGTTCGAGGAGTTGGTTAATTTTCGCGTTATATAATTATAAGCATAACGAAATCCTAAAAAGTCATATGGCTATCAATAGAAGACAATTTATTAAATCCAGTGCAATCCTCAGCGCATTTTATTGTTTACCTAGTTTTGCTCAAAACCGTAAAGTTGAAGAAGCACTATTTGGCTTACTTCCCGCAGCCAATAAAATTCAGCGTGTCATTAGTGCAGGCCCACCTTCTGATTTACTCTTGTTTGCCCTTGCGCCTGAGAAAATGGTTGGTTTCTCCTCTATTTCACTAAAAAAGGGGAAAATAGGCCTATTTGATCAAAAATGGTGCGAACTCCCTGTTTACGGTCGTCTTGCCGGTAGAGGTAGTACCCTTTCTCTCGAAAAACTACTTGCCTATAACCCTGAGCTAATTATAGACACTGGAAATATTGATGAGACCTATCGTTCACAAGCGCAGAAAATCACTAAGCAAACGGAGATCAGTTATCTATTGATAGCTGGTGGATTACAGGATTCACCACAACAATTACGCCAACTTGGTCAAATACTGGGCGTGGGTGCTCATGCTGAAAAACTCAGCGACCTCGCCGAACGCTATTTATTCGATGCCACTCAGTTTGCAAAAAATAATCAGATCAATGGCTCACAACCACAAAAACCACTCAGTTTTTATCTTGCAAGAGGCGCTAAAGGGCTACAAACGGGAAGCAAAGGCTCAATACATACTGAAGCCATTGAAATACTCGGATTACGCAATGTTGTAGATATATCTGGCTTTCATGGGTTAACTGAAGTTTCTATGGAGCAACTATATGATTGGAACCCAGACATTATTATAACCCAATATGATGAAGCGGTTGAATTCATCACTCACGCTCCGCTGTGGAAAGGACTTAACGCGATTTCATCAAATAGCCTGTATATATTTAGTGGTGTGCCTTTTGGCTGGCTTGATGGGCCTCCGGGGATTAATCGCCTACTCGGTATGAGAAGGTTACAAAGCTATTTTGATAAAAAGATTGCTGCAACCATTCAACACGATATTCAACAATTTTTTGCGCTATTTTATCACTCAGCATTGACCCAAGAACAAATTACCTCGCTGATGGAAATGTCATGATGAGTGGTATCGCGAAGCGTTGGTTATTGCTGATGATCTTACTGATTAGCTTTATTATTGCACTAACGAGTGGTAAATACTCACTTACCTTTGAAGAAATATATCGCCTTGTTTCTAATGATTTTTTCATATCATCAAAACCGTCAGATCCCCGTAATAGCACGGTTTTTTGGCAAATTCGCTTTCCACGAACTCTGGCGGCCATTTTAATTGGTGGAGGACTCGCTATTGCTGGTGCTGCATATCAAGGTATGTTCCGTAATCCACTGGTATCCCCTGATATATTAGGTGTTTCCGCTGGGGCTGGTGTGGGGGCTGTTATTGGTATCTTTTTTGGACAATCAATGATTTACATCCAACTTGCCGCTTTTATTGGCGGTTTGATTGTGGTGGCATTGGTGTGTTTTATCGCACGGTTAGCACGGCAACATGACCCCATTTTGTCTTTAGTTTTAGTCGGCGTGGCGATCAGCGCACTTTGCGGCTCAGCCATCTCTCTGATGAAAATTCTCGCCGACCCTTATACACAACTTCCTTCAATTACTTTTTGGTTACTTGGTGGGCTTTCATCGATTACACAAGAAGATCTTATTTCAGTTTTACCCCTAATGGTCATCGGCCTCACTCCATTGCTTTTATTGCGTTGGCGAATGAATTTACTCAGTTTATCCGATGAAGAAGCCAAAAGCCTTGGGATTAATGTGAGCCTTATTCGCGCTATCTTTATTATTTCTGCGACATTAATTACCGCCAGCGCTGTCTCTATTGCCGGTATTATTGGCTGGATAGGTTTGATTGTCCCGCATATTACAAGAATGATAGTGGGTGCTAACTTCCGTTATCAGCTCCCAGCTTCAATGGTGATTGGCGCCATCATGTTGCTGATCACCGACACACTGGCTCGCACCATTGCTTCAATAGAATTACCTTTAGGCATTCTGACCTCCGCCGTTGGCGCGCCCTTTTTTCTGGCGATTTTACTGCAAACAAGGCGGGTTAAATGAAGATAATGACCCTCTGCAACCTTGCTATTGGCTATCATCACAAATCGATTATTGAAGGAATTAATCTCACTTTGGCTGAAGGTGCTATTACATGCCTTTTAGGCGCTAATGGGTGCGGAAAAACAACCTTAATGAAGACGCTTTTAGGTCTTCTTCCGGCTATCCAAGGGGATATTTTTCTCAAAGATAAATCGATAAAATCGTTAAAACAAAGTGATATCGCGAGAGTGATTGCTTACGTACCTCAGGCACATGATACCCCTTTTACATTTACCGTTATGGACATGGTGATGATGGGATTGACGCCGCATATTGCGCTATTTTCTGTTCCAAAAGAAAAAGAACGCATTCTGGCCTTACAACAGCTCGATAAATTGGGCATCAAATACCTTGCTCCTCGTCTATACAGCACACTGAGCGGTGGTGAAAAACAGTTAGTCTTGATTGCCAGAGCATTAATCCAAAACCCATTATTACTGATTATGGATGAACCCGCAGCGAGTCTTGATTTTGGGAATCAAATTCGATTACTTCAACGAATAGAACAACTTAAAACACTCGGAATTACTGTATTAATGTCAACGCATCATCCACAGCACGCAGCCGCTATTGCTGACAATGTCATACTGCTTGATAAACAACAAAAAGCCAGACAAGGCACATCAAAAAGTATGTTAACACTTACTAACCTAGCAGCACTCTATTGTGTGGATGAGCAAAGCATTATGGCTCACTTCCAACTACCATCTACTTTTACTTGTGAAGGTCAGGGATTATGTTAATCAACCAATTAGATTTTGCAAAAATGTACCAACAGCATATGCAGCAAGCGCAAAGAACACGTAAAGAACCGGAACATTGGGATAAAAAAGCCCGTCAAATGGCACAAAACTGTGCAAACCCTAATGACCCCTATTTATTACGCTTTCGCGAGCTTATGGACTTTACTGGCGCACAAACCTTACTTGATGTCGGTTGCGGTCCGGGTTCCGTGAGCTTATGTCTTGCTAACCAATTTCGGTCGGTAATCGGCATCGACTACAGTGGTGGCATGATTGAAATGGCAAACATTCGTGCCAAAGAAATGCAATTAACTAATACCCATTTCGAACAGCTCGCTTGGGAGGATAACTGGGATCAACTCCCCAAGGTTGATATTTCCGTGGCTTCGCGCTCTACCCTCGTTGATGACCTCAAAGCCGCCCTACTCAAGCTGAACCGCCAAACAAAATTACGTGTTTATACCACCCATACCATCAATCCAACCTTTATTGATGAAAATATTATTCGCGAAATAGGTAGGGATGTTATTCAATTACCTACTTACATTTATGCGGTCAATATATTGCATCAAATGGGGATCAACCCTCGTGTTGATTTCATCAAAAACCCAAATAGAAATGGCTTTGATCACTTTGATGCTTTTGCTGATAGCGTGAACTGGTCGTTAAAAAATATGACGCCTGAAGAAATGGATAAACTGCGTAACTATTACAATACGCAGACTGCATCAGGTAAAAAAATCCCCTATCCATCAAGAGATTGGGCGATGGTATCTTGGGATGTCATTGATGAATCGGAACTTATCCTATGATTTATCTTTCTGACTCACTCATTGATGAACTGCTATTAGATGATATCCGATATGGCGATCTCACGACGCGCTCCCTTGGGTTACAGGCTCAACACGGCATTATGACCTTTACTTCAAAACAAGGTGGCTGCGTCAGTGGTATCGCGATTGCTGAGCGGATGTTAACCAAACTCGGTATTCACTGTCAGTGCTTTTATCGTGATGGCGAAATTGTTGAACCACAAAGTTGCCTGATACAAGCATCAGGTACAGTTGAAGCCTTACATCAGGGCTGGAAAGCAGTACAAAATGTACTGGAATGGTGTAGTGGGGTCAGCCATTATACCTATCAGATGGTCAGTATATTACGCCAATATCAGCCCGAAGGTCAGTTGGCTTGCACACGTAAAACAATTCCCGGGACTAAATTGCTTGCTTTAACCGCGATTATTGCCGGTGGTGCCATCATTCATCGAGCAGGTAGCGCTGAAAGTATTTTACTATTTACCAATCACCGAAATTGCCTCGATGTTCCCAATGATTGGTACGCTCATGTTCAAACCCTAAGACATGCGGCGCCCGAAAAATGCATTATTGTTGAAGCGGATAATTATGAACAAGGGATTTTAGCCATTGAAGCCGAAGCGGATATTATTCAACTGGATAAGTTACCACCTCAACAAGTTCAGCAATTACAGCAGCGAATACAGCAACAACAGAAATCCTGTCGTTTATCGATTGCTGGGGGAATAAACCTAAATACCATTACTGAATATGCACAAACTGGCGTTTCACTTTTAGTCACTTCAGCACCTTACTATGCAACACCGAGAGATATTAAAGTTCAAATATCCAAACAACAATAACCATCATTAAATTAGCGTTTAAAAAACAACTGGCTTATCACCGCTAGTCGCTTTTTCGTATAAATCACCACACATATCGTTATATAAAAAATAATATATCGAATATTGAAAATAGGAAAATCTGGAAATTAATAATGAAAATAAAACAAATAACTTATTTGGTTGGGATGGCTTTATTCGCGGCACACGGTCATGCAGCGAATGATGTGGAAATAGCAAACAACCGTGATGTAATGTCGGTGTGGAGCACGCCTCTAGCAGCAGATGCGCATGTCATCACTGAATCACAGATGAAACAGCTCAACAAAACCAATGTTGCCCAAGCATTAAGTACATTACCAGGTGTGGCAATCCAAAAGTCGGGAAACCGCAATGAAACTCAAGTGAATGTTCGTGGCTTTGATAGTCGCCAAGTTCCTGTTTTCTTTGATGGAATTCCAACCTATGTGCCTTATGACGGCACCCTTGATCTTGGCCGGTTTATGACCAGCGAACTCGCAAGTGTCGAACTTTCAACAGGATATACCTCATTACTGCAAGGCCCCAACCTTATGGGGGGTGCGATTAACCTAACAACCGCTACACCCAAAAAACCATTTGAAGCCAACATCAGTCTCAATCAAGGCTTTGCCCGAGGTGCTGATAATGCCCATAATGTCAGTGCACGCCTAGGCGGTCGTAATGATTTAGGTTTTATTCAAGTCAGCGGCAGCCAATACAAACAGCGTTTTATGGGATTACCAAGCACGGACAACAACAACCCATTAGCCGGCAGCCACGGACGTCGAACTAATTCCGCAACGGATGACAAACGTATGATGGTCAAAGTCGGCTGGACACCACGTGAAGCAGATGAGTATGTTGTTACCTATATCAAACAAGATGGTGATAAAAATAGTGCGCCTGATGTGAATAATGTGAAACAACAAATTTGGCAATGGCCCGCTTATGACAAAGAAAGCATCTACTTTAATGGCACAACACAAATAACCAATGACATTGCCCTACAGAGCCGTTTTTATCATGACTCATTTAAAAATACTCTACATCAATATAAATCAGTAAAAGATTATAAAAATGATATCTATAACTACAGCCGCTATGATGATTACAGCAATGGTGCGGATATGCGTGTTGACTTTACCGTGCGTGAACTGGATATGCTGTCATTTGCCGCACACTGGAAAGAAGATATTCACCGTTCACGCAGCCATAAAGTGGTTCCTTTTGATCGCTATAAAGATCAAACATGGTCAATCGCGACAGAATACCAATGGGTTGCAACCGATAAACTCGATATTATTGGTGGGATAGGTTATGACTGGCGTAGTAGTGATGACGGGAAACGCTATATTTACAATAAAAGTAATATCGTCACTGGCATTGAAACCTACGATAACAACCGTCAGCACGCTTTTAACTGGGAATTAATGGCTCGCTACCATTTGGATAACCAAGACACGGTTCAAGCCTCTGTATCAGATAGAAGCCGCTTTCCAACGCAAAAAGAACGCTACACCAAAAATAAAATGAAGAATAATGATAGTTTTATTATCAATCCACACCTTGAGGCTGAACGCGCTTTAACCTTTGATGTAACTTATAAAGGCTATTTCACCCCAATATGGTCATACACAGCAAGCACTTACTACAACCATGTATCTGATGCCATCATGGCACATAACATGGGAACAACATCGAATAATGGAAACCTATTACAAAACCGTAATAGTGGGAAAGTTGGTTATATCGGCATTGATTTGGGCACAACAGGACAAATTACTGATTGGATAGAAACAGGTTTAAATTATAGTTACATTCATGCAGACCCTAAACATTATAGCGTGCGTCATGTGGCTGAACTACCAACCCACAAAGCCTTTGCATGGATTAAGTTCACGCCTTATGAACCATTAAGCCTCACAATAACTGAAGAAGCTAGAAGCTGGGCATTCAATTATATTGATAGTGAAGAGAAAGTTCGTGGATTTGCTAAAACAGATACTCGGCTCGATTATGATTTAGGGCATGGCCTATCTGTTAATACATCTATAAATAATTTATTTGATAAGTCTTATGAATATACAAATGGCTATATTGAAGAAGGTCGTAATTATTGGTTAGGTCTTGAATATAAATACTAACTATTAAATTGGATTAGGTAGAAACATTATTTATCTACCTAATTCATCTTAAAACAAAACCAATTAATGTACCTATAAAGTATTAAAATATGCAAAAACAAGTATTGTTACCTAGGATTAATCTTACAACTAGAATTTAAGATAATAATCTTGATTTTATATAGATTTTTATCTCATAGTAACTATGACAACAACTAAATGTAGAACTTAAACCCCAACCTTTGATAAATATACAGTTTAAAATAACGAAAATTAATTCAATTCAATAAATTTGCTACCCATATCCAAAAAAGCTCATCGCTCAATACTTGCAGTTAATCCGTTCCGTATTTAAACTATATGCATAACAAAAAAACAAATAAAATTTAGTTTATCTAAAATAAAATTTAGCTTAATTTAATCCGAGAACTAAATATTAGCTCCTCGGTTATATCATTTTTAATATTAGAGAGAGCAGACAGCATTTATGATTGAAGAACATGATTATATTATTGATGACAAATATATTTTTGAGCAGAGCTCGAGTTGCATTTATCTAAAAGATGATCAAAATCAAAGAATTGAATTATCTAAACCCGCCTCTCGCTTATTCAATGAAATTATTTTATTAAATATGAGAAAGGGCATTGCAACTCGAGATGAACTTCTTACAAATGTATGGGAAGAGTATGGCCTTGTAGGTTCGAATAATAATTTAAACACTTATATCAGTGAGATACGAAAAAAACTCGAACTTATCGGTATCGACCCTAAGTCTATTGTCACTGTGCCTAAAAAAGGATTTCGAATTGATAATCACCTATCAAAATTCAAAATGGAAGAGAGTAATGCTTCTGAAGAAATCATTACACAACATGATAATATACTTGAAATTAATGAAAATGAATTACAATCCAACCAACGATTAGATAATACGCTTCCGACTCATTTAGTCTTTGATGCTCCCTTGCCAGAGATAAAAAAAACCTCAATTACACTTGATAACAGTCAATATGAAAGCTTAAAAGAAGATAGCGCTAATGTTAGTGATAGTAGAAAATTGATAAATAAAAATAATGACAAAAATAAAAAACCTATACGTTTATTACTATTAGTCATATCAACAATCTCTATTTTATTCTTGATTTTTTTATTTTTTAATCAAGAAAAACATACAATTAGTGAAGGTAAAAGCTATCTTACCGTGAGTGCTAAAGGCAGCTGCATCATTCAAACCCCTATTGATATGGTCGGCAAAACAACAAGTGATAACATTAATTTTGTTAATAAAAAATTAGAGAAATACAATATTTCGTGTGATGAACCAAAACGCGTCATCCTTCTCTCTGATTTAAATTACACTTACTCTTTCGATAAAAATATTGCTATCAGTATCTGTAAAGAAAAAAATAACAAATATGATTGTGTATCCATTAATGATCAGAGAATCTAAATGAAAAAGTATATTATTTTATCTACTGTTATAGTTTCTAGCGTCTTAATTTCTACGGTAATCATAAATAAAAGAAAAGATGATGTTAACATATGCCATTCAGAGGTTGTCTGGATTAAAGATAATGGCACGCCTGAAGGCATCAGCTTAAAAGCGAAGATGAGTATATTAACTTCAAATAAAAACCAAGGAAGAATAAATATATATGGTTATATTAAAAACCAAGAATTAACCTATAGACTAGATAGAGCTATCTATTTCAATCATCAGCCTGTCGATAAAAAAGGGAATTACTCTATCAATTTTACATCTTTATCAGTAACGACCTCTGATAATACACCGAGTGAATTATTTTCAAACTTCATTCAATTAGAAAAAGACAAAATAAATTATTATGTGAATATTACCAAAATGGAAGACAATATTTACATACTAAAAGATGAAGCTTATTCATCCTTTACATGCCACATAGAACAATAATTAATTTTCATATATTTATTCTTTTATCATCCAAATTATTTACGTATAAAAAAAAGCCTACCAACAATTACGTTTAAGTAGGCAAAACCGTCAACATGGGAAATGACGAATACAAAATTCTGTAGCTAAATCATGGAATTGTTAATACGAGGGTAATACGTCCGCTAAATTTACCAGGTACAACTGTACCATTTGTCTTTAATGTTGACTCAACATGTACTGGCCATACTTGATTTGCTTTAACGGATTGAACAAGCCCCAACGATGCCGGCTGTTTATTTAGTGTTACATAAGATTGTAATTCACCATTTGGGCGTAAATTAATATAGCTCTGCTGTAAGTTTGATGAAACTTTAACGTTCATATCCTTATTACACATAATATAGAATAAACCAAATTGCATATTTCCGTTAAGTTCGTCGGCATTTAAAGCACCATGATTTAACTCTAATGTGTTAGTACTGCCTTCAGGAGCGCTAAAGTAACACTTACCTGACGGTGGTGGCGCGATACCACAAATACCACCGGGCAAAATTTTTCCTTGAGCACCTTTCGACCTCGCTAAAAATATCCCAACACATTCGTCCGTTGTTATACCTCCACTATGGCGGCTATCTCCCTTTCGTGGAAAAGTCAGCCCGCAGGTATCTCTTGCGTCGTTAATAATTGCTTCCATCGTTTTATAATTTGCAAAATTAATAGCACATTCCCAGTCAGAACGGGAAGCTATTCCCCCTGTATCCTTACCTGAATGTAAGTGGTTGATAGTAAAATAACAGTTCTTAGCACCACCAGCACCGAGTACCGCCACACAAGGATTTCCTTCTGTTGGTGAACTGGCTTTCCAATAGTCCATTTGATAATAATAGGTGTGCTGACCCCCTTTACTATCGATATCTTCCACATACGAAAAATAAGTTGAAGCATAGCCTGTAAACGTTATCAAAAATAACGGTATAAATAATAATTGCTGTATTCTTTTTCCCATTTCACATCTCTTTATATTTGGTTTTAAAATTTCACACCAGAATATATGGTGCTGTAAGAATGAAATCATTCGTACTCAAATAAAAAGGTGGCTGTTGCTGTCACACGCCCAGCCTTAATTTGCTTATTATTAATTGATTCTGCCGTCGCTTTTAAGAAGGTATTAAATTTCAGTTCATTTTTTCCTTGTTGAACAATCGGTAATAAAGAGGAAAATTGGTTAATTTTAATTTCCGTTCCATCCGTTAATTCAACACCGATCCCTAATCCAGGATTATCAGAACCATTAAGCGCCAAATAGCCGGGCATTTGCCCATGTTCAGCACCTGAAATTTTCACTTTCATTTTTTTAGCGATGGTTAAATCACAATTAGATAGCACTAATGTGAGCTCTTTTCTTGGAAATAAAAATCCGGAATCATAGATATCTAATAATCGAATATCACCGAAATCGACTTCAACATTTTTATCCGATGGCATCACAATACAAGGTGAATTAACTAATGTACCTTTAACCTTGACGTTATTCTGCGCGGCTAAAGATGACCCACTTCCCAGTAATGTAAACAGTGCTAGGAACAGTATTTTATTTTTCATCATTGATACTCCACAAGCATTGTGGCGTTTGCAACAAAATCACCTGTTTGTAATTCACTATTGCCATTTTTGATCAAGACAGCCCAAAGTACGCCGGGTGAGGTTGGGTTAATCAAATATTTTTTACCCAGCTCTAATTCCTGATCAGCCAATTGGAATTTAATCGCTAAATTGTCAATTCCAGTATTTAATCCATTAATATCAAAGGAACTTTTAACACCCGTTAGCATTAAATACATTGCCCAATTGTTTTTATTTTCTTCACACTGAATTTGGTAATTAACCGCTTTTTTTTGGTCTTTACCTTGAATTGATTTTACCGACACATTGCCGAAATCAACTTCTATTTCTTTACCATCATCAATACGGCACGGAGGCGGCGTTATTAAATTACCTTTTATTTTTACCTCAGTTTCATAATCCTTTGCCACTGAGGTAAAAGGTAGAATAATGATCAATAAGGCAGTACCAATTATTTTGTTAATATTTAGCATATTCTAGTCCCTTATTGATATTCAACTTTAATTGTTGCCGTCGCAGTAAAACTTTTTGCAGGTAAGTCAGTACCGCTTTTTTTAACTAAAACAGCATCCAATTTGATTGGGCTCGCAAAATTAAAACTACGTTTATTTCTTAGTGGAAAATCAGAGGTATCTGCTTTAAAAAGTACAGCTAAATTATCAACACTGGTTTTTAGTAAGCGCTGATCAAAAGCAGATGATATTCCATCAATAAAAATATTTAACTTCGGCTGAACACCATCTTTGCAACTGACAGTATAGTTAATTGGCTCTTTATAAAATTCATCTTGGACACGTGTTGTCATTACATCGCCAAAATCAATTTCTATTGCTTGCCCATTATTAATTGAACAGGGTTTCGCTAAAACCTCTCCCTTCACATCAACATATAAGAATCCAGAAAATCCAAATACATTCGATATATTAAAGGCAAGTAATAACCCAAATACCCTTGTTAATGTTCTAATAGACATCATAGCGATAAGCCTTATTTTCTAGGTGTCACGGAGCATTCCGCTGCATTACAGTTAAATTTTAAATCGACCGTGCCACCAAAATCATTGAGATAAACTAAGGTTGGGGAAGAGCCTAAATCCCCTGAAACTTTACCTAAACCTGACGTACTAAAAGGTGCAATCATGACGGGTTCAAAATTAGCAACTTCAGTATTACCTTTTTTTAATTTTGTAATTGATAGATAAAAAGGAGATGGATTTTTCACCATATAATTGGCTCCTTGCTTAATGATTTTCACATCATTTTCCTGAGGAATAATTTCCATTCTATCTTTAACTGAAATTACCGTTGGACGATAAAATAATTTGATTTTTGTCTGTAATGCAATTTGTAAAACGTTCGCTTTTTCACTGCGAGGTGGGATCTCTCTCACATTCAAATAATAAACGCTTTCTCTATCTTTAGGCAGTTGAGCCACTGCCGGTATTGCTTGGATTTTAATCTGACTTTTTGAATTAGCCTCAATTCTATGTACAGGTGGTGTAACAATAAAAGGTGAATTTACCTTTTCGTCTTTATCATTCTCGATCCAAGCCTGAGCAAGATACGGGCTCTCAAGGTGTTCATTAGTAAGTCCCATACTTACCGATTTATCTTTTTCATTATAAATAACGCGAGTTCTATCAAGAGCAATCGCTGAATAAGCAGATTGCGCTAATAAAGAAACACTTATCGCTGTTACTATTTTAACTGTATTAATAAATTTCATATTTTCACCGTTGACGTTAAATCCAAAATAATTCGAATTGCAGGAAGACAACGCACAAAGATAACCCAATAAATAGAGATAACTCTATGATTTAGATAACTGAGCTAGTCAGCAACCCCGCAACTAAAAAAGGACGGATGTAAAGTATATTTATAATTATTTGCATGGTAATAATATTATTTTTTCCATGCTACTATCAATTTTTTCAGGTAGTTGAATGTGACAGGTCGATTTATCTCCCCAATTCACTTCAAGAACATCTGATGGGTTAATACCCGCTAAATAAACAAATCCATTATCTGAAATAATCCCAACTTCAATATTTTTTTCATTTTTTACTGATGCACCAAATGGTGGGAAACTATTATTCGCAAGACTCACTGTTCCCAAAATTTTCTCACCTTTGATAACGTTAAATTTTCGGTAACCAATCGCCCCTTCGGTTAGAGTGGCACTCTGTGTTGACTGAATAGCTTCTGCATTATCGGGAACATTTTTTAAATCAATTCTTAAATTATTACGGTTATAGTCCATTACGCTTGTGATCACAGCCTTACCATATCTATTTGTTTTTACAGGTGTTACACCTGTTTGAATCGGCACACCTTCAACACCATTGGTATCCAATAATATTCTTGACCCACCATTAATTGATGTGTTGCGGTGCAAAGCTCCCCCTTCAGGTGTCATTGTTAACCCACCTTTAAGCTGCATGGAAAGAGCAGATTGGTTATCTTGGGTGTAAGTCCCATTGATATTCAGCTGTGTTTTATCACCGTCATAGTTATACATTCCCGATGTAGTAGCCTTATCTTTATCCCAAGTACCTGCAGAAATAGAGTAAGTACTGCGCTCATCAAGACGGCTATAGTAATTAACATTGTGGCTATTCGTATTTCTTGCATATGAGCCTGAATAGCTAATACTGGTATTGTTATCATCTAACGGAATATTAAGATTTAAATAGACACCATCATCATCATTTTGATCAGATTTCGTTTTATAGGCCGTCAAACTAAGGCTTAAGTTTTTTATTTTGCCTAAATCAAAATAATTGGAGATCGTTAAGTTATATTGATCTGATGATGCTCTATTCCAATAGGTTTGATGAGAGTAATTTAAATACATATTGGCATTATAATCTGGAAATGCCGTACCAAATATAATGGTATATAGCTCTTTACCACTATCAACCGTATTTTCATTATAACGACGATCAATAAACTGGTTCATATTCATGTAGTTCTTTTCTGAAAATCGATAACCGGCAAATGTGATTTGGCTGTTAATATCGTCAAACTGTTTTGAATAGGTTAAATTATAAGAATTCCCCGACAAAGTCTGGTTATTATCTACTCTACCCATTTCTGCTCGGGATATACTCAAGTTTCCTGACAATACGCCAAAAGGTGCGAAGTCACGACCCAAACCAATTGCAATATTTTGATATTCAGATGAACCTAAAATACCACCATAAATAGTTGTATTATTCGTTGCACCCCACGATAAAGACCCTAAACTAAAAGCAGGTCCTTGCGTATCATGTTCATTTTTACTTGGCTTACCTACTACAAATTGGTAAATCAACTGCCCCGGACGTGTCAGTGTTCCCAGTCTTGATGTTTCGACTTTATAATTTGTGGTACTACCATCCTGTTCTTGAACGGACACATCGAGGGTACCACCACCGAATGAATTCACATCTTGAATACGGAATGGTCCTGGACTCACTTCTGTTTGATAAACAATACGACCATCTTGCCTAACAATTACCGTTGCATTTGTTTTTGCTACCCCTGCAATTTCAGGCGCATAGCCTTGTAAACGAGGAGGAAGCATCGACTCATTAGTTTCTAAACTTGCACCAAGATAACGAATGCTATCAAACAGTGTAGACGACAAATATTGTTCACCGAGTGTTAAACGTGAATTTAAAGAACGAATAGCACGATAAGCATAAAGTTGATTCCATGCCCATGACTGACTTCCTTTATTTAATTCACCTTTTTGGGCTTGCCAATCAGCTCTTAAACGCCAAGCACCAAAATTTGCGCCCATTGTTCCCGTTGCGGTAATTCCAGACTCAGTGCCTTTATCGCCGACCTGTCTATGGACTACACGTCCTGTCGCATTGTAATCAATAAACGCGCCTAAAATCCCATCATCCCAACGAGCGGGAGGATCCCAATTCGGATCTTGATATTCCATAAACGCTTGTGGTATTTGGATATCAACATTATTTTTCGCTAAATCACCTTGTATCGTCATTTCTGGGATAGAACGAATATCTAAGCACTCACCATCAAGTAACCAAGTGACTTTATCACTCCAATTTTTTTGTAATCCCAACTGTTCATATAGCTCCGGTGTAATACAAGCTAAAGAAAGTTTGTCATCATAGTAAGGATTAAAAAATGAAATCGGTTGTTCCATAGAAATTTTGATTCTATTAACTGATATCGCTAAAGAGTAATTTCCTGGTGGGATATAGTTTGCGTGGGAAAATTTACTAAAGTCTACATTTTCAGTACTGTCTGCCTCAAGAAAGTCAGTATTAAAATCAACAGCCTCTTCAGAAAATGCAATCATTGGCGTTAATATTAAAAGCATTAATTTTGTTATTAGATTGAGTTTCATGCTTTTCATTCAACTATGCCGCCTATCGAGCAAACAGAAAAATGGGGGTAGAAACATATGGCGTGGATACGCCACATGTTTCAATCTATATAAGCTTGAACTTATTGGTAGATGATTTTGAAGTTAGCAACAGTGTTGAAGCTACCAGTTGTTGCTTTTGCATCTGCAGCTTCGTTACCTTTAACGTATGCAGCAAAATGCAGCGTTGTTTCTTTTCCATCACCATTATTTAACGCATAACCTTCACCAGTGCCTGGGAATGCTTTACCAAATTCAACAATTTTGTCAGCACCATTAGTGATTACGATACCTGCGTTTTTAACTTTTCCACCTAAACCAAGTAAATCACCAGTGAAACCATCGAAACCAGAGATAGTTGGACCAGTAAAGGTGATTTTTGCGTTTTTGTAAGTTTCAGTTGAACAGTTTTTCAATACGATATCGAAATCTTTACTGTCTGAACGGTATTGATTAGAAGTCAGTTCATGCAACGCAATTTCACCGAATTCAACCAGTTGTTTTAGGTTATTTGCATCAATTGAACATGGAACATCATTGATGAAGCCAGTGAAACGGATTTCACCTTGTGAACTTTCAACTGTTTTTGCAGGTTCTACTGGAACTACTGGATCTTCAGCTAATGCAACACCAGAAATACCTACACCTAAACCAAGAGCCAGAGTTAATGCTAATTTATTCAGTTTCATAAACATTTCCTTTAAATGAGTAGGATGAAGCTTTCTCTTGCCTAATTTTTACGGGTCAGCAATCAAATTTAAGTTGCCTTCCTTGAAATTTTTCAGTATTCCCACTTTATTAATTTCGTTCAGGTTAGAGATTTATATATAAATAAGATCCTTCTCATCTATAGTTTTTAAAAACTAAAACTCATTAAGCCAATATTTTCACTTTCAAATTAATTATTAAGTTTCCTCCATAACGTTTGAAAATTGATATAGAACACCAAATGAGCTTTGTACACATACCGAAAGATATTTTCTAATGTCAATTCTACAACTTCGATATTTATTGTCAAAAAAGACAACAGAAAGGAGTATCTATAGTTTATTAATCCATTATCTTCGACTTTAAAAGCCATATAATCCATCTTGGCACTTTAATATATAAATAAAAAAGGTCATTTAGAAAAATTTATATAAAACCATCTTTTAATATTTATAAACGTATCAAAACATGACTAAAATTATAAATACTTATATCGATATTTAAATCTATATCAATACAAAAAATAAGATTAAAAGTCGGACAATTGATAAACTGATGGCCAATCAACCACAAAATAACCTTTTATGATGACTTCAGGTCTGATTGGAATTTGATGGTAAGATAACTCTTAATTAAAAAATGAATCAAAACGTAACATAACGTTTCACTCAATTGTTTATTGATGGTTAAATAGTTAACGCTGTATTGTTTAATTAATGTATAAATTCAATTGGCATTAATTAAAATATTAAAAATTACGATTGATATAGTTTTTTATATACCTAATTTTATTATCACTTCGATTACAATTTAAATACACAATATATTCAATTGAACATAATCACTTGGTTAAATCATCAAAGGTGCTTTGAATCTCTACAGTTAAGAAAACTATGATAAACTTGCGTACAACAGACATTTCGGTTTTTCGAGGTTGAGGCCAGTAAGATGAAAAAAATGAGTGAAGATATGTTGCTTGTGATGGCAGAGCGCATCTGCTTATCAAGAGGCGTTAGGCTAACACCACAGCGAGAAACTGTTTTACGCTTAATTGCAAAACAGCATGGTGCTATTAGCGCTTACGACTTATTGGATCTATTGAGAGAAGTTGAGCCTCAAGCTAAACCACCAACCGTTTATAGGGGTCTTGAGTTTTTAATGGAGCAAGGGTTTATCCATAAAATCGAGTCAACCAACAGTTATGTGATTTGTCATCTTTTCGATAATCCTAGCCATATTTCTGTTATGTTGATTTGCGATGGCTGTGGAAGTGTCACTGAAAGCGATTGCACAACGATAGAGTCAGCAATTAGCCACTTAGCAGACGAAAACAAATTTCATCTAAGGCATACTGTGGTAGAAAATCATGGGTTATGTAAGACATGTTATGAGATGAACGCTTGCCAAGATCATGCGCATTGTGATCACGACCATACACAGCAAGTGATAATAAAGAAGAAATAGTATTTGTTTGCAAAACTAAATCATGTCGCTAAGCAGCGAACTAGGATCGCTCGGTGAGTATACATTACCTGTTACCCGAGTAACCGAGAGCGGCCAACAACCCTGAAGTATAAAGTATGATGAGAATAGAAGAATAGGAAGAGAGCTGGTAGCTCGCTGTTCAATCAATCATTAAGCACAACTAAAGCCACCAGCAAAAAATTCAGCCTCAAATTAAGACTGAATTAATGTCACTACTTAGTACCAGTCACCATTACGGATAACACCAACCGCTAAACCTTCAATCGTAAAATTCTGCTGGCGTAAATCAACAATAATCGGTGCAAACTCTGGATTTTCTGCAATCAATTCAATACGGTTGCCCTGCTGCTTAAAGCGCTTTACCGTCACTTCGTCTTCAATACGCGCAACAACCACTTGACCATTATGAATATTTTGAGTTTTATGAACAGCTAATAAGTCACCATCCATAATACCAATATCTTTCATCGACATACCGCTAACTCGCAATAAAAAATCCGCATGCGGTTTGAATAACTGAGGGTCTACTTGATAATGGCTTTCAATGTGTTCTTGTGCAAGTAAAGGTTCCCCTGCAGCAACACGGCCAATAAGTGGTAACCCCTGATCATTGGCTTCTTCGAGTAATAGACGAATACCTCGAGATGCGCCTGAAATTATTTCAATAACACCTTTACGCGCCAAGGCCTTCAAATGTTCTTCTGCCGCATTAGGCGAACGAAAACCAAGGCTTGCTGCTATTTCAGCACGTGTAGGTGGCATACCCGTCTGCGAAATGTGATCACGCACCAGATCATAAACCTGCTGTTGTCGAGCCGTTAGTGCTTTCATCCCGTTCCCCTGTTTGTTTATACAGTCAAGCTGTGAGTATATACAGGTAAATTGAGATTTGGAACTGTTAAATCACTGAATTTAGGCATTTGTCATCGATTTATCTTCTTTTCTTTTATTTTGCCGTCTTTCAGCCTTAAGCAACGAAATAACGCTGCCACAAGACAATACCCCAAACAAAAAGTGCGAGCCCTATACTGATAAATACCGCCGCAGAGCCAATATCTTTCGCCCGACCGGATAGTTCGTGAAATTCACTACCGACTCTGTCTACAACTGCCTCAATGGCGCTATTAATTAATTCAACAATCGCAACCAATACCACCACGCTAACCAATAAAATTCTATCTATGTAGCTAATATCTAAATAAAAAGCGATGATAATTGCAATAACCGCAGCAACGGCTTCTTGCCTAAAAGCCGCTTCATTTACCCATGCTGCTTTTAAGCCTTTAAGGGAGTAACCCGCCGCTTTAATAACTCGAGTAAAACCCTTAGTTTGACTAGCCATATTTATTCCTCAAAAATATCAAACAATAATCGTTTTTTACGGTCAAAGTGAATTGTCAGTAACAGATTTGCCAGTGGATTTCTGGTATGATTGCGAAGCATTGTTAACAAGAGGCTATAATCATTTATGTCACTATGGCGTAAAATATATTACAACACGTTGAATTTACCACTTAAATTATTGGTAAAAAGTAAACTAATTCCATCGGATCCAATTACAGAGCTGCAGCTTGATACTAATCGGCCTACGCTGTATGTATTGCCTTATCACTCTAAGTCCGACCTTTTAACGCTACGACACCAGTGTTTAGCCATCGGTCTGCCTGATCCTTTGGTCGATAATGACATCAATGGGACTAAGTTGCCTGCCTATGTGTTTATCGATGATGGTCCTCGCGTTTTTCGTTACTATTCGCCGAATCCACGTAAAGATTCCGTGAAAACATTCCATGCTTATTTAGATTTGCATCGAAATAACCCAAATCTAGATATTCAGATGCTACCTGCATCAGTGATGTTTGGTCGCTCACCTGGGCGTGAGGGGCATACCCCAGCTCCGCCTTTAAAATTACTCAATGGTATTCAAAAATTCTTCGCCATCGTCTGGTTAGGCCGGGACAGCTTTGTTCGTCTATCCCCGATTGTATCAATAGGGAAAATGGCTCAAGACCACGGTACGGATACCATTATTGCCAATAAACTCGCACGTGTTGCGCGAATTCACTATTCACGCCAAAGACTTGCTGCTGTCGGGCCAAAACTTCCTGTTCGTCAAGAGCTGTTTAATAAGTTACTGACATCAAAAGCGATTGAAAAAGCGGTTGAGGATGAAGCTCGCAGTAAAAAAATCCCACTGAAAAAAGCCCAACAAAATGCCGTCAATATGATGGAAGAGATAGCGGCTAACTTTTCTTATGAAGCCGTCCGTCTTACCGACAGGATTTTGAGTTGGACTTGGAACCGCCTGTATCAAGGTATTAACGTTCAACATGCTGAGCGTGTCCGCCAACTTGCGCAAGATGGCCATGAAATTGTCTATGTTCCATCCCATCGTAGCCATATGGACTACTTGCTGCTGTCTTACGTTCTTTACCACCAAGGGCTTGTACCACCTCATATTGCGGCAGGAATTAACCTAAACTTCTGGCCTGCGGGACCGATATTTCGCCGGTTAGGGGCATTCTTTATTCGTCGTACCTTTAAGGGTAACAAACTGTACTCAACGGTATTTCGTGAATATCTGAGTGAGTTATTTGCGCGTGGTTATTCTATCGAATACTTTGTTGAAGGTGGCCGTTCCCGTACAGGTCGACTGCTGACACCAAAAACAGGCACATTGTCGATGACCTTGCAGGCGATGTTGCGTGGGGATTCACGTCCAATCACGATCGTACCCATTTATATTGGCTATGAGCATGTTATGGAAGTGGGAACTTATGCCAAAGAACTTCGTGGCGCAGAAAAAAAGAAAGAAGGCTTCTTCTCGATGATCCAAGGATTGCGCAAATTACGTAATCTTGGTCAAGGTTATGTTAACTTCGGGCAGCCTATCTCTTTATCGCAGTATTTAACGCATCGAGTCCCGCACTGGCGCGATTCTATTGATCCGATTGAACCGCAGCGCCCAAGCTGGCTAAACCCGACCGTCGGTGCTTTGGCTGATAATATTATGGTCAATATAAACAATGCGGCGGCGGCAAATGCGATTAACCTTTGTTCGACTGCACTACTGGCCTCACGCCAACGTTCTCTAACGCGTGAGCAACTCATCGAACAGGTTGAGTGTTATCTTCAATTATTGCGCAATGTGCCTTATACCGCAGATGCCACAACGCCGAATAAAACAGCTGAACAGTTGTTAGAGCATGCACTACAGATGGATAAGTTTGAAGTCGAAAAAGACAGTATGGGAGATATTATTATTCTTCCTCGTGAAAATGCCGTTCTAATGACTTATTACCGTAATAATATCCATCATTTATTGGTATTACCGTCTTTGATAACCAGTATCGTGCTGCATCATGAGCAAATTAGCCGTCAAGAGATTCAATATCAAGTTGGGCAAATTTACCCATTCCTTAAAGCTGAGCTGTTTATGCGTTATGACAGTGAGTCCTTAACGGAAACGATAGATACCCTTATTGATGAGCTGAATAATCAAGAGCTTATTTGCTTGAAAGAAAATGATATGGTCGTGCTTAATCCACGTCGTATCCGCCCACTACAGCTATTGGCTGCGGGTGTGCGTGAAACCTTGCAACGCTATGCGATTACGCTTTCACTGTTAAATGAAAGCCCAGAAATTAGTCGTAATACACTGGAAAAAGAAAGTCGGATTTTGGCTCAAAGGCTATCAGTCCTCCATGGAATCAATGCACCTGAATTCTTTGATAAAGCCGTGTTTTCAACGCTTGTCGATACACTCAAAGAAGAAGGCTATATTGATAATGATGAGAATGATATTTTCACCACTAATGCGAAAAAACTCTATGCCGTACTCGCCCGCTTGATGTCACCAGAAATTCGCTTAACCATTGAAAGCGTGAGTAAAGACGACGAGTTTTCTAAGCAAAAGAAAGTGCCCGCAGTGGAAAGTACAGCAAATGAAGTGCAAACAGAAAATCAATCTGAGCCGAAAGAATAAGGTTGTTTAGCGTTACAAATACGGCATCAGTTCTATGATTATACAAAGCAAAAAGGGTAATGCTATTATGGCATTACCCTTTTATTTTGTGCTTTATAAACGGCTAAAAATAACTCACAACAATACCGATAAATAAAATAAAACCGACAAAGTTATTATTCATAAATGCTTTGAAACAAGCCCCACGCTCTCGGTCCACCATCAATTTTTGCTGATAAACAAACAAAACTGAGACTAAAACCAGTGATGCATAATAGATGATGCCAAGTTTTGCTAATAGGCCTATTGAAACCAATATACCAACCATCAAGACTTGCAATGCCCCGATAATCAACTTGTCATAATTACCAAACAGAATTGCTGTCGATTTTACGCCAATTTTTAAATCGTCATTGCGATCGACCATGGCATATTGCGTGTCATAAACAACTGACCAAATAATATTAACCAAAAACAACAACCAACAAACCAGTGGAAGTGATTCATTGACCGCAGAAAAAGCCATAGGAATTGACCAACCAAACGCAGCACCTAAAACGACCTGAGGTAAGTGGCTAACTCGCTTAACAAAAGGATAGACCCACGCCAATGCAAGGCCTGCGATAGATAACCAAATGGTCATTGAATTTAGCGTTAGCACCAACAAGAAAGAGAGGCCAACTAAGCTAGCAAATAAAATTTTTGCTTCTTTTTCCGTGACATCACCGCTAGGAAGAGGACGATGTTTGGTTCGTTCAACATGACCATCAAAATGTCGGTCAGCGAAATCATTAATCACACACCCGGCAGCACGCATAAAAAAAACGCCTGCGGTGAATACAATTAATATATGCAAACTAGGCGTGCTTTGAGCCGCAATCCATAGTGCCCAATACGTCGGCCACAATAATAGTAGTGAACCTATGGGTCTATCAATACGCATTAAACGGCTGTATGCATGCCATTTACTTAGCGTCATACTTCCCTCCACTTTTGTCGTGCTCCTTTCTTTCTCATTGTACTCGTCATAGTTCAATTTGTATCCGGCTTCAAATTACACAGCCATAATTGAATTATTAAAGGTTTTTATATGCAGGTGATTCAGGTAAAAAAATCTCTGTTAACAATAAGGGTTTATCAGACAATCTTAGTCGGGAGCGACGAACCCAGCGCCCTTCGCAGGAACCAATATGAATATAATCTCGAGTGAGATTATCACGACTAAACAAATACCGCCCTAATGGTACACGACCAATATCCACCAGCTGTTGATCGTCATCAGTGAGCGTTTCATCAGGAATAATTGTTTTCCCTAATAACCACGGAATATTATCCCCATACATAACCACTTCTCTTACCCAGTAGCGATGACTTTTGGGTAAACATTGCGCTTCTTCCGCGCTCAACATTTCAGGTGATACGTAACGTTCTAAATAGGGTACTACCGTTACTTTATGGCTATGTCGCTCAAAGCGTTTCGTCATTGAACCTAGCTCGAATAGCCAATCGAGTATGTTGGCTGGCACTGTTTCGTTGTCCTCAGACAACCAATTTATGTTGTAAGAGGTAAAAAGCGTTTCATCCATTACTTAAATTTCCACCATAAAAACATGGTTATTATTTATTTTATTTCTCAGTAAGTAGGATATCACGTTGTTTTGTTACAAGGTTAAAGTTAGCTAACAATTTATATAAAAAGTCACAAATTCAACACGAATTGTAAAAACCAGGTAAAAATATATTTAATTACTAATGAGTTAGCAACGAATGAAAATTTATTAACATCAGAATAATTTATATTATATCGGCCATTAGTTGTCTATCTATTAATAACATAAGGCAGGAAAATATCACCCTTTCCTGCCTTATTCATCACTGACAAGTTATATTGCCAATAGCACTTAGCGCCATGTTTTATAACAGTTAATCAAACCATTTGTAGAGCAATCGTGGCTATCAACCACTTCGCTATTTTCTAATTCAGGCAAAATACGGCTTGCAAGTTGCTTGCCGAGCTCTACACCCCACTGGTCAAAAGTGAAGATATTCAAAATTGCGCCTTGTGTGAAAATTTTATGCTCATACATGGCAATTAATGCACCCAGCGAATAAGGTGTAATTTCTTTAAGTAAAATGGAATTAGTTGGACGGTTACCTTCAAATACCTTGTAAGGTGCAACATACTCCATGTCCTCAACTTTTTTACCCTGCGCAGCAAATTCAGCATCAACCACTTCACGGGTTTTACCAAATGCCAGTGCTTCTGTTTGGGCGAAAAAGTTAGATAACAATTTTTCATGATGATCCCCTAGTTGATTATGTGTCATTGCTGGTGCAATGAAATCACATGGGATCATCTTGGTCCCTTGGTGGATTAACTGGTAGAAAGCATGTTGACCATTCGTACCGGGCTCGCCCCAAATGATGGGACCTGTTTGGTAAGAAACCGGATTACCACTGCGGTCAATATACTTACCATTCGATTCCATATTACCTTGTTGGAAATAGGCAGCAAAGCGGTGCATGTACTGATCGTATGGCAGAATCGCTTCAGTTTCGGATCCAAAAAAATTATTATACCAAATGCCGATAAGCGCTAATAATACCGGAATATTATTCTCTAATTCGGTCTCGGTAAAATGCTTATCCATGGCATATGCGCCGTCCAATAATTGAACGAAATTATCATAACCAACTGATAAAATTATGGATAAGCCAATTGCTGACCACAGAGAGTAACGCCCACCAACCCAGTCCCAGAATTCGAACATATTGTTGGTATCAATACCAAATTCCGCGACTTGCTCTGCATTGGTTGATAATGCCACAAAGTGCTTAGCAATCTGTTTTTCATCTTTAGCCGTTGCCAATAACCAATCACGAGCTGAATGCGCGTTAGTCATGGTCTCTTGGGTGGTGAATGTTTTAGAAGCAATCAAAAATAGGGTTGTTTCTGGATTGAGTTTTTTCAGTGTTTCCGCAATTTGTGTACCATCAACATTGGAAACAAAATGCATATTTAAATGGTTTTTATAGGGACGCAATGCTTCCGTCACCATAAATGGGCCAAGATCAGATCCACCAATACCAATATTCACTACATCGGTAATGGTTTTACCCGTAAACCCTTTCCATTCACCGCCAATAATACGCTCACTGAATTTGTGCATTTTTTCCAGCACGGCATTCACATCAGGCATCACATCTTTGCCATCGACATAAATGGGGGAGTTCTCACGATTACGCAAAGCAGTATGAAGTACAGCTCTATCTTCCGTGCGATTAATTTTCTCACCCTTAAACATGCTATTGATTGCATCTTTTAGCTCAGTTTCTTTCGCTAATGCCAGCAATTTATCTAATGTCTCTTGGGTAATTCTATTTTTGGAGAAATCCACTAAGATTTGACCATCGAACGTGGCTGAAAATTTAGTGAAACGGTCTTTATCCTGTGCGAACAGATCCCGCATATGAACATCTTTCATCTGTGCAAAATGTTGCTCTAGCGCTCGCCATGCTGCCGTTTGACTTGGATTAATACTTCTCATGGATAATACTCTCCAAAACAATTTTAATTAGTTATAGATTGTACCCTGTCTAATAGACAGGACTTATCGGTTTTCTGCGTTATGATGATATTCCCCAATTCTAGCCTCTTTTTCCAGACCTAATTGTCTTTACCCCCTAAATAGCCCAAGTTATCGCTAAAATAATTCGAGTTGAAGATAATTAATTAGCTATCATTAGAATTACTGATTTACATCGATTCTTCATTGACGAAGCCTACCTAACCCGATATTTCTATATATATCCGCAATACTTCAAGTTACAGGAAAGACGGGGTAGCCTCACTGACTACTGGCCTATAATTCGAATCCTATTGGGATTAACAACTATCTTGAGAGCAAATAGGTCTATTTAAAGGGATTGATATCATGAATACAGTAGTGGCTTCATCAGACAGTAATCAATTTGTTATCGCTAAATTTGGCGGAACAAGCGTTGCCAACTTCGAAGCAATGAATAAAAGCGCTGACGTTGTACTTTCTAACCGTAATGTACGCGTCGTGGTTCTTTCTGCATCTGCAGGAATTACCAATTTATTGATTGAGCTAGCTGAAGGGTGTGACATTGATAAACGCAATGAGCTACTACAAAAAGTCAAAAATATTCAATATGCTATCATTGACAACCTGCAAACTGCGAAAATTATTCGAGAAGAAATCAATCGCTTATTAGACAATATTGCCCATTTGGCGGATTCGGCTTCATTGGCAACCTCTGATGCATTAACCGATGAAATGGTTAGCCATGGCGAATTAATGTCAACACTCTTATTTGTTGAAGTTCTTCGCCAACGCAATGCCAACTCACAATGGTTTGATGTCCGTAAAGTCATGAGAACTGATGATAAGTTTGGTCGTGCTGAACCCGACCTTGTGCAACTAAAAGCGTTAGCACAACAACAATTATTGCCTCGCTTACAAGATGCAGTGGTTATCACTCAAGGGTTTATTGGTCGTGACCAAAAAGAGCGTACAACTACACTAGGGCGAGGAGGCAGTGACTATACCGCAGCACTACTTGCCGAAGTTTTAAATTTTGCCCGTGTTGATATCTGGACTGATGTGCCCGGGATATACACGACGGATCCTCGCGTGGTACCTAATGCACAGCGTATTGATGAAATTGCTTTTGATGAAGCGGCAGAAATGGCCACTTTCGGTGCGAAAATTCTTCATCCAGCCACCTTATTACCCGCTGTTCGTGCTGGGATCCCTGTATTTGTCGGTTCAAGTAAAGCACCAGAAGATGGCGGGACGATTGTTTGTGATAAAACCACCAATCCACCACAATTTAGGGCGCTGGCGTTACGTCGCAAACAAACATTATTGACCCTGCATAGCCTAAAAATGCTGCATGCACGTGGCTTTCTCGCAGAAATATTTACTATTTTATTGCGTCACAATATCTCAGTGGATCTAATCACCACATCCGAGGTCAGTATTGCATTAACCTTGGATACTACAGGTTCAACTGGCACCAACGGTAGCTTACTGACCAATGCATTAATGACTGAGTTGTCCGCTCTTTGTCGAGTTGAAGTCGAAGAAAACCTTGCACTCGTGGCGATCATTGGTAACGAGCTTTCTCAAGTTAATGGTCTCGGCAGACAAATTTTCGGTGCTTTGGAATCATTTAATATTCGGATGATAAGCTACGGTGCTAGCAGCCATAATATCTGCCTGCTTGTACCGGGCAATGACGCCGAAGAAATTGTACGCACGCTGCATAGCAATTTATTTGAGTGATCATGATGGACAAAGGCGATCTTAAAGATCGCCTTTGTTTTAGGTATTATAACGGATGACTTTTTCTCAGTGACGCTTGAACATTATCGGTGTATTGCAACATTGAGCCTTTAACCCCCTTTACCTTTTGAAGTAAAGTTAAATTTTGCTTCGCTCGGCCGTTACCTAACGTCACTGCGCGCTCAAACCACATCACTGCACGGAAAATATTTTTATCGCCGCCGACCCCTCTTGCATACATCACCGCAAGGTTATTTTGAGCATCACTATTTTCTTTAAAGGCAGCAGACTCAAGCAATTCTCGTGCTTTTTGTGGATTTTTTTCAACGCCTGTGCCAGTTAAATAAAAAATAGCGAGCTGATTCTTCGCACTAATATTATCGTTTTCAGCCAACTGTAACCAATGGATCACGTTTTTGATATCCACATCTTTTAATTCACTAGCGGCAAAAAGAGATGCTAATTTGAGTTGCGCTTCAATCACCTCATCGTTGGCCATATCCCTATACCACTCAATGGCTTTAGCACGATCTTGTTTTTTCCCACCCGATCCGTTTTCATAGAATTCAGCCACTTTCATCCCAGCTTCTGACGACCCATTGAGTGCAGCTCGTTCATACCATATAAATGCTTCCGCTGAGTCCTCTCCAACGCCATCACCTTGCTCATATGCCCTTGCAATTGCAAGTTGAGCTGAAACATTATTTTGTTGAGCAGCCCTTTTGTACCAATATATCGCTTGGTAACTATTCTTTTCGATTAAAGGATGGCCTTGCTGGTAAAAGTCACCCATATTGACTTGGGCAATGGCAGAGCCCATATTTGCCGCTTGGCGATATAAATAAATGGCGGTTTCTTCATCTTGTTCCACCCCTTCACCATTTTCATACATCACGGCTAAATTATTTACCGCAGCAGAGACACCGTTCGTGGCACTTCTTTCATACCATTCCCGCGCTTTTTGGTAGTCAACATCGCCCCCTAAACCATCATGATAGAATAAACCTAGGGCAAATTGAGCTTGTGATTGCTCTTGTTCTGCGGCTTCTGAGTACCATGCCTTCGCTTGCTGATAATTTTCTTCTACACCCAAACCTCGTTCATACAAGAAACCCATCGCATACTGGCAATAAGCATCGCCTTTTTCCGCCCCTTTTCGATACCAGCGTTCTGCCTCTATGTATTTTTCCTGATTTTGTGCCAACATCCCTAAGTAATAATCACCGTCGGTATTATTTAAATCCGAAGCTTTTTTAAACCATTGATAAGCCATTTTATTGTCAGCATCTAAAAATTCAGTGCCATCCATATAAGCAATACCCACATCAATCATCGCTTCAATATCACCCTTCGATGCTTGGATTATTTTACTTTTAAATTCAGCAGGAAGGTTATTTTGTTTTATTTGCGTAGAAGTGGTCTGAGATTTTTCTTTTACTTGGTTCGTCTCTACAGACTCTGCTTGTACTAAAGGTACACAGCCGATGCAAAGACTTAATAGTAGAGACTGTAATTTCATTACTTCAATCCATTCATTGGAATTATATTAATAACATAGCATTCCAATGAAAAAATCATAAGGGCTGCAAGCTTAAAAAGACTTATTTGGATAAGATAAATAAAAAAATTCAGGCAATTCGAATTTAAATATTTAATTCGAATCCACCTGAATTTATGGTCATAACAAGAATAGACTAATTAACTCGATATCCGCCGTGCTTACTGGCAAATAAGTTAAACTTACCCCACTCAATCAGTAGTAACTCCAATTTTTTATGACTGATATGACAAAGCTCTGAAATTTGAGAAACCACAAAATGGTTTTCACTCACCAGTTCAGGTGAAAAAATCTCGGCAATCCATTCACTCTCTTTTGCAGTGACCAACCAACCATCATTAGTCGCAAACTTATGCACTGGGATCATTCCCGCCTTAGTACTCGGTTGAGACAACAATTTGTCTTCATCTTGCTGAGCTTGGTGAAAAGCCGCAATTTCCTCCTCAGAAGGAGCCGGTTCCATTACTTCTTGGTTTTCAAGAAATAAATAGATTTCTTCAGCTCGAGCAGGTGTTAGCTCGCTCTTTAGCCAGATTTGATTAAAACAATGTTCATCGAGTGAATCGTCTGTATCAAGCTTATCCATGATTTGTAAAATACTCATCATGGCACTCACCGCATCCTCACTCATCATAAATGTACTAGGTGCGGCACTATTTTGAATCTGATAAGGAAAAACGGCTGTTGAGAGCAACTCATCTTCAATAATAAATTCATAACTCATCATTGGACCCCTTTAATGTCTTATGGATAAGATGGTGCCTAATGCATGAAAAATCAATCCACTTATTCATTATGATTCAGGATCATAACCTAGATTAGGGGCTAACCAGCGCTCAAGCTCAGTAACCGACATCCCTTTGCGCTTGGAATAATCTTCAATTTGATCTTTTTGCAACTGCGCCACTGCAAAATATTTACTATCAGGATGGCTAAAATACCAACCCGATACTGCTGCACCTGGCCACATCGCAAATGAACTTGTCAATTTCATACCCACTTGATTTTCGACATCCAATAACTGCCAAATTTTTTCTTTTTCAGTATGTTCAGGACAGGCCGGATAACCCGGAGCAGGTCGAGTACCTTGATAATTTTCACGGATAAGCTCTTCATTGCTCAGTTTTTCATCTGCTGCATACCCCCAATAATGGGTTCTAACCTGTTGATGTAAATATTCAGCAAATGCTTCTGCCAGCCTATCTGCAAGGGCTTTGAGCATGATTTTATTATAATCATCATGGGCGTTCTCATATTGTTCTGCTAGCGCATCCTCTTCTAATCCCCCCGTGACAGCGAATGCGCCAATATAATCGGCTTTACCGCTATTTTTTGGGGCAATAAAATCAGACAAACAATAATTTGGGAAGTCTGTTTTCAGGGTTTGTTGACGTAAATTAAGACCAATATTTAACACCTCACTACGGCTTTCATCGGTATATATTTCCACGTCATCACCCGTATTATTGGCAGGGAAAAGACCAAAAATTCCTTTTGGTGCCAGGCGCTTATTTTTATCTAGCATATCCAACATATCATTCGCATCACGCAATAATTTACGGGCTTCTACACCGACGACTTCATCGTCTAAAATGCGTGGATATTTACCCGCCAATGACCATGTCATGAAAAAGGGTGTCCAATCGATATAGTGTCTCAGAGTCTCAATTGTGGCTTCTACCTGCTGGACACCTAAGAAGTTCGGCACTGGTGGCTGATAATTTTCCCAATCAATTTTAACCGCATTCGCTCTTGCAATATCAAGGGAAACGGGGGGAGTCTTTGGTCTTTTACGCCCATGTTGTAGACGTACAGTTTCATATTCACGACGTGTTCGTGCCACAAACTCGTCTTTTTGTTTCGCCGAAAGTAGCGCAGAAACAACGCCTACTGTTCGTGATGCATTTTGCACGTAAGTGGTTGGGCCACTAATATAAGCGGGTTCTATTTTAACCGCGGTGTGCGCTTTGGATGTTGTCGCGCCACCAATCAACAGTGGCAAGGTAAACCCTTGTCGCTCCATTTCTTTGGCAACATGCACCATTTCATCAAGGGAAGGTGTGATAAGTCCAGATAAACCAATGATATCGACATTTTGTTCACGGGCTGTTTTCAAAATAGTTTCACAGGGAACCATAACGCCTAAATCAATGATCTCATAGTTGTTACACTGTAAAACAACACCCACAATATTTTTTCCGATATCATGAACATCCCCTTTTACCGTCGCCAATAAAATCTTTCCGGCACTGCGACCAGATTGTTTTAATTCTTGAATATAGGGTTCCAAATGGGCTACGGCTTGTTTCATGACCCTAGCGGATTTAACCACTTGAGGTAAAAACATTTTTCCTTCACTAAATAAGTCCCCGACAACGTTCATGCCATTCATCAACGACCCTTCAATCACCTCTATTGGGCTAGCCGCTCGCTGGCGTGCTTCTTCCGTATCTTCAACAATAAACTCGGTAATGCCTTTTACTAAAGCATATTCTAACCGCTTTTCCACTTCCCAACTGCGCCACTCCGCTTGCTGTATTTGCTGCTCTTCTGATCCTGTTGAACGGTATTTTTCTGCCAGTTCCAATAAACGTTCAGTGCTGTCATCACGACGATTTAAAATAACATCTTCAACCGCATCTTTTAGCTCTGAAGGTAAATCGTCATAAATGGCCAACTGGCCTGCATTAACAATCCCCATATCCATGCCATTGCGGATCGCGTAATACAAAAAGACAGCATGAATAGCTTCGCGAACAGCGTCATTTCCTCTAAATGAAAACGACACATTCGACACCCCACCCGAAATCATCGCATGGGGTAGTTGTTGTTTAATATCTTTACAGACTTCAATAAAATCAACAGCATAGTTATTGTGTTCTTCAATTCCAGTCGCAACAGCAAAAATATTAGGGTCAAAAATAATATCTTCGGGTGGAAAGCCAACGGTTTCTGTCAAAATTTGATAAGCACGGCGACAGATTTCAATTTTTCGCTCACGGGTATCCGCTTGACCAATTTCATCAAAAGCCATCACCACCATGGCAGCGCCATATCTACGCACTAATTTGGCATGTTCAATAAAAGCGGCTTCCCCCTCTTTCATCGAAATAGAGTTAACAATTCCCTTGCCTTGAATGCATTTTAAACCCGCTTCGATGATCTCCCACTTAGAGGAGTCAATCATAATCGGTACTCGTGCAATATCAGGCTCACCTGCAATTAAGTTAAGAAAACGCACCATTGCAGCTTTGGAATCCAGCATTCCTTCATCCATATTGATGTCAATAATCTGTGCGCCACTTTCAACTTGCTGACGAGCAACATCAAGAGCCTCTTGGTAATTTTCTTCTTTTATTAGGCGTTTGAATTTTGCAGACCCGGTTACGTTGGTTCTTTCACCCACGTTAACAAATAATGATTTTTCGCCAATATTAAGGGGTTCAAGCCCTGATAAACGGCATTCAACCGGTAATGCAGGAAGTTGACGAGGGGCGACGCCTTTCACCGCTTCTGCCATTTTTTTGATATGCAGCGGCGTGGTGCCACAACAGCCCCCAACAATATTCAAAAAACCTGCTTGTGCCCACTCATGAATTTGCCCGGCCATATTTTGCGCATCAAGATCATATTCGCCAAATGCATTTGGTAAGCCGGCATTAGGATGAGCACTCACATAGCACTGCGCAATCCGTGATAATTCAGAAACGTATTGGCGTAATTCATCAGGCCCCAAGGCACAATTAAGACCAAATGAAATTGGCTGTGCATGACGTAACGAATTATAAAACGCTTCGGTGGTTTGGCCTGAAAGGGTGCGACCAGAGGCATCCGTGATCGTCCCAGAAATCATAATAGGCAAAGAAACCCCAAGGGCTTCAAACTCACTTTCTACCGCAAAAACGGCAGCTTTTGCATTCAAGGTATCAAAAATAGTTTCGATCATAATTAAATCGACGCCGCCTTTCACCAATGCTCGAGTCGATTCACGATACGCTGCCACCAGCAAATCAAAGGTCACATTTCGAAAAGCAGGGTCGTTAACATCAGGGGAAATAGAAGCCGTGCGGTTTGTTGGGCCGAGAACCCCCGCGACATAACGAGGTTGTTCTGGCGTTTTACGCGTCCATTCATCCGCACACTCGCGAGCAATACGCGCTGCTACTTCATTAATTTCTGCGGAAAACCCTTCCATCCGATAATCCGCCATTGCTATCGGTGTGGAGTTAAAGGTATTTGTTTCAATAATATCTGCGCCCGCTTCGAAATATTGATTATGAATATCTCGAATAATTTCAGGCTGAGTTAACACCAAAAGATCATTATTGCCTTTTATATCACTCGGCCAATCAACAAATCTTTCACCACGGAATTGTTCTTCTGTTAATTTGTGGCGTTGGATCATTGTCCCCATTGCCCCATCCAGTACTAAAATTCGTTTTGTTAATTCTTGTTCTAATTTATTGATTTTACTGGACACTGCACTGCCCTCCTGAAATCGGGATCCCGAGTAATAAGTTAAATTTTTACCACTTACATCCTATCACAACTTTTAGTGAGAACATTTGTCTCAATGATGAGAGTTTCTCAGGTTGCCTTAGATCTAATTTCTCACTGATCAGATGAGTATTTTCAGGTGAAATCATTCATAATAGAAACAAAAATACATTCCAGTCAGGAGAGACTTAATGGCGACTGCACCAATTACTAAAAAAATAAAAAAGGCGAAAGGGCCAGCAAGTGGCGCTACAGCAGCAGGGCAAGTCCAATCATTAAGTCGAGGACTGACGCTTCTGGAATACATTTCTGAATCAACCGGTGGGATAGCGCTAACGGATTTAGCACTGCAAGCTGGCTTGCCGAATTCAACCACACACCGACTCTTAATGACCCTAGAACAACATGGATTTGTCCGACAAACAGGGGATTTAGGCTTATGGGTTATCGCATCTCACGCATTTATCATTGGTAGTAGCTTCCTTGAAAGCCGAAATTTATTAGCATTAGTGCATCCAATATTACGTCGCTTAATGGATGAATCAGGGGAAACGGTTAATTTGGCGATCCTCGACCACAGCGAATATGACGCGGTCATTGTTGACCAAGTTCAGTGTAATGCATTAATGAGAATGTCTGCGCCAATCGGCGGTAAACTACCATTACACGCTTCCGGTGCAGGCAAAGCCTTCATTGCTAATCTATCAGAAGATAAGCTCATTCCACTGCTAGGTCGTAAAGGGTTACATGCCTATACACCTCACACCCTTACGAATCCCTCTGCATTAAAAGAAAATTTGCAACAAGCTAAAAAACAAGGATTTTCTTATGATGACGAGGAACATGCGCTAGGTTTAAGATGTATTGGTGCCTGTATTTATGATGAGCACAAAGAAGCCTTTGCCGCTATCTCTATTTCAGGCCCCTTATCACGCATTACCGACGATCGTATCACAGAGCTTGGAGCGATGGTCATCAAAGCCGCCAAAGAAATTAGCCGTGAATATGGTGCAAACCGATAACTAATTCTTTATGACTGCGATATAAAAATAAATGATTTGGAGACTGCGGGAATGCCCCGCACTCTCACTTAATCGCCCTGCTGATTCGAATAGATATGATCTGGCTGGCTTTTGCGTTGAAAATCCCTAAACTTCTGTATGCTTCGATATTTTTCAATTAAAGCCAACACAATGGCTTCTGTTTCAGCATCAGCTAATCCATCAATATCACGGGGACGAAAATGCAATTGGAACGCACGGAGCGTTTTTTGTGTTTCTACATCCAATTTTCCTGACAGAGGGATCCCTGAATATCCATAAAATTTAAGCGCTTTTTGTAGCTGCAAAACATTGCTTCGCTCATTAACATTACGTCCAGCCAAATATTTAGATACCGTCTTAGGATCAGGCCATGCACCTATCCCTTGCTGTGATAATCGTTGCCATGGAAATGCCCTACCCGGATCCTGCTTGCGAAGCGGAGCAATATCACTGTGGCCTATGACATTTTCGGCAGGAATATTGTAACGCTGCATAATATCTTTCACTAACGGAACAAGCGCATCAATTTGCTCATCATTAAAAGGAGCCCAGCTTTTATTGCCTTGCTTGTCTACTTGATAGCCTGAATTCACAATTTCAATACCAATTGAACTATCATTCAAACTTGTATGATAAAGCCAGCGGCTATCCCCAGCGTGCCATGCTTTTAATTGCTCAGGCACAAGTTGTAATATAACTGGTAGATTGTTCCTCTGTTGAGGTTTACTTGGAAGTAAGTAATGGGAGCTGACTTTTCCTTTCGTTAGTAAATAAATGGAATAATCATCATCTGAAACCGTATAGTGCAAAACAATATATTGAATACGCTCGCTGGTATTTTTTGATACGTTGCTATGGTCTAAATAATAACCTGTTTGTGATGATGGCGTTGAGCAACCAGCAAGTAAAAAGACGAACAATATTCCTATAATCTTGTACATGCCAGTAATGCCCTTATTCTATTTTTAATCGCTGTTGATTTAACCATATTACTTTAGACAACACTATAAAAAGGTAGAGTATTTGGTGATATAGGTTTTAAGAATATTAATGTGTAGGGAGTAAATAATAGGAGAAAAACAGAGATTTAGTAAATTCTGATACATATAATATTAAATTATAGCTTACATTTATTATGCATTTTTAAAAAATCAGCATAATAAAATATCAATAATGACTTGTTGTATCACTAATTTATTATTGGTATGAAATTTTTTAATTGATGAAATTATCTTTTCATTTCATCAATTAAACTAAAAACAATTACAATAGTGTTTAAATGTTTTTACTTTAACCACTCGTAATAGTTGTACTCACGGCTGTTTTTATGATTTTAATTTATTCAATTTGCTTACTTAATAGGTTGGATATTTACAATTAATTTAGCAATCTAGTTTAAATTGTTCACCAAATAACAGAGGATTCATACTTATTACCTATTAATCAATGCTATATACAGATTTTTCATGTTCTACCTGTTTTACGATAAGATTAGTAATATCATTAATATCAATATCTAAAAAAATAACGATTTCAATCAATTTCTCTAAACTAAGCTTATTAATACCAAGTTCATAACGTGAGACTTGTTGCTGACTTAGATTAATAATTGTCGCTAATTCATTTCCAGATAAGCCTTTGCTAACCCTTGCTTTACGTAAATGATTGCCAAGTAATGCATAAATGTTTTTTTTATCTGGTATATGCATAGACATCCTCCTAAATAAAAAAATTAAAATCTAGCTAGTATTATTCATTATAAAATTAATCCGTTACATTTAAAATAGTTATGAGCAATCAAAGAATAACAATTGATAGGCAATCATATCATTTTGCGATAATAAAAAGAGACTCTGATATTATTTATACTGTAATACTCTGCTTTATAACTAATTTTTAAAAATTGCATTTAATCGGTATAAATATCTATAGCTATTGATCCATTCGATAATTTCATATTCATTTACACTTTAAATAAGTACTGAAATAAATAGAAACTAAAAAAATATACATAAAATAATTTTTCCATACTAAATTTTATTTTTTAAAATAATATAGGTTAGTCTTATTATCTATTTACAATAGTAATTGCAGGGCGCGATGAACTCCCTATCCAAAATAAACAACATTAACGGTTTACTTAAAAACACTAAATAAGTTTATATCTGTCTAATTATTTATTTTAGATCTTAAAACAATGATACCCACTTTACTCTGCAAGTATCTTTCTAGTTCGATATCACTCACTTCAAAATTATTTCGTAATGATGAAGCATTTCTAAATATAACCTTGTTATTTTCTCGGATCACAATACCCACATGCGTTACATCTAACCCTTTATTATTAGAGTATATCCCAATGTAATCTCCTGTTTTTAATAACTCAATAACGTCTTTATCGACATAACCAGATGGAATATAGTTTATAATCCTATCTTTAACGTCAACACCCGATAAAAACAACTCTCCATTACTCCCCCTATTTAACTCTTTTTGAACCCTTATCGTATGAGGGCTAATGCGTGTTGTAATATCTTCAGCAATACTTTCGGGTTCCTGAGCCCAATCAGTAAAAAAGTGGCGTCTTTGGCTAAAAGAAACGTCTTGATTGATATAGCGAGTATTTGCAAGATAAAATAAAAATTGTTCATAATTTTCAGCATGTTTGAAAGCTTCTGCATATTCGATAAAGGTCATACAATCCATTGCCTTCAAATTAATCGTCAATCTCTCTATCGATAAGTAATTCATATTCAAAGTATTATCGTTATATGGTGTTCCTAATAATTCTTGTGTAATTATTTTTACTTTTTGCTCCGGTTGAGCCCCTTTGCTCCCCACTAACACACGTTCCAAAATAGAATAAGAACCTGGTGTTAAAACAGCCTCAGCACTCATTAAATGAGGTGTTAATAAAATGGCGGCTGCACATAGTCTCTTAAGCATATAATTTCTTCCTATCTCTATTTATCCACGACTACACTCATAGACTCTATTTTCCCCGATAAATTCATCACCATACACTGTAAATAATGTGGATAAGGCGGATTGATGGGCTTTAAAGTGTGGCGAACCAATCTTGATACAGATCACAGTTAGATTGGAATCTTTGTTTTGATCATTGCAACTGTTTCATTTTCATTGAACAATGTTACCGGTAACATTGGTGATATAATTAACAAAATGAATAGAAATTTAATTCCTGCACAACCAAAGCTGTGTGCAACGACATTATTTTCTTTGTGGAGCAATTATCATGAGCAATAACAATTCAACAGTGGCAAGTTCTCCAAAAATAAATGACGATATAATGCGTATTACCCAACGGGTTATACGCCGCTCTGTGAAAACGCGTGAAGCTTATCTCAATAAAATTGAGCTCGCTCGAAGTCAGACCGTGCATAGAGCTGAACTTGCCTGCGGTAATCTTGCTCATGGTTTTGCTGCTTGTCAGAGTGAAGAAAAGCAAATACTTAAAAGTATGACGCGTTCTGATATTGCTATTATTAGCGCCTACAATGACATGCTTTCAGCCCATCGTCCTTATGATAATTATCCTGAACAATTGAAAAAATCTCTACTTGAGGCGGGTGCTATTGGGCAAGTCGCAGCCGGCGTTCCAGCTATGTGTGATGGTGTGACCCAAGGCCAAGATGGGATGGAGTTATCACTGCTTAGTCGGGATGTCATTGCAATGTCCACTGCAATAGGCCTGTCTCACAATATGTTCGATGGTGCACTCTATTTAGGTATTTGTGACAAAATCGTACCCGGTTTAATGATTGGTGCATTGTCATTTGGTCATTTACCCGCTTTATTTGTTCCTGCTGGGCCGATGGCAACAGGGCTGCCGAATAAAGAGAAAGTTAGGATCCGCCAGCTTTATGTCGAAGGAAAAGTAGACCGAGATGCTTTGCTAGAAGCGGAATCCGCATCTTATCATAGCATCGGAACCTGTACTTTCTACGGTACCGCTAACTCGAATCAAATGGTTATGGAAGTCATGGGACTTCACTTACCAGGCTCATCGTTCGTTCAACCTGATTCCCCTTTACGTACAGCATTAACCGATGCCGCAGCTCGTCAAATCACACGCTTAACAGAGCAATCAGGTAATTATTTACCTATCGGCCACCTCGTTGATGAAAAAGTTATTATTAACGGCATCGTCGCACTACTTGCCACTGGTGGTTCAACCAATTTAACGATGCATCTTGTCGCGATAGCCAGAGCTGCAGGCATTATGATCAATTGGGATGATTTTTCTGAATTGTCCACCATTGTGCCGCTAATTTGCCGAATCTACCCCAATGGGCAAGCGGATATCAATCAGTTTCAAGCCGCAGGTGGCGTTTCTCTTCTAATTAGACAATTACTGTCAAAAGGCCTCTTACATGAAGATGTACAAACCGTTGCGGGGACTGGGCTGTCACGTTATACCTTAGAACCATGGCTAAACGATGGGCAGTTAGCGTGGCGTGAGGGCACAAAAAACACCTATGATAGCAGTGTGATCGCGGATATTAATCAACCGTTCTCCTCCCATGGCGGCACTAAATTACTTTCAGGTAATTTAGGTCGAGCAGTAATGAAAACCTCTGCGATTCCGGAAAAAAATCAAATTATTGAAGCCCCCGCTATCGTCTTTAATAATCAAAATGACATCGCCCCTTTGTTTGAATCGGGGGAACTTAATCGTGATTGCATTATTGTCGTGCGTTTCCAAGGTCCAACCGCAAATGGTATGCCAGAACTTCATAAATTGATGCCACCTCTGGGGGTATTAATGGATAGAGGCTATAAAGTTGCCTTAGTCACCGATGGGCGTTTATCTGGCGCGTCAGGTAAAGTTCCTTCCGCAATCCATGTTACACCTGAAGCCTACAAGGGTGGGTTACTGGCAAAAGTGATCAATGGCGATATTATCCGAGTAAATGCATTAACTGGTGAGTTATCATTGTTGGTTGATGAACAAGAATTGGCACAGCGCCAATCTTATCAACCGGATCTTAGTCGTGAACGTATTGGATGTGGTCGCGAATTATTTGGTGCATTGAGAAGACATTTATCAGGTGCTGAAGAAGGTGCTTGCAGCATCGATTTTTAACCCATTACCGTTTAATAGGATAAATTATGAATAATTGGAAAATAGCCGCTGAAGATATACTCAAACAAGGCCCAGTTGTCCCAGTCATTGTGATTAAAAAACTTGAACAAGCAGTACCACTCGCTAAAGCCCTAATGAAAGGCGGAGTTAAAGTACTCGAAGTGACACTACGCACTGAATGTGCCATTGAAGCCATTCGTTTAATCGCTAAAGAAGTTCCCGATGCGATTGTCGGCGCAGGCACGGTGATTAATCCGCAACAACTTTCTGCGGTGACTGATGCGGGCGCTAAATTTGCGATTAGTCCTGGGCTTACAGAAGAGTTACTCGATGCAGCAACCAAAGGAAAGATCCCTTTAATTCCCGGCATTTCAACAGTATCAGAGCTAATGTTGGGTATGAAATATGGTTTAAAAGAATTCAAATTTTTCCCCGCAGAGGCTAATGGTGGCGTCAAAGCACTCAAAGCCATTGCGGGTCCATTCTCGCAAGTTAAATTCTGCCCAACAGGCGGTATTTCACTTGCAAACTATCGTGATTACTTAGCACTCAACAGTGTGCTATGCATCGGTGGTTCATGGCTAGTCCCCGAAGATGCATTAGCAAATGGTGACTATGAAAAAATCACACAACTCGCCCAAGAAGCCATTCAAGGTGCTAAAGCGTAATATTACCTAGATGAAATAGCAGGTAGAACATTGTTAGATTACCTGCTATTTAGCAATACTATGATTTATTTCGTTATCAACAGGTTCATCAAAACGCTGGCAAAAGCGTAATGCTTGGTGATAAGCAAAAACATCTTCTACGTGACCACTTAGGATCCGGTTTTGCAAGCTTTTCCAGTAAGTTGCTGAAAAAATATCGGCATGATTTTGGTGTAAATAGTGACGTATTTTAGAATCCTGACAGATAAATAAAGCAAACTCTTCAGGAAATACATCTTGCTCACCAATGCTGTACCAAGGCTCCGCAGAGAGTTCCTGTTCAGGGTATAAAGCCTCCGGAATATCACGAAAATTCACTTCAGTCATATAACAAATTTCATCATAGTCATAAAAGATAACGCGTCCATGACGTGTTACGCCAAAATTTTTAAATAACATATCACCCGGAAATATATTTGCGGCGGCTAACTGTTTAATTGCACAGCCATACTCGTCTAATACTCGATGCAGCTGTGTTTCATCAGCGCTATCCATATAGATATTCAGCGGGATCATTTTTCGCTCCATATACAAATGGCGAATTAAGATTTTATCCCCAAGATCTTCAATTTGTGATGATGCTTCTGCTTGTAATTCAGTCATAAGGTCATCACTGATAAAGCGTTTATCAATGATAAAATTCTCAAACTCTTGGGTATCTGCCATACGCCCAACCCGGTCGTGCTCTTTGACCAATCGGTAGCATTCTTGAACTCGTGCTTTAGTCACCTCTTTTTGAGGTGCAAATTTATCTTTAATTATCTTAAAAACACGATCAAAAGAAGGGGAGGTAAAAACCAGCATAACCATCCCTCTTACACCAGGCGCTATATCGAACTGTTCACGTGAAAAATTAATGTAAGCCAGATATTCACGGTAATATTCTGTTTTTCCGTGTTTTTGGCAGCCAATCGCCATATATAACTCAGCAATCGATTTACTCGGTAAAATCTCTCTCAACCAAAAAACTAATGCTGCCGGAAAAGGCGCGTAAACCATAAAATAAGATCGGGCGAAACCGAAGACAATACTCGCTTCATCAAACTCAATTAAACAAGTATCCACATAAATTTCCTTTTTTTTATCATCATGGTGGATGGGTAATAAAAAAGGAAATACTTCATTGCCAATATATATTTTTCCAACTAACCACGCTGCTTTATTACGATAAAAAAGCTCATTAGCAACATGTAAGCTGATACTTTGTTTTTCTATATTCGGAAATTTAAATTTTAAAGTTTCAATAATACATTGAATATCAAAAGATAAATTACGCCATTGTAATCTTAGTGATAATCCGTTAAGTATTGAATACAATACGCTCGACAAATTTCCAGTCACCTTATACTCACGAGCAAGAGGCCTAGGTAAAGTGCGAAAACGCCTCGCAGACTGCGATGTGAAAATAAATAAATTTTCCTGTGTCAGATCTCTATGTTGGAATAGCCTGCAATAAACTGAATTAAAAAAACTTTCTGCAATTTCAAACCGTGGATAGCTCGGTAATAATGTCACGTAAACCTGTTTAATTTGTGACAGCATTTTCGGTGTTAATGTTTGTACTAGCCCCATACATTTAAGCTGTGCAACAACTAATCCTACATGGTGATCATAGAGCTGTATTCTTTGTTTCATAGCTTGTTGAATAGCATGCCAATCAGCATGCTCAAAGCGTTCCTGAGCGCCTGATGTTATCTCTAAAAATCGACCATACTGAGCGTCAAATCCTTGTAAAATTGTTTGGGCAATTATCTGTTCAGTCACTAATGTCATTTTATCCCCCAACAAAAAAACAGGCACTTAAAAGTGCCTGAAAATTAACAGATACACCAAACCAACAAATACACCAGGTAACAATAAAGCGGGTAATACAGTTTAAACTAAAATTGCTCTTCTTCCGTCGAACCTGTCAATGCTGTCACTGATGAAGTACCACCTTGAATAACCGTCGTCACCTTATCAAAGTAACCCGTTCCCACTTCTTGTTGGTGAGAAGCGAAGGTATAGCCTTTATTCATCGCAGCAAACTCACATTCTTGAACCTTTTCAACATAATGCTTCATACCTTCTCCTTGAGCATAAGCATGAGCAAGGTCGAACATGTTGAACCACATGCTGTGAATACCCGCTAATGTAATAAATTGAAAACGATAACCCATTGCTGACAATTCATCTTGGAAACGCGCAATCGTGGCATTATCCAAATTTTTCTTCCAATTGAATGATGGCGAGCAGTTGTAAGCTAATAGCTTACCCGGATATTGCGCATGAATAGCTTCAGCAAATTGACGTGCAGCCTCTAAATCAGGCTTTGAAGTTTCACACCAGACTAAATCTGCATATGGCGCATAGGCTAATCCACGGCTAATAGCTTGATCAATGCCTGCATTAGTACGGAAAAAACCTTCAGAACTGCGTTCACCCGTCACGAATTCGGTATCGTAAGGATCACAATCTGATGTTAATAAATCAGCAGCATCTGCATCTGTCCTTGCAATAAGAATAGTTGGTACCCCTGAAACATCTGCAGCTAAACGTGCTGCAACTAGCTTTTGAATCGCTTCTTGGGTTGGAACTAAAACTTTGCCCCCCATATGGCCACATTTTTTTACAGCTGCTAGTTGATCTTCAAAGTGGACAGCTGCTGCACCCGCTTCAATCATATTTTTCATCAACTCAAATGCGTTTAATACGCCACCAAATCCAGCTTCAGCATCAGCAACGATAGGTAAAAAGAAATCGATATACTCTTTATTATCTGAACCAATCCCATTGGCCCATTGAATTTGATCTGCACGGCGGAAGGTATTGTTAATTTTTTCGACAACCGACGGAACCGAATCAACAGGGTATAAAGATTGGTCAGGATACATGCTGGATGCTGTATTTGCATCGGCAGCGACTTGCCAGCCAGAGAGATAAACAGCTTCAATCCCTGCTTTAGCTTGCTGTAATGCTTGTCCTCCCGTCAGTGCGCCTAATGCATTCACATAACCTTTTTTTGATGCACCGTGCAATTGTGCCCAGAAACGTTCTGCACCTTTACGCGCTAAGGTGTGTTCTATGTTGACTGAACCACGCAGCTTTATCACTTCTTCCGCTGAATAAGGGCGAGTAATTCCTTTCCAGCGAGGTTTTTTCCATTCATTTTCTAATTGAGAGATTTGGTCTATGCGCGATGTAGTCATGGTTAACTTCCTTTATAAGAATAAGTAGGGTCTATCGAATTATGTAATCGTTATTAATCTATTAGCTGATAGCCAGGAATAGTCAGGAACTCAATAAGCTCATCCTGTGTCGTTATTCTGCGCATCAACTCAGCTGCCTCACGAAAGCGTCCACTCTGGAAACGTTTGTCGCCAAGCTCTTTTTGAATAACCTGTAACTCTTCATCAAGCATTTCTTCGAAAAGTTCTTTCGTCACTTTTTGACCGTTAGATAACGATTTACCATGACGGATCCATTGCCAAATTGATGTACGAGAAATTTCAGCCGTAGCCGCATCTTCCATCAGACCATAGATAGGTACACACCCATTTCCCGTAATCCAAGCTTCGATATATTGAACGGCAACGCGAATATTAGCTCGCATCCCAGCTTCAGTTCTTTCACCTTCACAGGGCTGTAATAGCTGTTCTGCTGTGATTTCTTCATCGGAATCACGTGTTACGTTGAGTTGATTTTTACCATCAGCAAGGGCTTGATTGAAGACATCCATTACCGTATCAGCAAGACCGGGATGTGCAATCCATGAACCGTCATGCCCATTTTTAGCTTCAAGTTCTTTGTCTGCTTTTACTTTGGCTAAAATAGCTTGGTTTTCTTCTGCATCCTTACTTGGAATAAAAGCTGACATTCCACCCATAGCAAAAGCACCGCGTCGATGACATGTTTTAATCAACAAACGTGAGTAAGCATTTAAAAATGATTGAGTCATGGTGACAACTTGACGATCCGGTAGAACTCGATCTGAATGTTCTTTTAATGTTTTGATATAACTAAAAATGTAATCCCAACGCCCACAATTCAGTCCCACAATGTGATGACGCATGTGATACAAAATTTCTTCCATTTGGAAAACAGCCGGTAGTGTTTCAATCAGAACCGTTGCTTTAATTGTCCCACGAGGGATCCCAACGATATCTTCCGCCATGCTAAATACATCACTCCACCACTTAGCCTCCTGCCAAGATTCCAGTTTTGGAATATAGAAATAAGGGCCACTTCCTTTTTCAAGTAGAGCTTGATAGTTATTAAAAAAATAGAGTGCAAAATCAAATAACCCACCTGGAATTGGTTTATTCCCTGAAAGCACATGTTTTTCATCTAAATGAAGCCCACGAACACGGGCAATCAAGACCGCAGGATCTGATTTAAGTTGATATAATTTTCCATTTTCGTTGGTATACGAAATTTCACCTCTAATCGCATCACCTAAATTTATTTGCCCATCGATCAATTTCTCCCAAGAAGGCGAGAGAGAATCCTCAAAATCGGCCATAAAAACTTTCACATTAGAATTCAAGGCATTGATTACCATTTTTCGTTCAACAGGCCCGGTAATCTCAACACGGCGGTCCTGTAAATCTTCAGGAATATTTTGCACTTTCCAATTTGAATTTTTAATGGAACTTGATTCCGAAATAAAATTAGGTAACGAGCCTGCATCAATAATAGCCTGCTTTTCAACTCGCTCCTTTAATAGCAATTCTCTACGAGGAAGAAACGCCTCAACTAACTCAGAAAGAAAAGCAATAGAATCAGTATGTAATACTATTTTGTCTTGCTGATTAATATCTTTAGTAAATGTTAAATCAGATATAGATAACTGCTGTTCCATTGATCAATCCTCATTCGTGTTTCGCAATGAAGTAAGGATAGGATCAAAAACAAAATAAATCAAAAACGATTTCCATTTTATTTAAAAATAGACGTATCATGATGATATTAAACAATATAATTTATTATTATTTTTAATCTTGATTTTCTTTTTTTAGAATTAAAATGTTAAATACTCGTTAAATCAAATAATTAGAAGTCCGTTGACAGATTGCTAGTTTGTCTCAAAAACAAAAAAAGCCGCAATCTAGTCGCGGCTTTGGTTCTACTCTTACTGAGAAAATCAGAGATAACTTCCATAAATTAACAGATTAATTAAATATTAATTCGTTAATATGAAAAATATCAGTACTTAATTTTCATTTTAATCTAAAGTTGGATCCATATTACTCAGATCAAATGGTGTGATCTGGTACACATAATAATTAAGCCAATTAGAAAACAATAAGTGCCCATGACTACGCCAACTAATAATAGGATCATTATTTGGGTCATTATTCTTAAAATAATTACACGGTAGATCCGGGGTTAATCCTGCATTGAAATCACGCCAATACTCTAGTGCAAGAGTATCCCCATCGTATTCAGGATGCCCTGTCACAAAAGCGAGTCGCTTATCTTTTGAGGCAAATAAATAAGCCCCAGCTTCGCTAGAACTCGCCAAAATATCTAAATCAGTATGCTGGCGAATAAGTGCCTCAGGAAAGTCAGCATAGCGCGAATGGGGGGCATAAAATGAAGCATCAAACCCGCGTGTTAATAATGCGTAAGGCTCTAAAGTATCGTGCTGGTAGACACCCGAAAGTTTTTCTTCCCTTGTCCACTTTGGTAACCCATAAAGAATCTTAAGTGCTGCCTGTACAGCCCAACAAACAAACAGCGTCGAGGTGACATGTTTCTTCGCCCATGCGATTACTTTTTCAATTTGTTCCCAATAACAAACATCAGTAAACTCAACTAGCCCTAGAGGCGCACCCGTCACAATCAGGCCATCAAAATTTTGGTTTTGAATATCATCAAAATCACAATAGAAATTATTCAGATGCTCTGTCGGTGTATTTTTGGATTCACGCTGATCAATTCGTAATAACTGAATATCAATCTGTAATGGTGTATTTGATAATAACCGTAAAAACTGATTTTCAGTTTCTATTTTCTTAGGCATAAGATTGAGTATTAACACTTTCAAAGGGCGTATCTCCTGATGACTTGCCCTTGTCGTTGTCATGACAAAAACATTCTCTTCACGCAAGAAATTTACAGCGGGTAGCTCATCTGGTAAACGAATTGGCATCATTTATCCCTTTTATACGTTTAGACTTCTAGAATGCTAAATAATCTAACCAATGTTACCCACCTTGTCGAGCTTTTCAAGGTTAGTTGAATTAATTTCATATAACCAAAAATGCTATGCTTATTCTTTAAGTTTATCAAATTTATAATTTGATGATTTTACACAGGTTTTATAAGTATCTAATATTTTTTATTTATTTCTACCCATAGTACTGTTGATTTAATTCTCAGTTTTTACATGACACTCGATATCACCCTATAAAATCAATTTAATTTAAATCTAAAGGTTGCTATTTATTTCTGGTGATAGGCTAACAGGTTTAGATGGAAAACAAAGGAAGCAAGCGAAAATAGAAAGGGGGAGGATAAGAACAAGAGAAGCCCGCTGGTTATATCCGTGGGTTAGGCGGTTAATCGCGAGAACAAACGATAAAAGAGGTCAGATAAGCTTTCATAAATTGGTATTAAATAAAATTGATCAAATGAATAAAGTGAAGAGTGCACAGGAAAACGAGATCCCCTGACGAGAAAGCGATGTCTTTAATCAAGGTGATAAGACAATAAAATAGACGGTTTGGTAAGAATAAAGAAAAGGGGTCTGCTGTATTGCGTATTGGCAAGGCCCTATCCGTGAAGTCCACGAGAGCAAACGGCAAAACAGG
>NZ_LXEW01000036.1 GCF_001655055.1 Providencia heimbachae ATCC 35613 | reverse complement strand
TGCGAAAAGTGACCTTCTGGGTCGTTACTGCGAGGTGACGTATAATACGTTTTCCTCATTGAGAGTCAAGCGATTTTTTGCTTTTTCTTTTCAGAATCTCTCGCTGCCGTTTCAGTGTTCATCGCGCTTTGCGTTGTCTTGTTCCCGGTCAGTGGATGCGCATTATAGGGAACCAGAAAAATCTGGCAACCCTTTTTTTGCATTTTTTTGTTCAACTGCTGCATTCCACAGCAAAACCCCCATTTATACAGATTTATCCACAAAATTATCCACAGACACTAAAAAGTTCAAAATTTAGCGCGCATTACGCAAACGTTTGCGTTACAATTAACACGAAAATTCAGCATTGATTTTGTTTTTATGTTCTGAAATTGTTAGTGACTTATATATAGCTATTGAAGAAACAGCGAAATTCCGCTTTTATGATTAGGTATATAAGAAGAGAAAAACATCTCTTCCAACTAACATGATTGCTCATCATTGCCTTATTTATCTAAATCCAAGGGATCTATCTCATGCAATTGCTTCGTCCTATCCGTCGTGCCCTACTTAGCGTATCTGATAAAACAGGGGTTGTTGAATTCGCGAAGGCGCTTTCTCACCGTGGTGTTGAACTCCTCTCTACGGGTGGCACAGCCAAACTGTTAGCGGAATCAGGCCTGAAGGTTACTGAAGTTTCAGATTACACAGGATTCCCTGAAATGATGGATGGCCGTGTAAAAACATTACATCCTAAAGTTCATGGTGGAATTTTAGGTCGCCGCGGAATTGATGATGGCATCATGCAAGAACATGATATTGCACCTATCGATATGGTTGTTGTGAATTTATATCCATTTGCTCAAACTGTCGCAAAGCCTAACTGCACATTAGAAGACGCCATTGAGAATATCGATATCGGTGGCCCAACAATGGTTCGCTCAGCAGCAAAAAACCATAAAGATGTTACTATTGTAGTGAATAGTAATGATTACCAGACAATCATTGATGAGATGGATAATCACGGAAACTCGCTGAATGGGTCAACACGTTTTGATCTTGCTATTAAAGCATTTGAACACACCGCAGCTTATGACAGTATGATTGCTAACTACTTCGGTGAACTCGTTGCACCTTATCATGGTGATACAACTCAACCTTCTGGACGTTTTCCTCGTACCTTGAATTTGAACTTTATCAAAAAGCAAGATATGCGCTACGGCGAGAACAGCCACCAAGATGCTGCCTTCTATATAGAAGATAATCTAAAAGAAGCTTCTATTGCCACTGCCACGCAAATTCAAGGTAAAGCACTATCCTATAATAATATTGCAGATACAGACGCGGCTCTTGAATGTGTTAAGTCTTTCGAAGAGCCGGCATGTGTGATTGTTAAGCATGCTAACCCTTGTGGTGTTGCAATTGGTAATAATATTCATGCCGCTTATGACAACGCATTCAAAACAGACCCAACTTCTGCATTTGGCGGTATCATTGCGTTTAATCGCCCATTAGATAAAGTTACCGCAGAAGCGATTATTGAACGTCAATTCGTTGAAGTTATTATTGCACCTTCTGTTGCCGATGATGCTCTTCCTATTCTTGCAACCAAACAAAATGTTCGAGTTCTCATCTGTGGTGAATGGGCGAAACCTGTTGCTGGTTTAGATTTTAAGCGTGTAAATGGGGGTCTGTTAGTGCAAGACCGCGATTTAGGTATGGTCGAAGCCGATGATTTACGTGTAGTCACTAAGCGCCAGCCTACTGAGCGCGAACTGAAAGATGCACTATTTTGCTGGAAGGTCGCTAAGTTTGTTAAATCAAATGCCATTGTTTATGCGAAAAATGATATGACTATCGGTATTGGCGCAGGGCAAATGAGCCGTGTATATTCTGCCAAAATAGCAGGCATAAAAGCGGCTGATGAAGGGTTAGAAGTTGCTGGCTGTGCTATGGCATCAGATGCTTTCTTCCCATTCCGTGATGGTATTGATGCGGCAGCTTCTGTTGGCGTGACCTGTGTTATTCAACCCGGTGGCTCTATTCGTGATAATGAAATCATTGATGCTGCCAATGAACACGGCATTGCAATGATTTTCACTAATATGCGTCATTTCCGTCACTAGCTATTAGAGGTTTATTAATGAATATTTTAATTATTGGCGGTGGCGGCCGTGAACATGCCTTAGCATGGAAAGCGGCTCAATCACCACTCGCAGATAAAGTTTATGTCGCACCGGGTAATGCGGGCACGGCACTTGAGCCTGCTCTTGAGAACGTCAATATTTCAGCGACCGATATTGATTCATTACTTCAATTCGCAAAAGAGAACCAAGTGGGTCTGACGATTGTTGGCCCTGAAGCGCCATTAGTCATTGGTATTGTTGATGCGTTTAAAAATGCTGGGCTGACAATTTTTGGTCCAACTAAAGGCGCTGCACAACTTGAAGGCTCAAAAGCATTTAGCAAAGATTTTTTAGCTCGTCATAATATTCCCACCGCGGCTTATGAAAATTTTACCGAAGTTGAACCTGCTTTCGCTTATTTAGATAAAGTCGGTGCGCCCATTGTTATCAAGGCAGATGGTTTAGCCGCAGGTAAAGGCGTTATTGTTGCCATGACGCTGCAAGAAGCCAAAGATGCGGTTCAAGATATGTTAGCCGGTAATGCTTTCGGTGATGCAGGGCATCGTATTGTCATCGAAGAATTTCTTGATGGTGAGGAAGCGAGCTTTATTGTTATGGTTGATGGCGAGAATGTCATTCCAATGGCAACTAGCCAAGATCACAAACGTGTAGGTGATGGTGATACGGGTTTGAATACAGGTGGTATGGGTGCTTATTCCCCTGCGCCAGTTGTTACTGATCAAATTCACCAACGTGTTATGGAACAAGTGATTTATCCAACCGTGAATGGAATGGATCAAGAAGGTAATCGCTACCAAGGGTTTCTATACGCGGGATTGATGATTGATAAAGCAGGCAACCCTAAAGTGATTGAGTTTAACTGTCGCTTTGGTGACCCTGAGACTCAACCTATTATGATGCGTCTACAGTCTGACCTCATCGCACTGTGCCTTGCAGGCGCAAAAGGTGAGTTAGCGGGTAAAGATTCATTATGGGATGAACGCCCTGCTCTGGGTGTTGTTATTGCAGCGGGTGGCTACCCAGGTGATTATCGCAATGGTGATGTTATTTCGGGCTTACCAACAGCAGAAGTGCCTGATAGCAAGGTGTTTCATGCAGGTACGACAATGAAAGATGGTGAAGTCACCACTGCCGGTGGTCGTGTATTATGTGTTACCGCGCTCGGCGCTGATATTGCCAAAGCCCAAGCCAAAGCATACGAAGCCGCAAAATCCATTCATTGGAATGATAGCTTCTATCGCAATGACATCGGTTACCGTGCGATTGCCCGAATCAAATAATAGAAGTCACTAAAATCATTACACGAGCTGATAAGAGAAAACTTTTATCAGCTTTTTTATTTTCTACGTTTCTATTTTTTGAATTGGAATTGGAATTAGAATTTAGCTTACTTTTGACCTTACCCACAGCCAATGGCTCTAAGTATTTCGAATCACAGCAAAGCCGCAAGAGAGAGAATCTCTAGGAGCATACATAAGTATGTGACTAGAGTGAACGAACGTAGCAATACTGCTGTGGTTCGAAAGACGCCGAGCACTAACCTACAAAGAATCTTTAGAAGGTTGCCAACTGCAAAAGTCCGTATCCGCCACCATCAAAAGTTGATTCCCTTCTGACGACTCCAACCACGCCACACTAAGCTGTTTATGCCAAACACTTGCTCTACTTTTTAACCATTTTTCAGCATAAGGCTCAAAGGTTACATCACGTACATCACCTTCACAGGTCGTAATTTCACCTTGCTGCCAATGGCCTTGATAAAGTTTTATACCACCAACAATCAGTGCCGTGTTGGTTTCAAGTACTCGGTCGGCCTCAAAACGCCAACGCGCAATTTCATCCGAAGTGAGCGGTGTTTTACTACCTTTTAGCTCGCGCTGCATAAAAACAATATCATCATTCTTATTAAAGCGTAGCTGTTCCATTATATTTTCGTCACCTTGGTTTAGCGTTTGGCTACGAATTTGCCAAAGTTTTCCCATTCGGTATTCGAAAAAACTAACGGAGGTATCGGTACCTTTGTAGGGGCTGTAAACAACCATTAAGACGAGAGGTTGGCTTTTCGTATCATTGAGTCGCCACATACGAATTACGCCATCATCGGCAATAAACCCGCTTGCACTGAACTCAGGAAGCTTAGGCGCATTAGAGGAGCAGGCGCTGAGCATTGAGAGAACTCCCAATACCAGCAACCCTTTTCGAATAAACAAAAGGGGTAGGTTCTTACCCCTATTGATGATTCTTGTATACAATGTACTTATTTTACTGCTTCTTTCAAAGACTTACCAGCAGTGAACGCAGGTACAGTTGTAGCAGGAATTAAAATTTCTGCTTTAGTTTGTGGGTTACGACCGGTACGTTCTGCACGTTGGTTAACTTTAAAAGTACCGAAACCGACCAGTTGTACTTGTTCGCCATTTTTCAGCGTTTCAGTGATAGCATTTAAAGTAGCTTCTAATGCTGCTTTTGCCTGAACTTTGCTCAGGTCTGCTGATTCGGCGATAGCTTCAACTAATTCAGTCTTATTCATAAATTATCCTTACACAGTGTGTTTATCGTTTGCAAAGCATCGAGTGCGTCGGATATGCCAAATTGACAGCCCCTGATACACGCCCCCGATAGCCACTTCTTCTCGCCCCTAAATGTAGACCAGACTAGGGGCTTATGTGAAGCCTTAGTACTCAGCATTACTGCTTCAAGTCACGTTTTCGTTAATAAAAACGCAAAAATCAGCCCAGAGTAATGCCTATATTGCTAACCCCCGCTTCGCGGAGGTCAGATTTTAATCCTTTAATTAACTCTAAGTCTCGTTCTTCACAAGCTGCTAGTAAACGGAAAATGTCCCACTGGATATCCCATTCCTCTTCAATAGAAGATAATTCTCCGAGTTCTTGCTCTGTCATCTCGCGTTCTGCTTGGGTCATTTCAAGCATGGCGACGGTACGAATGGATGCTTCGCTAACCAATATTGCGTGCTCTAGGGTTTCTCCGCTCAATTTTGAGTGGATGACTTCCCCTAATGCAATACAGGCATCTATTGCGGGATACACACCATACATATCGAAATCATCCGCTGAAGGGATAATTTCTTCTAATTTTTCTAACTGATTGTCGAAATTAACTTTGCTATCTTTTATGACCAGCGTTTCCCACACTAAATCAAGTATAGAACGATACGCTTTTTCATCTGCAAACTCAGTTTGACGACAAAACATTTGAAAGTTGGGATACATTCTTTCGCACAGACACGCCATAAACGTCGTATGCTGCCAGCCTTCTAATTTTTCCAACCTCAAATGAATGGGATTTCTTAACATAATTTCTGACTCATCAATCTTAATACTTCGCAGTTTACCTGAAAATCTGTCAATGCCACATATTTTGCTGATAATTAGCCGATTTTCTCATTCATTCGCCTAAAAAATGTGCGATTAGAGGCAATTCCATCAGCAAAACGGGTTGGTTCTGGCAGTCTATAGCCTTGTAAGCACTGCTTTACCCACGTTAACGAAGAAGAAAAACCCATTTTATGTCCGGGAGAAATATATAAAGGCTTACAGCGTTTTTTGCTACGTAGCACCCAACCTAGTTGATTTTCACCTTGTTTTAATACCTGATAATTTCCTTGCTCTTCACCAAGCTCTACATCATCACCACATAAACGACTTTTTGCCACGCCGATTGTTGGAATATTAGCCTCTAAACCAAAGTGACAAGCAACACCAAAACGCCTTGGGTGTGCAATACCTTGCCCATCGACTAATACTAAATCAGGTTTTTGTTTTATTTGTGACCATGCAGCCATCAGTCCCGGTACTTCTCGAAATGATAATAAACCGGGGATATAAGGAAGCTCAGTCGGCACACGCGCAATTTGGTATTCAACCAGTTTTAGCTCAGGCCATGACAACACAGCGATGACAGCCCGAGTCACACGTCCTTGCTGTTCAAACCCAACATCTGCACCGCCAATAAAACGGGGTGATAGGTATTCATCATGCAAAATAATTTGTTGGGCTTGCTCAGTTTGTGTTTGCCGTAATAGCTTAGTATCTAAAACCATGATCTGCTCAATACTTGCGATGCGTAATAATAATTAATCATAGATGATAATGGTGTACTTACAAGGCACTGTAAATACACCACAAATTATACTCATCAATAAATGATAATTGAGAGTTATTTATTGATGATATTGGCGGGAGAAACGGTGAACTGCATCAACGAATACACCGGCATGCTCAGGTGAAACATCCTGATGAATACCATGCCCTAAGTTAAACACGTGACCATCACCTTTACCGAAACCCGCGAGGATATTTTGCACTTCTTCTTCAATTCGTGCAGGAGGTGCATATAACATCGATGGGTCCATATTCCCTTGCAATGCCACCTTATCACCAACACGGCGACGGGCATCCGCAATTTCAGTTGTCCAATCAAGGCCTAGTGCATCACAACCGGTTGCCGCCATTTCCTCTAGCCACTGTCCACCACCTTTAGTAAACAAAGTGACAGGCACGCGACGACCGTCGTTTTCTCTGATCAGTCCATCAATGATTTTGTGCATATAGTGTAGTGAGAACTGCAAGTAATCCCGCTTCGTCAATACACCACCCCAAGTATCAAAAATCATGAGTGATTGTGCGCCCGCTCGAATTTGTGCATTGAGATACAAAATGACGCTATCCGCAAGTTTATCGAGTAAAAGGTGCAGCGCTTTGGGGTCTTCATACATCATTTTTTTGATTTTAGTAAAAGCCTTACTACTTCCCCCCTCAACCATATAAGTCGCCAGCGTCCATGGACTGCCCGAAAAACCAATCAAGGGGACATCACCATTTAGTGCTTTGCGAATAGCTCTAACGGCATTCATGACATAACCCAGCTCATCTTCTGGATCTGGAATAGGCAGTTTTTGCACATCGGCCATGCTGCTAATCGGCCTTTCAAAACGAGGGCCTTCCCCTGTTTCAAAGTAAAGACCCAATCCCATCGCATCTGGAACAGTCAAAATATCAGAAAAAAGGATCGCAGCATCTAATGGAAAGCGGCGTAATGGCTGAAGAGTCACTTCACAGGCTAACTCGGTATTTTTACAAAGAGCAATAAAATCACCAGCTTCCGCACGTGTTGCTTTATATTCAGGCAAGTAACGCCCTGCTTGTCGCATCATCCATACTGGGGTTACATCTACAGGCTGACGTAGCAACGCACGTAGATAGCGGTCATTTTTCAACTCAGTCATTATTTACTCCATTATAGTCAGTGGCCGCCGCAAATGGCTGTAATATACCCGTCATACTTTGAATTGTAGGGTTGTTGACTACCTGCAACTCTCAATATTTTGGGCATAGTGTAACATGTAAAAGGCAACAAAATTAGGGCGCGACTATGAGCCCATTTCATCATCGTGATTGCGGCACAACGCGACAGTATCTTCAATTAAGCGCCTTGCAATGGTATCTCCGGGCGGAATTAAAGGTAACTCATTGTAATGATACCAATTTGCACTAATTAACTCATGAGGATCGACCTTGATCTCTCCGCTCTCATAATCCGCAAGAAAACCCATCATTAAAGAGTGGGGGAATGGCCAAGGTTGTGAAGACACGTAGCGGATGTTGCGTATTTTAATATTACTTTCTTCCATCACTTCCCGTGCAACCGCCTCTTCCAATGTTTCACCCACTTCCACGAAACCTGCTAATACAGTAAATAGTGGATTTTGCGAATGACGACGATGCTGAGCCAGTAAAATATGGTCATCGCGACGAATGCCGACAATAATGCAAGGGGCAATTTGCGGATAATATCGTTCATGACAATGGTCACAGAGACAAGCCCATTCCGTTTTACTGTGGCGCATCAAAGTACCGCAATAGCCACAATATCGATGTGAACGATAAAATTCAGCAAGCTGTACACCTCGACCTGCGAGACGAAATAGTCCTTCGTCTTGAGCCGCCACTAAACGTGGGGATGCCATATCCGATGGCATTTTTTCTGCAATTAGCCAAACAATCTCACCTTGCCATTCACCAATTGGTGTCGCTGTTTTGCCAACGAGTGAATATTCTTTTGCGTTTCCTCTGGGAATATCCCCTTGAGGTAGCCATAACCGACCGGCGAAACAGACGAACCACCAGCCACTTTCTGTTCCTACTAATGTGAGTTTATTCATTTTTTACATCTTTTATGGTTTTTATTTTTCAATTAGGAATATGCGTTTATTACACAATACACTTCTTTCACACAAAGTCATTCGAACGTTCTATTCATCATTTTTTGATGTGAAGTTTGACACTTTTTAGACAGTTTAAAGTCACCATGTATCAAAAGTGTCATCTTACCGTCAACTGTTTGTCATCTTAAAAAATTAGCATGCTAAGCAACTAATACAGCTCCTCAATAGTGAGAGAACAGATGAAAACTATCGTACCGGCTATTTTAATATCCTTAACAACATCAAGTATTGCATTAGCGGCAGATGCTAATCTAACCGAATTAATTAATGCGGCAAAAAAAGAAGGACAAGTGTATAGCGTTGGTATGCCGGACACATGGGCTAACTGGAAAGGAACTTGGCAAGACTTAGAAACACAGTATGGGTTAAAACACCAAGATACTGATTTAAGTTCCGCTCAAGAAATTGCCAAATTTGATGCCGAAAAAAAGAATGCCACTGCCGATATTGGTGATGTTGGCGCCTCTTTTGGCCCTATTGCAGTACAAAAAGGGGTTACCCAACCATATAAACCAACAACATGGTCACAAATTCCTGATTGGGCGAAAGATAAGGATGGACATTGGGCACTCGCTTATACTGGCTCGATTGCCTTTATGATCAACAATGAGTTAGTCAAAGATGCACCAAAGAGTTGGGATGATTTACTAAAAGGTAAATACAAAGTCACTGTTGGCGATGTCGGTATTGCCGCTCAAGCTAATAATGCCGTGCTTGCTGCTGCTTTTGCGCGTGGGGGCGATGAAACAAATATCAAACCTGCTATCGAATTCTTTGCTGAATTGGCAAAACAAAAACGTTTAAGTGTTAATGACCCAAGCGTTGCAAGCTTAGAAAAAGGTGAAGTTGAAGTCGGAATTCTATGGGACTTTAATGCCCTAAATTATCGCGACCAAATTAACCGAGACCGCTTTACCGTTATTATTCCATCCGATGGTTCTGTTATTTCAGGCTATACCACCATTATTAATAAATATGCCAAAAACCCAAATGCAGCAAAATTAGCGCGTGAATTTATCTTTAGCGATAAAGGCCAATTAAACCTTGCAGAAGGTTATGCTCGCCCTATTCGTGCACAATATCTGACATTGCCTGATTCCATTAAATCTAAGTTACTCCCTGATGAACAATATAAAAATGTTCGCCCAATTAAAAATGCGGAAGGCTGGGAAAAATCCTCTCGCAATCTGCCAAAAATGTGGCAACAGCAAGTATTAATCCACCAGCAATAATTAAGGCCGAATCATGTCTGACAAAGTCATACTTATTGTCTTAGACGGATTAAGTTATTCAGTAGCCCATCATTGTATGGGCTATCTCAATGGATTAATCCGCGCTGACAAAGCAACGCTTTATAAAATAGAGTGCGAACTCCCTTCAATGTCACGCCCACTATATGAATGTATTTTAACGGGTGTTTCTCCAGTAAACAGCGGTATTGTCAATAATGAGGTCGTCCGTTTATCCCATTTTGAGAGCGTGTTTTCCCTTGCTCACCAAGCTGGAAAAACAACGGCGGCGGCTGCCTATTACTGGGTTAGTGAGCTTTATAATCGCGCACCTTTTATCGCGACACGCGACCGCTTTACTCATGATGAACAATTACCTATTCAGCATGGCTGCTTTTATCAAGCGGATAGCTACCCTGATGACCATTTATTTATTGATGCAGAATATTTACGCACGCAATTTTCCCCTGATTTTTTATTAATTCATCCAATGAACATCGATGATACAGGGCACAAGTTTGGTTTTGATTCTTCTCAATACCGTAATGCAGCGCGTAAAGCCGATATTATTTTATCGAACTATATTCCTATCTGGATGGAACAAGGTTACCAAATCATCGTGACCAGCGATCACGGCATGAATAATGACCATAGCCACGGTGGCATTTTACCGGAGGAGTGTACTGTTCCTTTATTGACCATTGGGTCGCAATTTTCACACTACTCCCCCTGCAATATTAAACAAACAGATATTTGCGGTACTGTGTGTACCCTACTAGGTGTTAATCCTATTGATAAGCCCGTTTGTCATCCATTGCTAGTAGGGGGGCGCTGATGGCTGATATTACCGCTCCCTGCAAACAGGCAAGGCAAACATTAGGGAAAATCGCTATGTTAAAAAAATGGCTCGCGCGCATTCACTGGAAAGCTGCGTTATTGATGCTGCCTTTTATTACCCTATTTTGCCTATTTCAGCTAGCGCCAATGATTTGGGTGCTGATTAACAGCTTTATTTATGAAGAAAGCTGGTCTATTTCCAACTATTTCGAAATATTCACCAATGATTTCTATCTCCAAGCCTTTGAAAATACGCTGTGGCTTTCCATTATTTGTAGTGTGATTGGATTATTAATTGCCAGTGCAACTGCCTTTTCTATTTATAAAATGCAAGGAAAAGTGCGCCGCATGATGATCTCTTTCACCACGATGGCCAGTAATTTTAGCGGTGTTCCTCTCGCTTTTGCCTTTATCATTATTTTAGGCTTTAACGGTGCGATTACCCTGCAATTAAAAGCATGGGGAATTATTGAAGATTTTAATATCTATAGCGCAAGTGGATTAATGCTGCTGTATATCTATTTCCAAATTCCACTTGGCATTTTATTACTTTATCCCGCTTTTGATGCGCTAAGACCTGAGTGGGAAGATGCGGCAAAAACCATGGGAGCCAGTAAGTTAACCTATTGGTTTAAGGTTGCGATCCCAGTACTCGCCCCTGCGTTACTCGGTACTTTTATTATTTTGGTCGCCAATGCGGTTGGGGCTTACGCCAGTACTTATGCACTCACAAGTGGTAATTACAATCTCGTGACTATCCGGATTGCAAGTTTAGTATCTGGAGACTTATTTTTAGAACCGAATATGGCGGCGGCATTATCCGTTTTGCTTATTGTAATTCTTGGTTTCATCACCGCAATCTATCATTGGTTATTAAAACGGAGCTACCATGCAAAATAATAATGCTATCAGCTCAAGTATGACCACTAAAGTATCGGGTTTGTGGCTACATAAATTAATATTAATTAGTGTCGCAGGCCTACTTATCCTTCCAATTATTGCCACTTTTCTCTATTCAATTTCGAGCCAATGGGGCGCAACGGTATTGCCTGATTCGTTATCAATTAAATGGTATTTACAATTATGGCAAGACCCTCGATTTTTAATGGCATTTGGTCGCTCGTTGATTATTTGTTTCGGGACATTACTCGTCAGCACCTTGGTTATCTTACCCATGACATTTGCGGTATTTTACCGATTTCCAAAGATGAAAGGCTTGATGGATTTGTTGATTATTCTGCCTTTTGCTATCCCACCCGTGGTGTCTTCCGTCGGTTTATTGCAAATATTCGCTGATGAGCCCTTTATGTTAGTGGGAACACCATGGATATTAATCGGCACCTATTTCACTATCACTTTGCCGTTTATGTACCGCGCACTAGCAAATAGTTTCCAAGGTATTAATTTACATGATTTGATGGATGCGGCTCACTTGTTAGGTGCAAGCACCTTTAAAGCCTTCATGATGATTGTACTGCCCAATATTCGTAAAGGCTTCCTTGTTTCATTATTGATTTCATTTTCATTTTTAATGGGTGAATTTGTCTTTGCCAATATCTTAGTAGGAACCCGTTATGAGACCCTACAAATCTATCTTTTCAATATGCGGCAAACCAGTGGCCACTTCACTTCTGCATTAGTGATGTCTTATTTCCTATTTACCTTGCTACTCACTTGGCTTGCAACTCGATTAAGCCGTTCTGGAGATGAATAATGAGTTATGTGATTGCCGAAAAATTAAGTAAATCCTTTGGTCAAAGTCAGGTATTTGCTGATATCCAATTTACCATCGAAAAAGGGGAATTTATCACCCTGCTCGGCCCAAGTGGTTGTGGTAAATCAACACTATTACGCTGTATTGCAGGTCTCGAACAACCCAATAGCGGTGAGCTTTATATCAATCGTAAAAATATTACCCACCAACCAGCTCAACAGCGTGGCGTTGGGATGGTATTTCAAAGCTATGCTTTATTTCCCAATATGACCGTCGCTGAAAATATTGCCTTTGGTTTAAAAATGCGCAAAATCGACAGCCGAGAGAGAGATAGAGCCGTTGCAGAAGTGATTGAGATGGTTGAATTACAAGGAAAAGAGCAGCAATATCCTCACCAACTCTCTGGTGGCCAGCGTCAGCGTGTTGCACTTGCTCGCGCCCTTGTGATGAAGCCCCAGATATTATTACTCGATGAGCCGTTATCTGCCCTTGATGCGCGAATTCGTAAGCATCTGCGTCAACAAATCCGTTCTATCCAGCGTGAGCTAAATCTAACAACGCTCTTTGTCACCCATGATCAAGACGAAGCGATGATCATGTCAGATAGGATATTTTTAATGAATAAAGGTTCTATTATTCAAAGCGATACCGCAGAAAATATTTATACTCAGCCCGCCAATGAGTTTGTAGCACGCTTTATGGGAAATTATAATTTAGTCGAAGCCGAAAAAGCCAATGCGATGTTAGGCTTGAACCTTCAAGGCACGTTGGCGATACGCCCTGAATCTATCTATGTTAAAGAAAGCGGGCGCCAATATGGCAACCATATTTCTCATCCTGTTGACGCAATTATTATTGACCATCAATTACTTGGAAATATCATTCGTTATTCTGTGAATACCCCAGCCGGAAATATGACGGTCGATTTACTCAATCGTTCTTCCGAAAGGCTTTTTGAGCCCGGAACACACCTTGAATTAATGTTTAATAAAAATGAAATTCGTGCGCTCAATTAATGAATAAGTTGACCGAATATAAAGGTAAAAAATGCAGAACAAATTAGCCATTTTTGATTTAGATGACACCATAGTTCAAGGTGATAGTAGTGTGCTGTGGACACAATATTTGTGGGATAAAAAAATCATCACTGACCCACGTTTTGTTGAAGCAGATAAAGAGATGATGGTTCAATATAATGCAGGCTCTTTGGATATGGTGACCTACCTGAAATTTAGTATGCAGGCGCTATCTGGCATGAAAATAGAGCAAGTTGATCTGTGGTTAGATAATTTTGTCGATACCATTATTTTGCCTCGTATATACCCTGAGGCGGTCAAAACGATCGCCACTTACCGATCCCAAGAGATCCCGATTATTGTGATCTCCGCCACGGTGACTTTTATCGTAAAAAAAATCGCTGAACGACTCAATGCAGACATCGTTATGGGGATCGATATAAAACAAAAAGATGGCTGCTATTCCACTGAAACTGAAGGAATCCCCACCTTTAAAGAAGGTAAAGTCAAACGGCTAATGCAGTGGATCAGCCACCAGCCGATCACTGATGCTTATATTTATTTTTATACCGACTCTGCCAACGATCTCCCCATGTGCCATTTCGCCGATGAAACCTTTATCGTCAACGGCGACGAACGCCTAACGCAAGCCGCCAAAGAAAATAACTGGCCGCAGTATGCATGGAGTTTGTAGGTTTAGGTTTTAGTTAACCAGCCTTTCCAAAGGTTCCTAACTAAATTGTTTTCAAAACTTCCCTTAAACTATTCACGCTAGCGAGCCTTTACAAAGGTTTTTAACTAACCAGTCTTTACAAAGGTTCCTCTAAATTATTCGTGCTAGAGGAAGGAGATGAATAGAATTATCCCGATGAGCATACATAAGTATGTGATTCGGGTAAATCTATGAAATCGACGCACCTATCGCGCGAAGAATGACGAGGAAAATACTTGTTATAATCAGAAAGAACCATATACTGATTAATTCTTGTCGGAGTGCCTAGCATGTGCAAACATCGGGCTGAGACCGTTAATTCGGGATCCGCGGAACCTGATCGGGTTAATACCCGCGAAGGGAACAAGAGTAATCTATCAGCGCAATTTTCGCTGCTCCATTTGGTGAAAAACTAGCCGCAACGTCTTTTTATTACTCCTCCGAACTCCTGACAAGCAACTTTCTTACGATAACCTGCTATACGCATCGTGCGTCTTAGCCCGTGACAATGTCAGGAATTTGCTATGTCTAATAATACAATTATCTCTAATGCTATACCTACTACAGATGTTTCTCCACAACCTGCTCCGGCACGCACTCGCAAAGCACAGCGTGATGCCGCAGAAGACTTTATCAATACCGTATCGGGCGTTTCTTTTCCCAATTCAAAACGTATCTATTTGCAAGGTTCTCGGGAGGATATTCAAATCCCAATGCGGGAAATTCAACTCTCTCCAACACTACTTGGCGGCGATAAAAACACCCCTCAATTTGAAGATAACGAACCTATTCCCATTTATGATACATCTGGGCCTTATGGTGATCCTGAATCAGTACTCAATGTACATAAAGGATTGAAAAAAATTCGCGCGCCTTGGATCAATGAGCGTGCAGATACTACAACTATCGATAACTTAAGTTCCGATTTTACTCAGCAACGCTTAGCTGATGCAGGCCTTGACCACCTTCGCTTTAACAACCGACCGCAGCCTCTCAAAGCACAAACTCATAAATGTGTAACTCAATTGCACTATGCACGCAAAGGCATTATTACCCCAGAAATGGAGTTTATCGCCATTCGCGAGAATATGGGACGTGAACGCATTCGTGGTGAAGTGTTACTTCAACAACATCCAGGACAAGGATTTGGCGCAAATTTACCTGAAAACATTACGCCCGAATTTGTACGCCAAGAAGTTGCCGCTGGACGCGCCATCATTCCCGCTAATATTAATCACCCTGAATCTGAACCGATGATTATTGGTCGTAACTTTCTGGTGAAAGTGAATGCCAATATTGGTAATTCTTCCGTTACCTCATCAATTGAGGAAGAAGTTGAAAAACTGATTTGGTCGACTCGCTGGGGTGCGGACACCGTGATGGATTTATCAACGGGTCGCTATATTCATGAAACTCGTGAATGGATCTTACGTAATAGCCCTGTACCAATTGGTACTGTACCGATTTACCAAGCGCTGGAAAAAGTGAATGGAGTTGCCGAAGATCTCACATGGGAAATGTTCCGCGATACTCTACTCGAACAAGCGGAACAAGGGGTTGATTACTTCACCATCCATGCTGGCGTGCTACTGCGTTATGTACCGATGACCGCAAAACGCCTAACGGGCATTGTCTCCCGTGGTGGGTCTATTATGGCGAAATGGTGTTTATCTCATCACCAAGAAAATTTCTTGTATGTGCATTTCCGTGAAATTTGTAAACTTTGTGCCGCTTACGATGTGTCATTGTCATTAGGGGATGGCTTACGTCCGGGCTCTATTCAAGATGCTAACGATGCAGCTCAATTCGCAGAACTTCATACCCTTGGAGAGTTAACCAAAATTGCGTGGGAATACGATGTTCAAGTGATGATTGAAGGCCCCGGCCACGTACCAATGCAAATGATCCGCCGCAATATGACCGAAGAACTCGAACATTGCCACGAAGCGCCATTTTATACTTTAGGCCCATTAACAACCGATATTGCTCCAGGTTATGACCACTTCACCTCCGGTATTGGCGCGGCGATGATTGGCTGGTTTGGCTGCGCGATGTTGTGTTACGTCACCCCAAAAGAGCATTTAGGACTACCGAATAAAGATGATGTAAAACAGGGGCTTATCACCTATAAAATTGCAGCACATGCCGCTGACCTTGCAAAAGGCCACCCTGGTGCACAAATTCGTGATAATGCCATGTCTAAAGCCCGCTTTGAGTTCCGTTGGGAAGACCAATTTAACCTTGCCCTCGACCCAGAAACAGCACGTAAATATCACGATGAAACGCTGCCACAAGCCTCTGGAAAAGTTGCCCACTTTTGCTCTATGTGTGGTCCAAAATTTTGTTCGATGAAAATATCACAAGAAGTGCGTGATTATGCAGCGCAAAAAGAAGCTGCTGAAAAAGAACAAGGCATGGAACAAATGTCTGAAGCTTTCCGTGCACACGGCAGTGAACTCTATCATGGCGCTGAAATCACTGAGTCTGAAACAGGTCGTAAAGAGGTGATGAGCGATGAGAAAATTGCTTAACTTACCAAGCTCACCTTTCCCCAAAACTGAGCAAAAATTGGGACTGTATCCTGTTGTCGATTCAGTTGAATGGATTGAACGCCTGCTAAATGCTGGTGTTTCCACCATTCAATTACGCATCAAAGACAAACCGGATGATCAGGTTCGTGATGACATACAAAAAGCAATAGCCATTGGCAAGCAACATAACGCACGGTTATTTATTAACGATTACTGGCATCTGGCTGTTGAATTTGGTGCTTATGGCGTTCATCTTGGGCAAGAAGATCTAGAAACCACTGACTTACACGCTATCCACCAAGCAGGTTTGCGGTTAGGGGTTTCAACCCACGATGAACAAGAACTTACTATCGCTAAATCGGTACGCCCTTCTTATATCGCAATGGGACATATTTTTCCCACTCAAACGAAAGAGATGCCATCTTCACCACAAGGTTTGGAAACGCTCAAATACATGGTCGCTGCGACACCTGACTACCCGACAGTGGCTATTGGGGGGATCTCTATTGATAAGGTACCCGCGGTGCTTGCAACGGGTGTCGGTAGTGTTGCCCTCGTCAGCGCAATTACACAGGCCGATGATTGGTTAGCCGCGACGAAAACATTGTTAGATTTAATTGAAAACAAACGTTCTCATTAACTGATTGATAATTAGGGTGCTGCCGCTATTTTTAGCGAACGCCCCCTAATCATGACTCGAAAGGATCTATCATGCTGAGTGACCAAGAATTTATGCGTTACAGCCGCCAGCTATTGCTCGAAGATGTCAGCCCTGATGGGCAACAAAAACTCAAAAATAGCAAAGTGCTGATTGTCGGTTTAGGTGGGTTAGGTTCCCCCGCTTCCCTTTATTTAGCGGGAGCCGGTGTTGGCGAAATTTGGTTAGCCGACCACGATGATTTACATGTCTCTAATTTGCCAAGACAAGTTTTATACGATACTGATGATATTACGCAATCAAAAGCACAGTTAGCTGCTGATCGGCTTCATCAATTGAACCCCTTAGTCACAACCCATGTCGTACAGAAGAAATTAGATATCGAAACCTTAATTCCCCTCGTTGAGCAGGTGGATTTAGTGCTTGATTGCTGTGACAACATGGCGACCCGCCACGCGGTCAACACTGCCTGTGTAGTGACAAACACCACATTAATCAGTGGCAGTGCCGTCGGTTTTGGGGGGCAATTGATGGTGCTAGAACCGCCATTCAGTTCCGGCTGTTATGCCTGTCTTTATCCTGATCAAGAAGAGCCTCAGCGTAATTGTCGTACTGCGGGTGTTTTAGGGCCCGTTGTCGGTGTTATCGGTACATTACAAGCTTTGGAGGCCCTCAAAATATTAGTTGGGCTTCCTTCCTCCCTTAGCGGTAAATTGCATTTATTTGATGGTAAACAGCAGCAGTGGAATACATTGCAGCTAACGCCCTCAATTGAGTGCCCTATCTGTCGGGAGGAAGCATGCATATCATAATCAATGACCAACCTATGACACTTGACCCGCCAATCACGATCACTGAATTGTTAACGCAACTTGAACGCCAAACATTAGGGGTAGCGTTAGCCATTAACCAAGTCATCATTCCTAAAAATCAGTGGGATTCTTATCTTATTAATGACCAAGACACTATTTTAGTGTTCCAAGCGATTGCAGGGGGCTGATTATGTTAAAAATTGCTGATATCACTTTTCAATCACGCTTATTTACGGGAACCGGTAAATTTGCCAGCGCCAACTTAATGCAAGATGCGATCAAAGCCTCGGGTAGCCAATTAGTCACCATGGCGATGAAACGCATTAATTTACGCGGCCAAGATGACGGTATTCTTCAACCACTGCAATCCCTTGGTATCAAATTACTGCCAAATACTTCGGGGGCGAAGAATGCACAAGAAGCCGTATTTGCCGCACGTCTTGCTCGTGAAGCGTTAGGCACCAATTGGGTTAAATTAGAAATTCACCCTGATATGCGCTATTTGCTCCCTGATCCTATTGAAACCTTGCTCGCGGCGGAACAACTGGTCAAAGAAGGCTTTGTCGTTTTACCTTATTGCAGTGCTGATCCCGTTTTGTGTCGACGTCTTGAGGAAGTCGGCTGTGCCGCGGTAATGCCTCTCGGCGCACCTATCGGTACTAACAAGGGTCTAGCCACCAAAGAAATGCTACGAATTATCATTGAACAAGCCACTGTGCCGGTAGTGGTGGATGCTGGGATTGGCGCACCAAGTCATGCTGTCGAAGCCATTGAGATGGGCGCAGACGCCGTACTCGTTAATACGGCGATAGCGGTTGCAAAACAACCGGTGTTAATGGCTCAAGCATTCAAACTGGCCATTGAAGCGGCAGAACTCGCTTCTCGAGCAGGCCTTGCAGCACCAAAACAGCAGGCGGAAGCATCGAGCCCATTAACTGATTTTCTGGGAGTACTGCAATGAGCATGAGCTTTCGCCAGCGTTTGCAACAGCTCAACTGGGACGATCTCACGCTACGCATTAATAGTAAAACGGCACAGGACGTGGAAAATGCACTCACCAATGACAGCTTAACATTAGATGATTTTATGGCGTTGCTGTCACCCGCAGCTCGACCATTTGTTGAGCCAATGGCGCAAAAAGCACAACGGCTCACCCGTCAGCGCTTTGGTCATGCTGTCGGGTTTTATGTTCCTTTGTATTTATCAAACTTATGTGCAAACGATTGTACTTATTGCGGTTTTTCAATGAGCAATCGCATCAAACGTAAAACCCTCGACGCATCTGAAATTATTAATGAATGTCAGACGATCCGTAAAATTGGTTTTGACAGCTTATTATTGGTAACAGGGGAACATCAAACTAAAGTTGGAATGGCTTATTTTCGACGACATTTGCCAATTATACGCCAATACTTTAGCTCATTGATGATGGAGGTACAGCCGTTAAGCACTAACGAATATGCTGAACTCAAATCGTTGGGGCTGGATGGTGTCATGGTTTATCAAGAAACCTACCACGAACCAACCTATCAATTGCATCATTTAAAAGGTAAAAAACAAGATTTTTACTGGCGATTAGAAACACCTGAACGCTTAGGGAAGGCGGGTATTGATAAGATAGGTCTAGGGGCATTAATTGGGTTATCAAATAGCTGGCGAACGGATTGCTACATGGTGGCTGAACATTTACTGTATCTGCAACAACACTACTGGCAAAGTCGTTACTCCATTTCATTTCCACGCTTACGACCTTGTGCGGGTGGAATTGAACCTGCTTCTTTGATGAACGATGCCGAATTAGTCCAACTTATTTGTGCTTTTCGTTTACTGGCACCCAATGTTGAATTGTCATTATCCACCCGCGAATCCCCTTATTTTCGCGATCATGTGGTGCCTTTAGCCATTAATAATGTCAGCGCCGGTTCGAAAACCCAGCCGGGTGGTTACGCAGATTCAAAAGCTGAATTAGAGCAATTCGCGCCAAACGATAATCGCAGTGCGGCTCAAGTCGCCGATGCATTGGTTCAAGCGGGTTTACAACCTGTTTGGAAAGATTGGGATGGTTATTTGGGTCGATAGTTATTTATTACTTAACACCTGATAAATTTCCCCTAAATAATTCGAGTTACAGCTAGGCGGCAAACGAGAATATATCGAGGAGCATACATAAGTATGTGACTCGAATAGGCAAGTGAAGCCAACAACGCTGTAGCTCGAAGAATGACGGGGAATTAGCCGAGTGAAGCCAACAACGTTCTAGCTTGGCGTATGACAGTGAGATTCCCCTAAATAATTCGAGTTACAGCTAGGCGGCAAACGAGAATATATCGAGGAGCATACATAAGTATGTGACTCGAATAGGCGAGTGAAGCCAACAACGCTGTAGCTCGAAGTATGACGGGGAATCAGTGAATCTTATCCCAATTAATCATATTCTCTAATAATAACGCCAATATAATCCCCATCAACAACCCATTTCCCAACAGTGAACTCAACATCATCGGCAGTGACTCAATAACCGCATCCGGTGCTGACATTAAAAATATCCCAACAAAAAGCGGAATTGCCAAGCGATAAATATTTCGGGGATTTAGTTTTATTTCAGACAAAAATGAAAATGATGAAAATAATAAAGGCAAGTAGGTTGCAAGCATGACGGCACTCCCAATTGCCAATGGAAGCGAGCGGAAAAATTGCGTAAATATTGCAATTCCACCTACACATAAAAGAATAAAACTACCAATTGTAAAAGAAACTCGTGAGCTGTCTTTTGTCTGCGTAATTAAACCAATTGAGGAGACAAAAGGTGAGAAAGGAACCACACCAAGAGGAGAGGCCAGCATAGTCACAAAACCTGACATCATAAAACTTCTACGATACAACCATTTGGTTGGCATTGTATTCGGGTAAAAAACCTCAGTTCCCCGCATTGCTCCAAAGGTATTGGAAGTATTCAAAATACCGGCAAGAATTGCCGTGATAATAATACTGATATTAATATCGTCTGATTTTCCTAACGGAAATAAAATCCATTCGGCAGATGAAATGGCAGATATTTTACTCTCAAATAATAGGCTATACGCCCCCCATCCAACGATTGTTCCACACAATAACGCATATTTGCTAATACTTACAGGCAAATAAACAATCATACCAATCACGAAAAACAATACCGCTACAGCCAAAAAGAATACCGAATAATTCACGGTAACATCACCACTACTCACACCAAAAGGTAAACCTAGCATCCCTTTTAGAAAAATAGAAACCAACTGCGCACCCAGCAAAAACATAAATACAACCAAAACACCGGGCTTAAATAAGCGGGCTAACCAACCACCAAGACCGCTTAAGCCTATCAATACGGTTAATACGCCTGATAAGAAAACACCCACTGCAATACTCCAACCAATTGTATTAAGAGGCGTTCCTTGCATTGATTCTGATAGTGTCACCGTTAAAATAGTTGCCCACCACAATCCTGTTGATCCTTCCATAAGGGAACGTTTATGCCCTAAAAACGCCTGCAATAAACAGGCTACCGCAGTTAATAAAAAGAAATACTGTGTAATCGCAAATGTGGTTTCTGCGGATAGATGAAATGCGGATTGTAATGTAGGCGGGATCACAACGGTGTTGCAAAAAATAAAAACAAACCACTGAATCCCAGAAATGACACTATTTTTATTGATAACGTTACCCTGCATGTTCATTCCTTGTGTATCCCAGAGGCATAGACCTAAATAATTTAGAATTTGTAATGATAAAGATAACTTTATTGATACATAAATAAAATATTGCTGCAACTTTAGCACGTATTTTCTATTTAGAATGAGTACGACGATAAAAGGATAACAATCATCCCGTTAAAATACGGTAATTATTAAGAAAGAAAGGATATATAAATTTATTTTATGCTATTAGGAAAATAAAACTCATGATTTAATTTCACACTCAATTACGCTTAGCTTTATTAAACACTAAAAATAGACTTAATATTGGTATTTATTAGTTACAAATAGAATATTGCTCTCTATTTTAGTTAAAGTGACTTTTTAAAAAATAACAAGTTCCATATAATGAAACATTCATTCGTTATTTATTAAATAGGTTAGTGATGATTTTTTATATTACCAGTATGTCATAAAGGTTTTTTAATATTAAATAAATGCTTTAATGATAAATTAGAATATTAACTTTTAAATTTAAGATAAGATGAAAATTATATTTAGATAACAAAAATATAATATGTATTACCCTATCATATCAAACAGTTAACAATTAAAATTTAGGGTAGGTTATTGTCAAGTAGTTTAATTCATTAAGCTAATAAAGCCATCGTTAATTATCAATTTTATACTCCCCGTAGCAATTCTTTAAAAAACTCAACAGGTCTGATATTTATTTAGCCCTTTTTCATGATAAAACAATATGGCTGAAATGAGATTACATTTACAGCCAAGACAAAAATATAAATCATTCATCATTATGATGTTGGAGAATGGAAAGAATGAATATCGTTGATCGTTTTATTTCTTACACCAAAGTAAACACCACCACTGATAGGGAAAAGGGCGCCGCAGGCATCATGCCATCGTCAGAAGGCCAGCGCGTACTTGCAAAACAATTAGTTCAAGAACTTGAAGCATTAGGCGTTGAAGACATTAAATTGCGTGATACCGCGATTGTTACAGCAACACTGCCTTCTAACCTTGATTATGATGTACCGACTGTCGCCTTCTTCGGTCACTTAGACACCAGTGCTGAGCAAACTAACGACACTAAAGCACAAATATTGCCTTATAACGGCGAAGATATTTGTATGAATAAAGAGCTCAATATTTACTTACGTAAAAGCGAGTTCCCTGAGCTAGAAAATTATCTCGGTGATGACATCATCGTTACTGATGGAACTAGCCTATTAGGCGCTGATGATAAAGCCGCCATCGCCTCCATCATGGATATGCTGCAATACTTCAAACAAAATCCAGAAATCAAGCATGGCACAATAAAAATTGGCTTTGTTCCAGATGAAGAACAAGGCCTTCGCGGTGCCAAAGTGTTTGATGTTAAAGAATTTGGCGCTGACTTTGCGTATACCTTAGATTGCTGTGGTATTGGCGAACTGGTGTATGAAAACTGGAATGCCGGTGATGCTGAAATTATCTTTACCGGTAAATCTGCACACCCAATGTCTGCCAAAGGTAAGCTTATCAACTCACTATTGATGGCTCAAAAATTTATTGCCATGCTCCCGGGCGGCGAAGCACCTGAATATACTGATGGCCGTGAAGGCTATTATTGGGTTAAACAAATGTCAGGTAACAGCGCACGTACTGTTTTAAAAATGGACGTACGTGATTTCACCGAAGAAGGCTACCGTGCACGTATGGCTTTCTTAAAAAAATTAGCTGAAAACTGCGAAGATTTATGGGGTAAAGAAAGCGTCGTTTGTAAATTATCAGACCGCTATTCTAACGTTTATAACAGCTTACAAGGTGAAAATCGCTATCCAATTGATATTGCGGTTGATGCTTATCAAGCCTGTGGCATTACACCAAAAGTAATCCCAATGCGTGGCGGTTATGATGGTGCGGCATTATCGCAAAATGGTTTACCTTGCCCGAATATCTTCACCGGTGCACATAACTTCCATTCAATTTATGAATATCTTCCAGTGAAATCTTTATATGCCGCTAGTGATGTCTTGAAGCAAGTAGTACAAATCACGGCAGAGCGTTTCAAACCGGGAGCTAAAGCATGATCCCAATTCTAACGGTTCTTATTATCGTTGTTTTGGTTGCTCGGTTTATTTTGAAAGGATACAAAGCCGAGCCGGTACTATTAATTGCCGGTTTAGCTTTAATGATATGTACCTTGGCACTTGGCTGGGGTCCTATTCTGCCTAAGAATGTAGCAACCACGGGTATTACTTGGCTCGATCCATTTGAAGTTATGCGCGATCTGTTCAGTAGTCGTGCGGCTGATCTTGGCTTGATGATCATGGCATTAATGGGCTTTGCGCAATATATGGATCATATCGGTGCGAATGAGGCCGTGGTACGTGTCGCCACTAAGCCATTGAAAAACATGCGCTCACCTTATGTACTGTTATTTTTCTCATTCCTACTCGCCAGTATTTTGCAGCTCGCTATTCCATCAGCCACGGGGCTTGCCGTGTTGTTAATGGGAACCATGTTCCCAATTATGATTGGGCTTGGTTTATCTCCCGCTTCTGCGGCAGGGGTAATCGCAACATCGCTGGGTGTGGCATATACCCCAACCGCAATTGATGCCATTCGTGGTGCAAAAGCCGTTGATATGTCAGTTGTTGAATATGTACTTTACTATCAAGGACCCGCAGCGCTTGCAACTGTTCTTGTTGTCGGTATTACCCATATTTTCTGGCAACGTCATTGCGATCGTAAACAAGGGTTTATTCCTGAAATAGGTAAAGCCGTTTTATCTCATGAAAAAGAAGAAAGTAAAAAATCCGTTCCTGGATATTATGCACTTCTTCCAATGCTACCTATCATTATGGCGGTCGGTACATCAAACCTATTCTTCAGTGGTATCCATTTAGATGTTGTCACTATTGTATTGATTGCAATGACCATTTGCATGGTGATTGAAACGGTACGAGTCCGTAACTTCAAGATTGTTTGTAATGGCTTCCAAACTTTCCTAAACGGTATGGGTCATGCATTCAGTAACGTTGTAGGACTATTAGTTGCTGCGGGTGTATTTGCTCATGGTATTAAAGTCAGTGGAGCAATTGACCAGCTAATACTGGGCGCAGAATCCGTTGGTCTACCACCGTTTGCAATGGCATTAGTTTTTGCTGTCGTTACACTTGCAGCGGCAATTATTATGGGTTCAGGTAATGCGCCATTCTTAGCCTTCGTGGAGTTGATCCCACAAATTGCACAAAGTATGGGCGTCAACCCAATCGCAATGATCTTACCAATGCAGCAAGCATCACATATGGGTCGAGGAATGTCCCCTGTCGCTGGGGTCATCATTGCCGTATCCAGTGGAGCAAAACTGCAACCATTCGATGTGGTGAAACGAACCGTTGTGCCATTGATGGTGGGTTTCGTCGCTCACTGCGCCATCATTGGCATATTCTATTAAAATATTGATGTTTCTTCCTTGAATGGATTGAGTAACAAAAAAAGAGGGAAAGCTATTTTCCCTCTTTTTAGTAATCTGACAAAAAAACATTACCAAAATTATATTTTAAATTCATATTCCTACCAAATATCTTCAGCCTATAAAACACACTCGATTACCCTCAAAATAATTATAAATTGTCAGACCGCCATGCTCGGTGCACCATAAAAAAAACCGGCGTCTTTCGACACCGGTTTCTATCAAGCTATTTTAGCTAAATCAGTATGCGTTCTACTTGCTAGAAAAGCCTGCATTTAACAGTTCAGCCAAGTTCGCTGTTGCTTCATCTGCGCTGACTTGTGGCGCTTCCACTACATCATTCAGATGACGACGACGGATACGTTCCTGATGATACGCAAAACCAGTACCCGCAGGGATCAGACGTCCAACAATAACGTTCTCTTTCAGACCGCGCAGTTCATCACGTTTACCTGCTACTGCAGCTTCTGTCAGTACGCGAGTTGTTTCTTGGAACGATGCTGCTGAGATAAAGGATTCTGTTGCCAGAGATGCTTTAGTGATACCCAACAGGTCACGAGCGTAATTCGCTGTGATCTTGCCATCAAGTTCCAGTTTACGGTTCGCAACTTTCACACGTGAATATTCAATCTGCTCACCTTCGAGGAAGTCAGAACTTCCTGCATCCGCGATAGTGACTTTACGCAGCATCTGACGCACGATAACTTCAATGTGTTTATCGTTTATCTTAACGCCTTGTAAGCGGTAAACTTCCTGAACTTCGTTAGTGATATAACGCGTTACAGCATGGACACCACGCAAACGCAGAATATCATGCGGAGATTCTGGACCATCAGAGACAACATCACCACGTTCAACGATTTCACCTTCGAACACGTTAAGCTGACGCCATTTAGGGATCATCTCTTCGTATGGTTCAGAACCATCTAATGGCGTGATAACCAAACGACGCTTACCTTTGGTTTCTTTACCAAACGAAATAATGCCGCTGATTTCTGCCAGAATTGCCGGCTCTTTCGGACGACGAGCTTCAAACAAGTCAGCTACGCGTGGCAGACCACCCGTGATATCTTTCGTACCAACAGATTCCTGTGGAATACGCGCTAACGTATCACCCGCATTGATAGCAATGCCATCATCTAACTGAACAATTGCTTTACCCGGTAAGAAATACTGAGTAGGCATGTCTGTGTTAGGGATCAGAACATCTTTACCATTTGCATCAATAACGCGCAATGCAGGACGTAAGTCTTTACCCGCACTTGTACGTTCAGCTGAGTCCAAAACAACGATTGACGACAGACCGGTTAATTCATCAGTCTGGCGAGTCATTGACTGGCCATCAAGCATGTCGGAGAAGCGGATAATACCCGATACTTCACTGACAACTGGCATTGTATGCGGATCCCAGTTAGCAACGGTTTCGCCGCCATTAACTGCCGCGCCATCACCTTTAGTTAGGTGCGCACCGTAAGGTACTTTATAGCTTTCTTTCGTACGACCGAATTCGTCAATCAGACGTAATTCTGTATTACGAGAAGTAATAACCAGTTTGCCTTCTGTATTTTTAACGTATTTCGCGTTAAACAGTTTCAGCGTACCTGTGTTACGTACTTGGATGCTAGATTCTGCTGCCGCACGAGATGCCGCACCACCGATGTGGAACGTACGCATCGTCAGCTGTGTACCCGGCTCACCGATTGATTGTGCCGCGATAACCCCGATAGCTTCACCTTTGTTGATGATATGACCACGAGCAAGGTCACGACCATAACAGTGAGCACACACACCAAAGTCAGTTTCACAACTTACAACAGAACGTACTTTAACGCTGTCAACTGAGTTAGTTTCTAACAGGTCACACAGTTTTTCGTGAAGTAAAGTATTACGTGGTACAAGAATGTCCGCAGTGCCTGGGTTCAGGATATCTTCTGCAGTCACACGACCAAGTACACGTTCACGCAGTGGTTCTTTAACGTCGCCACCCTCGATAACCGGAGTCATCAGGATACCTTCGTGAGTTCCACAGTCGTCTTCAGTAACAACCAAGTCCTGTGCAACGTCAACTAAACGACGAGTCAGATAACCGGAGTTTGCTGTTTTCAATGCGGTATCCGCAAGACCTTTACGCGCACCATGCGTAGAGATAAAGTACTGAAGAACGTTTAGACCTTCACGGAAGTTCGCCGTGATTGGTGTTTCGATGATTGAACCATCTGGCTTAGCCATCAAACCACGCATACCAGCAAGCTGACGGATCTGCGCAGCAGAACCACGAGCACCGGAATCGGCCATCATATAGATACTGTTGAACGAAACTTGTTGTTCTTCTATGCCATCACGGTTGATAACGCTTTCAGTCGACAAGTTTTCCATCATTGCTTTAGCAACACGTTCGTTTGCCGCAGCCCAAATATCGATAACTTTGTTATAACGTTCGCCAGCGGTCACAAGACCTGACTGGAACTGTTCCTGAATTTCAGCAACTTCAGCTTCTGCTTCGGCGATGATCCCTGCTTTTTTCTCAGGAATAACCATATCGTCGATACCAACAGATGCACCAGAACGTGCCGCATAGGCAAAACCAGTGTACATGATTTGGTCAGCAAAAATAACCGTTGGTTTCAGGCCCAGTATACGGTAACAAGTATTCAGCATTTTAGAGATAGCTTTCTTACCTAACGCTTGGTTAACCAATTCGTAAGGTAGACCTTTCGGTACGATCATCCATAAAATTGCACGGCCAACAGTGGTATCAACTAAACCAGTATTGATCGTAATATTACCTTCACTGTCTTTAACTTCTTCATTAATACGAACTTTTACTCGGGCATGCAATGAAGCATGACCTGAACGGTAAACACGCTCAGCTTCTTTAGGGCCAGATAAAACCATGCCCTCGCCTTTCGCATTTACACAATCACGAGTCATGTAGTAAAGACCCAATACAACGTCCTGTGAAGGAACGATGATAGGCTCACCACTTGCTGGTGACAGAATGTTGTTTGTTGACATCATCAACGCACGTGCTTCTAACTGAGCTTCCAGAGTCAGAGGAACGTGTACCGCCATTTGGTCACCATCGAAGTCGGCGTTGTATGCCGCACAAACCAATGGGTGCAATTGGATAGCTTTACCTTCGATCAAAATAGGTTCGAAAGCTTGAATACCCAGACGGTGAAGTGTTGGTGCACGGTTCAGCATAACTGGGTGTTCACGGATAACTTCATCCAAGATATCCCAAACTACAGCTTCTTCGCGCTCAACCATTTTCTTCGCAGCTTTAATGGTTGTTGCCAGACCGCGTAGCTCTAATTTGCCATAGATAAATGGTTTGAATAACTCAAGTGCCATTTTCTTCGGCAGACCGCACTGATGCAGACGCAGGTATGGACCCACGGTAATAACCGAACGGCCTGAGTAGTCAACACGCTTACCAAGTAAGTTCTGACGGAAACGACCTTGTTTACCTTTGATCATATCGGCCAAAGATTTCAGAGGACGTTTGTTAGAACCTGTAATAGCACGACCACGACGACCGTTATCTAGCAGGGCATCAACCGCTTCTTGCAGCATACGTTTTTCGTTACGTACGATGATATCTGGCGCAGCCAAATCCAGAAGACGTTTCAGACGGTTATTACGGTTGATAACGCGACGATACAGATCGTTTAGATCTGATGTAGCGAAACGACCACCATCGAGCGGTACTAATGGACGTAAATCAGGTGGCAGTACTGGCAGAACATTTAAAATCATCCACTCTGGTTTGTTACCAGACTGAATAAATGCTTCCAGTAGCTTAATACGCTTAGTCAGCTTCTTACGCTTGGTTTCAGAGTTAGTTTCGTTTAACTCTTCACGTAGCGTTTCACACTCGTTCGCAAGATCGAGGTTTTTCAGCAGTCCTTGGATGGCTTCCGCACCCATTTTCGCGTCAAATTCGTCACCGAACTCTTCCAGCGCATCTAAGTATTGCTCTTCTGTCAAAATCTGTGCGCGTTCAAGGCTAGTCATACCACCTTCAACAACAACATAAGATTCAAAGTACAGAACGCGTTCGATATCACGCAATGGCATATCAAGCAGCAAACCGATACGGGATGGCAGTGATTTTAAGAACCAAATATGTGCTGTCGGTGATGCCAGTTCAATATGACCCATGCGTTCACGACGAACTTTGGTCTGTGTAACTTCAACGCCACACTTCTCACAAATCACACCACGGTGTTTTAAACGTTTGTACTTACCGCACAGACATTCGTAGTCTTTTACTGGCCCAAAAATACGCGCACAGAAAAGGCCGTCACGCTCAGGTTTGAACGTACGGTAGTTAATGGTTTCTGGCTTTTTAACTTCACCGAATGACCATGAACGGATCATATCAGGTGATGCCAGAGCAATTTTGATCGCATCAAACTCTTCGGTCTTGGTTTGCGCTTTCAGAAACTTTATTAAGTCTTTCACAAAATGCTCCTGTCGGAGTTAGACCTATTAGGTGAGAGGTCAAGCCACTCTCCCCAAATCCCAGTACTTACATCGGCCGGAAGGCTGAAAATCAGACCTTCCGGCGCAAAACGAATTACTCGTCTTCCAGTTCGATGTTGATACCCAGTGAGCGGATCTCTTTCAGCAATACGTTGAAAGATTCCGGCATGCCAGGTTCCATCTGATGGCTACCATCAACGATGTTTTTATACATCTTAGTACGGCCGTTAACGTCATCCGACTTAACAGTCAACATTTCTTGAAGCGTATAGGCAGCACCGTATGCTTCTAGTGCCCACACTTCCATCTCCCCGAAACGCTGTCCACCGAACTGCGCTTTACCACCCAGCGGCTGCTGAGTAACCAAGCTGTAAGAACCAGTTGAACGGGCGTGCATCTTATCGTCAACTAAGTGGTTCAGTTTCAGCATGTACATATAGCCGACTGTAACCTGACGCTCAAACTTCTCACCAGTGCGACCATCGAACAGAGAAATCTGACCCGAGGTTGGTAAACCTGCCAGTGTCAGTAACTCTTTAATTTCTTTCTCTTTAGCACCATCAAATACTGGCGTTGCAATTGGCATACCTTTTTTCAGGTTCTCAGCCAAACGCAGAACTTCTTCATCAGAGAAAGTGTTCAAGTCAACTTTCTGGCGAGGGTCATCACCAAGATCATAGGCTTTTTGGATAAATTCACGCAGTTTGGCAACTTCTTCTTGCTGTTTAAGCATCGCATTGATTTTTTCACCAATACCTTTAGCAGCCATACCTAAGTGAGTTTCCAAAATCTGACCGATGTTCATACGTGATGGTACGCCCAGCGGGTTCAGAACGATGTCAACTGGGTTACCGTTTTCATCGTAAGGCATGTCTTCAACTGGGTTGATTTTTGAGATAACACCTTTGTTACCATGGCGACCCGCCATTTTATCACCCGGTTGGATTTGACGTTTAACAGCCAAATAAACCTTAACAATTTTCAGTACGCCTGGAGCCAGATCATCGCCTTGCGTGATCTTACGACGTTTCGCATCTAATTTTTTCTCAAAATCAGATTTTAACTCGTCATACTGTTCAGCTAACTGTTCTAACTGGTTTTGCTTCTCTTCATCAGGTAGAGATAGCTCTAACCAACGATCGCGAGGCAGTTTGTCCAGTTTTTCAGCTTCAATTCCGCCATTAATCAGAACATTACGAATACGTGCAAACAGGCCAGCTTCGAAAATACGTAGCTCTTCTGTTAAGTCTTTCTTCGCATCACGTAACTGAGTTTCTTCGATTTCTAGCGCACGTTTATCTTTTTCTACGCCATCACGGGTGAAGACCTGTACATCAATAATCGTACCGGATACACCGTTTGGAACGCGTAAAGAAGAATCTTTAACGTCAGACGCTTTTTCGCCGAAGATAGCACGCAGCAGTTTCTCTTCTGGGGTTAATTGAGTTTCACCTTTAGGGGTTACTTTACCAACCAGAATATCGCCACCTTTCACTTCCGCACCAATGTATACGATACCGGATTCATCGAGCTTAGAAAGTGCAGCTTCACCAACGTTTGGAATATCAGCCGTGATTTCTTCAGGCCCTAATTTAGTGTCACGAGACACACAAGAAAGTTCCTGAATATGAATGGTAGTAAAACGGTCTTCTTGAACAACACGCTCAGAAACTAAGATGGAGTCTTCGAAGTTATAACCATTCCATGGCATAAATGCCACGCGCATGTTTTGACCAAGTGCCAATTCACCGAGGTCTGTTGAAGGACCATCCGCTAACACGTCACCGCGTTCTACAGGCTCATTTAGGGACACACATGGCATTTGACTGATACAGGTGTTCTGGTTAGAACGTGTATATTTAGTCAGGTTATAAATATCGATTCCAGCTTCGCCCGGATACATCTCATCTTCATTAACTTTAATGACGATACGAGAAGCATCAACGTACTGAACAGAGCCACCACGTCTTGCAACAGCGGTAACACCTGAGTCAACAGCAACCGCACGTTCCATACCTGTACCGACTAATGGTTTGTCAGCACGTAAAGTTGGAACCGCTTGACGTTGCATGTTCGCACCCATCAATGCACGGTTAGCATCATCGTGTTCAAGGAATGGAATCAAAGACGCACCAACAGAAACGATCTGTTGTGTTGAAACGTCCATATATTCAACCTGTTCACGGCTGAATAAACTTGATTCACCTCGGTTACGACAGGTAATCAGTTCTTCGACAAAGCTACCATCTTCACCTAATACGGTGTTGGCCTGAGCAATGATGAAGTTACCTTCTTCAATTGCAGACAGATAGTGGATTTCATCAGTCACGAGACCGTCACGAACTAAACGATAAGGTGTTTCCAAGAAACCATACTCGTTGGTCTGTGCATAAACAGACAATGAGTTGATTAGACCGATATTCGGGCCTTCAGGAGTTTCGATTGGACAAACACGACCGTAGTGAGTTGGGTGAACGTCACGTACTTCAAAGCCCGCACGCTCACGAGTCAAACCACCTGGGCCTAACGCAGAGATACGACGTTTGTGCGTAATTTCTGACAGTGGGTTGTTCTGGTCCATAAATTGTGAAAGCTGGCTGGAACCAAAGAACTCTTTAACTGCCGCTGAAATTGGCTTAGCGTTGATCATATCCTGTGGCATCAATGCATCAAGGTCGCCCAGAGAAAGACGCTCTTTCACTGCACGCTCAACACGAACCAGACCTACACGGAACTGGTTTTCTGCCATTTCACCAACGGAACGAATACGACGGTTACCTAAGTGGTCGATATCATCCACTTCACCACGACCGTTACGGATTTCAATGAGTTTTTTCATTACCTCAATGATATCTTCTTTGCTCAGGATACCTGAACCTTCGATTTCTTCACGGTTTAGTGAACGGTTGAACTTCATACGGCCAACAGCAGAAAGATCGTAACGGTCTTCAGAGAAGAACAAGTTTTCGAATAGATTTTCAGCTGCTTCACGTGTTGGTGGCTCACCAGGACGCATCATGCGGTAGATTTCAACCAGCGCACCTAAACGGTCGTTAGTTGGATCGACACGGACAGTTTCGGACATGTACGCACCGTGATCCAAGTCATTAGTAAACAATGTTTCGATTGTTTTATGACCTGATTGGCTCAGACGTGCCAGCATATCCAATGAAAGTTCCATGTTTGCTGCACAAATCAGCTCACCAGTGCTTTCATCAATGTAATCTTTTGCTACCACTTTACCCGCGATGTATTCAACAGGAACTTCAATGCTGCTGACTTCTTCTTTCTCGAGTAAGCGGATATGACGAGCAGTGATACGACGGCCTTTTTCAATATAAACTTTGCCGTTTGCTTCGATATCAAATGAAGCAGTTTCACCACGTAGACGCTCAGGAACTAGCGTCATCATCAATTTATTATCACGAATTTGGAATACAGTTTTGTCGAAGAAAATATTCAGAATTTCTTCGGTGCTGTAATTCATTGCACGCAGAATAATGGTCGCTGGTAATTTGCGGCGACGGTCAATACGTACAAATAAGTTATCTTTCGGGTCAAATTCGAAATCAAGCCATGAACCGCGGTAAGGGATAATACGTGCGTTATATAACACTTTCCCTGATGAGTGTGTCTTACCTTTGTCGCTGTCAAAGAATACACCTGGACTACGGTGCAGCTGAGAAACGATAACACGCTCAGTACCATTGATAACGAAAGTTCCGTTTTCAGTCATGAGTGGTATCTCACCCATGTAGACTTCTTGTTCTTTGATGTCTTTAACGGTGCCTTCTGGTGCTTCACGCTCATAAACAATGAGACGCAGCTTCACACGCAGTGGTGCAGAATAAGTGATACCGCGAATTTGACATTCTTTAACATCAAAAACAGGCTCGCCTAAACGATAGCTGACATATTGCAGTTCAGCGTTACCACTATAGCTCTGAATCGGAAACACAGAACGGAAAGCAGCTTCTAGCCCATTCTGGCCGTTTGGATCTTGCTCGATAAACTTCTGGAACGAGTCAAGTTGGATAGAAAGGAGATAAGGTATATCCAAAACTTGTGGACGTTTACCAAAATCCTTACGAATACGTTTTTTCTCGGTATAGGAGTAAACCATCGGTTTCCTCAGCTCGTTGATCAGTGACCCAAGTTGCTCGCCTTAAGTTAAGAGGCGAACCGCAACGCGTTTTCTTAGAAATGGAAAATGAATACTTTCCTTAATACCCATTGCTATCACGCTTAAATCATTTCATTGTACACCTTGAGCTACCGAGCTACCCGAGTGGGTCGTAGCGAGGAATACAGTATATTAAGTCGTCAATAGAAAGAAGTATTGGAGGGTTTGTTGTTAACATTAAAACTGCGTGAAAAGCTGTTAACACCCATCACGCTTTACAGCGCAAAAAGGCTGGTGATTAAAAAATCACCAGCCGTCAGCCTAATTAAGTTAGGCTGCTAACTTGAATTTGAACTTATTTAAGTTCAGCAGTAGCGCCTGCTTCTTCAAGAAGTTTCTTCAGTGACTCAGCTTCGTCTTTGCTTGCAGCTTCTTTAATAGTTGCTGGAGCTGACTCTACCATGTCTTTAGCTTCTTTCAAGCCAAGACCAGTTGCGCCACGTACTGCTTTGATAACTGCAACTTTATTGCCGCCGATACCAGTCAGAACAACGTCGAACTCAGTTTGTTCTTCAGCAGCTTCAGCTGGGCCCGCAGCAACAGCAACAGCTGCAGCAGCAGAAACGCCGAATTTTTCTTCCATCATAGTGATCAGTTCAACAACGTCCATTACAGACATATCAGCAACTGCATCAAGGATTTGTTCTTTAGTGATAGACATAACAAGTGTTCCTAAAATTCAGAAATAGTTTATACGTTAAAAAGCAACGAAGGAAAGGGCTTATGCAGCTTCTTTCTGATCGCGCAGAGCAGCCAGTGTGCGAACCAATTTGCCTGCAGAGGCTTCTTTCATGGTTGCCATCAGGCGTGCGATTGCTTCATCGTAAGTTGGGAGTGTTGCCAGACGATCGATATCTTGTGCCTGGATTAACTCACCTTCAAAGGCCGCAGCTTTAATCTCAAATGCTGGATTCGCTTTCGCGAATTCTTTGAACAGACGAGCAGCAGCGCCCGGGTGTTCGTTAGAAAAAGCAATTAAGGTTGGACCGACAAACACGTCTTTCAGTACTTCGTAAGAAGTACCTTCAACAGCACGACGAATCAAAGTGTTGCGAACAACACGAATGTAAACGCCAGCTTCGCGACCTGCTTTACGCAGTTCAGTCATTTTTGCTACAGTTACGCCGCGTGAATCAGCAACAACTGCAGAAAGCGCGCCTTTGGCTACTTCGCTGACTTCAGCAACAATCGCTTGTTTGTCTTGAAGATTTAGTGCCATTAGCTTCTTGCTCCTGGATTAACCGGGAAATCCCCGGGGACTCACATCACTCATAGTACAACATTGTACCTGAGCGCTAAAACACGGTGAGCAGAAGCCAGAATAAATTCTTGGTATCTCTGTCACCGTCTACGCAGGTACGATTAAGTAGCAATTACAGAACTACACCTGCGGTCTTGGACGGGGTCTGGAAAGGCCAGACTCCATACCGAAATTTGTGGTTTGTTGAGCGCATTGCTACACTCAACAAACTCAAGGCGACAAATTTTATACAAATTTGCCGCAAAGGTAAAGCCTAATAACTAAAAAGCCGAGAGCTTAGCGTTATTAAACTGTTGCTGAAAGACCCGCTTGGTCAACAGCAACACCTGCACCCATCGTAGTAGACAGGCTAACTTTCTTGATAAAGATACCTTTAGCAGAAGCTGGTTTTGCTTTTTTCAGCGCAACTAACAGTGACTCTAGGTTCTCTTTCAATTGGTTAGAATCGAAATCAACTTTACCGATAGTGGTATGGATGATTCCGTTCTTGTCGTTACGGTAACGAACTTGACCCGCTTTAGCGTTATTAACCGCTTCAGCAACGTTTGGCGTTACAGTACCAACTTTAGGGTTTGGCATCAGACCACGTGGGCCTAGGATTTGACCTAATTGGCCAACAACGCGCATTGCATCTGGAGAAGCAATAACAACGTCGAAATCCATTTCACCAGCTTTAATTTTATCAGCCAGATCTTCCATACCTACCAGTTCAGCACCCGCAGCTTTAGCAGCTTCAGCGTTTGCACCTTGAGCAAATACAGCAACACGAACTGAACGACCAGTACCGTGTGGCAACACAGTTGCACCACGAACGTTTTGGTCAGATTTACGTGCATCGATACCAAGGTTAACAGCAACGTCAACGCTTTCTACGAATTTAGCAGTCGCTAATTCTTTCAGCAGAGCAATAGCTTCATTGATGTCGTACTGTTTAGTTGCATCAACTTTTTCACGGATGTTGCGCATGCGCTTATTCAGTTTAGCCATTGATTAATCCTCCACAACCAGGCCCATGGAACGAGCAGTACCTTCAATTGAACGCATCATAGCGTCAATATCAGCACCAGTCATGTCCGCGGCTTTAGTTTCAGCGATTTCGCGAATCTGAGCAGAGGTTACTTTACCTACTTTCTCTTTATTCGGTTTACCTGAACCAGACTTAACGCCAGCTGCTTTTTTCAGCAGAACTGCCGCAGGTGGGGTTTTAGTAACGAAAGTGAAAGAACGGTCTGCATAGACAGTAATAACAACAGGAGTTGGTAAGCCTTTTTCTAGGCTATCTGTTTTTGCGTTGAACGCTTTACAGAATTCCATGATGTTAACACCTTGCTGACCCAATGCTGGACCAACAGGAGGGCTTGGGTTCGCCATACCAGCTGCAACTTGCAGCTTAACGTAGGCTTGGACTTTCTTAGCCATGAATATTTCCTCTAGATGGGTGATAGCGCCTTATATTTAAAAGGCTCCCCGTTACATTAAACTGCCTCACAAAATGATACTTAATATAATTTTTCGACAATGAAGCGATAAACCATAAAATAAATGTTGCAAGACATAAAAAACTAAGGCGCGAAATTATAGTCAAATTTCACGCCTTTTGCAAGCCTATTTATTAACCGTTTAACGGTCAATTTTTTTGATGCTATGCTTTTTCTACTTGACCGAAATCCAACTCGACTGGAGTTGCGCGACCAAAAATAGAAACAGAAACTTTTAAGCGGCTTTTTTCGTAATCAATCTCTTCAACAACACCGTTAAAGTCAGCAAATGGACCTTCGCTAACACGAACCATTTCACCCGGTTCAAACAATGTTTTCGGACGTGGTTTATCGCCCGCTTGTTGTAGGCGATTCATAATCGCGTCGACTTCTTTATCGCTAATTGGCGCAGGACGATCGGATGTTCCACCGATAAAACCCATCACACGAGGTACGCTACGTACTAAGTGCCATGATTCATCGTTCATCACCATCTGAACTAAAACATAGCCTGGAAAGAATTTACGTTCACTCTTACGACGCTGACCAGCACGGATTTCAACAATTTCTTCTGTTGGAACCATAACTTCGCCAAAAAAGTCTTCCATAGCATGTAATTTGATATATTCGCGCAAAGATTGTGCTACGCGACCTTCAAAACCAGAGAATGCCTGAATGACATACCAGCGCTTTTTAGGTGAATCTGACATTTAGAATAACCTCAGGCTTGTAATAAATGAAACTAAACGCACTAGGATACCATCTAATCCCCACAGTATTAAGGACATAACAGCCGTTACTGCAGCAACAATCAATGTCGTTTGTAATGTTTCCTGGCGCGTTGGCCAAATGACTTTTTTCATCTCAACGCGGGCTTCACGCGCAAATGTCAGTGTTGCTTTACCCTTTGTTGTCCACAAAGCGACAGCACCTGCAGCAGCGACGATAACCACAACCGCGAAAGCACGTAGCGCGAGATTATATTGACGGAAGTAGTAATTACCCACTATCGCAATGATTAGTAAGGCACAGACAACAACCCATTTGAAGATGTCTGCACTGCGTCCACTTCCTTGAGCTTCGCTATTCGCACTCATAATTCAACCTGTTACCATGAAGTATGTATCAAGCCCGCTTGCCTTATAAAGGTAAGACAACCAGACCAAACCAATAGAATATGCCAACATATCCCTTAATTTACTACGAGCCAAGCCTGCGAAATCAGAAAGGGATATCAATGACAACGCCTGCGTTTTAAAGGCGTTTAGCCTTACTAATGGAGACTTTCGGTGCGATTTGCCCCGTAAAGATTATTCTATTAGTAGGTATTATCCATTTTCGCAGGTAATTTTCAGCATGCTCAGCAAATTTTTCAACCCGCTATTATGAAATATCAATTTCTTTTTGCGGCAGCGGTAAAATATACCATATCTTCCGAGCAAAACCTTAATAAATCTCATATAACTGTATAAAGCTAGCGATACAGTTATTATTCCGTTGTTTTAGAGCCTATCTCACCAATAATTATTACTCGTGATACTTCAAGAGGCAGCGTTGTCGACTACATGCATCTCGAATTATTTTAGTATCAAAACAATTGATGAGATAGGTTCTGAATTTTACAACGTATAAAAAGGGCATCAGATTGATGCCC
>NZ_LXEW01000035.1 GCF_001655055.1 Providencia heimbachae ATCC 35613 | reverse complement strand
CGACTCTATTCCTTATGGAGTTCCCTCTTCACGATAAAGAAGGAACTTAAATTAAAGTAGTTAAATCGATAAAAATCGATTATTTAGCGTTACGAGCTTCAATAACAGCTTGTGCAACGTTGTTTGGTGCTTCATTGTACTTCAGGAACTCCATAGAGTATGAAGCACGACCTTGTGTCTGGGAACGCAGGTCAGTAGCATAACCGAACATTTCAGACAATGGTACTTGTGCGCGAACGATTTTACCAGTAGGTAGATCGTCCATGCCTTCAATAATACCACGGCGGCGGTTAAGGTCACCAATTACATCGCCCATGTAGTCTTCTGGTGTTTCCACCTCAACTTTCATGATTGGCTCAAGCAGAACGGGTTTAGCTCTTTTGAAGCCATCTTTAAATGCCAGCGATGCTGCCAATTTAAATGCCAATTCAGAGGAGTCAACATCATGGTATGAACCGTAATGTAGGCGAACACCCAATTTAACAACAGGATAACCCGCTAATGGGCCTGATTTCAGTTGTTCTTGGATACCTTTGTCAACCGCAGGGATATATTCCGTAGGAATTACACCACCTTTGATTTCATTGATGAACTCATAGTTCATCTCGACACCGTCTTTGTCTTTTTTGTTCAGTGGGTACATATCAATTAAGACATGACCGAACTGACCACGACCACCAGACTGTTTGGCGTGTTTACCTTCAACATCCTTAACTTCAATCTGGATGGTTTCACGGTAAGCAACCTGAGGTTTACCAACGTTCGCTTCAACTTTAAATTCACGACGCATACGGTCAACCAGAACGTCTAAGTGCAACTCACCCATACCCGCGATGATAGTCTGATTAGTTTCTTCATCACTTGATACGCGGAAAGATGGATCTTCTTGAGCCAAACGGCCTAGAGCAATACCCATTCTTTCTTGGTCAGCTTTTGTTTTTGGTTCAATTGCAACAGAGATTACTGGCTCTGGGAATTCCATACGCTCAAGGATAATAGGTGCATCGATAGCACACAAAGTATCACCTGTCGTTACATCTTTCAGACCGATAGCAGCTGCGATGTCACCAGCGCGAACTTCTTTAATCTCTTCACGCTTGTTAGCATGCATCTGAACGATACGGCCAAAACGCTCTTTTTTAGATTTAACTGGGTTCAGTACGGTATCACCTGAATTAACAACACCGGAGTAAACACGGAAGAATGTCAGGTTACCCACGAACGGGTCAGTTGCAATTTTAAATGCTAGCGCTGAGAACGGCTCATCATCACTTGCATGACGTTCAGCTGGAGTATCTTTACCATCATCCAATATACCGTTAATTGCTGTTACATCGGTAGGTGCTGGTAAGAAATCAACAACTGCATCTAGCATCGCCTGAACACCTTTGTTCTTAAATGCAGAACCACAGGTGACTAGAATAATTTCGCTAGCAAGAACGCGCTGACGTAGAGCTGCTTTGATCTCTGCTTCAGTCAGTTCTTCTCCGCCCAGATATTTCTCCATCAGTTCTTCTGATGCTTCTGCTGCGGATTCAACTAGGTAGTTGTGCCACTCTTCTGACAGTTCTTGCAGATTTGCTGGGATGTCTTCGTATTCGAAAGTAACACCCTGATCTTCATCACTCCACTTGATCGCTTTCATTTTGATCAAGTCAACAACACCAGTGAATGATTCTTCTGCGCCAACTGGAATTTGCAGTGGAACTGGGTTTGCCGCTAAACGTGTTTTCAATTGCTCAACAACACGTAAGTAGTTCGCACCCATACGGTCCATTTTATTAACGAACGCGATACGTGGAACTTTATATTTATTAGCTTGACGCCATACAGTTTCAGACTGCGGCTGAACACCACCGACTGCACAGTAAACCATTACTGCGCCATCAAGAACACGCATTGAACGTTCTACTTCGATAGTGAAGTCAACGTGTCCTGGGGTGTCGATGATATTGATACGGTGTGGCTCATACTGTTTTGCCATGCCAGACCAGAATGCAGTAGTCGCAGCAGATGTGATAGTAATACCACGCTCTTGCTCCTGCTCCATCCAGTCCATTGTTGCAGCACCTTCGTGAGTTTCACCAATTTTATGGTTTACACCTGTATAAAACAGAATACGTTCAGAAGTTGTTGTCTTACCGGCGTCGATGTGAGCACTGATACCGATATTACGATAGCGTGCTATGGGCGTTTGACGGGCCATGTTTTCCTCTCTCGTGGGCGTTCAATTCATCATATAAAGGGCAGCAAATAGCTACCCTGAGATACATCACTAACCTATGGAACTTACCAGCGGTAGTGTGCGAACGCTTTGTTAGCTTCTGCCATACGGTGAACGTCTTCACGTTTCTTAACGGATGAACCTTTGTTCTCAGCTGCATCTGCTAGTTCATTTGCCAGGCGAAGTGCCATTGACTTATCACCGCGTTTACGAGCAGCATCAACGATCCAACGCATTGCTAGAGCATTACGACGAACCGGGCGAACTTCAACAGGAACCTGATAAGTTGAACCACCAACACGGCGAGATTTAACTTCCACAGTCGGACGCACGTTATCAAGTGCTAATTCGAATGCATCAAGCGCAACTTTACCAGAACGCTGAGCCAGAGTCTCAAGTGCGCTATATACGATTGCTTCAGCGGTAGATTTTTTCCCGTCTACCATCAGGATATTTACAAACTTGGCCAGTAATTCTGATCCGAACTTAGGATCTGGAAGAATTTTACGTTGACCTATTACGCGACGACGTGGCATGGATATGACTCCGTTGTTAATTCAGGTTTGTCCAAAACTCTACGAGTTTATTTTGACATTAAGATTAAAAATGTTTGGCCTTACTTAACGGGTATCCATTAAGCCTTAGGCTTTTTAGCGCCGTATTTAGAACGTGCTTGTTTGCGGTCTTTAACACCTGAACAGTCAAGTGCACCGCGAACGGTGTGATAACGCACACCTGGCAAGTCTTTAACACGACCACCACGGATAAGAATTACGGAGTGTTCCTGCAAGTTGTGGCCTTCACCACCAATGTAGGAAGAAACTTCATAACCGTTAGTTAAACGGACACGGCATACTTTACGTAATGCTGAGTTAGGTTTTTTTGGAGTGGTAGTATATACACGAGTACATACGCCACGTTTTTGCGGGCAAGCTTCCAGTGCTGGAACGTTGCTTTTCACAACTTTCGAGCTACGGGATTTGCGTACCAGCTGGTTAATAGTTGCCATTATTAAAAAAGCTCCTGATTTTTTGCTTCGTAAACACGGATTTCGACCTCGTTCGCCAGAATGACGATACACGAGGACGCGAAATTTTATTGCCGACTGGCTCAGGTGTCAAGAAATATACAACTTTTAGTGCTTTTAAAGCGAAAAATGTTGTTTATGGGCTTCTGTTAGCCGAACAAAACCCTGATAACTGATGAGAGAAACCGCCTCTGAGATTTTATTTTGCAATCCACGGGCAACAACATCGGCTTCCAAGACATAAATCTGAGCACCTGTATTTTGTAATTCATTAAGATATTTTGATTGCTCAATTGCCGCAATCACACCATCTTGAATCAGCAAAACAGCATCTTGATTGGTGATTAAACGCAGTAATGCCGAAAAATCACAATGAAAGGGGGACGTTGCTATAGTATAAAGCATAGGAGGGATCCTACTGAAGATCAATACTTAAATTATGTTGGGAATAGTTCAGAATCTAAGCACAACATCACATGTCGATATTTTATCTCGTATTTGAATTGCGTTTAATAATTGAGGCGAAACAACCCAATCACTTTGCTCACTAATACCTCTTTCGCCTAATGAGTCAGTACAAAGATAAATATTTTCAATGTCATACAATGGTAATATTTTAAATGTCGCAATATAGTCTCTGGCTAAAATTTCACTCGGTTTTTGATTAGCCAATATCTGGCAAACACCATCTGAAATAAAAAACACATAAATTTCGTCGGTCAATGCTGAAGTTGCGAGCAATGCATCTAACCCTTCTCGCCCACTCGAATTTCCATGGGGCATAGAGGTAAAGACAAAAGCGATTTTTTTCACACGTAGCCTTCGATTATACTTAATCTTAAAATTGTATCGTTCTATCTGTCGTCATAACAGCTTCAGCCAAGCTACCAAGCCCACTCATGATAAAACCATCGCATAAATTATTTGTCGATAATGATAATAATTTAGCTTGTTCGGTATCAACTACGCCTCGACGCAATGCGGCAGAAACACAGATATGCATTTCACAACCCGATTGCTTAGCGAGTTGTTGCCACGCTTGGACTAAATTGAATTCATCGGTTGCGGGTGAAGTCAGTTTGTTTGCATTCAAAACACCATCACTATAAAAAAATAATGTTTTTAAGCAATGCCCTTCTTCTACAAGGGCATTAGCAAACTGGTAGGCACTCGTTGCTTGCTGAGTGCCGTACGCGGGTCCTGTGACTAACAAACAGTATGTCAGAGGATTCGAATTATTCATTCTTAAACTGACGAATATACAAGTAAACCGTATGCTTAGAAATATTCAGACGATCTGCAACTTGGTTAATCGCGTCTTTAATGTCGAATATCCCTTTTTCATATAAATTCAAAACAACTTGCTTATTCTTGGCATTATTAGAAACGTTACGATCACCACCCACTTCTTCGATAGTGTATTCCAACGTTTGAGCAACCAGGTCATCCACTGAAGATGCAAAGTTAACATCTGAGGTAATCTCTTGTTTTTCTTCAGGTATAAATGATTTAATAATTTCTGAAAATGGGACATCCAAGTTCATATTGATACATAAAAGACCAATTACACGTTGCTTACGATTACGAATAGCAATTGTCACGGATTTCATCAAGTCGCCACTTTTGGCTTTAGTGAAATACGCTTTGGAGGCATTTGAATCTTCGTCGGCCATATCATGTAGCATTCTTAAGGCCAGATCGGTAATGGGTGAGCCTATTTGACGCCCCGTATGTTGCCCATTGGCTATTTTCACCGCTGAATGGTTTAAATCTTCCAACGAATGCAGAACAATTTCACAATGCTCGCCGATGAGCATAGCAAGGCCATCAACGGCCGCCTCGTAAGATTTTAATATTTCGTGGTCTGTCTCAGTGAAAGGCTGGTTATTTAATATATTGATATCGCTGAGATCATGTGACTGTAAAGAATCTGACATTTTAAACATCATCCTTCTAATGCTAAAAATTCATCAAGTTAACTAATGAGGCATTCATTATTCGACTAATTTGCCTTCATTTCATCGTGCGTAGTCAACAAATGTGATGATAAAAAATAAAATTGAATATATTGAAGTTAAAACTACGGGGCCTCGCCGTCAAGCGAATGAATGCAAGAGAGTATGTTTTATCACAAGTTTTAAACAAATTACGTTTTTTTTATACGATACTTCAATAAACTTCTTAGGAAATTAATCGTTTCTCTGAAATAAGTGTTTCTATTCTAAGTTGTGCTTACCAAGAGTATAAAACAAAAAAACCCAGATAGGCTCTGGGTTTTCGTACTAAGATAAGTTTAATGCGCTTATTTAGCTGCAGGTTTAATATCTAATAATTCAACATCGAATATTAATGTGGAGTTAGCAGGAATACCTGGAACACCATTTTCCCCATAAGCGAGGTCAGCTGGAATGACTAATTGAATTTTTCCACCTTTCTTCACGTTAGCTAAACCTTCAGTCCAACCTTTAATGACTGAATTTAATGGAATAGTTAGCGGTTCGTTACGTGAATATGAGCTATCAAATTCAGTACCATCAATTAATGAGCCTTTATAGTGTACGACAACCGTCTCATCGGCTTTAGGCTTAGCGCCTGTTCCTTCTTTCTCAATTTTATACAGAAGGCCAGATTTAGTTTTAACTACGCCTTTTTCTTTAGCATATTTTTCACGATACTCAGCGCTTTTTTTCTCATTAGCAACTGATTCAGTTTTCATTTTTTTCTCAGCAGCTTCTTTTACTTGACCTTCAAACTGACGAAGTGTTTCTTCAACTTCAGCATCGCTCATTTTGCTTTTGCCGCTAAATGCATCTTGAACACCTGCCAATAATTGGGCTTTGTCCAGATTGATGCCAATGGTTTTTTGCTCTTCTAGCGAGTTTTGCATGTAGCGGCCTAAAGAGGCACCAAGTGCATACGCATTACGTTCTTCTGCATTTTTAAATGCGCTGTTACTTTCCGCTTTGGTTTCTGCGGCCATAACTTGTGGAGCAGCAAAGGTAAATGCTAACGTAGTTGCGAGAAGACTTGCCTTAAACAGTGATTTCATCCTAATCTCCGATGACTTTTATTCGAGTAATTGTGTATTCAATTTTATTGATAGCGTTTTACTATATTAAGAAACCGCTATTCGTTAATAAATAAATATGAGAACTTCTTAGACAACATTAACAAAAAGAGGTTTCAACGCATATCTCTTTAACTAAAACTTATCTATTGATTTGTAATGTTCGGTGATTATGATAGTTTTTTTATGATAAGAAACCATCAGGAGCATCTTAAATGGATTTGTCTTCCTTTTTTGAACAGCGTTTAGAACTTTTAGAAAGCAAAGTTGCTTTCCAAGAATTGACTATCGAGCAACTTAACCAAGTTATTACTGAGCAGCAGATGCAATTGACTCGTATGCAAGAACATTTACGTATTGTGGCGGAAAGGCTGAAATCTTCACAAGATTCACATCTCGCTAGGCCTGAAGAAGAAACTCCACCACCCCATTATTAATAACTGTTTAAATATAGACCAAAATAATGTGGATACAAAAAAGGAAAGCCTAGGCTTTCCTTTTTTCTAAAACGCTAATACTCAGCTTATCGCTAAGAATTAGTGACAGCCGCAGCCGCCTTGTTTCTTGCCGTGACCTTCGCCACCGCCGCAACAACCGCCTTCTGAACCATGGCTATGACCATGTTCATGACCGCCACCGCCACAACAACCACCTTCGTGATCGTGGTCATGGTCGTGACCATCTGCACCATGAACGTGTCCATGTGCGATTTCTTCTTCAGTTGCTTCACGGATTGCCATGACTTCAACATTAAATTTCAGGTTTTGACCTGCTAACATGTGGTTACCGTCAACGATAACTTCATCACCTTCAATACCGGTGATTTCAACAGGTACTGGACCCATGTCAGTATCAGCTAAGAAACGCATACCAACTTCAAGTTCATCAACACCCATAAAAACATCTTTAGGAACACGTTGAACGAGGTTTTCGTCATATTGACCATATGCGTCATCTGAAGCAACTTCAACATCAAAATGATCACCAACTGCGCGGCCATCTAATGCTTTTTCCAAACCAGAAATTAAAGAACCACGACCATGTAGGTAGTCCATTGGCGCACTTGTTGGCGACTCATCAACTAAAACACCGTCTTCTGTTCTTACTTGATAAGCCAAGCTGATTACCAAGTCTTTTGCTACTTTCATGACATCTCCTACGACCCGAGAGGGGAAAATTTTTGCTATATTGTACCGGAAAACAATGGTGCTGTATTGAGAATTGACAAATTTCTCTTACTCTGGTGTAAAAATGCCAATCACTTTCTCTTGTTTTCTCACATGTTCAGTTGCCCCATCATCCGCTTGGCGCTGTTGGTCACCACAATTCACACATTCGACAACATCAATTTTATCTTCCCGCCACATCATTAGTGTATCTTGTGACCGACATTTCGGGCAGGTAGCACCTGCAATAAACCGTTTACGAGTTGAAGCCATTTTTATACCTTTACTGTTCTTTATTCCAGCTATGGGGCTGCCGGTGCTCTCTTTGCATTTCTTTCTCAAAAAGATCATTCAATTCACGGCGCGCCTCTTTAATACGCGAAATTTGCCCGCTATCACTGTTTTCATTTTCTGGGATCACATCTCTTAATACACGCATATCCAGTCGACGAAAGTGTTGCTTCGCACGATAAGCTTTATGGGGATGCATCCCAGTACTAATTAATGCTTTGCTTCCTAACTCTAATGCACTTGAGAATGTTTCACGGCTAAAATCTTTTACGCCACTTTGTAATAGCTCATGGGCTTCAAAACGCCCTTTGGCTCGTGCAATAATATGCAAATTAGGGAAATTTTCTTGGCAAATTCGTACAATTTCCATCACTTCTTCAGGAACATCACTGGTGATCACAATTGCTTTGGCTTTATCTGCCCCTGCCGAACGTAGTAGCTGCAATTCTCTCGCATCACCATAATAAACCGTGTAGCCATAACGTCGCATAGTACTAATTGCACTAACATCTTGTTCAAGCACCGTTATTTTAACTTTATTAGCCATTAACAAACGGCCGACAACTTGCCCCATTCGACCAAAACCGACTAATATCACATGTGGGTCGTTATCTTCCACAAACGGTTTTTCACTTGAAACTGGCTGTTGATTATAACGATAGTTAAGATAGGCATCTATCAACTGCATCACAAGTGGCGTAGTCATCATCGAAAGTGTGACCACCACCAGCAATAAATCCATCTGCATTTCGCTGATGACACTTGCACCGGATGCGGTGGCATAAATAACAAAGGCAAATTCCCCACCTTGACTCAGCACACCGGAAAATTGGGCTCTTGCCCCTCTTCTCAATTTGGCTATCAAACCAAGGCTATAGAGAACCAACGCTTTTACCGCGACAAGTGTCGCCACTGCAATTAATACTTGCGGTAAATAAGACCATAAAATTTGCAGGTTTAATGACATACCGACCGAGATAAAAAACAATCCCAATAGCAAGCCTTTAAAGGGTTCGATATTAATTTCAAGCTCATGGCGAAATTCGGTTTCTGCTAACATCACCCCCGCCATAAAGGTGCCTAAAGCCATGGAAAAACCCAGACTTTCCATTATCAACGCTGACCCTAAGACCACCAACAATGCCGCGGCGGTAAAAATTTCATGCACACCTGATTTTGCCACTAGCCGGAACAACGGACGCAATAAATAGCGTCCCACCACCCATAAACCCGCAAACGCAATTACTTTTAACCCAATTTTATACCAGTCACTACTTCCTGTGTCCCCCGCAAATAAAGGGATCAATGCCATAATTGGGATCACGGCCATATCTTGGAACAACAACACCGAGAACCCAAGTTGCCCACTTTCTTTATTGGACATGCCTTTTTCGTTCATCAGTTGTAATGCCATGGCTGTCGACGACATCGCCATGCCAAGACCACCCACAATCGCCGCCTGCCAAGAGAATTTAGCCAGATAAAGCAACCCTGACATAATTATTGCAGTAACAAGGACTTGAGCAGTACCGATACCAAAAATTGAACGTCTCAGTTCCCAAAGTTTAGACGGTTTAAGTTCTAAGCCGATTAAAAACATGAGAAAAACAACGCCCATCTCAGAGAAATGTAAGATGTCATCAACGTTATGAATAAATCCCAGTACAAATGGGCCTATTACAATACCCGCAAGCAAATAACCCAGTACCGCTCCCAAGCGAATTTTTTGGGCGATAGGTACCATCACCACGCCAGCACAAAGAAAAATAATGACGGATTCAAATAGACCCAACTCTGACATTAAGACTGTCCCTCAGCATTTAGTGGTTGTTCCATCCATTGCCTATAGCCATCAATCATCTGCTGGAAATGTGTGGGTGTTTGTCGACGGGCGGCATAAATAATATTAGGCTCTAACCATTGCATTTCACACATGGTGGCCGTCAGTTCGAATGGACGTAATATTTCAGCCAGCGGGTATTGATTGAGTCCATTATGTTGATAAGCCTCCTGCGTTTCCCCCGTGGTGATCACCGATCGCCAATATTTACCTTTTAATTTTTGATATCCCATCTCGGTAGCAAAGCGGCGGGTTAACACACGGTCGAACCACTCTTTCAATAATGCGGGGCAACTGTAAGTGTACAGCGGATGCTGAAACACAATCACATCATGCAGACAAAGTCGCTTTTGTTCTGCGGTGACATCGATAAAATAATCGGGATAAGTTGCGTATAAATCATGGACTGTTACATGTTCAAGATCATGTATAGCCCTTAGTAGCGCCTTATTGGCGACCGATTCATCAGGATCTGGATGAGCGTAGACCACTAATACTTTCGGTATATTTGACATCTTTCCCTCCTCAAAGGCGTGTCAGACGGATAATTTTCCGTTACCATGCTGCCTGATAAACGTATTTTACGCTCAATATACTTCAGCTATCACTTTATTTGCTGAATTTATATATCCTAAATAATTTAACATATTTTAAACGGTTTCTATGATTGTTTTCTCTTCGCTACAAATTCGCCGAGGTGTACGTGTTCTATTGGACAATGCAACTGCGACTATCAACCCAGGACAAAAAGTCGGGTTAGTTGGTAAAAACGGCTGTGGAAAATCGACATTACTTGCACTGTTAAAAGGTGAGTTACAGGCAGAGGCTGGCTCGGCGACTTTTCCCAGCACATGGTCACTTGCATGGGTTAACCAAGAAACACCGGCTCTTGACGTCCCCGCCCTCGAATATGTGATTGATGGCGATCGTGAATATCGTTTACTTGAACAAAAGCTTCTGCAAGCCAATGAACAAAATGATGGTCATGCTATCGCAACGGTTCATGGGCAACTTGATGCCATCGATGCCTGGACTATCCACTCTCGTGCGTCTAGCCTGCTACATGGTTTGGGCTTCAGCCAAGCACAACTGCAATCCCCAGTGAAATCATTCTCTGGCGGGTGGCGTATGCGTTTGAATCTTGCACAAGCACTGCTTTGCCGCTCAGATTTATTATTACTCGATGAACCGACTAACCACCTTGATTTAGATGCGGTTATTTGGCTCGAAAAATGGCTTAAAAGTTATACCGGCACACTGATTTTGATTTCCCATGATAGGGATTTCCTCGATCCAATTATTGATAAAGTGCTGCATATTGAGCAAGAAAGTATGTTCGAATATACGGGTAACTATTCTTCATTCGAACGCCAACGTGCCACTAAACTGTCACAGCAGCAGTCATTATATGAAAGCCAGCAAGTTAAAGCCGCGCATTTACAAAGCTATATTGACCGTTTTAGAGCCCAAGCGACCAAAGCAAAACAAGCGCAAAGTCGAATAAAAATGCTCGAAAAAATGGAAATGGTCGCTCCAGCTCATGTGGATAACCCATTCCATTTTTCATTCCGTAAGCCTGAAAGTTTACCGAATCCATTATTGAAAATGGAAAAAGTGAGTGCCGGTTATGGTGAAAAAACCATCCTCAATTCGATTAAATTAAATTTAGTCCCCGGTTCACGTATTGGCTTATTAGGCCGAAATGGGGCAGGTAAATCGACACTCATCAAGTTGCTAGCTGGCGATTTACAACCTTTACACGGGGATGTATCCCTAGCAAAAGGCATTAAATTAGGCTATTTCGCTCAGCACCAACTTGAATATTTACACGCTGAAGAGTCACCATTGCAGCACCTTGTTCGGCTAGCGCCACAAGAAACCGAGCAACAGCTTCGCGACTATTTAGGCGGTTTTGGCTTTAAAGGCGACCAAGTCACCGACCCTACAGGCCGCTTTTCGGGCGGGGAAAAAGCTCGTTTAGTTTTAGCTTTAGTGGTGTGGCAACGTCCAAACCTCTTGTTACTCGATGAACCCACTAACCACCTTGATTTAGACATGCGCCAAGCCCTAACCGAAGCTTTAATGGATTTCGAAGGCGCTTTGGTTGTGGTTTCCCATGATAGGCACTTACTGCGTTCAACGACGGATGAGTTTTATCTTGTTCACGGTGGTATGGTCGAGCAATTCGATGGTGATTTAGAAGATTACCAACAGTGGCTCGCCGAGCAAAATAAGCTGGAACTACAACAAGCGCGTGACATTCAAGAAAAGGATCGCCCCGCGAGTGTCTCTACTGTGACGGCACAAGACAGAAAAGATCAAAAACGTCGCGAAGCGGAATTCCGCCAAGCAACCCAGCCTATCCGTAAAAAAATCACCACGTTAGAAAAACAGATGGAGAAGTATTCCGCTTCTCTCGCTGAATTAGAAGCCAAGCTTTCCGACGCCGCTATTTATGAGCAAGATAAAAAAGCTGAGTTGACTGAGTGTTTGAAAAAACAAACTGAGCAAAAATCGGCACTGGAAGAAGTCGAAATGACGTGGATGGAGCTACAAGAGCAGTTGGAACAGATGACAACCGACCTCGATATTAACGTCTAAAATATTCGAATTAACTCGAATCGAAGAGAGCCAGCGAATAACTGGCTCTTTTTATTTGATTACTTCTGCGATTTCACACACATCACATAATACTGCCCATCAATGATTTCGGTACCTTCCGTTTCATGTTCAAAACCGGGGAATTCACTGTCCCAGGCTTGAAGACTACGTAAGTAACCGATATGCGGGCTATTTTTATCACCAAAGCTTTCCCCCGATAGCAACATCGGAATACCCGGCGGATAAGGAATAATCGAGTTTGCCGCTATTCTTCCCGCAAGATTATCTAACGGAACAGCTTCCACACGGTTAGCCACAATCTGTTGATAAGCGGCTCGAGGACTCATTATTACCGGTGGCAAGTGCTCATAAGCTTGATTGAGTTGGCTTCCCGGATTATTTTTCTGCAAATAAGCAAACATTTTATCGCCAAGATCTCGCAACCCTAGCTCCCCATAAACCGCAACGTCTTTTTCTACAACTTCAGGTAATACCTTTTTCAGTGAGGTGTTGTTATCGTAATGGCGTTTGAAAGAAAGTAATGCATTGACCAATGTGCCCCATTTGCCTTTGGTAATCCCCATAGAAAACAGGAACATAATCTGGAAATCGGTGGTTCTTGTTGGCACAATACCGTAATGATTCAACCACGCAGTAACCAGTGCGGCGGGCACTCCGCTATCTAATAAGCGCCCATCACTTCCCATTCCCGGCGATAGAATACTGACTTTAATCGGGTCAAGCATCGCCCAATTTTCAGGGATATCTTTGAACCCATGCCATTTATCTTCAGGATTCATCACCCAACAGCTTTGCTCTTTCATCAATAATTCAACAGGCGCATCTTCAAAGGCATAGCGCTTACCTGTTACCGGATCTTTGACCATTTCCTGATTCCATGGCTTAAAGAACCATTCGTCATCATTGAGAAATTCTTTGTACAGATAACCTAAAGATTGTCGGAAATCGATAGATTCACGGATAACTTCATCGGTTAATGAGCGCCCACTATTGCCATCCATCATATCGGCAGCAATATCATTTGAGGCGCAAATCGCATATAACGGCGAGGTTGTCGCATGCATATGATACGCTTGATTAAACCGATTAAAATCAATCGCGTTGCGCCCATTTCTCACATGAATAAATGAAGCCTGTGAGAGTGCATTTAATAATTTATGTGTAGAATGCGTGGCGAAAATCGTCGGCTCATTGTCGTGTCTAACTTCATCACGCATTGCAAAATGATCATGATAAATAGGATTAAAGCGAGCATAGCCGTACCATGCTTCATCAAAATGAATTCTATCTAACGATTTATCCAGTAAATCCTGCACCTTGCGAGCGTTATAGCAAACACCGTCATAGGTACAATTTGTCACCACACTATAAGCGGGTTGTTGCCCAGCTTTATCCGCGGTCAGTGGGTTTTGTGCAATTTTAGTGGCGATAGATTCTGGGGACATTTCTTGAGGATAAATCGGGCCGATAATGCCATACCGGTTGCGGCTTGGGATCATATAAACGGGTTTAGCCCCCGTTAAAATCAACCCTTGTTCGATAGATTTATGGCAGTTACGGTCAATCACGACGACATCTTCATCTGTCATACAGGCTTGCATAATAGTTCGGTTAGAGCCTGATGTTCCGACGACAACGGAATATGACTGGTCTGCACCAAAAATACGCGCGGCATTTTTTTCGCACTCACCAAATGCCCCTGTATGGTCAAGTAGCGAACCAATTGCAACACGTTCGATACCAATATCAGTACGGAATAAATTTTCACCAAAGAAATCGTGATAAATGCGCCCTGCGGGTGTTTTCGTAAACCCAACACCACCTTGATGCCCCGGCGCTGCCCATGAGTACTCATGCACATCGCTGTATTTCATCAAACTTTTCATCAACGGCGGTAATAACTGGGCACGATAGCGAATAATGGCAGCCAATACTCGGCCCGCAATGAAGTCGGCAGAATCTTCTAAAATCCAAGCAAATTCATCAACTTGTTCCATCATTTTTCGGTCAAAAGCCACCAGCGCTTCTTCCCTATCACTCAATAAAAAAACAGGCACATCTTCCTGCCGGCGATGTAACTGCGTAATTAACTGATGAGCCTGAACTTGTTCGCCTTTATCGGACATATCTCGCCCGTACAATAAGCAATCAATACTGGTATTTGAACGAATGTAAGCAAGTCCATCTTCAAAATCGCGAATAATGACCGTTTCAACATGTTCATCATTCAACTCACTCGCCAGCCTTGCCACTGCATGACTAATAACGGAATCATCATCGGTTAATTCCGTATAAACGATCAGTGCTCTCATCAATAATCCTCTATTTATCGCGGTTATCCTATATTAGTCTTAACGCAGATGAGCCAACTTTGCAAAGTTATCCCCTCTCAATAGTCTACTCATCTAAGCGGTTGATCATCACTCTCGCATTCATCACTAGCGACTTGGCTTTTGCTTCTCGCTTTTGCAGTAATGCCATGAATAACAAGTCCGTTAAGGTATTTTGAGCCGTTCTTGAAGAAATAGAAGAACTACGCCATTCGTTCTCTTCTGCGATACTTTCTAGCACGTAATCAGAAAGTTGCGCTAAAGGTGAATGCCGATCCCGAGTAATCGCAACAATTGTAGCCCCTTGCTTACGACCAATACTCGCTGCGGTTAACATATCTTTACGCTTACCCGAAAATGAAATAACAATCTGCGTATCATTAGAATTTAAGGTTAATGCCGCTGTAATCTGCACATGGTGATCGCTTTCAACTAAGGTTGTAATACCAATTTTTTGTAATTTATAACTTAAATCTTTTGCGGTTAATCCAGAACCGCCAATGCCAACAATTTGTACTCGCTGCGATTTATCAATGGTATTCACTATCTTTTCAAATAATTTAAAATCAATATGCTTTGTCGTTTCAGTAATGGAATAATTTTTTTCCATTGCCAATTTTTGAGCCACCACCATCAAATTATCTTCCTGTGCAATTCGATTGTGCAAAGCAATGTGTGGGTTCGCATCATCGAGTTGCTGACGCCCAATAATCTCGCTCAGCGCCAGCTTAAGCGCAGGGTATCCTTTCACGCCAATTTTTTGACTAAATTTAACAATAGCCGATTGGCTAACATCCAAAACTTCAGCTAACTGTTGTGATGATAAATTCAATACTTTTTCGGGGTTTTCGAGGATAAATTGCGCAATTTTACGCTGGTTTTCAGCTAAGCGTGGCAATAGGCAAGTGATGGCATCAAGTAGTGTCATATAAAACCTTTGGTTATCAAAAAACGTATATTTCGCAAAAATAATAAAATAAATTATTCCTTCAATAATATTCTCATGAATCAAGAATAATCATTAAAATTCAATGCACAATGAAAATTAAAAATCTAAATAATGATAAATTATTCTTCTATACTGACAATTTAGAATAGATAACACCGTGATCTCAATCACACTAAAGGAATAATTAATTCCTTAATATTGCCATATTAATTGATGCAGGAGTAATTTTTTATGACCATTGACTTAAGCAAGATGGTAACCGAAAGCCGTAACCCAGCGAGCATGAATATTGACCAACTTTCCACCCTTGAAATGCTTCAGGTGATCAACAACGAAGATAAACAGGTTCCACTCGCCGTTGAAAAAGCATTGCCTGAAATCGCGCAGCTTGTCGATAAAGTTGCAGAGGCTTTTCTGAATGGGGGACGGCTAATTTATTCAGGTGCAGGGACATCAGGACGCTTAGGTATATTGGATGCTAGTGAATGTCCACCAACTTACGGGACACCTCACGAACAAGTTATTGGCTTGATAGCCGGTGGTCACCAAGCCATCTTTCGCGCGGTCGAAAATGCGGAAGACAGACCTGAGATGGGCGAACAAGACCTAAAAGACATCCAATTTAACAATAAAGATGTTTTAGTGGGTATTGCAGCCAGTGGCAGAACGCCGTATGTACTTGGCGCGCTAGCGTACGCACGTTCTATCGGCGCAGTCACCGCTTCAATTAGCTGTAATCCTAACAGCCCAGTTTCTAATGCGGCAGATATTGCAATTACCCCGGTTGTCGGCGCTGAGGTAGTGACTGGTTCATCACGTATGAAAGCAGGTACAGCACAGAAGCTGGTTCTAAATATGATCACTACTGGCGCGATGATCCGTATTGGTAAAGTCTTTGGTAATTTAATGGTCGACGTAGAAGCCACAAATGCCAAGTTAATTGAAAGACAAACTAAGATTGTTATGGAGGCCACTGAATGTGATAGAGAAACAGCCGAATCTGCACTTTTACAATGTGATAGACACTGTAAGACGGCAATCTTAATGATTTTATCCGGCTTAAATGCGGATGAAGCTCGCCAATTGCTTTCTAATAACAAGGGTTTTATTCGTACTGCACTCAATATTGCGAAATCCACCGCTTAATCAGCGGACATTGACGAGATAAATAGCATGGCTAAAATAACAAAAGAAATGATGCAGCAAATCCTGCAACACGTGGGTGGCAGCAATAATATCAAGCAAGCGGGTAACTGTATGACCCGCTTACGCTTAACATTAAATAACGATCAACTTGTCAATAAAGCCGCAATTAAACAAATTCCCGGCGTACTTGGTGTGATTGAAAGTGATGAACAACTGCAAATCGTTCTAGGCCCCGGTAAAGCGCAGACTGCTTCAGATTTAATGAACCAAATATTAGAAAGTGGAGAAAGTATTGCTCCTAGCGCAGAAACAGCAGATCTCAGTACCCTTGCTTCCTCCAACAAACAACAAATGAAGCAAAAGCAAACCAGCGCAGTTCACCGCTTTTTATCAAAATTTGCGACAATTTTTACACCGCTTATCCCTGGCTTTATCGCCGCAGGCCTATTATTAGGGTTTGCGACACTCGCAACACAAACCTTCTTCCCTACTGGATTACCCAAAAACCCTGAAGAACAAACCTTTGGGGTGCATATGATTTTATATATGTCAGTGTTCAGTAAGGGCTTGTTCAGTTTTCTGAGTATTTTGATCGGTTACAACGCACAAAAAGCCTTTGGTGGTAGCGGGGTTAACGGTGCAATTATAGCCGCGCTATTTGTTTTGGGGTATGACCCTAGCGCAACCAGCGGCGTGTTCTCTGGAATGACCAATTTCTTTGGTTGGGAAATTGACCCTCGCGGCAGCATTATTGGCGTGTTAATCGCGTGTATTTTTGGTGCGTGGGTGGAAAAACAGGTTCGCAAAATTATTCCTGCAAACCTTGATATGATTTTAACCTCAACCATTACATTGCTCCTTGTGGGAGCGGCTGCTTATGTGGTAATCATGCCGCTAGGAAGCTGGCTATTCAGTGGAATGTCATGGTTATTCATGCACTTAAACGGAAATCCATTTGGTACCGCGATTTTAGCCGGCTTATTCTTGATTGCCGTTATGTTCGGTGTTCACCAAGGATTTGTTCCCGTTTACTTTGCATTGGTTGATGCACAAGGCTTCAATTCACTATTCCCAATTTTGGCAATGGCAGGTGCAGGGCAAGTCGGTGCGGCACTCGCCTTATATGTTAAGGCTAAAAAAGACTCTCTGCTACGCAACCAAATTCGCGGGGCAATCATTCCCGGGTTCTTGGGTATCGGAGAGCCATTGATTTACGGTGTGACACTGCCCCGCGTCAAACCGTTTGTCACTGCGTGTTTAGGCGGCTCTGCGGGTGGTTTCTTTATCGGCTTAGTTGCATGGATGGGCTTACCTATCGGCCTTAACACCGTATTTGGGCCATCTGGGTTGGTCGCTATTCCATTGATGACATCGGCTCAAGGTGTCTTTGCAGGCATGTCAGTTTACGTTGGCGGTATCGCAGTCGCCTATACCTGTGGATTTATCTTCACTTATTTCTTTGGCTGTAAAAATGTTGATTTAGATTAGCCTACGAGTGAGAATAATTGTTTGACGCAAAGCAGCTGAAAAGCTGCTTTTTTGTTGCTAATACACATCCAATCTTTTATTTACTCCAACCAAATCAATGGTACGCAAGCTGCAGTTAATAACCCCATCACTAAGTTAAAAATAAACCAAGCTTGGCGGCTGCGTAAAAAGAGGCTGATTAAAGAACCAAAGCCCATCCAAATTAATCCTGCAATTAAATTAACGATAATAAATGCAATACTCATGACAATAATGGATTCAGTGAAAAGCGCACCGGGTAAGCTGAAACTTCCCACCGCGCCTAATCCCATCATCCATGCTTTAGGGTTTAAAAACTGCAATAAACCCCCTTGATACCATGTCACACGTTTTACTGCTTCGCTATTTGTCTTAAGTGGTGCATAATTCGCCGTTGCTGTTTTCCATGCTAACCACAGTAAATACCCACTACCGATCACTTTTAATACAATATGAATAGCGGGATATAGCAATAAAAGCGCAGCAATACCAAATGCAGACAAGTAAAGTATGGATTGCATGCCTAACATAATACCTAGCAATAATCCGATACTGCGACGAAAACCATAGTTCGCTGCACTTGATGTTAGCAACATATTGTTAGGGCCGGGAGTTACTGCTGCAATGAATAGAAACGTAAAAAGAGAAAAAATAAGCCCCAGTGTCATTTATAATCTAATCCTCAATTAAAATTTGCGCACTTGCATCACAAAAAAATAACAGTATGTTATGTGCCTCACAAGAGTTCTAAGAAATTAAATAAGGCTATGTCAGAAAATTTCCGTCCTATTACTTGGGCTAAAAATCCACATCTCCAAACCTTATTGCCAAGGATCTTTCGTCGAACGCCGAAAATCAAACCAACTTGGCAACGACTTGAATTGCCTGATGGCGATTTTATCGACCTCGCTTGGAGTGAAGAACCTGAGCTAGCAAGTCACAAGCCTCGTTTAGTGATTTTTCATGGTTTAGAAGGTAATTTTAAAAGCCCCTATGCTCATGGCATGCTTGAAAGTGCTCAGAAGCAAGGCTGGCTTGGCGTTGTTATGCATTTTCGTGGCTGTAGCGGAGAACCTAACCGACAAAATCGTATTTATCATTCCGGTGAAACCAGTGATGCTCGCTATTTTCTACATTGGCTAAAGCAAACTTGGGGTGATGTACCGACAGCAGCCGTAGGCTACTCCCTCGGGGGAAATATGCTAGCCTGCTATCTGGCTGAAAGTGGTAAGAATGCGGATCTTGATGCTGGCGTGGTGGTATCCGCCCCATTGATGCTTGAGGCTTGTTCCCTACGCATGGAAAAAGGCGTATCGCAGTTCTATCAACGCTATCTATTAAATGGCTTAAAACGTAATGCAACACGTAAATTAGTGCGTTATCCAGGCTCTTTGCCACTGAATTTATTACAGCTCAAACAGCTCAAACGTATTCGCGAATTTGATGATGTCATCACCGCTCGAATTCATGGCTTTGATAACGCCGCAGACTATTATCAAAAATGTAGCGCGTTGCCTAAATTATCGCAAATCACTAAGCCAACACTGATTATTCACGCAAAAGATGACCCATTTATGGCGCCTGAAGTTGTCCCTGATTTAACCCATTTACCTAAAAATGTTGAGTATCAGATGACAGAACACGGTGGACATGTTGGCTTTGTGAGCGGCAGTTTTAGAAAACCTCAAATGTGGCTAGAAACCCGTATTCCTCAATGGTTATCCCCTTACTTAAATGAGCGAAAACAATGATTATTCCATGGCAAGATTTAGCCACTGATACTTTGGAAAGCCTAATTGAGAGCTATGTTTTACGGGAAGGGACAGACTACGGAACCTATGAAAAAAGCTTGCAAGACAAGGTCAATGATGTGAAACGGCAGTTAGTTTCTGGCGAAATTGTGCTAGTCTGGTCTGAATTACATGAATCGGTTAATTTCATGCCAAATAACCAGTTTCGCCCGTAAACCCGCTTCGTTCGCTGTTCATTGAAATAGTGGTCACAAGCGCAACACAGGGAGTCCACTATGTCAAAAAAGCATCCAATTATTGCCGTTACAGGTTCAAGTGGTGCCGGTACAACCTCAACTAGCCAAGCTTTTCGTAAAATATTTCATCAACTCAATATTCGACCCGCCACCCTTGAAGGGGATAGTTTCCATCGCTACACTCGCCCTGAAATGGATATGGCTATCCGCAAAGCCAGAGAACAAGGCCGGCACATTAGCTATTTCGGCCCTGAAGCTAATGACTTTGCTTTATTAGAACAAACCTTAGTTGATTACGCTAAAACCGGCTACGGGAAATCCCGAAAATACCTTCATACCTATGACGAAGCTGTGCCTTATGGCTTACAACCGGGGACATTTACGCCTTGGGAGTCATTATCTGAAAATACCGATGTTTTATTTTATGAGGGATTACACGGCGGAATAGTCACGCCTGAGCATAACGTTGCCCAACACGTCGATCTCCTGGTTGGTGTTGTCCCCATCGTTAACTTGGAATGGATCCAAAAATTAATCCGCGACACCACCGAGCGAGGCCATTCTCGAGAAGCCGTTATGGATTCAGTAGTCCGTTCAATGGGCGATTATATTAATTATATTACACCTCAATTTTCTCGAACTCATATCAATTTCCAGCGTGTTCCTACCGTGGATACCTCGAACCCTTTCTCAGCTAAATCTATCCCCTCACAGGATGAAAGCTTTATCGTGATCCGTTTTAGAGGGCTTTCACAAATCGATTTTCCTTATTTACTTTCCATGCTGAGTGGCTCATTTATTTCTGCAATCAATACGATTGTTGTACCCGGCGGGAAATTAGGGCTGGCGATGGAATTAATCATGACGCCATTAGTTGAGAAACTCATTAAACAAAAACAAGATTAAATCTCTGTGTTGTTAATCACTGATGATGCTTATCTTATTTAACGATAAGCATCATTTTTAAAAAATATTATAATAATTAAATTTATTTTGAATTTTTTATTTCAAAGCTATGCGTTACTTCAACCGCTTTTTCTAACATCAAAGCTACGGAACAATATTTTTCAGCCGAAAGCTGAACGGCACGTTCAACGACTTTTTCCGTTAATTCATTACCTGTTACAATAAAATGTAAATTGATATTCGTAAAATAACGCGGGGCTTCATCACGACGCTGTGAGGTTAATTTTACTTCACAGTCTGTAATATCATTACGTCCTTTTTGCAAAATAGAAACCACGTCAATCGCACTGCACCCACCAGCCGCCATTAATACCATTTCCATTGGGCTGGGCGCCTTATCACCCGCATTACCATCCATCATTATTTGATGGCCTGATGCCGATTCACCTAAAAAAGAGAGCCCTTCGACCCATTTAACTCTTGCTTCCATTTTTATTCCCCTTGAAAAAAAGAACGTTAAAGGCGACATTGTTCCATAGATATAATCAATGTTATATCAGCTTTATTAAGCTGAAGCGATACAGTAAAGACTTTCTGTATTGGATATGCTACAAACAATACTTAGTTGATAGGATTAAGATCAAAACTCAACGATTCAATTGATTATATTATAGTGTCGATATTAACTTGCTAGCGACCTGCTACTGGTATTATTTAAAGTAGATAAGGTAAATTAATATGCTAAGCTAGTGACTTTAAAGCCAGCCTTTGGGGGCATTTTTCCGAATGGCTGCAATAACAAACAGAGGATAACGCTAATGGTTCTCGGCAAGCCACAAACAGACCCTACTCTTGAATGGTTTTTGTCACACTGCCATATTCATAAGTATCCATCCAAGAGCACTCTGATCCATCAGGGTGAGAAAGCAGAGACCCTTTACTATATTGTTAAAGGTTCGGTGGCTGTTCTAATTAAAGATGAAGAAGGCAAAGAAATGATTCTCTCTTACCTAAATCAGGGAGATTTCATTGGTGAACTTGGGTTATTTGAAGAAGGTCAAGAGCGTTCTGCGTGGGTTCGAGCAAAAGTCGCCTGCGAAGTCGCTGAAATTTCTTATAAAAAATTCCGTCAGCTGATTCAGGTTAATCCTGATATCCTTATGCGCCTCTCTGCGCAAATGGCAAGTCGCCTACAAACAACTTCCGAAAAAGTCGGTAATCTCGCATTCCTTGATGTTACCGGACGCATTGCTCAAACACTGCTAAGTTTAGCTAAACAGCCTGATGCAATGACCCACCCAGACGGTATGCAAATCAAAATTACCCGTCAAGAAATTGGCCAGATTGTCGGTTGTTCACGTGAAACCGTAGGCCGTATTTTAAAAATGCTGGAAGATCAAAACCTGATCTCTGCACATGGTAAAACGATTGTCGTTTACGGCACTCGATAATTAACATTTCAGCCTAGCCTCTTTGCTGGGCTTTCATTTAGAAATAGCCTTATGTCAATGATATAAGGCTATTTTTATTCACGACTGTTTATATTATTTTCATACTACTCTCAGCCAAAATCGTTTCTTTATATTTTCCATATTAATTATTGCCCTAAGATAATAGTAATTAAACCATTACTAGGAAATTATTAATTATGCAAATACCAAAGCAAATTGCAGAAAATGTCACGCTAAAATCAAGTTATCCAGGGCACTCGATTAAAAATAATACCGCGACTTATTTTCCATTTAATATAGCTAAGGTTAATTATCATTCACCAAAAATGCCCTTATTAGATCCTGAAAAATTAGCTAAAGCTAAAAAAATATCAGATAGCATTGACCCGAACAAAAAATATCCTCTACCCTCCGATTTTTATATTCAACCCGATCAATTACCCAATAAAAAAACCAATAAATCAATAAGTTCACACCCAATTAAGGAAGAAGGCAAAATGCATGTAAATGATACAAGTAAAAATATAAATTTTCATAGCAAAGACTTCAAATTAAATAGAAGTTCGAGTACATTTTCAAATCTAATATATAATATTAAATCCACATGTGAAAAAACAAAACGATTTATTGGTAACAAAATAAACATGAATAAAGAAGAATGTTTTCACGTTAAATTCAAACAAAAAACGAACAGCAACTCCCCAGAAAATAACCATATTATTACTAATAATATAGAATCTAAAAAACAAAAAAAAGAAGTCATGGTTAATAATGATAAGTTAAATATTCATACTTCTAATCCCGACTTTAATAACGGGTATAACAACCAACTATTAACAGATTATAATAATATGGATTTCGAATGGGATAATGACCTACACTTGGATGCACGCCCTATTGTTTATACTGAGCAGCTTAAAAATTATATAACGCAGCGCTTTGTTGAATTAAGTACTCCTTCTACGCATGAACTTAATAAATTACTCATTGATTCTAATGATATGAAGCCAATAACGCGTCTTCTTGAAGAGATGGAACAATTAAACCAAAAAGAGAATGATTTTTTTTCTAGTCATGAAAGTTTAAATTCCAATTCTTCTGGATACAATTCAGATAACACGAGCGATTCTGGATATTATTCAGAAAATAATACTATTCAAGAATCAATTAATATAGATACCTTAGAATTAGCAAACACATCAAAAAAATTGGATAAATTAAGCTCACAAGATAAGAGCAGGCTCTATGTCAAAAATAAAATTAAGACCACTGATCAACAATTGCCAAAAAGAATAAATATAAAAGTCAAATCGACGAAAAAAACATATGAGTTCAATGGTGAAGTATATCAAACCAAAACGTCAAAATTAAGAGCTCAGCACAATAAAGAAAAATATCAACTGTCAAAAAACAGCATATTACCAACAATAAATCAGACAACGCCTGATACAAAAAAATTAGATGACATGCTCAAAACAGCCGCTATTATGGCTAGTGATGTTGAACAATTTGGACAAAAAATAATGATTGAGGAGTCACATCTATTTAATATTAAAAATAAATTATTGAGTTTAGAAAAATAAACTAAATCTTAATAAAAAATAAAGTTGCAGAGACACTCTGCAACTTTAAAATAAATTATTCACTAAGCAATTTTTTAATCGCAGCTTCTAATTTTGCCATTCCACTCTTAATTTCTTCTTCAGAAATAATCAGTGATGGTGTAAAGCGTAATACATTCATTCCTGCATTCAACATCATCAGTCCTTCAACAGCACAGGCTTGTAGTATATCTTTAGAGCGATTAACTAATTCCCCATTGAGTTCAGCGCCAATTAATAAGCCCTTCCCTCTGATTTCAGAAAATACATTATACTTTTCGTTAATCTTATTTAGATACGATACAAATAATTTATGACGTTTTTCTACACCACTTAATACCTCATCGGTATTGATAATATCGAATGCCGCATTACCTACTGCACAAGCTAGAGGATTCCCACCATAAGTGGTGCCATGAGCGCCAACTTCCATCGTTTCGGCGATCTCTTTCGTGGTTATCATTGCACTGATTGGAAACCCGCCCCCCAACGCTTTAGCTGTAGTTAAAATATCGGGAACCACATCGTAATGCATATAAGAAAATAACTTACCGGTGCGCCCCATACCACTTTGCACTTCATCAAAAATAAGCAACGCATTATTTTCATCACACAATTGGCGAACACCTTGCATAAATTCTGAAGTCGCAGTAGTAATACCGCCTTCACCTTGTACAGGTTCTAATACAACAGCACAGGTATTTTCGTCAATAACCGCTTTTACCGCCGCAAGGTCATTAAATGGCACATGAATAATATCAGCAGGCTTTGGCCCAAAACCATCTGCGTACTTGGCTTGTCCACCAACAGAAACAGTAAATAAAGTACGCCCATGAAATGCCTGCTTAAAGGCAATTATTTTGGTTTTATAAGGGTTATATTTCGTGATGGCATAACGGCGGGCAAGTTTAAATGCGGCTTCATTGGCCTCAGAGCCTGAGTTAACAAAAAAAACACGATCTGCGAATGTCGCATTAATTAATTTTTGCGCCAAGCGTAGCGCTTGTTCATTAGTAAAAATATTACTGACATGCCAAAGTTTTTCACTTTGTTCACGTACCGCAGCAACAAGGCTAGGGTGACAATGCCCTAATGCTAAGACCGCAATTCCTCCCGCAAAATCAATATACTCTTTGCCTTGCTGATCCCAAACACGACTTCCCTCGCCTTTGACTGGAATAAATTCTGCGGGAGAAAAAATAGGCAACATAACTTGGTCAAAAGTCTGCCGATTTACTGCTTGTTGTTCTGTCATACCCCTCACCTGCTCATATTTAATGCTTAAATGAAAATATAAGCATTAAATATGAATAAAAAATCACAAAAGAGCAAGGAATATGGCAAAAATACGCATAGTTATTTTTGTTAATGCAATTAAAAGCTAATATTTCAAGAAATTATTCAGTAGTTCATGCCCTTGTTCACTCAAAATGCTTTCAGGATGAAACTGAACGCCTTCAATAGGTAATGTTTTATGACGGATCCCCATAATTTCATCAACATCACCATTATTCAGTGACCATGCTGAAACATCAAAGGATACAGGAAGAGTTTCTGCCGCAATAACCAGAGAATGGTAGCGTGTAACGGTAAGTGGCCTGTGTAAGCCTTTAAACACACCTTGATGGTTATGGTGAATTGCTGATGTTTTGCCGTGCATGACTTCTCGCGCCTTAACAACAGACGCCCCAAAGGCTTGCCCAATGGCCTGATGACCAAGGCAAATACCCAATATGGGAAGTTTACCCGCAAAATGTTTTATTGCCTCAAGGGAGATCCCCGCCTCATCTGGCGTGCAAGGGCCTGGGGAAATCACAAGATGTGTAGGCGAAAGTAATTCGATCTCTTCGATCGTAATTTCATCATTACGTTTCACCACTACCTCTGCGCCCAATTCACAAAAGTATTGGTACAGGTTGTAAGTAAATGAATCGTAATTATCAATAAGTAGAAGCATAGTAGCCTATCCGACTGATTTTTATCATTATATATTATTTCCCAATGCACAATTTACCGACATTAGCAATCAGAACGATGATTAAAAACCGTAATTTTTTGCAAGGGGCGGCTATCATAGCACAGCCGAAGCAAGAAAATAGCCTATTTAGGTCAACTTACCTTTTTAATCTAATCAGTTTCCATATAAAAATCATGGGATTGTATTTACAACCTCATAACAAATAACGCTTTAGATATATGATTTTAAACGCAGAGGGGGAAGAACAGAGTAAAACAAGAAAAAATCAGGATAAACTTCATGTTTATTTAATCGGTAAGAAAAAAGGCATTAAATAGATAACAAAACGAGTAAACACATTAATGTTTACTCGCTTAATAATTAATTACGGTTTTTTAATTACTTCTGCGGAAATAATTGTAATTGGCTCAACAGGGACATTTTGGTATGGGCCGACATTCTCAGTTTTTACTTTAGAAATTTTATCAGCGACATCCATTCCTTTTACAACCTTACCAAAAACTGCATATCCAAAATCACGTTGCCCATGATCTAAAAAAGCATTATCCGCAATATTAATAAAGAATTGGCTTGTTGCACTGTCTTTATTCGCTGTGCGCGCCATAGAAATAGTTCCACGTAAATTACGTAAACCATTATCGGCTTCATTTTTAATTGGTGCACGAGTTTGTTTTTGCTGTAAATCTTTATTAAACCCGCCGCCTTGTATCATAAAACCAGGGATCACACGGTGAAAAGTTGTCCCATTATAATAACCTTCATTGATATATTGAACGAAATTTTCAGTCGTAACAGGGGCTTTTTTACTATTCAATTCTAATTCGATATCACCCGCGGAGGTGACTAATTTGACGTAAGTTTCACCCGCAGATAATGCAAGAGAAGATGCGCTCATTGCGCAGATAGCCAATAATGGCACAAAAATTCGTTTCAACATTCAAGATCCCTTTCGTTATTACTTAAATAACATATTAATTAATCAATTCTAGAGCGAAGCTTATCAGATTGCTTAAGATTTACCTTTATTTACGCCAAACTCACGGAAAACACAGAATACGTTATAGAATAGACTAATTTCGATAAAACACGCTGTTAATAACATACACCACAGAAAATATGGCGAGTAAAATTAAATGCTTTGTCTGACTGCCCCCTACTCGCTATAATCCCCCAGCCTTTTGAGGCTAACTCAGGGAGAACGACACATGGTCATTAAAAACCATAACTACCACATGGCAAAATTTGTCATTAGCGCACCAGATATCCGTCATCTGCCAAAAGATACGGGGATTGAAGTCGCCTTTGCAGGCCGATCAAATGCTGGAAAATCAAGCGCTTTAAATGCATTAACCCAGCAAAAAGGCTTGGCTCGAACCAGTAAGACGCCAGGAAGAACACAACTAATCAACTTATTTGAAGTTGAAGAAGGCATTCGCCTAGTTGACCTTCCAGGATATGGTTATGCCGAAGTCCCTGAAGAAATGAAACGCAAATGGCAGCATGCTCTAGGCGAATATCTTCAGAAAAGAGAATGTATTAAAGGGCTTGTTGTATTAATGGATATCCGTCATCCACTAAAAGACCTCGATATGCAGATGATTGAATGGTCTGTCGCGATGAGTGTCCCTGTTTTAGTGCTTCTAACTAAAGCAGATAAACTTTCTTCGGGTGCAAGAAAAAAACAGTTACTTGACGTCCGTCAGGCATTAGCGCCATTAGAAGGCGATATTGAAATTGAATATTTCTCGGCGTTGAAAAAAATCGGAGTGGATAAACTTCGTATCAAACTTGATAGCTGGTATAGCACGGCTGTTTGACATTAACCTTGTACGCCGAACGTGGCGTGCAACGGCCAAATTAGCTAATCTACTGAATTTTAGATAAAAAAATGCTCCAGTCAAAAACTTTGACTGGAGCAGCTAATATTCAGCTAAATCCGATTACGTGAAGTAAAAGGTCTGAAAGATAGAACATCTTACCTCTGTACCCTACGGAGACTACTTTACTTTATTTTCTACCCGAAAAAAAGCCTTTTTGTAATTTTTTTTCATTGCTTTCTACGATTCAGCTAGCTAAATATGATTAAAAAACTCAAAAAACGTATTTTTATTACATATTTATGAGATATATATCGCATAAATATGCCGACTTATTAGCGAGTAATAAGCCGGCATATATAATTTTTGTTCAGAAACTATTTTTAACTTTCTTGGCTTTGATTAATAACATCAACTATATCTGTTTTCTTTACAGGCGTTGCATGTCCTGCCATATCCCTAATATTTTTTTGCACAGCAATAGAACCAAATAAGCATAAGAAAAAAGCAATACCATAGAACCCTTTTTCACTCGGTAATAAAGCCGCATTAAATAGCCCTATTGCCATTAATGCAATTGAGGCAAAAAAAGCAAACATACAGGCAAAATAATAAGACTGCGTGGTAGGAATATTATCAAGCTTATCTCTAACTGTTTTTTGAACCGAAATTGAAGAAAATAACCCCAAAAGCAAGATAGCAAAATAATATCCTTTTTCATTCAACTCCATCTCTGAGCGCCATAATCCCGCTAAATAAACGATAATTCCACCAATTACTGCAATCCAAGATATTGCATTGAATGCATTAAACCCTGTAAATTCACGCTCAGAATTACTTTCACCCTTGACCATCATTAATCTCTCCTTAAGTAAAACTGGAATATAGCACAACCTAAATCTTTGACGTTACTATTTTCGTAAGAAATTAAATCAAATACAGTTTGATGCAGCTGTTTATAACAATAATTAGTATATTATTATTTTAAAGGTTTTAAATTGGCCATATTACATTGAAATATATTAGAATTAATAAAAGGTAAGGATAAATAATAATAAGATATCTGCTAGAAATGGTTACTATTATTTTTAGATATCATAAAATAATACCCTATTGATAGTACAATCAATAGGGTATTATTGAATTCTCACTCATTAAGTGAGTTAACCGTTGATAGTAAATGAAAATATTTAACCCTAGTGGGCTTCATCCCAATTATCACCCACCCCAACATCCACCTTCAATGGCACATCGAGAGTCATGCTTTGCTCCATCAATGCTTGTACTTTTTCCTGCACATGCTCAAGCTCAGATTCTTTAACCTCAAACACCAATTCATCGTGCACTTGCATGAGCATATCTGCATTAGGTTTTTCCGTTTGCAACCATTCGTCAACCGCAATCATGGCTTTCTTGATAATATCTGCGGCTGTGCCTTGCATTGGCGCATTAATCGCTTCACGTTCAGCGGCTTTTCGGCGCATCCCATTACTCGCATTAATATCTGCTAAGTAGAGTCGACGGCCTTCTAAGGTTTCAACATAGCCTTGCTCTGATGCTTGTAAACGGGTGTTTTCCATATAACGCAATACACCGGGATAGCGCTCAAAGTAGAGATCCATATAACGTTGTGCTTCACCTCGAGGAATGCCTAACTGACGCGCAAGACCAAAAGCGCTCATACCATATATCAAACCAAAGTTAATCGCTTTCGCACTACGACGTTGATCGTTGGTAACATCCTCAAGCGCAACACCAAATACCTCTGCCGCAGTCGCTTTATGAATATCTTTGCCTTCAGCAAAAGCGGTTAAAAGGCCTTTATCTTGTGATAAATGCGCCATAATGCGTAATTCGATTTGCGAGTAGTCCGCCGCCATCACTTTATAACCCTTACGAGCAATAAATGCCTGGCGAATTCGACGCCCTTCTTCGGTTCTTACTGGGATATTTTGTAAGTTAGGATCACGAGATGATAAACGCCCTGTCGCCGTTACCGCTTGATGATAAGAAGTATGAACACGCTGTGTTCTTGGGCTTATCATTAAGGGTAACTTATCCGTATAAGTCGATTTCAGTTTTGCTAGGCTGCGATGTTCAAGTAATAATTTCGGTAGCGCATGATTAAGCGCGAGTTCTTCCAACACTTCTTCATTGGTTGAAGCCGCACCACTTGGCGTTTTCTTAATAATAGGTAATTGCAGTTTCTCAAATAAAATGACCTGCAACTGTTTTGGCGAAGCAAGGTTAAATTCTTCTCCTGCCAGCTCAAACGCTTCTTTTTCAAGTTCAGCTAAACGTGCAGTAATGATCTTTGATTGTGCCGCTAAAACAGAGGCATCAATAAGCACCCCTTTACGTTCCATTCTGACCAATACGGGTACTAGCGGTATTTCAATATTATGAAATATATGCGCAAGCTTTGGTTCTGCTTCTAATTGAGGATAAAGTGCTTGATGCAAAAGTAACGTAACATCCGCATCTTCCGCGGCATAATTTGCCGCTTCTTCTAATGCGATTTGATTAAACGTTAGCTGCTTTTTACCTTTGCCTGCAATTTCTTCAAAACTGACTGTTTTATGGTTGAGATGGCGGTCTGCAAGGCTGTCCATATCATGGCGCCCCATGCCCGCAACGCTATTGAGCACATACGATTCCAACATGGTATCAAAGGCAATACCTTTCAGTTCAATACCATAATTTTCAAGTACTTCAGCATCATATTTTAAGTTTTGGCCTACTTTAAGGATTTTTTCATTCTCAAGAATAGGTTTCATCAATGCAATCACTTCATCGAGGGGCAATTGCACAGGCGCATCAAGATAATCATGGCCGAGTGGTAGGTAAGCAGCATGACCCGCTTCGATAGCAAAAGACATCCCGACAAGGCGAGCTTCCTGTGTATCTAAACTGTCTGTTTCTGTATCAAAAGCAAACAATGGCGCTGAAGTTAATTTTTCTATCCAATGCACTAAATCTGCTTTTTCTAGAATTGTTTGATAGTTTTCCGCACTCAATGTAGGTGCAGGTGCTACAGGTGTAGCTGCCGCAACGGGCTTAGTCGCTGTCGCACGATTTGTGGGGGCTTTACCTGCCTTGGCTTCCATCCAGCTACCATTTTCAACGTCGACTAACCACCGTTTGAATTCATAGCGACTAAACAGTTGATGAAGTTTGTCTGGATCAGGCTGTGCTACCTGTAATTCTTCACAGCACTTTTCGAGTTCTACATCTGTTTTTATCGTCGCTAGTTGGTAGGATAAAAACGCTAATTCACGATTTTCAGCCATTTTAGGCGCTAATGTCTTCGATCCTCGAAAACCTAATGGTGCAATGGCATCAAGATCATTATAAATAGATTCTAAACTGCCAATTCCTTGCAGTAACGCAAGTGCAGTTTTCTCACCGACCCCAGGGACTCCGGGAATGTTGTCAGATGAATCGCCCATTAATGCAAGGAAATCAATAATCAGTTCAGGTGGCACACCATATTTATCTTTGACCTCATCGGGTCCTAAAATGGTGTTAGTCATGGTATTGATTAGCGTGACATTCGGCTCCACCAGCTGAGCCATATCTTTATCGCCGGTGCTGATCAGAACAGACATCCCTTTTTGGCTAGCTTCGCGTGCTAAAGTACCAATAACGTCGTCTGCCTCTACCCCTGGAACAACCAATAATGGCAAGCCCATCGCTTCCACCATTTCATGCAGAGGCGCTATTTGTTCACGCAAGTCGTCAGGCATCGGAGGGCGGTGTGATTTATAACTTTCGAACAGTTCATCACGAAATGTTTTCCCTTTGGCATCAAAGACAACGGCCACATGACTTGGCTTATACTGCATAACCAAACTCCGTAGCATGTTAAGTACACCATACATGGCTCCAGTAGGCTCCCCTGCGCTATTGGTCAGTGGAGGAAATGCATGATATGCACGGTACAGGTAAGAGGAACCATCGACCAAAATAAGGGGATTTTCTGCAATCTGAGCCATAATCTGTCATCATCTTTTTTATCGGAAACGAATAGTAATAGGATGCCACAATGTGGCCTTAGATACACTCTGAGATTCAAATTCCTGTTTGTACTCCCCCCCAAAAAGTAAGCCTGAGTGAGTATTTCTCACCCAATTAATCACCCTTTGAAATCATATCGCTTATTAGTCAACCTGTGGATAACTATGTGGGTAATTTTATGTTACTTATTAGATTCAACAACTAAGAAAATATCAACAGGTAAAACAAGAAAATAAAATCAATGGGTTAGCTAAATAAATTTTGACTTAGCGCAAACTTACAAAAATGATTTTATTGTGGATATTGATAATAGATGGTAGGAAAAAGAAGTGATGGCGGTAGGGGATACCGCCATCAATAATAACTACTTTTTATTCACGAGGAAGTTCACGATGTTAGAGAACTCTTTGCCATAATCAGCTGCATCATCAACCGCAATACCATTGTTACGTACTTGGTATTTACCATCAATAAACATGGCTGGAACACCACGTAGTTTTAAATCTTGTGCTGCATTTTGTTGCTTAGCAACGACCGATTTAACCACAAAGCTATTTAGCGCAGCATCATACTCTTCACCAGAAATACCCGCTTTGATAAATGCATTACGGATATCTGCTGGGCTATTAATCGTTTGTGTTTTTTGGATGCCTTCAAATAAAATTGGGGTCACTTTATCTTCTGCATTAAGGACAATCGCAACTGCCCAAGCTTGAGTTAAATCCGCACCTAGAGGACCAAGGAAGTCAACATGGTAACGTTCCATTTTTACGCCTTCAGGTAGGTTTTTAGCAACGGTTTGTGGCACTTTATACACACTTTCGAACTGGTAGCAGTGTGGGCAGTAAAAAGAGAAGAATTCAAGAACTTGTGGTAAGTTTTGTACCGATGATTTCACATCAGTATATTCTTTACCTTCCGTGTAATTTGCCGCAGATACACCAAAAGACATGGCTATACCAATCAAAGCCAACATGATTTTTTTCATATACTACACTCTCCAAAAATAAGATCTTAATAATTAAAATTGAGGGTTCAACTGCAAAGGGGCTTCCTGCAATCGTGCAATTTGTTGAGCAAATTCCTTTGATTGCGTTTGCCAAAAATCATCAGCTTGTAGCCATGAAAACGCTCTTGGGAAAGCCGGATCTTGCCAGCGACGAATAATCCATCCAAGATAATGAACCATTCGCATGGCTCTTAGCGGCTCAATGAGCTTTAGCTCTTTTACATCAAAATCACAAAACTCATTATAAACATCTAATAACGTATCTAACTGTATAATTTGCTCTTGGCGTGAACCATTGAGCAGCATCCATAAATCCTGGATCGCCGGACCATTTCGTGCATCATCAAAATCCACTAACCATGCTTCATCACGCCATAAAATATTGCCCGGATGGCAATCACCTTGTAGACGCAAAATTGAGTGTGTGTCAGGCCAATGCCGTTTAACTTGCGCAATCAGTGAGTCTAACGATTCAATAAATTTATCTTTCCAGCGTGCTGTTATGAGTGGGCTCGTAACAATAATATTACGTGGTTGGTCAAGATATTCATCAACCCCCATCGTCGGTCGAAATGCAAAGTTTCTTTTTTTACCAATTTGGTGAACGCGCCCTAATAAGCTACCAACGCTTTCTAATTGAAATAAATTATCCGTTTCATATTGGCGTCCTCCAATACTCGGAAAAACAGCAAACATAAACCCGCCAAACTCTAAAACTGTCTGCCCTGCGAATTCTAATGGGGCCGCAACGAATAAATCTTCATCCTTCAATTCAAGCGTAAAATCATGTTCTTCTTGAATTTGCGAGCGGCTCCAGCGCTCTGGGCGATAAAATTTCACCACATAACGTTGACGATTTTCATCTTGAAATTGGTAAACGCGATTTTCATAGCTGTTTAATTCTGTCAGCCCTGACTCAGGATAGATCCCAACTTCCATCAGTGCATCTAAGATCAAATCAGGGGATATCCCGCTAAAATGAAAGTTTGATTGTTCTATTTTTTCCATTATGACTTAATCTTTAATAATGCCACGAGCCCGCAAAATTGCGGTTTTAAAATCATCTTCATAATCTTTTTTCAAGCCGGGAATCGCTTCATTGCTATCGGTTCCACGCATTTTTAAATGATAAATTAAAATATCATCAGTCAGCTCAGATAAACTGCCTTTAAAACCAGCTTCATCTGCAAGTTTCTGCAATAATTCAACTAAATTTAGCTCAGAATTGTCTTTCCAGACCGGTTGCAGAAGCTCAATGACTTCATTCAAGCGATGGCATTTCATGTTTATTCCTTTATCACGAATATTCGATACAAGTTATCAATAATCATACAAGAGAAAAAGCGAACTGTTGTCAATCTAAGTAAAGTTTAACGCCGAACTACGGGAATATTCATTGATTTTATAATAAAATAGAATAAATTTTAGCAATTACCCTACTTTAAATAATTTAAAATGCATGCAACTAGAAGAATGACGAGTATATACTCAAAATAATTCGACTATGTTGAAACATTTTATCGATAATATTCAGGGATTTTGAATATGTTATTTCGTCAGTCAATAACCGGCGTTATCCTTGCCGGTGGCCGAGGCACTCGAATGGGCGGGCAAGATAAAGGTTTAGTTCCCTTACTCGGTAAGCCACTATACCAATATATTATTGAGCGACTTCAACCACAAGTTGAGCAAATAATTATCAATGCGAATCGCAATCAAGATAGCTATCGCCAAAGTCTAGTACCTGTTATTTCGGATCTAAATAATGATTTTTCAGGACCATTGGCCGGGATGCAAGCAGCTTTGCATCAAGCTAAAACAGATTGGCTGCTATTTGTCCCTTGTGATGTACCGGATTTTCCACTCAATTTGGCAGAAAAAATGTTCAATGAGAAAGGGAAACACTTAGCTTGCTACGCATGTGATAGTGAACGAGAACATCCGACGTTCGCGTTACTTCACCGTTCATTACAACCGCAACTTGATGATTATCTCGCTCGTGGCGATCGCAAGCTGATGTTATTTATGCAACAAATTGATGCAAAAGGCATTATGTTTTCATCCCTATCCGGCTCATTTGCGAATTTAAACACACCTGAAGACAGCCGTAACTGGGAGTTAAAACAAAAATAATTATGGATCAGAATATGTTACCTCTTTTAGGCATAACCGCTTACAGTGGCACCGGCAAAACAACACTATTAAAAAAAGTCATCCCGCTACTCAAGCAACGTAATGTCCGCGTTGGGCTCATAAAACATACTCATCACGATATGGATGTAGATAAACCGGGTAAAGACAGTTATGAATTGCGTAAAGCTGGCGCATACCAAACTTTAGTCGCCAGTGAAAATCGCTGGGCATTGATGACAGAGACGCCTGAAAGTAATGAAATGGACTTACGCTACTTAGCGAGTCGATTTGATCCGACCTCACTTGATCTGATCTTAGTCGAAGGATTCAAACACGAAACGATCGATAAAATTGCCTTGTTTCGATCTGAGGTCGGTAAACCACTTAATGGCTTAGTTGATCAGTATGTTGTCGCTGTCGCCAGTAATCAAATTATTGATACCCATGTGCCTCAACTCGATATTAATAACCCAGAGCAAATCGCTGATTACATTGTTTCTTGGTGGCAGAAAAGCAAATAATAAGTAGATAAGCCATGACACGCACCCAGCGTTTATTAACGCTATTACAAATATTAAAAGAGAACCGTTATCCCATCACGGCAAATGCACTTGCGTCACAATTACAGGTTAGTGTGAGGTCAATCTACCGTGATATTGAATCATTACGTCATCAAGGTGCTGAAATCATAGGTGAAGCGGGTATTGGCTACCAATTAAAAACCGGGTTATTACTGCCACCTTTAATGTTTGATGACAATGAGCTTGAAGCATTAATTCTGGGTTTACGGTGGGTAAAAAGTAATGCAGATGAAGAATTAAAAAAGTCCGCATTACGGGCAATTAATAAAATAAATTCGATAGTGACGAGTAAATCGCAGAAAATCCTAAGTGATAATACCTTATTCGCCCCAACCACTCATTTCACACTTATTAATGATGCTATCGCTAAAGATTTACGACTCAGCTTACGTGAAGAGCGCAAAGCAGACATAACTTATTTGGATGGACAAAACCAACCCAGTAGCCGGATAATTTGGCCGATTGCTATCGGTTATATGAAAGAAAGCCAAGTTTTAGCGGCTTGGTGTGAATTGCGCCAAAGTTATCGCCATTTTCGGCTCGACCGAATTCAATCTTACCAAGTCCTCACTGATACATTACCTTATCCTAAAAATTATTTATTAGCGCGATGGCAAAAAGAGGTATTGTGCGTCTCTCCTGACAATTTCTGACACTCTATTCCCTTATAGTCAGTATTCAACTTCATATAAGGGAATAAACCATGAGCGAGCTTGTCCTTTTTACTAATTCAATGTCACGTGGTAATACTGTCGACCTGCTATTAAAAATTTTAGCTGTACCCTATAAACGCATTGAATTAGCTTACGGGGCAGATATGCATACCCCGGAATATCTTGCGATTAATCCAATGGCAAAAGTACCGGCTTTAGTCGATGGTGATGTGGTTGTCACTGAAACTTCGGCGATATGTATGTATTTGGCTGATAAATTCATTGAGAAAGGCTTTGCTCCAGCACTAAATAGCCCTGAGCGTGCAGCGTATTATCGCTGGTTCTTTTTTACAGCAGGGCCTATTGAGTCTGCGTTTACCATTCAAAATCTGGATATAACCTTAGATGAAGAACAACAAAAATCATCCGGTTTTGGTTCTTTTGAGCGTGCTTTTGCTTGCTTAGAAACGGGTCTAGCGAATGCAAAACCCTTTATCTGTGGGGAAAAAATGACCGCAGTAGATGTATATGTCGGTGCTTTTATTATGTTTTTAGTTAAATATAACATCATGAAAGCCACGCCAGTCATGAAAACCTATCTCAACAGCTTGTCTTCTAACTCTGAAATTGCTGCATTGCTGAATAGTTAACCTTATTGTATAAAAAAGGCGAATGCATTTTCGCATTCGCCGTTGATTTTGTTCTTAAAAGTTATCGCTCTGCTTAACGCATCGTCACAAACTCTTCTGCTGCTGTTGGGTGAATTGCCACGGTATTATCGAAGTCTTTCTTGGTTGCCCCCATTTTAAGCGCCACCGCAAAACCTTGTAGGATTTCATCCATACCAAAACCAATACCATGAATACCAACAATTTTCTCATCTTCACCTACGCAAACTAGTTTCATGCGGCAAGGCTGGCGATGAGACGTTACCGCCGTATACATCGCGGTAAATGATGATTTATATGACTTAACCTTGTCAGCACCATATTTTTCAATCGCTTCTGGTTCACTCAAACCTACCGTACCAATTGGAGGGTGGGAGAACACAACGGTAGGAATATTGCTGTAGTCCAAATACTCATCGGGCTTATTATTAAATAAACGTTCAGATAAACGACGGCCAGCCGCAACTGCAACAGGTGTCAGCTCAACCGCACCGGTGTTATCACCTACGGCGTAAACACCTGCCACATTGGTATTTTGGAATTTATCAACGTTAATATAGCCTTTTTCATTCAGCTCAACGCCAGCGGCTTCAATATTCAGGTTATCAGTCATTGGCTCACGCCCGATAGCCCAAATCAATGCATCAACCGTTTGTTCTTGGCCATTTTCCAATTTTAACGTCAGTGAGCCATCGGCATTTTTCACAACTTCTTTTGGCACTGATTCTGTGTGAAGTTTTGGACCTTCGGCATTCATCACTTCGACCAGCGTTTCCACAATCAGGGGATCAAAAGAACGCAGGGGGGCATGTTTACGCACAAATAAATGTGCTTCACTGCCTAGGCCATTTAGAACACCCGCCAGTTCAACGGCAATATAACCCGCGCCAACGACTGCAATACGTTTTGGTAAATCGTCCAGCTCAAAGAAACCATCAGAGGTAATACCATATTCAGCGCCAGGGATCGTCGGGATCACAGGACGTCCACCCGTCGCGATCAGAATATGATCGGCGGTATAGGTTTCACCATTGACTTCAACCGTATGGGCATCAACAAAACGAGCAAAACCACTGATCACATCAACCTTATTATTGCCCAAAACCCTATCGTAGGATTGGTGAATACGGTCAATATAAGCAGTGCGACTTTCAATCAGCTTTTTCCAATCAAAACGGTTGATTGTCGCGTCGAAGCCATAATCTGGGCCATAAGCACGGATCGCTTCAGAAATTTGTGCTGCATGCCACATCACTTTTTTAGGCACGCACCCTACATTCACGCAAGTTCCACCTAACGCTTTCGCTTCGATTAGGGCACATTTTTGCCCATACATTGCTGCACGGTTCATGGACGCAATACCGCCGCTACCGCCACCAATTGCAATATAGTCGTAATGTTTGCTCATAAGTTGGTTATTCCCATTTATTGAATGAATAATCAGTGGATCATCTCTTATTATGCTATCTCTCGTTATAATGAACACCGAAAAATAGCCATTTAAGATAGATTGCACCTATTAATATAATAGCTTACTCCTATTATTACCGATTTATTCAGGTACGATCCACTCAACCAATGTGTGTCCAGTGCCTTCTGGTACCAGTGTTTTATGTAACCATGGCAGTACATTTTTCATTTGTTGCTCAAGCTTCCAAGGTGGATTGATGACAATCATACCTGATGCTGTCATGCCACGCTGATCGCTATCAGGGCGTACCGCGAGTTCAATTTGTAAAATTCGACGGATCCCCGTAGCTTCTAATTGATTCACCATACGTTTAATTTGCTGGCGTAATACAACGGGGTACCATATAGCATAGGTACCTGTTGAGAAACGTTTATAGCCCTCAACGGTTGCTTTAATTACCGCCTCATAATCAGATTTCATCTCATAAGGTGGATCCATCAGCATAAAACCACGGCGGCTATAAGGTGGTAACTTCGACTTCAATTGTTGATAGCCATCTTCTTTAGAGACTTGGGTACGTCTATCACGTGAAAATTCAGCACGTAATAACGGGTAATCGCTTGAATGCAATTCAGTTAATACCAGTTTATCGTCTTCACGCAGTAGGTATTTCGCCAATAATGGCGAGCCAGGGTAATGGCGTAGTCGCCCATTTTCATTCATACGACGAACAATATTCATATAAGGTAGCAATTCTTCAGGTAAGTCAGGCTGCTCCCAAATACGTGCAATCCCTTGTAGATATTCACCTGTTTTTTCTGCATGTTCACCCGTTAGCTGGTAACGCCCGGCACCTGCGTGAGTATCCAAATACAGAAATGGTTTTTCTTTCTCTTTAAGAGATTCAATAATCAGACTTTGTACGGTGTGTTTTAGCACATCTGCATGGTTGCCTGCGTGAAAGCTGTGACGATAACTTAACATGTAACGTTTATTTCCTGAGGAAATTCAACACTAGCCAGTAATATGACTACTATCAAAGATGAATAAAAAATAGACCGAATTAATTCTTTCGCGCCATTATAGCGAAATTTAAACAGAATTGTCATAACTCAGCTAATTGCAAAATTTACATGACTTAAAGAAAACTTAACGCTATCCTAAACTCAAATTTCAAGATAACCAGAGGCAAATCATGAAAAAACTCGTCATTATAACTGCAGCATCAATTGCATTCTTCGCTAGCGCATCCGCAATGGCTGCTCAACCACAAAATGGTTGTGACATCAAAAAGCAGAAAATTGAAAAACAAATTGAGTATGCGAAAGCGCACGGTAATAGCCATCAAATGAATGGCCTACAACGAGCGCTTGATAACGTAAATGCCTATTGTACGCCTGAGTCCCTCTATCGTGATAGCCAAAAAGAAGTGGCTGAAAAAATGGAGAAGGTCAAAGAGCGTGAAGCTGAATTGTTAGAAGAAAAACAAAAAGGCGACGATAGCCAAAAAATAGCAAAACGTGAACGCAAACTGGCGGAAGCTCAAGAAGAATTGAACCAAGCACAGGCTGAATTAAAAACATATAAAGAGGCGCTTTAATCCTCAATTATTGCACTTTCTTCTGATTAATTAATCGCTTAATTTCACCTCAAAAGTCACACTTTAATACCCGTTTTTAATACAAAAATGGGTATTGAGGTGAAGTTATACCCTAATTTAAGCTATAGTAAGGTAAAAATGTAGCATGATGAAAAATCAGTAAATTTGATAAGTGGTATAAAAAGGGGAACGAATGTCGAATATGCCGGATGAAGAACAACAAGAAACAAACAAGCTGAAAGCGACACTCAATAAAAGTATTGATGGCAGTAAAAAAGCGCTCACCTTCTCGATGCGAGTGGTTAATTTTGTCTGTGCTATCCCATTTATTGCACATATTATTCGTACCGCGCAACGTTTCAATGACCGGATGGGAAACCAGTTTGGCGCAGCTATCACCTATTTCTCATTTTTATCATTAATTCCGGTATTGATGTTTAGTTTCGCCGCGGCCGGTTTCGTATTAGCCAGTAATCCCGAATTACTTGAGAAACTTATTCGAGGTATCTCCGCAAATATTACCGACCCAACCCTTGCGGGTACCTTAGAAGGAACGATTGATACCGCTATCCGTCAACGCACCACTGTTGGATTAACCGGTTTAGCCTTAGCTGTTTATTCAGGAGTCAATTGGGTGAATAACTTGCGCTTGGCTATTTTGGCGCAATCTCGCCCAGTTTGGGAACGCAACGAAGATGAACACGAGAATATTATTTTTCGCTATATTCGTGATTTTTTTGCGCTAATAGGCTTACTCATTGCTCTCGTTGTTACCATCACGTTGACCTCAGTTGCGGGTTCTGCACAAGCAACCATTGTCAGTCTCATTGGCTTAGGGGGAATCGAATGGCTAAAACCTGTTTGGACGCTAATTGGACTCACTATTTCCATTACCGCTAATTTTTTACTGTTTTTATGGATTTTTTGGATCCTTCCACGCATGCAACATCGTCGTACATCGTTGCTAAAAGGAACGTTACTTGCGGCGATTGGCTTTGAAATTATTAAATCCATAATGACATGGATTTTACCTAATTTGGCGTCATCCCCTTCCGGCGCTGCATTTGGTTCTGTCATCGGCTTAATGGCTTTTTTCTATTTCTTTGCTCGATTAACTCTTTTTTGTGCCGCTTGGATTGCCACTGATGAGCCAAAAGAACCTCAGCAAGAAATTCTAACGTCTTAAATATTTCAAGGGGGATGATGCATATTTCATCCCCCCAACTCTTTGCAACACATCTATTCCTTCATCTCTTGTACTAATGTTTCAACTAACGCTGTTGCCGTCATCTCACGGACTCGGGTAACACTTTGTCCTGCCCAATAGGCGGAGAAATCGTCTCGACCAAACCTTGTTGTGGCTGCATTTAGCTGCTTACCGAGATCATAAGCAATTGGGTAATCAGGTAATTTCCCTATATCATATCGCTGCCCAAGACAGATAAAAGTGTTAACGATCCCCCTAGCTGGACGTCCAGAAATGGCTGAAGTTAGTGCGGTATTATCGATAATTTGGTGCTTTAATTTATGTCGATATCCCTCATTGGCTGATGATTCTGGACACAAAATAAACGCTGTACCTAGTTGCGCCGCTACAGCCCCTTGTTTCATTACCGATTGAATATCATGCCCTGTCATTATGCCACCCGCGGCAATAATCGGTAATTCGCTATGCCGTGAAAATAACACCACAAGTTCATCAGTGCTTAGCTCATCATCTTTCACTTTTACGTCAAACATGCCTCGATGACCACCGGCTTCAATACCTTGTGCAATAATAGCCTCTATCCCAGCTTGCTCTATTAATCTCACCTCTTGCAAGTTGGTTGCGGTTGCCATGGTATAAATCCCTTTCTGTTTTAATTGGCTAACAACCTCAGAGGATGGCACATTGAAATGAAAACTGACGACTGCTGGTTTCATTTCAAGCAGCAACGCCAACATTTCAGGATTATCTATAAATGTCTGATAAATTTCATGAAGTTTTTTCGGTGGTGTGGTTTTAAATTCAGCAAACTGTGGTGCAAGATAATCAATCCAAGCTTGCTCATTCGTAATATTACGCTTTGGCGCTAAGTGGCAGAATAGATTCACATTAAAAGGCTTATTCGTTAGCGCTTGGGTTGCAGCAATCATTGCTTTAGCTTGCTCAACAGAGCTTGCACCTAACCCGAGTGAACCTAAACCACCAGCGTCACTCACTGCCGCTGCTAATGCGGGTGTTGAAACTCCCGCCATTGGTGCCTGAATGATTGGATAACGCAAACCTAATCGATGTAACAATATCTCAGAGTTGTTCATTATCTTTCCTTTATCGCCATACGACAAAACACCGCTATCATTTTTATATTAAAAATAACATTATATTCACATAATTATAAAGTTCCCACCTTTAGCCCATTTAAAGTGTTTATTAATTACGATAAAAATGATTAAGTGGTTGTATTCAATCTATAATAAAACGGTCATAAAAATGCCAATATCACAACTTGAATCCTTAACCTGCGGCGTCGTACTTTATTGTCACAATCAAGCCAAAGATAGCGTTACCACATTCTGTGCAAGGGGCAGTGACCTTGCCGGACATGCTTTAACTGTCGATACCCCATTACGTATAGCCAGCAATACAAAAACCTTTACAGCAGCGGCTATTTTACGCTTAGCCGAGCAGGGAAAACTGTCCATTGATGACAGTATTTCGTCTTATATTTCCGCAAATTACAATCAACTACTTAGTCCACGTTATGACACTAACGCGATAACCATTAGGCACTTACTCAATCACAGTAGCGGCTTATATGACCATGCAGATGCAGATTACCTCAAAGAAGTCCTAAAGCGTCCCGACTATGAATGGAGCCGCTTAGAACAAATAGAACTGTATAACCACAAGCAATTTCCATTAATTCCACCTTCAGAGTCATTTATTTATTCTGATACCGGGTATATTTTATTGGGTGATATTATTGAAAATGTGACAAAGCAATCCCTTGGTATCGCCGTTAGAGAGCTATTAAAATTCAATGAAATTGGACTGAAAAGTGCTTATTGGGAATATTTAGAGCCGCCCATAGCGGAAACACCTCGGGCTCGTCAGTATTTAGGGAAGGTAGAAGGTACTCATATTCATGCATCAATGGACACATACGGTGGTGGTGGCTTAATTATGTCTTCAAAACAAATGGCACTGTTCTTTGAGGCACTGTTTAATGGCAATATCTTCTCCGCCACTGAGACTTTAGACACTATGCTAAGTATCGGTTCCCATCATGGGGCAGAAGCCTATCGTTTAGGTATTATGGCGAGTAAAATCAATGGCGTTACCCTTTACTCTCACTTAGGTTTCTGGGGGTCTGTAGCATACTATGCCCCTGAAGCTAAAATCAGTGTGGCTGGATTTGTGGATAATCGAGAATCTAGGGAAACCTTGATTAAAACAATTGAAGTATTGCTGACATAAATAATTAGCCCCTGAAATATTAGGGGCTAATTTATTGTATCATTTGGCGTCTGGCGCACTCAGTTTAATTGAAGTATCTTGTTCTTTCGTCAAAACACCTGTTTCAGCAGGTAGTGCTGCCTGTGATTGTGGCCACAATGCTTTGCTAAATTTCTGACGAATTTGCTCGGCATCCATTGTTTGCTTTTCTTTCGGCTGAGCTAAAACAAAAGCGGCCTCTTGAGAAAGTAAACGTCTCACGTCCATATTCACTTGTTCAAGGTTTTGCGATGCCAAGAATGTTTGTCTTAGGCGTTGATATTGCTCTGGCGCGATATCAACAACACCATTTTGCTGCGATATCAAACGCTGACTAATCAATACATCTGTACTGGTACGCGCATATGCAGCGAACAGTTGTGAAAGCTGGATCTGCTTTTCTTTGAGCATGTCATCAAACAACTCAGGTGCAATACCATTTTGGTTAATTGTCACTAGCTCATTCATCACAACATCAGTTACCGCTGCCATTTTTTCAGGTGAAGCTGAAACAGTTAGAGTACAACTGGCTTTCTGATACTGCACTCGACAATCTAAGCCGGTCATCACTTCGTCTTGGCTAAATTTTTGGTTAAATGCCTTTTGCAAAGAACGGTAGACTGCTTCACGGGCGAGATCGCTTCCCCAATAACGCAATAACACATTAGAGTCGTTAATCGGCAGCCAATCAATATCCCAAATTAAAGACAGTGTGTCTTTGGTTTGTTGATCTTGCAAAATATCAATCGACTGAGGTTTTACTGCAGACAATACCGCCACAGACACAGGCTCTGAACGCTTACCTTCTAATGAAGAAAAAGTCTGAGAAATACTGTCTGATAACATCCGTGAATCAACATGACCTGCCACATATAGCGTCATGACATCCGGCGTATACCATTTTTGATAAAAAGACTGGACGTTCTCTAGGGAAATATCGTCATTTGGTTTTTGTCCGGGGTCATAACCCATCATGGCAGAGCCTTTCAAACGAGCACGCCAGACAGGGTCGCTTGCATCAAGAGGTAATGTTGCCACTGGAAGATTTTGAATAGTCAGCCCGTTATGTAATGCAGTTTCTGTATACGTCGCACCTGCAACAGAGGTTGCAAGCCAAGTTAGCGCTTGTTTGACTAACTCTGGTTTATTGTTAGGTAAACTTAAACTGTAAAGCGTGTAATCGTAAGAAACCACAGCGGGGGGAATTGGCATATCAGGATCGGTTGCCTGACGCCAAAAATCTTGTAAAACCGCAGCAGGAAATGCATCTGTTTGATGATACAACGCCATTTTAGGGATCAAATAACTGTAGCCCTTTTCACTCGCTTTTTCTGATAGTGAGCCAGTTTTGATTGCTAATCTGAGTTGAACGCGGTCATTCGGGCGCTGTGGTGTTTGTAATAATTGCCAGCTAAAGCCATTTTCTAGCTTTCCTTGCTGCCATGCTGGATCAGGTTGTAATGGTTCAGCACTGGCAAAGCCAGCCACTGACAATACAACAACACTGATGATATACCGAACTTTCAAGCCCTGCATGTAAACCCCTATGTGTTTTATATCTTTGTATTTAACCACAAATCACAGCTGACAAATTCACAAAAAACGTAAATTTATTGGGTTAAACGATATAGTCTGGCTTTATCAAATACCATTAAAATCAAATATACTCTTGATAATTTGAAGTTCTAATTAGAACACTCACTCATGCTATTGAGTATATAACGATATTAGACCACAAAGCTTAATACATGTTCATGGCTTAGTCTGAATTTTGTTTTTTATTTGACGATTATAGCCTTTTGCTAAGAGCCCTAACTCATCATCTTGATGATAATCGGATACTGTGAGGCTTTTTACATCATGATTTGTTTGTAATTCAATGGCAATTTTGCGCAGTGGCCTAATAATCATACGACTAACACACCATGTCATTGCGATGGTGATTATCAAGACTAACAATAAATAAGTTGTTGTCATGATTGCCAATGTATTCAGAGCAAATCGATAAACACGATTTGAGTCTACCTGTAAAGTTAAATACCCTTGTGGCTTGGCTAAAGGCGCTACATTGCCATATGCATACAATGGCACCGTCATCTCAACAGGAATATCAACAAATTTTACTGCCCATTCAGGGATAGGCCGCGGTGTTGCAAAGCTTAAATTCATCACGGTGGCATTATCGACCGTGATTATTGCTTTGCCCATAATTCCCGATGTTTTCAAGCTAATAAGTAACTTTTTAACTTCATTTAAGTCAGAGCTTAATAATGAGTCGGTTAATGGCTTTTGGATTTGCACCACTGCATTGCTTAGTTGATCCAAGTAATCTTGTTTACGTTGATCAAGTAAATAACTGAATTGAATCGCTAAAAAAAGTGCGAGAAAAAGCAGCGTAATCGCAAAGAATACGATCATACTTTTTAACGTTAGTGAGCGTTGGACTCGCGTGTTCATTTGGCCACAACCTTCCTAATCAAGCATCTTTTTAAAGAAAATGGAATACGGCAGTCAGTATACTTGATTTTATCGATAAAAGAGCGATTTAAAAAGAAAGATTGTATATTTAAGATAAGACGCGAATTAATAACTAGCAAATGCCAAAACAGAGCGGATAAACGGCAGAAACATCGAAATTTCTGCCGTTTTAGTTTGATTAACTCACTATTACTGTTTGTTTTTCGTCTTCATCAACAGCAAAACAAGCAATTAACTGCCCATCATACTCTTTCAATTCTGGTTGAAATTGCGTGCACTGACCAAAGGCTCTACGGCAACGAGCCGCAAATGCACACCCTGGTGGTGGGTTTAACGGACTCGGCAATTCTCCAGTAAGTTTGATCCTTTCTCGCCGAGAATCAGGGTTAAGTCTTGGCGTCGCCGATAAAAGTGCCTGTGTATAAGGATGCAGCGGGTTATTAAAAATCTGCTCTTTTGTCCCTTTTTCTACGCAACGGCCTAAATACATCACCATCACATCATCGGCAATATGCTCGACCACCGATAAATCATGGGAAATAAACACATATGAAAGCCCTAAATCTTGCTGTAAATCCATCATTAAATTAAGAACTTGGGCACGCACAGAAACATCCAATGCCGAAACTGGCTCATCGGCCACAACGATATCCGGGTCAAGCATCAAGCCTCGCGCAATCGCAATACGTTGACGCTGCCCCCCTGAAAACATGTGTGGATAACGACTATAGTGCTCCGTTTTTAATCCAACTTTTGCCATCATCGACAAAACACGTTCTTTACGCTCTGCTTTTGAAAGCGTCGTGTTAATCACTAAAGGTTCTTCAAGTATCTGCCCAACTTTTTTCCGTGGATTCAATGACCCATAGGGGTTTTGAAATACGATTTGAATTTTCTGACGACGTAGTTTTTCCGCTGACTTATCTTTGACTAACAAGTTTTGCTCTTGGTAATAAAGCTCACCTTCTGATGGCACTTCAATCATAGTCAAAAGACGACCTAATGTTGATTTACCACAACCAGACTCACCCACGACCGCTAACGTTTTACCTTTTTCCAATTCAAACGAAACGCCATCCAAAGCTTTTAGCGTTTTTTCACTCGAAAATAGCCCACCGCTAACAGAATAGTATTTTTTTAAATCCACCGCTTTGAGTAACGGCGCATGTTGTTTTTCACTCATAGTGTTGGCCTCCCCATATCATCTAACGGCATATGACATTTCACCTGACGATCGCCAATTGTTTGTAGTATTGGTTCTTCTTGTCGGCAACGGTCCGTCGCATACGGGCAGCGAGGGTTTAACAAACAGCCTAATGGCCTGTCATATTTACCGGGAACAACGCCGGGAAGTGAAGCCAATCGTGATTTGTTAGTCGCAAACTCAGGTAAGGCTCGTAAAAGTGCCTGCGTATAAGGATGGCGGGGATATTTAAATATATCCGTCGCTTTGGCTGATTCAACCACTTGCCCTGCATACATCACAATAATGTGATGGGCAGCTTCAGCAACCAAGGCAAGGTCATGAGTGATCAAAACTAATGCCATATTTTCTTGCTGCTGTAATTCAAGTAATAGCTCAATAATTTGAGCTTGAATAGTTACATCGAGCGCCGTTGTTGGCTCATCTGCTATCAATAATTTAGGACGACAAGCAATCGCCATCGCAATCATGACACGCTGGCTCATCCCTCCCGATAATTGATGTGGATAAACATCAAGGCGCGATTGTGGATCGGGGATCCCAACCATATCGAGTAAATCTATAGTACGCTGTTTTCGCGTACTTTTATTACCACCTTGATGAACTTTCAGCGCTTCCATGATCTGATAACCTACCGTAAAACACGGATTTAAACTGGTCATTGGGTCTTGGAATATCATTGCAACATCAGCGCCAACAATTTGCCTGCGCTCTTTTTCAGGGATAGAAAGTAAATCGCGACCATCAAACTTAAGTGATTCTGCCATCACTTTTCCAGGGTAATCAATCAGTCCCATGATAGCCAACGAACTCACTGATTTCCCTGAACCTGATTCACCGACAATACCAACGACCTGCCCTTTTTCAACTGAATAGCTGATGCGGTCAACGGCACGAAACGGTGTACCTTCGTCGCCGAAGTGTACCGAAAGTTGATTTACATTTAACAATGCCATTAGATTACCTCATCACTGCTTGAGTTTTGGATCAAATGCATCGCGTAACCCATCACCCATCAGGTTAAACGCTAATACAGTGAATAAAATTGCCAATCCTGGGAAAGTCACAACCCACCAAGCGCTCTGTGCAAATTGCAACACGTCAGAGAGCATGGTTCCCCACTCAGGAGTCGGTGGCTGTGCGCCCATACCAAGAAAACCCAAAGCAGCCATATCCAAAATGGCATTTGAAAAGCCTAATGAAGCCTGAACAATTAAAGGGGCAAGGCAGTTAGGGAGAATGTTAACGAACATTTGGCGCGCCGCACCTGCCCCTGCCACGCGTGATGCAGTGACGTAATCACGATTGACTTCCACAAGGACAGCGGCTCGCGTCAATCGAATGTAGTGAGGCAATGCCACAAATGTCAGTGCAATGGAAGCATTGACAATGGATGGGCCAAAGATAGCGACTAAAACTAATGCCAACAATAAGCTTGGTAATGCCAACATGATATCAACAACACGCATAATCAGCGCATCAACAACACCACCGAAATAACCCGCAATCACCCCAAGCGTTACGCCCATAATCAAAGAAAGTACAACTACGAGGCAACCCACTAATAATGATAAGCGAGCGCCATACATTAAGCGTGAAAGTAGATCACGCCCAATATCATCCGTTCCAAGAATAAATTGCCAGCTACCACCATCTTGCCAAACTGGCGGAACTAATAAAAACTCACGAAATTGCTCATCCGGTGCATGGGGCGCTAATATTCCCGCAAAAATAGCAATTAATACCATCAGGATGATATAAATCATCCCTACGACGGCACCTTTATTCCGTTTAAAATAGTGCCAAAATTCATGTAACGGTGTCATCGGCTGTGGGGCGCTGACAACAGTTGGCTCAGTAGATTGAGACATTTTAGCGCTCCTTATTTTTTATGACGAATGCGTGGATTGATGATGCCATAGAGGATATCGACCACTAAATTAACTAAAATGATTAGCGTCGCAACTAATAGAACGCCCCCTTGTACTACAGGGTAGTCACGGCGTTGTAATCCTTCTATCAACCAGCGCCCAAGCCCCGGCCATGAGAAAATAGTTTCCGTCAAAATAGCGCCCGCCAGCATCACGCCAACCTGTAACCCGATAACCGTCACAACAGGCAATAACGCATTACGCAATGCGTGAATTAAAATAACCCGAGCACGACTAACGCCTTTGGCTCTTGCCGTGCGGATATAGTCTTCACCCAAGACTTCAAGCATGGCTGAGCGCGTCATACGCACAATGACGGCTAAAGGTATAGTACCGAGTACAATCGACGGCAATATCAAATGCTCAACCGCATCTTTGAAATCACCAGCTTCACCCCAAATGAGGGTATCTATCAACATAAAGCCCGTTAGTGGATAGGAATCATCGAGGAAAACGGTATCACTCACCCTTCCCGACACAGGCGTAAGATCTAGCTGTACCGATACCAACATGATGAGCATAATACCCCACCAGAAAATTGGCATTGAATAACCGGTTAATGAGATACCAACCGCCGTGTGGTCAAAGATAGAGCCACGTTTTACCGCAGCCAGAACACCGACTGGAATTCCCACAGCAATGGCAAAAATCATTGCACAAGTTGCAAGTTCTACGGTGGCTAAAAAGCGGGGTAAGAATTCTTCCCACACCCCAATACGACTTTTCAGTGAGATACCTAAATCACCGTGGAATATTCCATTAATATAGTGGAGATATTGCTGCCAAAGCGGCTGATCTAGTCCTAACTCAGCCATTAAGTATGCGTGCCTTTCAGGCGAGAGCCCTCTTTCACCCGCCATAATCATGACCGGATCGCCCGGGATCATATGAACAAAAGCAAAAGTGAGTAATGTAATACCGATGAATGTGGGGATCACGAGCCCCAATCGTCGGAGGATAAATTGCAACATATCCTGAATCTCTTTAATAATGCCGTTGACGGCTCTTAGTCCGTTTGGCTACTCAGAAATAAAATTTCCGGGTGCTCACAAACAACTTAACTTCTCTGTTTCTTCTAAATGCTAGAGGAGAAAACGCCCTCCGCTGTAAAAGACAACGAAGGGCATCCACAGATTAGAAATGATTACTTCTCGATGTCTACATTTTCAAAGTGATGTTTACCCAGTGGATCAACCACATAGCCTTTCACTTCTTTACGTACAGGTTCAAACACCGTTGAGTGTGCGATGATTAATGCAGGCGCCTGCTCATTCATCACCACTTGGGCTTGCTTGTACAGTTCGACGCGTTTGTCATGATCTGCGGTCATACGTGCAGGCTGAATTAAGTTTTCAAAACTTTCATTACACCATTTCGAATAGTTAGAGCCTTGTCTTTTCGCCGCACAACTGAACAAGGTTGCAAAGAAATTATCTGGATCACCATTATCCCCCGTCCAACCCATCATGACGGTTTGAGGTTCGCCATCTTTAGCGCGTTTAAGGTATTCACCCCACTCGTAGCTAACCACTTTCGATTTAACGCCAATCTTCGACCAATCGGCTTGGATCATTTCCGCCATTCGACGCGCATTTGGGTTATATGGGCGCTGTACTGGCATTGCCCATAAATCAATCTCAAAACCTTCAGGGAAACCCGCTTCTGCCAATAACGCTTTTGCTTTTTCAGGATTATATTCGTAATCCTTAACTGCATCGTTATAACCCCACATTGTTGGTGGAATTAAATTTTTCGCTTTTTGACCCGCTCCCTGATAAACCGCATCAATAATGGCATCTTTATTGACAGCCATAGATAGAGCTTGACGAACTTTTTGGTTATCTAGTGGTTTTTTCTCAACGTTATAAGAGAGATAACCGACGTTCAGACCTGGTTGCTCCATCAATGTAATATCTTTATCTTGACGCATACGCTCTAAGTCTGCCGGATTTGGATATGGCATGACTTGGCATTCATTTTTTTGCAGTTTTGCGTAACGGACTGATGCATCCGGCGTGATAGAGAAGACTAAGCGGTCAAGTTTAGGCTTTGTACCCCAATAATCTTTATTGGCTTTGTACAAAATACGGGAGTCTTTTTGGTATTGCTGTAATTCAAAAGGACCGGTTCCGATTGGGTTAAGGTCAACTTTTTGAGGAGTTCCCGCTTTAAGCATTTGGTCAGCATATTCAGCTGAAAGAATAGACGCAAAGTCCATTGCCATATCAGCTAAGAATGGGGATTCAGGACGCGTCAGTGTAATTTTGACGGTGTTATCATCGACTTTTTCAACTTTATCAATGATTTTATCCATATCCATTCCCATGAAATATTCATAGCTACCACCTGAAACTTTATGGTATGGGTGGTTTGGATCTTTTTGGCGCATAAAGGTATAAATTATATCGTCTGCATTGAGGTCACGACTTGGTTTGAACTCTTTATTCGAGTGCCATTTAACCCCTTTACGTAAATGGAAAGTATACACTTTTCCATCTTCACTCACGTCCCAGCTTTCGGCTAAGCCAGGTTCAATTTCGGTTGTACCTAATTTAAATTCAACTAAGCGGTTATACAGCGGGATTGAGCTTGCATCATAGGTTGTTCCTGAGGTAAATAATTGAGGATTAAATCCTTCTGGAGAACCTTCTGAACAATAAACTAATGTTTTGGCTTGTACTGACGCAGAAACCGCCAACGCAGCAAGTGTTAAACCAACGGTTAATAGACCTGTCTTTTTAATAGAGCGCATCATCTATATGCTCCTGTGGTGTTCATGTTGTTTTTGCTTGATGACTACATTCATTCATCACATGAGTGACAGATGTAGTATCTGTATTTTTTGTTATTCATTGTGCAATTAATCAACTGTCGTCCACTTCGTCAATAGCATCACTCACTGGCACACTACAATTTTCGTAACATATTAGAAACAATTACCCCCATAACTTAGATTTATATATCAATGTTTAGACCAAAAAGCAGGCGTTATAACCATATAATTAGTAATGACTAGCGTTTTGTATTGTGGTTATTTATTTTTATATTTGTGATTAAGTGCTGAATTACTGAACGAAAATAGTGTTTTACCCGAACACAGGCAAGATAAAATTCTGAAGGATGGCTATATGGAAACTATTTTATGATGTTATTGTTTCGTTTATTTTTTATTCATATAGTGATAACCATTTCCCTCGAAACGGATCAAAATTTAACTAGTTGATAACTTCAGAAATAATGGAAAATCTATTGATTTCTATTGCTACCGATAAACGCTGTAGATGACCTTTTTATAAAAATCACTTTTTTTTGCACCACACGAAAAAAAATTGGCAATATGTACCCAAAATAATTTAATTTATGTGTAGGTACAGTGTGAAGATAGCCGATGAGCATAAATAAACGCTATAATTCGGATAGCTGAGCGGAGCCCCTATATTCATAACGACACCCGAGCAACTTGAAGCATGATGGGTATAACTCTTTAATAATCAAAACGTAAGCTAATGCCAGAACTTAGCTGGCTAGGCTGACTGCTCGTGGCATACCAAAGCGGGGTTTCCATAAAAAAATGATATGCCAGCGCCCCTAAATTACCTCGAACACCTATCCTTGTTCCAACCAGACTGTTTTCTTTCCAAAATGTTGCTCTATCGTTTGAGGTAGCCCCTAGATCTAGAGATGAATAAAGCTGTATCTCTTTCCATGGAGTGAACCAGCCAACTTCATTTTTTAGCGTTATGCTGTTGTCACCCATATTAAAATCACTACTCCCATTAACAAAACCACTAAGGCCTAACTTCCCATTAAACGCACTTTGCTCCAGTAAGTTATCCAGCTTTGAGCGACTTAATTGGATATCGAGTTGATGTTGATGATACATCGGTTGATTACTCCACAAAAAAGCGCGTTGAGCATCTATAGATAGCTGATATATTTGAGAGATATCTAACCCAGTGATCTGCCTTGTATTGGTGCCAAACCAGTCGATTCCTCGTTGGTAGTTTAATGATAATGCCAAACTACCTTGAGAATAATCACGTTGGTAAGTTAGCCCTACTAAAAAATAATTGGCTAGCCTTCGTTGGGTCATTAGCCGTCTATCCGATAAAAAAGTGTCAACAACTTGAGTTTGAGTTCCAACATTCAGATACGTCAGTGAGTTTTGCATTCGATACAACATATATTGAGCTTGGAGCAATAGTACCTTGCTACGTTGCTGTATCAATAAATCAATATCATAGATGGGTTTAACCTCTTGGCTTTCTTGATAGCCCGCGTAGGTAGAAAATAGCCAATACTGATAAGGTAATGAGTAAAAAAACGCGGCAGATTTTAATTTTTTATTCGGTTCGATACCAAGGTCACTTTTCATATCGACATAGAGAAGATCATTTAATAAGAATGGATTCGCTGATAACAATGTGTGGGAGACAATATGAGTAGGCTGACCACTTGAAGCTTGTGATTCTAATGATAGTAAACCTTTAACTGCCCTTTTCACCTTGCGTTCAACTACAAGCTGAATGTTATTTTCACCACCATCGTCGTCTCTAATTAAAGATATTTGATAAGGAATTAATGATGTATTTTGTAAATTAAATAACCCTTGCTCTACCTGACGTAGGTTAAAGGCTTGCCCTGCTATCTGAGGGAAAGCATTAGATAGCGAAATATGATCGCTAGAACCATCCTCATATCGGATATTTGATAACTCTCCGGCTAGTAGCCTCGCCTTTAAGATGCCAAATAAAAAATTTTGCTTTGGATAAAACAAATAAGAAGTTATATAGCCTTCTTGAGCCAAATCTGAGTTTACTCGCTCAGCGTAGCCTATCAATATACTGTCACTGACACATTGACCTTCAATTAGCTGTTTCCATTCCCTAACAAGCTTTGGCTTTATGCGATTAAATTGTTCGACGCCTTCAATATTAGCTTGATTGACGATAACGCAGGGAAATGAATTAGATTGAGCAGATAAATGACTGGGATTGAACGGAAATGAAAGCTTATCAGTGTCACCATATGCGACTAACCTGAATGGCTCGAAAAATAACATAAGAAGAAATATCAACGGTACACCGTATTTTGCTTTCATTAACGCATCCTTGTAATGAAAAATCCTTTCATTCGCACTGAAATAAATTTCAAAGCAAAAATTATATAATTCAATGAGCGATATTGGAGTGATGACCGTTATATCACCAGATGATAGCTATTCTATGCAAGGAAACTTAATCTGAAAAAGAGAGAGGAAAAAATGACTGGGAAGCTTAAACGAGAAAACCCACCTCAATGAGGTGGGTTTTGGAATTTGGTCGGCGAGAGAGGATTCGAACCTCCGACCCACTGGTCCCAAACCAGTTGCGCTACCAAGCTGCGCTACTCGCCGAAAACGGTGTGAATAATACTGCCGAGATGCAGGCTCGTCAACCCATTTTTGGTTAATTCAGTTCGTATGCTGATAAAACCATCAAAATGGTAAGGTTTATTCGCCAACCCGACTTTTTAGGCAAAAAATAAGCGCTAAAATACGTTTAGCGCTTATTCAAATAAACTCTCTTTTGTCTTAAAAAAGAGTCAAATAGTTAATTATTCAGTAGCGAGATATCAGCAACTTTTAAGAATAACTCACGGAGTTGGCTTAACAAAGTTAAACGATTCACTCGTACTGCTTGGTCTTCATCCATTACCATCACATTCGCGAAGAACTCATCAACAACTTCACGTAAAGATGCAAGTTCAACTAAAGCTTCTTGGTAATTTCTTTCTGCAAACATGGGTGCCAATTTGTCTTGCAGCACAACAACGTGAGTTGCTAGCTTCACTTCTTCTGGCATTTTGAGTACGGATGCTAAGACGCTGTCTGCTAGTCTTTCATCTGACTTGCTAAGAATATTAGATACACGTTTATTTGCCGCTGCAAGCGCCTGTGCTTCTTCTAAAGAGCGGAAATGCGTCACAGCCTTAACACGAGCGTCAAAGTCAGCAGGTTGAGTTGGGCGACGAGCAAGGACAGCTTGGATGGTATCAATGCTATAACCCAGCTCTTGATACCAAGAACGGAAGCGACCTAGCATAAACTCGACCACATCATTGACGACATTTTCATTCGTCAGCTTATCGCCATACAAACGAGCTGCTTCTTGTGTCATTTCAACAAGATCAAGCTGATAGCCTTTTTCAACGATAATACGTAAAACACCAAGTGCCGCACGACGCAACGCAAATGGGTCTTTATCCCCTTTAGGGTGCTGACCAATACCGAAAATACCCGCAAGGGTATCCATTTTTTCAGCTAACGCTAGCGCCGCAGAAACATCGGTAGAAGGCAATTCATCGCCAGCAAAGCGCGGTTGATACTGTTCTTTCAGTGCTAATGCAACATCTTCAGATTCACCGTCATGGCGTGCATAATGCATGCCCATAACACCTTGGGTGTCAGTAAATTCAAACACCATATTGGTCATTAAGTCACATTTTGCTAATAAGCCAGCACGCGTAGCATGATTGACATCCGCTCCGATTTTGCTAGCAATCCAACCCGAAAGTGCTTCTAAACGATTAGTTTTATCGCGCAGTGTGCCCAATTGTTTTTGAAATAACACGGTTTCAAGACGGGGTAAATTATCTTCCAAACGCTGCTTGCGGTCAGTTTTAAAGAAAAACTCAGCATCTGCTAAGCGAGGACGAACAACTTTTTCATTACCCGAAATAATTTGTTGAGGATCAGATGATTCAATATTCGTCACAAAGATAAAGTTTGGCATCAAATTGCCAGCATTATCATAAACCGGAAAATATTTTTGGTCGCCTTTCATCGTATAAACCAGTGCTTCTGAAGGAACTTCTAAGAATTTCTCTTCAAATTTAGCGGTTAATACAACTGGCCATTCAACCAATGACGCCACTTCTTCAAGTAAGCTATTCGTTAAATCAGCTATACCACCAAGCGCTTGGGCTGCTTTTTCAGCGCCAGCCTTAATAATAGCTTTACGCTCTTCATAATCCGCAACAACCTTGCCGCGTTCACGTAAGGTAGTTGGATACTGGTCTGCAGTATCGATAGTAAACTCAGCTTCACCCATAAAACGGTGACCACGAATGGTACGTCCACTCTTAATGCCAAGGATCTCACCTTCGATGACATCACTGCCAAGCAGTAAGGTTACGGTATGAACTGGACGAACAAATTGTGTTTCGTTATTGCCCCAGCGCATCAATTTTGGAATTGGTAGCTTAGAAAGTGAACGGCTAACCATATCAATCAATAGCTCGCTGACTGCTTGCCCTTTCATTTGGGCACGATAAAGCAACCATTCACCTTTATCGGTTGTTAAGCGTTCGGCTTGAGCAACGGTAATACCACAACCACGTGCCCAGCCTTCTGCCGCTTTAGTTGGTTGACCATCAGCACCAAAAGCAGCAGAAATTGCGGGACCACGTTTCTCGACCTCGCGATCTGGCTGAGAAGTCGCTAAGTTGGCAATTTTTAACGCTAAACGGCGCGGAGCGGCATACCAAGTTACTTCACCGTGGGCAATATTTGCACCATCGAGTTCTGCGGTAAAGCTTGCCGCAAATGATTCAGCTAATGAACGAAGAGCCTTCGGCGGTAACTCTTCGGTGCCGATTTCCACAAGGAAAGTCTGTTGAGTCATGACAGCCTCTTAGTTCTTATGACACATAGGGAATCCAAGCGCTTCGCGAGAAGCATAATAAGCTTCTGCAACCCCTTTCGTAAGGGTTCGAATACGTAAAATATAGCGCTGGCGTTCAGTTACTGAGATTGCCTTACGAGCATCCAGTAAATTAAAGGTATGAGCCGCTTTCAATATGCGTTCGTAGGCCGGGAGAGGCAAAGGTGACTCCAAGGACAACAGATATTGCGCTTCTTTCTCATACTCATCAAAGCAGGTGAATAGAAAGTCCACATTAGCATATTCGAAGTTATAGGTAGATTGCTCAACTTCATTTTGATGATAAATATCACCATAGGTGGTTTTGCCAAGTGGCCCATCACACCAAACGAGGTCATATACGCTATCTACGCCTTGGATATACATCGCCAAGCGCTCTAGGCCATAAGTGATCTCGCCAGTAACGGGTTTACATTCAAGGCCACCAACTTGTTGGAAGTAAGTAAATTGAGTCACTTCCATTCCGTTTAGCCAAACTTCCCATCCAAGTCCCCAAGCCCCTAGGGTTGGGTTTTCCCAGTTATCCTCAACAAAGCGAATATCGTGAATTGTTGGGTCAACGCCCAGCTCTTTTAATGAGCCAAGATACAGTTCTTGAATGTTGTCAGGAGACGGTTTGATGATCACCTGAAACTGATAATAATGTTGCAGACGGTTTGGGTTTTCACCATAACGACCATCGGTAGGTCGACGAGATGGCTGAACATAGGCTGCAGCTATAGGCTCAGGGCCTAATGCGCGTAAACACGTCATTGGGTGGGAGGTTCCTGCGCCGACTTCCATGTCCAATGGTTGAACAATGGTACAGCCTTGGCGCGCCCAGTAGTCCTGTAATGTCAGGATAAGACCTTGGAAGGTTTTGGTATCAAACTTTTGCATGTTAGATCCGCACGCGATACGTAAAATTTAAAGAAAGTACGCCAGTATACCCTTTGACCGCCAGATATACAGCACCCAATCCGCCTGTATTTATTCTAAAAATAAAAAAAAATTCTTTCATCTCTTTTAAACTGTTTATTTATACAGTATAAATATTATCTCTTTGTAGGAAAACATATTGTGATAAGAAAAAGGCTGAAAAAATGGATACATCACCAATTCGTTGTTCTTGGGTTAATCAAGATCCTGAATATATTGCTTATCATGATAATGAGTGGGGAAAACCAACTAAAGATAACCATCGACTCTTTGAGATGATCTGCTTAGAAGGGCAACAAGCTGGACTCTCTTGGTATACCATATTAAAAAAACGTCAAGGTTACCGTGACCTATTCTATCGTTTTGATCCTCAACACATTGCTACAATGAATGATGCCGATATTGAACGCCTTATGCTAGATGCCCGTATTGTCAGACATAAAGCCAAAATTAAGGCCATTATTGCGAATGCTCAGGCATACCTTGAAATGGCAGAAAAAGGTGAAGACTTTTCGACATTTATATGGGGCTTTGTTAATCATCAACCTATTGTTAACCATTGGAAACAATCATCTCAAGTTCCAGCAGAGACTGAACTATCTAAAGATTTATCGAAAGCACTCAAAAAACGTGGCTTTAAGTTTGTCGGCTCAATCACTTGTTATGCATTTATGCAGGCAACTGGCATGATTAATGACCATTTAGTTGATTGTTATCGATTTAAATAAATCAGTGTTTATCGGTGAAAGTAAACATATAATCAGATAAACAAACTATCAAATAATTAACAATTAAACTAAAACACCAAATAAATAACAATTAACCTTATTTTAATTCTATAAAGATTCACAAATGAGCTATTGAACTCTAGAGATGAGCAGAGTATGTTTAAAATTCTATTAACAACCCAATAAACATATGTGAATAAATGCGATGATATTTTCTAAATTTGGTAATAAATTCGCTCAAAATTCAGGGATTTCATTGTTGATGAAAGACTTGAATGAGGGCATACGAACACCTGGATCTATTATGCTCGGAGGTGGCAACCCTGCTCACATCCCAGAAATGGATAAATACTTCCAAGACCTTTTAACTGAAATGTGCGCTAATGGCCAGTTGACAGATACCTTATGTAACTATGATGGTCCTCAAGGTAAAGATGCCATGTTGAAAGCGCTAGCGGCAACTCTAAACGCAAAACTAGGTTGGAATATCAGTGCGAAAAACATCGCACTCGCCAATGGTAGCCAGAGTGCGTTTTTCTATCTATTTAACTTGCTTGCTGGTCGTTTTGAAGATGGTATCACGCGTAAAGTTCTCTTTCCTCTCGCCCCTGAATACGTAGGCTATGCAGATTCTGGGCTAGATGATGACCTTTTTGTTGCTAATAAACCTCAGATTGAGTTTTTACCTGACGGGCAATTTAAATACCGTGTTGATTTTAATACATTAGAAGTAACCGATGACATTGGTGTCATCTGCGTTTCTCGACCAACTAACCCTACAGGTAATGTGATCACAGACGAGGAAGTTGAACACCTCGATCAATTAGCGAAACAACATAATATTCCACTACTGATTGATAACGCCTATGGCGTACCGTTCCCTGGCATCATCTTTAGTGATGCAACCCCATTCTGGAACGAAAATGTCATTCTATGCATGAGTCTATCCAAACTTGGGTTACCTGGCACTCGCTGCGGTATCATCATTGCAAATGAAGAAATCATTGAAGCCGTTAGTAATATGAATGGCATCATTAGCCTTGCACCAGGTGGAATTGGTCCTGCATTAGCCCTTGAAATGCTTAAAAAAGATGATTTATTTGCGCTATCTAAAAATGTCATTGGACCTTTTTATAAACAGCGTGTTGAAGAGGCAATTCAAATTATTCGGCGCTATATACCTGAAGAAAAATGCCTTATTCATAAACCTGAAGGGGCAATTTTTTTATGGTTGTGGTTTCAAAACTTGCCAATCAGTTGTTTAGAGCTTTATCAGAGATTAAAAAAACGGGGTGTATTAATGGTTCCGGGACACTACTTTTTCCCTGGTATAGAAGAGGACTGGCCACATGCACACCAATGCATGCGTATGAATTATGTTCCAGAGCCTGAAAAAATTGAGCAGGGAATAAAAATACTTGCTGAAGAATTAGAGAAAGCATATCAAGAAGTCACAGCAATCCGCTAATTGACGAATTTTTTATTCGTAAGCAAAAAAAAAAGCCCTTTCATATGGAAGGGCTAAAAATTAGCGAGAACTCCGTAATTGAAATCAAATGTTTCTTTCAATACGAATATCATTCACAACCATTAAACCACCTTTTCCGCATGCTCATTGCTTGAACAACCGTACTTTTTACCTCTATATGTACGAATACTTTCCATTCACTCACAAGATAAATGTATTGCCAAACTCGAATATCAAATTGAAATTATTATACTTTAATTACAATAAATGGAATGTAAGGCGGCTAATACAATAAGCTCCCTACTTTTAGTAAAGAGCTTATTACTTTGATTAAATGGTCCAAAATAATATGGCAAGTAATTGAGGTGAGATTATCCGTAAGAACATCGCTAAAGGATAAACAGTTGCATAAGATAAAGCTGGCGCACCGCTTGATGGGTGAATATTATTAGCAAATGCAAGCGCTGGAGGATCCGTCATTGAACCCGCTAATACGCCACACAAGCTGAGATAATTCATCTTACCGAAAACCCGTGCAACAATAGCGGTAATGAATAATGGAACAAATGTAATTAGCAAGCCATAGCCAATCCAAGTTAACCCATCCCCTTTTATTAGCGTATCAATAAAGCCACCACCCGAGTTTAACCCAACAACGGCGAGGAACATCACAATTCCCAGCTCTCTAAGTGCAAGGTTAGCACTCGGAGGCATAAACCAATATAGCCGCCCTATAGTACCGATACGACCTAAAATTAAAGCCACAACCAGTGGGCCACCCGCAAGCCCCAGTTTTAATGCCGCAGGAAAACCTGGCACAAATACAGGGATCGAACCCAATACAACACCTAAACCAATACCAATAAAAACAGGTAACATTTGGACTTGTTGTAATTTTTGTTTCGCGTTCCCTAACAGCGCAGTAACTGCATCAATTGACTCAGGTCGCCCAACGATATTCAGAATATCCCCGAATTGTAGAACAGAATTATTGTTCGCAACCAGATCAATACCGGTACGGTTCAGACGAGTGACAACCACGTCATATTTTTGTTTAAGGTTTAATTCTTTAAGCCTTTTACTTAGCACTGCATCGTTAGTTACCACAACACGAACTGAATGCAATACTGAACTCGACGTAGATAAAGAGGCATCTACTTCTTCACCGAGTATCAACCGAACCTTATTTAAATCTTCTTTTTGACCAACGACATGAAGTAAATCACCTAACCGAATTTCAGTGGTCGGCTGAGGTACAACGAGCATCTCACCACGCTTTAATCTTGAACAAACAATTGCGTCACTGCCGAGTAGAGGAATATCTTGCATCATTAACCCATCAAGATTTCCATTGCGGATAGCAATATTCATGGTTTGCAACGTTTCCCGTTGCTGAAAATTGGAACTATTAAATGTGGCAGCTTCTTTATCTACTGCAATTCTAAAAATAATGCGGACTAGCCACATGACAAGTAAAATACCACAAATCCCCATCGGGTAAGCCATTGCATAGCCCATTCCCATTTGGCCAATAAGATTGGGGTCTGAACCGAGATCAGTGAGAATTTGTTGTCCTGCACCTAACGATGGCGTATTGGTAATTGCACCCGAAAAAATACCTAAAATAATAGGCAGTGGAATATCTGCAACTTTATAAATAATCGCAGTAACCGCAGCGCCGAGCACAACAATCATCAGAGCAAAACCATTAAGTTTTAGGCCTGATACGCGCAACGAGGAGAAAAAACCTGGACCAACTTGTATACCTATCGTGTAAACAAACAGGATCAAGCCAAATTCTTGGATAAAGTGCAGCATATCTTTATTAAGCTGCAAACCGTAACTTTGCGCAAAATGGCCAATGATTATGCCGCCAAAAAGCACCCCTCCGATCCCTAATCCAACATTACGGATTTTCCAATTACCAATCCATAAACCTAGTGCGGCAGCCAACGCCAACAAACTCACAGTAAGAGCTAATTCACTCATAAACCGCTATCCTTTTGACGACAAGTTACCAACAAAACGAAACTTAATAGACGATAAAACATACTACTGAATCGATTATGCCAAATAGAAATTGAGTAATATGTGCAATAGGCCACAGATCACAACTAATTAATTTTGCTATGACTATCTACTTTCAGACTGATAACAAATAAAGAGATAATTAGCCTCTATTCATTAACTTTGTTCACATCTAGCTGAACTTTTATAAAAAAGGAATAATTATTTATATTGTCTACTTAAATAATAGTACAACACTGCGATTGTGAATTTTTTGTTTTTCATTATGATGAAGCACTGCTTGGAATAACACTCAGAGTACAGGTTAAATTAATATGCCGAGTTTGATTTTTGTAAGGTTATTTGCATTTATAACACCATTAATGTTAAGTGGGTGCTCTAGTATTATGACCCATGCGGGCCCGTCAGAAGGGTACTACCCAGGTTCTAAAAATAGCATTACAATGATAAAAAATGAAGATACTGGCTGGGTTGTAAGGCCTTTATTAGCAATTGATTTGCCTTTCTCTATTATTATGGACACATTACTTATTCCCCTTGATTATGCAAAGTCGGGTGATGATTCGAAATTAGATTCCCCTAAGAAACGCATTGAAGATCTTGAGGAAAAAGATAAAAACAATCATCAAACATCTGCGAATAACTTAAAAAAATAATTTTCACATCTTTCCCTCCCAAACCTAACTTGAGTAAAATTATTGTATATTAGTAGATCGTGTAAATATCAACTTTATAAGCTCGATTATTTAATGACTATTTTTTCAAAATAAAATAAAGCATTCTCACAATAAATAAGTGAAGGATCGGCTATTAATTCATAATAATAGTAATTCCAAATTATACATTCATAATAAGTAAAGCTTTCACATTGCCTGTTAATACCACAAACAGGCAATACCAGGTCACTTTAAACAGTAAAGTATAAATTTAATTATCTAACCCCGTTTCTACCGTATAGAGTTGCCTAAAACTATCAATATCACGCATAAATGCCACTAAGCGATTATCAGGAGAAAAAACTACTGCATCCGCTACTGGAGCTATCTCTGTTTTTTCCGTTAATCTTTGCAATACTCCCGTTGCAATATGGCAAAGCGTTATGCTGTTATCATAGACGAAACAAATATGCTCACCTTTGCTATCCCAATTAAACGCTGACTGGATTGATGAAGTACCGTTGGTAATTTGTGTGAGCGCACTATTTTTTGTACTCACCAACCATAGCTGAACAATTCCCTCATCATCATGCATCAAACAAGCGATTGATTCACCATTAGGCGATGAACGCAGCCAATGCCTCGGTTGTTTTGCTAATCCCGGATATTTTCGTTGGTGAGTATATGTTAGACGCCTTTGCTGCACATATTTAGGCGGCGATGGCAAGTCAAACTCCGATCCTTGAAGCGGAGAACTTCCCGCTACTTTAAAACTTTCAGGCTCCGAAGGTAGGTCGATAATAAATACCTCTGGAATAATTTCCCCACTAACTGAATGAGTATCCCCAATAAATGCTAATGCTTTCTCTTGCCAATTATCACTCGCATTTAGATAGCCTTTTTGGCCTATCCAACCTTCTTCATAGGCACGACTAATTTCGTTGCTATCCGGTTTTGGTAATAACGTTGTTTTAGTGACCACACAACAAAAATAATCACCGCCATATTCTCTTTTATGCTTTTTAGGTTCGACGTTTACGGCTCCAGCAGGTACGGCAACTGCAACATTTCGCTGGTCACGTTGAATATCTAACTCATGCATAACATGGTCATTGTAGGTAAAACTTAACCATTTTCCATCGGGGCTAAATACATGCACATGGGTTCCACCTCGCAATGCTCCCGCCACATATGGCGGTGTAATGCTCATTGCATCAATAGGATGCGCCACATTTAATTGGTCGTCAGAAACATAAACACCTCGCCGATGATGAAAATCATATTGCCAATCCGCATCAGGGTATTCAGGACCATGAATAAAAGCATATCGAGGGGGTATTTCAGAACTCACAGTCACAACACCCACGTGAGCACCCTGCTTCGCATGATAAATTTCAATTTTTTGTTTGGTATTTACATGAATTTTTTCTATTAATTTCCCGGTAAATGAACTTCCACTTGGGCGAATATCATAAGCTAACCATTGGCTATCAGGTGTCCAAACATTAATATTAGTAAGTTGATGACTTCTGGAATCATGCGTTATACGCACTTCTTTATAAGGTAATTGACTCTTCAATCTGTTATCCTTTGATATCATTTAACACACGCTATCGGATTACTTTATCTAATCTATATCTGCGCTAATTTGCAAGAGACTAGAAAATTTCAGTCGAAAATTTGCACAGGTAATATTACCCTTTAGCAATAACTTTAGTATTGAATAAGACCATCATGTTATTAAGTGTTCTTTATATAATAGGTATTACCGCTGAGGCCATGACTGGCGCTCTCGCTGCGGGTCGCCGAAAAATGGATGTGTTCGGCGTCATTATTATTGCCTCTGCAACCGCTATTGGCGGTGGCTCTGTGCGTGATATTTTACTTGGACACTACCCGCTAGGCTGGGTTGCGCATCCTGAGTATATTCTCACTGTTGCAGGTGCTGCTGTTGTCACTATCTGGATTGCACCAATGATGAAGCACTTGCGTCGGCTCTTTCTTATACTCGATGCTATCGGCTTGATTGTTTTTTCCATTCTTGGTGCTCAAATCGCTTTGGACATGAATTATAGTCCAATAATTGCTGCGATTGCTGCAGTGATCACTGGTGTATTTGGTGGTGTTCTCCGAGATATGTTATGTAATACAATACCTTTGGTCTTCCAAAAAGAAGTTTATGCCGGCGTCTCTTTTGCCGCCGCATGGATTTATATCGGGTTATTGTATACCCCACTACCACAAGATGCCGTTATAATAATTACCTTAGTAACAGGCTTAAGCGCACGATTAATCGCAATTCGTTACCGCTTAGGACTTCCTATTTTCAATTACGAAAATCAAGATTAATCAAAACGGTAGCTTTCATTGAAAATTGACTTTCCGCTATAAACTCATACTGAGTGAATAGCGGATTTTTATATCTCGTCGTATCACATCGCGCTGATATCAATATCGTGGCGTAATTTTTAGATGTTATCTTCCATAAATACAGCTATTTGCGAAACGCTTCGCAAAACTAATGCGCTTTACATAGAAAAAAAGATAATTTCTGGAACGCGTTCACAAATTCCCAATGAATCAAATTTTTTATCCACAATTCATGGTTTATTGATATCGCTGCATGTTGGCTTAAGTACGTGTATACTATGAAGGGTTTATCGCCATCTTTTATATTTAACCCACGATTATTCAAGAAACCATCATGATACAAGGCACGTTATATATTGTTTCTGCGCCTAGCGGTGCAGGTAAATCAAGCCTGATCCAGGCTCTGTTGAAGACACAACCGCTGTATGATACGCAAGTTTCCGTTTCTCATACAACGAGGGCAGCACGCCCTGGAGAGGTTCATGGTGAGCACTATTTCTTTGTTTCTGAAACAGACTTTTTACAGATGGTCGAAAATGGTGAATTTTTAGAACACGCTTGTGTTTTTGGGAACTACTACGGAACGTCTAAGCCCATTATTGATGATGTCTTAAAAAGTGGTGTTGATGTTTTTCTTGATATTGACTGGCAAGGCGCGCAACAAATTCGTCAAAGAATGCCTGCTGCGCGAAGTATTTTCATACTCCCGCCATCAAAAGATGAGCTCTATCGTCGACTGCGAGGCCGTGGTCAAGATAGTGACGAAATCATTGAAAAACGAATGTCGCAAGCTGTAGGTGAAATTGAACATTTCGATGAGTATGATTACCTTATTGTTAATGATGATTTCAATACTGCATTAAGCGATCTACAATCAATCATCCGGACTGAGCGTTTGAAGTTAGAGCGTCAAATTCAGCGACATGATGCTTTAATCAGCAAATTACTAGCAGACTGAGAATAGTTTCAGTATCATATCAGGTCATTTTTTTATTTCTTTGGAGTAGCACACTTATGGCACGCGTAACTGTTCAAGACGCAGTAGAAAAAATTGGTAACCGCTTTGACCTCGTATTGGTCGCAGCACGTAGAGCTCGTCAGTTACAAACTGGCGGCAAAGACCCTCTCGTTCCTGAAGAAAACGATAAATATACTGTTATCGCGCTACGTGAAGTCGAAGAAGGCTTAATCAATGCCCACATTTTAGATGTGCGTGAGCGCCAAGAGCAGCAAGAACAAGAAGCGGCTGAAATGCAGGCAGTTTCTGCTATTGCGGAAGGTCGTCGCTAATCACTAAGGTGGGTCTGCCTTGTATCTGTTTGAAAGCCTAAATCTCGTTATTCAAAAGTACCTCCCTAAAGAGCAAATTGAATTACTGAGAAAAGCCTATGTTGTCGCACGGGATGCCCATGAAGGACAGACCCGTTCAAGTGGTGAGCCCTATATTACTCACCCAGTTGCTGTTGCTTGCATTCTAGCTGAAATGCGTTTGGATCATGAAACACTGATGGCCGCGCTACTTCATGATGTGATTGAAGATACTCCAGCGACATTTCAGGACATAGAGCAGTTGTTTGGTACTACCGTTGCCGGTCTCGTCGAAGGTGTATCCAAACTTGATAAGCTAAATTTTCGCGACAAAAAAGAAGCTCAGGCAGAAAACTTCCGTAAAATGATCATGGCGATGGTAAAAGACATCCGGGTCATTTTGATAAAACTGGCAGACCGCACTCACAATATGCGCACGCTTGGCTCACTAAGGCCAGATAAGCGTCGACGTATTGCGCGTGAAACATTAGAAATCTACAGTCCCCTCGCTCACCGATTGGGTATACACCATATTAAAACTGAGCTCGAAGAGTTGGGTTTTGAAGCTTTGTATCCAAACCGTTATCGCGTTATCAAAGAAGTAGTTAAAGCTGCTCGAGGTAACCGTAAAGAGATGATTCAAAAAATCCTTTCTGAAATTGACGGTCGGTTAACTGAGGCGGGCGTCCCATGTCGCGTCAGTGGGCGTGAAAAACATCTTTACTCCATCTACCGAAAGATGCACCAAAAAGAGCAACGATTTCATTCTATTATGGATATTTATGCTTTTAGGGTCATCGTCAAAGATGTCGATACTTGTTACCGTGTTTTAGGTCAAATGCACAGCCTTTATAAACCTCGTCCGGGGCGCATTAAAGACTATATCGCGATACCTAAAGCGAACGGATACCAATCCTTACATACCTCGCTTATTGGGCCCCACGGCGTACCTGTTGAAGTTCAAATCCGTACTGAAGATATGGATCAAATGGCTGAAATGGGGGTTGCTGCACATTGGGCTTATAAAGAGCAAGGTGAACAAGGAACAACCGCGCAAGTCAGAGCACAACGTTGGATGCAGAGTTTACTTGAGCTGCAACAAAGTGCTGGAAGCTCATTCGAATTTATTGAAAGTGTGAAATCAGACCTGTTCCCTGATGAAATTTATGTTTTCACACCAGAAGGCCGTATTGTCGAATTGCCAACCGGAGCTACACCGGTTGATTTCGCCTATGCAGTACACACGGATATAGGCCATGCTTGCGTTGGCGCCCGTGTTGATCGTCAACCATACCCACTTTCTCAGTCACTGACCAGTGGGCAAACTGTTGAAATTATTACGGCTCCTGGGGCAAGACCTAACGCAGCTTGGCTAAACTTTGTCGTAAGTTCTAAAGCTCGAGCCAAAATACGCCAATTACTGAAAAATTTAAAACGTGAAGACTCAATTAATTTGGGCCGTCGCTTGCTCAATCATGCTCTCGGCGCTGGCTATAAGCTTAACGATGTACCACAAGCAAATATCGATGCTGAATTGGCGCGTATGAAATTACACTCCATCGATGACCTACTCGCTGAAATAGGCTTAGGTAATGCGATGAGTATGGTGGTTGCCCGTAACTTACAAAATAACCCACAAACAACCCCTGAAGATCAGGTGATTGTCGAAAGCCATAATAAACTCTCCATTAAAGGTGCTGATGGCGTATTGATTACATTTGCAAAATGTTGTCGCCCAATTCCGGGAGACCCAATCATCGCACACATCAGTCCGGGGAAAGGTTTGGTTATCCACCATGAGTCATGTCGTAATATTCGAGGCTACCAAAAAGAGCCTGATAAATTTATGGCTGTTGAGTGGGATAACGAAACTGATACTGATTTTATTGCAGAAATCAAAGTCGATATGATCAACCATCAAGGCGCTCTTGCTAACTTGACTGCTGCTATCAATGATGCGAACTCAAGTATTCAAAGCATGAACACTGAAGAAAAAGATGGTCGAGTCTATTGCGCCTTTATTCGTTTGACCACCAAGAACCGTGTTCAATTGGCAAATGTAATGCGTAAAATACGTATTATGCCTGACGTTCTGCGTGTCAGCCGAAACCGTAATTAGCTGGATATTAATTAACAGATACCGTAACTGACTATGAATGAACGCCGCTATCGCCGCATTTGCCAAATGATGGCGATGCGGCAGCCCGACCTAACGATTTGCCTTGAAGAAATTCACAAACCCCATAATGTGTCTGCGATTGTTCGTAGTGCAGATGCCGTTGGTATACATCAAATTCACGCTATTTGGTCTGATCAACATGTCAAACTATCAGTCTCTTCTGCCGCAGGCAGCAATAGTTGGGTTAAAGTCATCCCCCATCAATCCACCCAACAAGCTATTTCACATCTAAAATCACAAAATATGCAAGTTCTGGTGACTAATTTATCAGAGCATGCCGTTGATTTTCGTGAAATTGATTATACCCGACCAACCTGTATTATGATGGGACAAGAAAAAAAAGGGATCTCACAAGAGGCCTTAGCCCTTGCTGACCAGCATATTATCATTCCTATGGTTGGCATGGTTCAGTCCCTTAATGTCTCAGTTGCCTCTGCACTCATTTTATACGAAGCTCAGCGCCAAAGGCAGATAGCGGGAATGTACACACGCGAATTCAGCCTTTTAACTGAACAAGAACAACAAGAGTGGCTTTTCGAGGGAGGTTACCCTGTTCTCTCTGAGGTTGCTAAACGCAAAGGTCTTCCTCGCCCCTACATTAATCAACAAGGGGAAATAGAAGCTGACGATGAATGGTGGGTACAAATGCAGCTAAAAAGACAAAAGCGACGTTAAGGAAAACATCATGAACAGTGGACTACTTGATACCATTTCACTGACTTCTTTGCATGGCATTGGTGCGAGCCAGTCGGAAAAAATGGGTAAAATAGGTTTGAACACCGTTCAAGACCTGCTTTTGCATTTTCCGCTTCGCTACGAAGATCATACTCGCCTTTATCAAATACGCGATCTCCAACCAGGTTCAACCGCAACCATTACAGGTGAAGTATTACAGACTAAAATTCTATTTGGTCGAAAAAGAATGATGACTTGCCTTATTAGCGATGGGACAGGGAACTTAACACTTCGTTTTTTCAATTTTTCAGCGGCAATGAAAAATAATTTAGCGGAAGGCCGCCATGTCATTGCCTACGGTGAAGTACGCCGAGGAAATACGGGCCCAGAAATTATTCATCCTGAATATAAGGTTTCACAAGACACCAGTGGAATTGCACTACAAGAAAATTTAACCCCTGTTTACCCAACAACTGAGGGCGTCCGCCAAATAACGCTCAGGAAAGTGATGGATCAAGCGCTCGCGATGCTTGAAAGTGGCAATATCAAAGAACTGCTCCCCGAAGAACTTAGCCGTGGTTTGATTAGTCTACCTGATGCCATTCGTTTATTGCATAATCCGCCCCCAAATGTTGCTTTAAGTGAACTTGAAACCGGTCATCATCCAGCACAAAAACGCTTGATACTGGAAGAGTTGCTCGCACATCATTTAAGTATGTTAGCGGTTCGGGCAGGCAATGAACGCCTGTATGCCAAATCGCTCACTGCCAGTGGCAAACTAAAATCGCAATTATTAGCACAACTACCGTTTACACCGACAAATGCACAAAGCCGCGTAGTGGCAGAAATCGAACAAGACCTTGCCAAAGATACCCCTATGATGCGGTTAATTCAGGGGGATGTAGGATCAGGAAAAACACTGGTTGCCGCACTAGCCGCAATCAGTGCCATTGAGAACGGGCAACAGGTTGCGTTAATGGCTCCTACGGAAATATTGGCGGAACAACATGCCAATACATTTAAGCAATGGTTAGAGCCTATGGGGATCCAAGTCGGCTGGCTTGCCGGCAAGCAAAAAGGAAAAGCTCGCCAGCAGCAGCAAGAGGCTATTGCCAATGGTGACGTTGCCATGGTAGTGGGAACTCACGCTATATTCCAAGAACAGGTAAGCTTTAAAGCCCTAGGCTTAATTATTATTGATGAACAACATCGCTTTGGCGTTCACCAGCGCCTCGCTCTGCGTGAGAAAGGCGAACAGCAAGGTTATCATCCTCATCAACTAATAATGACCGCTACGCCAATCCCACGAACGCTAGCGATGACATCTTATGCTGATTTAGATACTTCAGTGATTGATGAGCTTCCTCCAGGCCGAACGCCGGTGACAACAGTCGCAATCCCAGATACAAGACGTAACGATATTATCGAGCGTGTCAGGCAAGCGTGTATCGATGAAGGCCGTCAGGCTTATTGGGTTTGTACCTTGATCGAAGACTCCGAGCTATTAGAAGCTCAAGCGGCTCAAGTGACTAGTGAAGAACTTGCTCTCGCCCTTCCTGAACTCAAAGTCGGTTTAGTGCATGGTCGAATGAAGCCTGCGGAAAAACAAAGCATCATGGCGGCTTTCAAAAACAATGAAATTCAGCTTCTCGTCGCCACAACCGTGATTGAAGTCGGTGTCGACGTTCCTAACGCCAGTTTGATGATTATTGATAACCCAGAGCGATTAGGGCTTGCACAATTACACCAATTACGCGGCCGTGTTGGTCGCGGTGCTATCGCATCCCATTGCGTCCTGTTATACAAAACACCCTTAACCCATACGGCAAAACAACGTTTACAAGTATTACGCGACAGCAATGATGGCTTTGTGATTGCACAGAAAGACCTTGAAATCCGTGGCCCAGGTGAATTATTAGGAACAAGGCAAACGGGGAATGCCGATTTTAAAGTTGCTGATTTATTACGTGATCAGTACATGTTGCCAGAAGTGCAACGTATTGCTCGGCACATCCAACAAAACTATCCTGAGAATGCGCAACAAATCATTGAAAGATGGTTGCCTGAGCGCGAACAATATAGCCACGCCTAATCTTTATCCCGCTAAATGAAAATTGCCGTGAATAAATTCACGGCAATACCTGCTTAACTTTATATTATTAAAATGAATAACTAGCCTGCAATCGTGGGGAAAATAGGCAACATTAGATACAATTTAATGACTATGGCATTAACAATATCGATAAAGAATGCCCCAACCATTGGTACAACTAAGAATGCAAGGTGAGATGGACCTAACCGATCGGTTACCGCTTGCATATTGGCTATTGCCGTCGGTGTGGCGCCAAGGCCAAAACCACAATGACCTGCCGCTAAAATCGCCGCATCATAGTTTTTACCCATCACGCGGAAAGTGACGAAAATAGCATAACTCGCCATGACACATGCTTGTACAGCCAGGATAACAATCATCGGGATCGCTAACGAAGCTAACTCCCATAATTTCAAACTCATCAGTGCCATCGCAAGGAATAGAGAAAGACTGACGTTACCCATGACAGAAACCGCACGGTCGAACACGCGATAAAAACCAAGTAATGACAAGCTGTTACTTAAAATAACACCCACAAAAAGAACACAAACAAACTTAGGTAATGCGAAAGCCGTCTCCGCTAACAAGCCTGCGATAAAACTCCCGATAAGCAAACAAATTGCAATTAATGCAATTGTTTCAATTAACACCATCGAGGTGATCATACGTCCTGATTGCGGCTTTTCAAATGCCGTAGGAACATCTTTATCGTCATCTAAGGTGCCCGGCGTTGGGATATTGCGCGTTAAGAAACGTGCAACAGGGCCTCCGATTAGCCCACCAAGAACTAAACCAAATGTTGCACATGCCATTGCAACTTCGGTTGCACTTTTAAAACCGTAGCTTTCTGTGAAGATTTTACCCCATGCGGCGCCTGTACCATGGCCACCCGATAAGGTAATCGAGCCAGCAAGCAGTCCCATCAATGGATCTAAGCCAAGTAATTTTGCGAGCGCAATACCCACTGTATTTTGGACTAAGAGCAAGCCAACAACGACAAAGATAAAGATAAACAAGGCTTTACCACCAGCTTTCAAGCTGGCTAAGTTCGCATTCAAACCAATTGTGGCGAAGAATGCTAACATCATAGGTTCTTGCAGTGATAAGTCAAAAGAAAGGCTCCAATCAAAAACTTGCTTGATAACCAAAAGGCTAAAAGCAACCAACAAACCGCCCGCTACGGGTTCAGGAATGGTGTATTTTTCTAAAAAAGGAACCGATTTTACAAGTTTACGTCCAAGCAATAGCACAAGAGTGGCTGCCACCAGCGTACCGTAGACATCGAGATGATACATTTACGTACCTCATCTGTTGTTAATATTATATAAAACTAAATAAGACGTTAATTTCATCCTTAAAACGCCAAAGCAGGTGCTAGGATTAGAAAAAAAATTCGCAATAAATACAAGTTAAAACATATAAAAATGTGACGCCCTTAATCGAATGAGGGATAAAAAATATTTTGCGCAAACGATTGCTTTTAAAACCAATCACTTTACAATGCGTTTTTTGCCGGCGGGGATCCGATAATGAACACAACAGCATCTGAAAAACAGGACGTTGAAGCAGCAGTAAAAACGACAGCACAAACGCAAAGTGAATTGATTTATCGACTTGAAGACAGACCGCCACTACCACAAGCTCTTTTTGCGGCAGGTCAGCATCTTCTCGCAATGTTTGTCGCAGTCATCACTCCTGCTATGCTCATTTGTCAGTCTCTTGGATTACCTGCCCACGATACCCAACGCATCATCAGTATGTCTTTGTTTGCATCAGGAATCGCCTCACTGATTCAGATAAGAGCTTGGGGGCCGATTGGATCAGGGTTACTCTCGATTCAAGGGACTAGTTTCAACTTTGTTGCACCTTTAATTATGGGGGGTGTTGCACTGAAACAAGGTGGTGCGGATATCCCATCAATGATGGCAGCATTATTTGGCACATTACTGGTTGCTGCGCTGGCTGAAGTGATCCTTTCGCGTTTTTTACATTTAGCACGTCGTGTAATCACCCCTTTAGTCTCGGGGGTTGTCGTGATGATTATTGGTTTATCGCTCATTCAAGTTGGGCTCACGTCAATTGGCGGCGGCTACGGTGCAATCAGCGATAATACTTTTGGCTCCCCCAATAACTTAATTCTTGCAGGCGTTGTACTTGCGGTAATCATCTTACTTAATCGCCAAAAAAACCCTTACTTACGCGTCGCTTCATTAGTGATTGCCATGGCGGTCGGCTACCTTGTGGCTTGGTGGATGGATATGTTGCCTGCAGCCCAACCTACAGATGCCAAGCAATCCTTTATTACTGTGCCTGAGCCTTTCTACTATGGTTTATCATTTGATTGGAATTTACTGATCCCCTTAATTTTAATTTTTATGGTCACTTCCCTAGAAACTATCGGTGATATCACCGCAACCTCAGATGTTTCAGAGCAACCGGTTAGAGGCCCGCTGTATATGAAGCGAATTAAAGGCGGGGTGTTAGCCAACGGCTTGAACTCAATGGTTTCTGCGGTTTTCAATACCTTCCCAAATTCTTGCTTTGGGCAAAACAACGGCGTAATTCAGCTAACAGGGGTAGCAAGCCGCTATGTTGGCTATATTGTTGCCTTCATGCTAGTACTGCTTGGTTTATTCCCAGCTGTCGCCGGGTTTGTGCAACAAATCCCGGAGCCAGTACTCGGTGGTGCAACTATTGTGATGTTTGGTACTATCGCAGCGTCAGGTGTGCGTATTGTTTCTCGTGAGCCTCTTAACCGCCGTGCAATTATGATTATTGCGCTATCCCTTGCAGTAGGAATGGGCGTTTCCCAGCAACCTCTCATACTGCAATTCGCACCAGATTGGCTAAAAACGCTGTTTTCATCCGGTATCGCTGCCGGTGGTTTAACCGCAATTGTTCTGAATTTGATTTTTCCCCTCGAAAAATAATTCCTCTTTTTACCGCCAGAGTTGAATATTCTGGCGGTTCTTCTGTATGCTATTCTTTAAATTGCCGATAAATTAAACATCCGTGCGATATCAAACCTTAATGTTCTCATCACAAAGAGGCAAATCCCTTTGAAATGGCTGACTAAGTTAATCACCTACATCTTATTACTATTTTTATTAGTGATTATTTTTGCCTATATCGGCTTGCAAACCCGTTGGGGAGCATCTTATTCCAGCCAATTTTTGAGTAAGTTTACCGACTTTGATATCGATGTCGGCATAATGGGTCATCAATTTTCCACTCCTGGCGAATTTGTCTTCCAAGATGTCAAACTCGAATCGCAAAATAAAGATCTCTCTTTGAATGCACGTCAGGTTGTTATTGATATAAACTGGCAAAATCTCTTTAGTGGCAATGCCATCCGCCGCTTGGTGATTACACAAGGGGAACTTGCAGCAACCTCATCCGAATCCTCCACTAAGCTGCCTATTTCTGCGAGTATTTTGCAGTTTGAAAATAGCCAAATAAAATTCAAACAAGCTGATAAAACCGTAGAATTGACTGGTTTTACTGGCGGGATAACCCCTTGGATACCAACAACGAATCATCCTTTCGGTTATGGGGATTTCCGATTCACCACTAACCAAATGACAATTAACGACCTCCCCTTTAGAAATGTCGCGATTACTGGAAAATTACAGGAAAAAGTCACCGATATTAGTAAAGCAAGTGGTTACCTCAATAATGGCTATATTTCAGGTGAAGGTAAGGCTTTTACTGATGGTTCAATAATCATTGACTCCCTCACAATGAATAAAGTGGGCTGGCAAAATAATATTTCTTTTGATGCGCTATTTGATGCAATTAACAGCGATAAAACCTTACAGATCAAAAATCTTGAACTGACTAATATTGATATTCAAGGAAAAGATTGGGCGCTTTCAGGGCTAAGTACCGAAATCGATCAACTCAGTTTTGTAAGAGGTAGCTGGAATAGCCCGAAAAGTAAAATCAATTTCAATATGGGTCAATTAGTCATTCAAGAACAACAACTCGACACACTCATTGGTGAACTCGATATTAATGGTGATACCATTGATATTAATAAGCTGTCAGGCTACTACAACAAAGGGGTATTTAACTTAAGTGGCTCATGGCAACGTAATGATAAAGTACTGACGATTGATGATGCTAAACTCGCTGGCGTTCTATACACCTTGCCAGAAAAATGGCTTGAATTCTTTGTCGAACCTGCACCATCTTGGTTATCAGGGCTGTCTATTAAAAAATTCAATCTGTCGCAATCGCTGTTAATGAATATCCAACCGCAGTTCACATTTGAATTTACTGCGCTAAGTGCCAATATTGAAAACATGGATCTAATCAAACAAAGCCAATGGGGAATTTGGAGCGGTAAAGCGACGTTAACGGCAGATAGTGGCACAATCAACCAAGTTATTGTTCGTCGTCCTTTTGTAGAGATTCGACAAAGTGGGAAATCCTCTGCGGCAGCAAGTTTGACCGTCAGCACAGATAAAGGGATCAGTAAGCTTGGGCTATTAATCAAGCAAGAACCGAAAAAAATGCCATTCTTATTGCGTGCATCAGGGACAAATATTGATTTATCTAATTTAAATCAATGGGGATGGGCAGGTTTTCCTGCACAAATGATTGGCGATTTTGATGCAACGTTACAAGGGGATTTCCTATCATCTTCCCTGCAAAAAAGTCTTAATGGCGAACTCGTTGTAATACCATTACAAGGTAAACAAATGTACCGTACTGTCGTTAAAGGGGAAGTGACTTCATCGGTATCAGAGACACCGGAGCCACCCATCGTACCGTATGAGGCATCACCTGAACAACAAAGTACACAATCTATCGAGGCTCAGATTCCTTCGTTGATAACACCGTAATCTGTATCGTTAATGCCGCAATAAAAAAGTCGAGCATCTTGCATCGACTTTTTTATTGCTTAAATACATTTTAAGTTAGGGAAGTTTATGCATTTCTGTGCCAACGGGTAATACTAGATAAGTGCCACTAAATACCGCACCAACTTGGTTTCCAGTTCCGCTCACTTGCACTTCTAACTTAACCCTTGCTTTACTCCCCCTTGCTAAACGATCAAGGTCACCGCTCATATGGGATAAGTCAGCAACCGCTGTCGGCCTGCCGCTGACGGGCTTACCATAGCGAATACTTGCATCCACTAGCACAATATCACCACCTAATTGATGCTCTTGCATCAACAGCCAAATCAGCCCCCAACCGGTAAGGGTAGCAAGCGAAAATTGGCTACCCGCAAATATGGTTTCATGAGGATTTTGGTTTCCGGACTCCGGCATTGTCGTGATGAAGCGTTTACCCGTATATTGGTCGATACGCACGCCCATTTTTTCACTCAGGGGGATATATTTATACCAAGCTTGCTGCAATTCACCGCACCAATCAGGGCGATGAAGAATTTGGTCTAGGCTTTCAATCGGTTTGATCATCAGGTAATGACGAACGGGCATTTTTAATTCACCCGCAACAATGCCACGATTAGAAAATCCCATTTTATCAAAAAATTGAACCGCCTCTTCCCTGACACTGGATACAATGCGTTTAACATCTTCTTGTCTGGCGATAGACTCAAGCGCCATGATAATCAACTTCCCAAGCCCTTTTCCCCGCATAACTGGATTGACGGCCAAGAAGCGTATCGCCCCCTCATTATCAGCATTAATATATAACCGCCCTATCGCAAGGATACGGTTTTTATCATCCACAACCATTTGATGATGAGCGGTTAGGTCATAGCCATCTTTTTCCGATCCCAAGGGCTGATTAAAGGGCTTACGCAACATTTCCCAACGAAATTGGTAATAAGCGTCAAATTCAATATCATCTTTCGGTGTACGTAGATGGTACATTGTTTACCCCTTAAATAAATTGGATCACACTTGGAGCCAGAAGGTAACTGGACCATCATTAGTTAAACTCACTTGCATGTCGGCCGCAAATTTACCCGTTTCAGTCACAATGCCTTGTTGACGACTATGTTCAGCAAAATACGCGTAAAGCTTTTCCGCTCGTTCGGGCTCTGCGCCACCGGAAAAGCTAGGTCTCATGCCTTTTTTGGTATCTGCCGCTAAGGTAAATTGAGATACAACTAAAATGCCACCTCCTGCTTGTTGAACATTTAAGTTCATTTTTCCTTGTTCGTCACTAAAGATACGATAACCAAGCACTTTTTCGCATAGGCGTTTCGCTTTTTGTTCATCATCCTCTTTTTCTACGCCGAGCAAAACCAGCAAGCCGGTATCAATTTCTCCGACAATTTGTTTATCAACAACAACACTCGCGTGAGTGACTCTCTGAATTAATGCGATCATGATAACTCGATAAGAAGAGAGGGAGTCGCCAAGCGACTCCCTGATAAAAATTAAGTCTGTTATTCCACTTCAGCACTAAAATCATAAGTGCGGAAATATTCAGGAATGGTATCTTTATTTAGGACGTGGACGCTCTTAATGCCAAGGGCTTGTGCCGCTTTAACATTTGCTTCTAAGTCATCGAAGAAAATCGCGTCAGAGGCTTCAAATTCTTCTGATTGCAGAACATATTTATAAATTTCAGGATCAGGCTTACGCATCCCCAAATCTTGAGATAAATAAAGAAAGTCAGAGGAAGCGGCAATTTCGGGGTAATGCTGTGGCCAATAGTCTAAGTGCAGGCGATTTGTATTCGATAAGACGACAACACGGTGGCCTTGCTCACGCAAGCGCTCCATAATATCGATTACTTCAGGTCTTAGCGAAATAAAAATCGAGTGCCAACCTTCGGCAAAGTCTTCGAAGCTCAGAGTGATCCCCATTTCTTCACAAAGCAGCTCAGCAAACTCTATATCTGAAATTTTTCCACACTCATGTAATTGAAAGATATTACCAAAAGTAAATCGTGATTTGATTTCCTCACTCGGTGTACCACTAAGCTCAGACCATTTATCAAACACACGATTAAAGTCGATATCAATAATCACATTACCCATATCGAAGATATACAGCATACGTTTTCCTCTTTATTATTAACTAAATTTACTTTAATCATTATTGACACAGCTGAACAGCCCTAATTCGAGATTATTTATTGTTTTTTCTATTCGCCTCAAGTTGCTATTGATGTTTGCTGCTTATTTTTACAGCATAAAAATTGACCTTTAAAGATCAATTCAACAACCACCAGGGATATCATCCTTTTGATGACAATACATTCGGAACAATCGCGCCAAATGTTCTCCTGCCGGTGATAAAGTATGATCTCGACGTTGAACCAACGCAAATGTGGCATAAGGTAACTTGTTAGCCAGTTCTAAAGCGATAAACTGCTGTTCAAAGAATGGGTCATCAACGGTATCAATAGACACTATAGTCAAAAAATCACTCTGTGCGACAAGACTCATACACCCTATCAATGTTTCACAAGTTACACTAAAATTCATCGGCTTATCCATTAGTGAAAAGACCTCATACAGTTGTTTATAGTATGTCCCTCTTGGTGTTGGCATTGTCCAATCACAGTCAACTAATTGCTCTATTGAGGTTGCATTCCGCTTAGGGTGATCTTTACGCATAATCACTTTGTATTCTTTTTGCATTAAGCGCTCAAAATGAAATTCTGCATCTAAACTACCCGGATAATAAGTATTTACGGTGAAATCAAGTTCTCCTTGACGCAATTGAGGCAACATAGTCAGCAGTTGTCCTTCCATAATACGCAGTTTGATATTAGGAAAATCACGATGAAACTGTATAACCACTTTAGGCATCAATGAACGTGCGATACTTCCGGCAACACCAATATTAACGGTTCCCCCCGATAGCCCAATACGTTGTTGGATTTCTTCCTGCCCAACGCGTAACTCTTCAAGAATGATGCTCGAACGCCGCAAAAATCCCTCGCCACAATCTGTTAACTGGATCCCTTGATGGCTACGCACAAACAATTTCGCCCCTAATGAGATTTCGAGTTCACGAATTGATTTAGTCAATGCTGGTTGAGATAAATGCAAAACTCGGCTTGCAGCTCGAATGCTGCCATGACGACTGATCTCTACAAATGCTCTTAACTGATTTAATTTTATTGGCAAAGCCATATCTGCCTCATGATAACTATTAGTTATATAGATAAAGAAAATCGTATCTTTTTTGGTCTATTTTGATTGTGTACAGTCAAGCTGAAATAATAACAAATAATTAACATTAAAGCCTATAAAGCTTTTTTTAATTATTAAAATAATAAAATGCGTCATATAACATTAATTTAAAAACAACAAATAAAATTTAAATTCAGTAAATAAACGATCATGGGATATTTATATTCCATGTTCTTCCTCACTACGTGATAACTAAAAGAGATAACAATTATGGATGCATCTATAAACAAAGCGATTACCGCTATCGCACCTCAATTACAAATCTGGCGCCGTGACTTTCATCAATATGCGGAATCTGGGTGGTTCGAATTTCGTACTGCAACACTCGTTGCAGATGAGCTAAGTCGTCTTGGCTACCAATTGCAATTAGGTAAAGAAGTGATTAATGCAGACGATCGCATGGGACTTCCTTCTCCAGAGCAATTGGCAGAACAAGAAAAACGCGCGATTGCCCAAGGAGCACTCCCTCAATGGTTATCGCATTTTTCAGGCGGATTTACAGGTATAGTTGCCACCCTCGACACAGGCAAACCCGGCCCCACCCTTGCATTTCGTGTTGATATGGATGCGCTTGATCTCAATGAGGATCTCACCCAACAACATCGACCTCACGCTGAAGGATTCTCATCTTGCAATGCCCATATGATGCACGCCTGTGGGCACGATGGTCATACTGCTATAGGCCTCGGCTTAGCCCATATATTGAAACAATTTGAATCACAACTCATAGGCCGTATCAAAATTATCTTTCAACCCGCCGAAGAAGGAACTCGTGGGGCTAAATCAATGACAACAGCCGGTGTTGTCGATGATGTGGATTTTTTCGTTGCGATCCATATCGGAACAGGTGTGCCTAAAGGCGAATTAGTGTGTGGTAGCAAAAGCTTTCTTGCGACAACGAAGTTTGATGTGACTTATCGCGGTGTTGCTGCACATTCTGGCGCAAAGCCTGAAGAAGGTAAAAATGCACTGGTTGCCGCAGCTCAAGCGACTCTTGCCCTTTATGGGATCCCACATCATAGCGAAGGAAGTTCACGTATTAATGTGGGAGTGCTCAATGCCGGAATAGGCCGGAACGTTATTGCTGACCATGCCCTAATGAAAGTGGAAACACGAGGGGAAACCAATCAAATCAACGAATTTGTTTATCAACAAGCGATGAACATCATCGAAGGCGCTGCAAAAATGCAAGGTGTGGACGTGGATATTAAACTTATGGGCTCGGCTCAGAGTAGCCATCCTAGCCCTCAATGGGTCAACTTTATTTCTCACCTTGCACAAAACAAAATTCCAGAACTCACCTCAATTGTTGATGATAAAGGTCAAGCCGCAGGCTCTGAGGACGCGACCTATTTTATGGAGCGCACTAAAGCCCTTGGTGGGCAAGCAACTTATCTAATTTTTGGCACCGACCTGAGTGCAGGCCATCACAACGAGCGCTTTGATTTCGATGAAGATGTCATGTCGGTTGCGGTTAAAACACTCGCCACTATTGCGCTCTCTCTTCCTGAATTTGAACAAGGCCATCATGATGAATAAAATATTAACAACATTTATCAATGACTACATTGAACAAAATCGCTCTCGATTTACTCAACTTAGCGACGCAATTTGGGATCATCCAGAAACGCGATTTGAAGAAACTTTTTCAGCAGCGTTATTGGCAAATGCCCTTGAGCAAGAAGGGTTTCAAGTACAAAAAAGTGTTGGTGGCATTGATACCGCGTTTATCGCGAGTTTTGGCTCAGGGAAACCCATTATTGCACTACTTGGTGAGTTTGATGCGCTTGCAGGTTTAAGCCAGCATTCGGCCTGTTGTGAGCCTAGCCCTGTTATTGAAAACGGAAATGGACATGGTTGTGGTCATAACTTACTTGGCACTGCCGCGCTTTCTGCAGCCTTCGCAATAAAAACATGGTTACAAGAAAATCCACAATTGGGCACAATTCGCTTTTATGGATGTCCGGGTGAAGAAGGCGGCTCTGGGAAAACCTTTATGGTAAGAGAAGGCCTATTCGACGATGTTGATGCTGCTGTAACATGGCATCCCGAATCATTTAGCGGCGTTTTTAATGTTCAGTCTCTCGCAAATATTCAAACCGCTTTTCACTTTAAGGGTATTGCTTCCCACGCGGCCAACTCACCCCATTTAGGTCGTAGTGCCCTCGATGCGGTCAGCTTAATGAATGTGGGCATCCAATTCTTACGTGAGCATATTATTCAAGAAGCGCGCATCCATTATGCCGTCACCAATACAGGAGGAGCTTCACCCAATGTTGTCCAAGCCGATGCAGAGGTCTTATATTTAGTTAGAGCCCCCCAATTAGATCAAACTCACGATATTTACCAACGAGTTATTGATATCGCTAAAGGCGCCGCATTAATGACAGGCACTACCCTCAATATTCGGTTTGATAAAGCTTGTTCAAATTATGTGCCAAATCGTACCATCGAAAAAGCCATGTACCAACATCTTACCGCTTATGGTATTCCCGAGTATACCCAGCAAGAGTGTGAATTCGCAGAACAAATTCATGCCACGCTAACGAAAGATGATCTACGTAATGCGAAATTAAATGCCGCTCGCAGTGGTGGCGAAGAAGGCATTAAATGGGGTGAGCGCCAAGGAAATAAAGCCCTAACGAATGAGGTGTTACCTTATGTTGAATCGCAAGAGTTGATGTATGGCTCTACCGATGTGGGTGACGTGAGTTGGGTTACCCCTACCGCGCAATGTTTTAGTCCATGCTTTGCTTTCGGTACACCATTACATACATGGCAATTAGTGGCTCAAGGCCGCACCGCTATCGCTCATAAAGGCATGTTATTAGCGGGTAAAGTGATGGCAGCAACCGCATTAGAACTACTCATCACTCCCGAGTTACTATCACAAGCAAAACATGAATTTGATCAAAAAAGACATGAACAGCCTTATCAATGCCCGATCCCTCAAGGCATAACGCCCTCTAAATTAAAATGATTTTTGTAATGGTGAGGAAAATAACATAACAAGCTCGCCATTCTCGATCCTAAAAAATAACAATAATTGCAAACATATAGGAAAACATCATGAACGAAACATCTTCCTCAATGAGTAAGAGCCCAGGTGCTATTTTTCGCTGGATAGAACGTGTTGGGAATAAAATTCCTAACCCTTTTATTTTATTCGTTTATCTTCTTGCTATTTTGATGGTCTCTACCGCTGTTCTTTCATGGTTTGATTTATCCGTTAAAAATCCAGCGAATGGCGAGATGGTGAGTGTCAAAAATTTATTGAGCGTTGAAGGTATTCAATGGATTTTACCCAATATCGTCAAAAACTTTAGTGGCTTTGCACCTCTAGGTGCAATATTAGCGTTAGTCATCGGTGCTGGACTTGCTGAAAAAGTGGGATTATTGCAGGCACTCATGTACAAAATGGCTTCAGGGATCAATAAGCGTTATGCCAGCTATATGGTGCTGTTTATCGCCTTCTTTAGTCATATATCCTCAGATGCCGCCCTCGTTGTTATGCCCCCACTCGGTGCGCTCATTTTCATTGCCGTCGGTCGCCATCCTGTTGCGGGGTTACTTGCCGCAATCGCAGGGGTTGGCTCTGGTTTTACCGCAAATCTATTGATTGTCACAACCGATGTACTGCTATCGGGGATCAGTACTGAAGCAGCTATGATTATCGATCCAAACTTACATGTCAGCGTAATTGATAACTGGTACTTTATGGCAACTTCTGTGATTGTCTTAACTATCACGGGTGCCCTATTAACCGATAAATTTATTGAGCCTCGCCTTCCAAAGTGGGAAGGAACATCACATGACCGCCTCGAAGAACTCACTCCATTACAAAATCGCGGCCTTTTGATGAGTGGCTTATCAGCACTTATTTTTATTGGTCTTGTCGCTTTAATGGTTGTACCTGAAGGGGCACCACTTCGTGACCCTATCACAGGCTCAATAATCCCTTCTCCATTCATCAAAGGTATTGTTCCTGTTATTATTATTTTCTTCTTTGTCGTTTCAATTACTTATGGTGTTTCGACTAAGCAAATCAAAAAGCCGAATGATGTTCCTGACTTGCTTGTCGATCCAATGAAAAGCATGGCTGGCTTCATTGTGATGGTCTTCCCATTATCTCAGTTTGTTGCCTTTTTTAACTGGAGTAATATGGGAAAATTTATGGCGATAGGTTTAACCGATTTGCTTGAAAATTTAGGGATGACGGGTGTTCCAGCTTTTATTGGCTTAATGTTCTTATCGGCTTTTTTATGTATGTTTATCGCAAGTGGCTCCGCGATTTGGTCTATTCTTGCCCCAATATTTGTGCCAATGTTTGTTTTATTAGGCTTTCATCCCGCATTTGCACAAATCGTGTTTCGTATTGCGGATTCCGCAGTGTTACCTCTTGCACCAATGTCACCTTTCTTGCCACTATTTTTAGGTTTTCTCCAGCGATATTATAAAAATGCACAGCTAGGTACTTACTACACCTTAATTATGCCATATCCATTAGTTTTCTTTGCCGTATGGATACTGCTACTGGTGGGTTGGTACTACGCCGGATTGCCGATAGGTCCTGGGGTTTACCCACTATTGAACCCATAAAAAAATGCCCACATAAGTGGGCATTTCTAACTATTTTAGTGACTGAAATTATTCAGTAGCTAATATTATTCGTCTTTAGAACGGCTTGAACGACGACGGTCATTCTCAGTCAAATGACGCTTACGTAAGCGAATTGACAGTGGTGTCACTTCAACTAGTTCATCATCATCGATAAACTCAAGGGCTTGTTCCAGTGACATTTTGATTGGTGGTGACAATGTTGTTGCTTCATCAGTACCTGATGCACGCATGTTCGTCAGTTTTTTACCAGTCAAACAGTTAACAGTCAGGTCATTTGAACGTGAGTGAATACCGATGATTTGGCCTTCATACACTTCAGCACCATGGCCTAAGAATAATTTTCCGCGATCTTGCAGGCTGTACAGTGCATAAGCAACAGCTTTACCTTGACCATTAGAAATCAGAACACCATTTTGGCGACCACCGATTTCACCTGGGCGAACATCGTCATAGTGGCTGAATGTTGAATACAGCAAACCTGTACCTGAAGTCATTGTCATGAATTCAGTACGGAAGCCAATCAGGCCACGGCTAGGAATGATGTAATCAAGACGCACACGACCTTTACCATCTGGCATCATGTCACGCAGGTCACCTTTACGCTCACCCAATGCTTTCATGGTGTCGCCTTGGTGCTGCTCTTCAACGTCTAAAGTGACTTGCTCGAATGGCTCTTGTTTACGGCCATCGATTTCACGAATGATAACTTTAGGACGAGAAACCGCCAGCTCAAAGCCTTCACGACGCATGTTTTCGATCAGAACAGATAAGTGAAGCTCACCACGACCTGAAACACGGAATGCATCTGGATCTTGGGTTTCTTCAACGCGCAACGCCACGTTGTGAACTAATTCTTTATTCAGACGGTCAAGAATTTGACGTGAAGTCACGAACTTACCTTCACGGCCACAGAATGGTGAGGTGTTAACACAATAGAACATGCTAACGGTTGGCTCATCAACTGCCAGCGCAGGCAATGCTTCAACGTTACCAACATTACAGATGGTATCAGAGATATTCAGTTCACCCAAACCCGTCAGAGCAACAATGTCACCCGCTTCTGCTTGTTGTGAATCGATGCGCTCTAAACCTAAATGCGTCAGAACTTTACCGATTTTACCGTTACGTGTTTTACCTTCACTATCAATGACAGTGACTTGTTGGTTAGGTTTAACCACACCACGTTTAATACGGCCAATACCGATAACACCTAAGTAACTGTTGTAATCCAACTGCGAAACTTGCATCTGGAAAGGACCTTCCAGATCAACTTGAGGTGGCTCAACATACTTCACGATAGCTTCGTAAAGTGGCGTCATATCTTCAGCCATTTCAGTATGTTCATTACCCGCGATCCCCATTAATGCAGAAGCATAAACGATAGGGAAGTCGAGCTGCTCATCCGTTGCACCTAAGTTAACGAATAAGTCGAATACTTGGTCAACAACCCAGTCAGGACGAGCACCAGGGCGGTCAACTTTATTGATAACAACAATAGGTTTTAGACCATTATCAAACGCTTTTTGTGTCACAAAGCGAGTTTGCGGCATTGGACCATCAGTTGCATCAACAACTAATAGAACGCAGTCAACCATTGACATAACACGTTCAACTTCACCACCAAAGTCGGCGTGACCCGGGGTGTCTACGATGTTGATGTGATAACCATTCCATTGAATAGCTGTGTTTTTTGCAAGAATGGTGATACCACGCTCTTTCTCCAAGTCATTGGAGTCCATAACACGCTCGTCGACATTTTCACGTTCACCGAACGTGCCTGATTGCTGTAGTAGTTTACCAACCAGTGTAGTCTTGCCATGGTCAACGTGAGCGATGATGGCGATGTTTCTTAAGTTTTGAATTGACAAGGATTTTTACCGTTTAATTGACAGAAAAGGAATATGCCTTTTGAGTCGTTATTATAGCTCAAAGCATACTTTCTACGTTAATTTGCTGTTATTTTACACGTTTTTCCACACAAGTGGAATAAATGTGAAACCCATCACTATATAAAAAGTTTTTAACGAAAAAACATTCAGTTGCGTAACAATGCTGGAAGATTTTAGAAAATTGCTCATATCAGCACTGAGAAATCACAAAGTAGCAGAATAATACGCTAAAAAATAAATATTAGCAGCCCAAAAAAAGAATAAAAAATAAACTTTCTTTCTCTATTACCACTTTTAATGTCTTTCTGTGTCGTTTAGATATATCTAAATTGACACTTTCGATATATCTAAATATAGTAATTGGCATACTCTTTATCCAAAATATCCCAATATTATCACTTAACGGCATCACTATTTATTTTGAAAGACATACAAAAAAATATGTGGATCAAATTACTGGATACCGCCAATCACACAGTTTTAAGAGTATGACGGATATTTAGATATATCGAAAAAACAAAAAGAGGTTTATATGCTAATACATTCTTGCCGTCATGTATATCATTCACATCATGACGAAAATCAACGAGGCCACGGGGGGAGTTGCTGTCACGGCGAAGGCCGTCATAGTCACGAACAGGGTAAAGGCTGTCACGGCGAAGGTCATCATGGCCACGAACAGGGTGGAGGTTGTCACAACGAAGGCCGCCATGGTCACGGACGTGGTGAAGGTTGTCACGGCGAAGGCCGTCATGGTCACGGACGTGGTGAAGGTCGTCGAGGTAGAGGAAAAGGCTTACGCCGTCTCTTCGACCATGGGGATCTTCACATTATGGTGCTTTCACTTGTTGCCAAAAAACCGAGTTATGGCTATGAAATTATTAAAGACATTCAGGAAGCATCGAGTGGCCTTTATGTTCCTAGCCCTGGCGTTATCTATCCAACATTAACCTTACTCGAAGAACAAGGCTTCTTAGAGTCACAAATTGTTGAGCGTAATCGTAAAAGCTTCTCTATTACCCCCGAAGGTGCTGAGCATTTAGCGCAAAATAAAGAAACTGAAGCAGTTATAGTTCGCAAATTGGCGAAAGCGCGTGATCTACAACATGGCGGTAATCTAGCGGAAGATATTGAAACCGCAGTAAACCGCTTCAAAGCTTTATTACGTCATAAAATGGTTCTGAAGCAGTTAAACGAAGAACAAACTCGTCAAATTGCCTCAATCATCAATGATGCGGTCAAACAGATTGAAGAAGTGAATGCGTTATTAACCGATAATGATGATGAGTAGCTAGTACATTATTATTTACCCATTCTTTAAATCAGTTATATTTATTCAGCTTTACACTTAAACAAGATGTAAAGCTGATATTTATTTCCCCATCACCATCCTTCCTGAATGAGAAAGTCAAGAATGCACCTTAATGGCGCATAAAAACACTATGCGCACCATAATGGTGCATAATTGAACGGTTTTTTATTCACCACTCAAATATTTCCTCGTAACAATCAGTATTTGCTATGCTTTATAAAGTTGGCACGTTTTTCGCTTATATTAATTGCAGAGCCTATATAAGATTCAGGCTAGTCATAAAATAAATACTGACGCTGCAAAGCCAGACAAACCAACAAATGCATTAATCTGATATAGTCATTTGTTGATTAGACCCGACCAGGAGAGCCAGAATGTCCGCTGAACATGTTTTATCGTTAATTGAAGAGCACAATGTTAGATTTATTGATCTGCGTTTTACCGATACTAAAGGTAAAGAGCAGCACATCACTATCCCTGCTCATCAAGTTGACGAAGACTTCTTTGAAGAAGGCCAAATGTTTGATGGTTCATCAATCGGCGGCTGGAAAGGTATCAACGAGTCTGACATGGTATTAATGCCAGACCCAACGACTGCGATGTTAGACCCATTCTACGCTGACAGTACGTTAATTATTCGCTGTGATATTCTAGAGCCTGGCACAATGCAAGGCTACGATCGTGACCCTCGCTCAATTTCAAAACGCGCTGAAGATTTTCTACGTTCTAGCGGTATTGCTGACATTGTGCTGTTTGGGCCAGAACCTGAATTTTTTATCTTTGATGACATCCGTTTTGGTAACAGTATGCACAGCAGCTACTACCACATCGATGATATCGAAGGTGCATGGAACTCAGGAACTAAATATGAAGGTGGCAACAAAGGCCATCGTCCTGCTGTAAAAGGCGGTTATTTCCCAGTGCCTCCTGTCGATTCATCACAAGACTTGCGTTCTGCAATGTGTACCACCATGGAAGAGTTGGGCTTAGTTGTTGAAGCTCACCACCATGAAGTGGCGACTGCCGGTCAAAATGAAATCGCAACCCGCTTTAATACCATGACTAAAAAAGCGGATGAAACCCAAATTTATAAGTATGTTGTCCATAATGTCGCACACACTTACGGCAAAACAGCGACTTTTATGCCAAAACCATTGGTCGGCGATAACGGCTCTGGCATGCATTGCCATATGTCTTTATCAAAAGATGGTGTCAACTTATTTGCGGGTGATAAATATGGCGGTTTGTCTGAAATGGCGCTGTACTATATCGGCGGTATCATCAAACATGCCCGTGCACTAAACGCATTTACTAACCCAACCACGAACTCATACAAACGTTTAGTGCCTGGTTTTGAAGCCCCTGTCATGTTGGCTTATTCGGCACGTAACCGCTCTGCATCTATTCGTATTCCCGTAGTTGCAAGTACTAAAGCACGCCGTATTGAAGTCCGCTTCCCAGACCCAGCGGCTAACCCATATTTGGCGTTTGCTGCCCAGTTGATGGCTGGCCTTGATGGTATCATCAACAAAATTCATCCTGGTGATGCGATGGATAAAAACCTGTATGACTTACCGCCAGAAGAAGCAAAAGAGATCCCAACGGTTGCGGGTTCTTTAGAAGAAGCACTGGCTGAATTAGATAAAAACCGCGAGTTCTTGACCCGTGGTGGTGTGTTTACTGATGATGCGATTGATGCATACATTGAATTACAACGTGCTGACATTCAACGTGTCCGTATGACGCCGCACCCACTCGAATTTGAAATGTACTACAGTGTGTAACACGCCGTTCCACTGATAGTCTTTGTTGCCGTGAAACATTTGCCCCATCAATGATGGGGCCTTTTCTCTCTAAATTGGCGGTCAAAATTCAAATGTCGGTTGTTGGCTAAATCACGTATAATGCACCAAAATAGTGCAGGAGCAACATGACATGAAAGCCAAACACTTACCCGCACCAGAACATATCCTCGACTCCCTCATTAATAGTGTGCTGATATTGGATTATGATCTTGTCATTCATTACGCTAATCATGCTGCACTGGAAATTTTAACCCAAAGCCAACGTAAGCTATACGGTACTCCACTTCCCCTACTTTTTAGCTATTGTTCTCTCAATGATGAGCTGATGTTAAAAAGCTTAAAAGAGGGACACAGTTTTACTGAAAATGAAGTCACATTAGTATTTAATAATCATTCACATGTAATGTCATTCAGCGCCCAATCCTATTCCGAACAATTTATTTTAGTCGAGCTTTCTCAGCTAGATAGCCAGAGACGCCTTAGCCAAGAGCTTGCGCAAAATGTCCAGCAACTTGCTGCTCGCGAGCTTATCCGTGGACTTGCCCATGAAATCAAAAACCCACTAGGGGGATTACGTGGTGCAGCTCAATTATTGTCTAAGGCGCTTCCCGACCCACAATTGAACGAATACACTCAAGTGATTATCGAGCAAGCTGATCGCCTAAGAGCCCTTGTCGATAGGCTGCTTGGCCCACAATATCCAGGTCCTAAAACGCAGCAAAGTATTCACCATATTGTCGAAAACGTGACTCGATTGGTCTCACTAGAAAAATCCGCGGATATTACACTGATCCGCGACTATGACCCTAGTTTGCCTGATCTTGAGTATTATCCAGACCAAATCGAGCAAGTACTACTCAATGTCACACGCAACGCACTTCAAGCACTAGCTGGAACTGGGGGAACGATCACCCTACGTACTCGCACGGCTTTTCAAGTGACTTTACAAGGTGAGCGCTATCGACTGGCGGCACGGATTGATATTGAAGATAACGGCCCCGGCATTCCATTAGCTATTCAAGATACATTATTTTACCCGATGGTCAGTGGCCGCCCAGATGGTACGGGCTTAGGGCTATCAATTGCCCGTAGTTTAGTTGACCAGCACTCAGGAAAAATTGAATTTACCAGTTGGCCTGGGCACACCGAATTTTCTATTTATCTGCCAATCAAGAAATAGGGGATAACTATGCAGCAGGGAACAACTACGCAACAGGGAAAAATTTGGGTCGTTGATGACGACAGTTCCATTCGATGGGTATTAGATCGAGCACTTAGCAGTGCCGACTTTGCTTGTACCTGCTTTGATAGTGCAGATGCCATGCTATCCGCTTTAGAAAAGGAACTTCCTGATGTATTACTCTCTGATATTCGTATGCCGGGCATCGATGGTTTAGCACTGTTAAACCAACTCAAACAATCTCATCCGCTACTACCTGTTATTATTATGACGGCTCACTCTGACCTTGATGCGGCAGTTAATGCCTATCAATCAGGGGCATTTGATTATCTTCCAAAACCCTTTGATATTGATGAAACCGTCGCTTTAGTTGAGCGAGCACTTAATCACAGTCGAGAACAAAACCATACGAGCCGTGATGCCAAGCCGCAAAATCAGGTAGTTTCTTCAACAATGATTGGTGAGGCACCTGCGATGCAGGAGGTCTATAGGATCATTGGCCGGTTATCACGCTCATCAATTAGTGTGCTCATTAATGGTGAATCAGGTACAGGGAAAGAACTGGTTGCTCATGCCTTACATCAACATAGTCCTCGCGCCAATGAGCCTTTTATTGCCCTCAACATGGCCGCAATCCCCAAAGATTTAATTGAATCAGAACTTTTTGGCCACGAAAAAGGCGCCTTTACTGGAGCAACTCAAGTTCGTCAAGGTCGCTTCGAACAAGCCAATCGTGGCTCATTATTTTTAGATGAAATTGGCGATATGCCCCTTGATGTACAAACACGATTGCTGCGAGTTCTTGCTGAAGGGCAATTTTACCGTATTGGCGGTTATACCCCTGTAAAAGTGGATGTACGTATTATTGCGGCAACCCACCAAGATCTTGAGAAACGCGTAAAAGAAAACTTATTCCGTGAAGATTTATTTCACCGATTGAATGTCATTCGCGTTCAATTACCCCCGTTGCGCGAACGTCCAGAGGATATTCCACGCCTTGCTCACTTCTTTTTGCAAAATACCGCCAAAGAACTCGGAGTAGAAAGCAAAGTTCTCCACCCGGATAGTGAAAAAATTCTTCAACGCTACTATTGGTCAGGTAATGTTCGCCAGCTAGAAAACGTGTGTCGCTGGCTCACTGTGATGGCAGCCAGCCAAGAAATTCTCCCACAAGACTTACCGAATGATCTGCTCGAAGAACACACCACCGAAAATCAGTCATTAGATAAGCAATCGCCAGAAGCTGGGCAATTATTATCCCCCCCCCAACGCATCATAGGTAATGAACTTCCATGGTTCGAGCTATTAGGACAATGGACCGATAATGCGCTACAAGATGGCAAAGAAGATTTACTGGCTCAAGCAATCCCACTATTGGAACACACCATGCTAAATTGTGCGTTGAAATACACCAATGGCCATAAACAAGAAGCTGCCCGATTATTAGGCTGGGGTCGTAATACCTTAACGCGTAAATTAAAAGAGTTAGGAATAGAGTAATACCCATCAATGAAAGATAATTAGATTGATGATTAAGCATCAATCTAATTACTCTAATCGAATACTGAATAGTTCACCTATAAAAAACACTCATAAAAATAAAATAAAATATTTTTATGATGGTATATTCTTAATCACATCTTAAATACTATTAATTTAAGATAGTCTTTATTTGACGTTCTATAAAACCTCGAATAAACATTTAAAATTAAATATCAAAAAATCTCCATATACGTGATTAATTAATCTTAAAATACATATCAAAATTATTATTGGCATTATATCGTTATTTAACTAAAACAATACAAAAACAAACCAATCAATACTGTAATTTACATTACCTTCCATCCGAAATATAACTCATAATGTGTTTAACAGAATAAAATAATATCTATTTTATTTGTTTTTATAATATTACTCTTATTTAGCCATGACTTGTTTATTTATTAAAATAATCACAAAATACCCTCCAGTTGAGTAAGCGTTTATTTTATTCGCTCTCAATGTAATTAAATAAAAATATTCCTTTGGAGAGAACTGAATGAAAAAGAACTTACTTGCATCTTTAATTGCTGCGACTTCTATTTTTGCTATTAATAATGCATTAGCCGCAGATGGCACTATTGATTTTACCGGTGAAATCACTGACCAAGCCTGTGAATTAGCAGCAGGTTCAGATGCATTAAAAGTTAATTTAGGTAAAGTATCTAAGAAAGCATTACCAAGTGCAGGAAGCACAGCCGCTGCAACTAAATTTACTATAAAATTAATTAACTGCCCAACAACAGTCACTGCGGCCTCAGTTAAATTTGATGCAGAATCTTATTTAGGTGATGACAGTGTGATTAACCTAAAACAAGAGGCCAATGTTGCAACCGGTGTCGGCATCCAAATCACTGATGATGTAAATACCGTTGTGCCATTATTTACTGCCTCTAAAACTTATCCACTTAAAGATGGTGTAGAAAATAATTTAGATTTCAGAGCGCGTTATATTGCTAAATCAGATACGGTAACAACGGGCCCTGCAAACGGTACAGCAACATTTACAATTAATTATAACTAATTAACCCATAAGGTTTAAATGGAATTAAACCTTATTTAATTTACTTGATGGTGGTAGCATGAAATATATTATTGTTTTTTTAACCTCTTTATTTTTATTGATCAACACCGCCAATGCTGGCGTTATTATTGGAGGAACCCGCATTATTTATAATGAGGGTAATAAAGACGTCAGTATCAGTGTTGAAAATCCTGATAAAATACCATATTTAATTCAATCATGGATTGACAATAAAGAAGAAAAAAAACAATCAGACTTCACCATTACACCACCACTTTTTAGACTAAATGCAGATAAAACTAATGCGTTACGCATTTTTTTAACAGAGAATAAACTACCAAGCGATAAAGAATCATTATTTTGGCTAAATATAAAAACCATTCCAGCCACAGAGCGTACTGAAAATTCATTACAGATTGCATTTAAAACACAAATAAAATTAATTTATCGTCCGAAAGCATTAAAAGATATTAATTTTATCGAGGAACAGAAAAAATTAACTTGGTCAAAATCAGGTAATCATATTACGGTGCAAAATCCAACACCCTATTTTATGAATTTTCAAAGTATTACTTTTAATGGGAAAAAAGTTAATGACGTTTCATATGCTGCCCCGTTTTCCACTACGTCTTTTGAAATAAATGATACTACCGATAGAGGCTCTGTACAGTGGGAAATCATCAATGATTACGGTGCTGCATCAGAACCTGCCGAGATAAAAATATAGTCTTATATATAATTAGGTTTCCATAATGAAAATAAATAAAATATGCTTTAGCCTATTTTTATATTTAGGCTATACAACATCCTTGTATGCTGAAAATGATAAAATCTATTTTGACCCTGATTTTTTAGAGTTACCCAATAAAGAAGCAGTAGACTTATCACGATTTGAAAATAATGAACAATTAGCCGGCCAATATTATGTGGATATTTATGTTAACTCTAATTTAATTGGCGCTAAAAACATTAAATTTGATAAAATTAATAAGGGCGAGTTATTACCCTGCTTATCCCTTGCAGATTTAAAAGATTTTGGCGTAAAAACAGCTGAGTATCCCGAATTACAAGCGCAAGAGCAGAACTGTGTGAATTTATCGGCCATTCCTGATGCAAAAAGCACCTTTGAATTTGATTCCCAACGTCTGTACTTAAGTATTCCACAAATTGCGCTATCACGAAATCCGCGTGGCTTTGTCGACCTTGCGGATATTGATAATGGCATCACCGCTCTGATGCTCAATTATAGTTATAACGGTTCAAAAAATTATGATCGTAAAAAGAACGGGTCGGATACTACTTCGAATTACGTTAATTTAAGGCCGGGTTTAAATATTGGCGCTTGGCGTATACGAAATTATACCACTTGGTCAAACAGTGATGAGCAATCGGGTAAATGGGACACCATTTACACTTACGCTTCTCGTGGTATTAATAAAATTAAAAGTCAGTTAACTCTGGGGGATAGCGTATCACCCTCTTCTGTATTTGATAGTGTGCCCTTTCGTGGCGCTCAATTGGCGACCGATGATGATATGTATCCGGAAAGTTTACGTGGCTATGCACCTGTCGTCCGCGGAATAGCCCGTAGTAACGCACAAATTACTATTCGCCAAAATGGCTATACCATTTACCAAACTGAAGTGGCCGCAGGGCCATTTGAAATCACCGATTTATATCCAACGGGCGGTAGTGGTGATTTACACGTCACCATCAAAGAATCCAATGGCAGTGAACAGTATCAAATCGTGCCATTTGCCTCCCTACCGGTGTTACAGCGTGAAGGCTATATGTCTTACAGTGCTACCGCGGGGCAATATCGCTCTTATGATAGCCATGTGGACAAAACCAACTTTGGTCAATTCACGCTAATTTATGGGTTACCTTATGGCATCACCGCCTATGGGGGAAGCCAGCTCAGCGAAAATTATCAATCGTATTCCATTGGGTCAGGACAAAATCTTGGGCGTTTTGGTGCCATTTCTGTCGATATCACTCATGCAAATTCCAAACTGCGTGATGATTTAAAAGAGAGCGGACAATCCTATCGTTTTCGCTATAACAAAAACCTCAATGATATCGGTACTAACATTGCATTAGCGGGATATCGCTATTCCACAAAAGGATTTTACAGTTTATCGGAAGTATTTGACGGCTTCAGAGATACCCATTATACCCCTGAAATTGAGCGTCGCCGTAACCGTGGTGAAATTACCCTCAGCCAAAATTTAGGGGATAGCTACGGTTCGATTTCTGCTGGCTATGTGAATGAAGATTACTGGAACAGTGATCGAAAAACACAATCGGCTACCTTGGGCTACAACAACAGTTGGCAAGGTATTAGTTATGGGTTGAACTATACCTATAACAAAAATACTAATAACTATTCATATACTTCGGGTAGTAAAAAACAGAATGAAGACGACCATCAATTCGCCTTTTCCGTTAGCGTACCCTTCACTGTATTCGATGATACTTTCTACTATAACTTCAACAGTAATAGCAGTAGTAACAGTCCAAGCACCGGCAGTATGGGCGTTTCAGCTTCCCAATTAAATAATCGGCTAAATTGGAGTATGCAACAAGGGTTCACCACCAAAGATACCGGTACCTCAGGCAATATGAATGCCTCCTATAAGGGGCAATATGGTGAAGTTTCGGGTGGTAGTGGCTACAGCAAAGACAGTTACAACCTATATTACGGTGCCAATGGTAGCTTAGTTGCCCACTCGGGAGGCCTTGTTCTCGGTCAACAACTCGGGGAAACTGCCGCAATCGTCGAGATCCCCGATGCGGGAGATGTACCGATATTGAATCAAGCAGGTATTGTCACTAATAATCAAGGTTATGCATTAGTTCCATATATTAGTGCTTATCGTAAAAATACCATTGATATTGATACCTCCGCACTACCAAATGATACTGAAATGGAACTCACTAGCCAGAGTGTTTCTCCGAGTCGTGGCGCCCTGGCAAAAGCCAGCTTTGCTGCCAACGTGGGTTATCGCGCTATCATGATAATTAACTTTGCTGACGGCAAACCCGTTCCGTTTGGCGCACAAGCTATCTTTAAAGATAACGGTCAATTAAATGGTCTAGTGGGTAATGACGGTGAATTATATTTATCCGGTTTAGCGGAAAGTGGTCATTTTATTATTCAATATAATGATAAACAGCAGTGTCAGGTTAATTACAATCTAGCCGACGTTTCGAATTATATGGGTTTATATAAAATTACGACGACTTGCCAATAGTAGGGTTAACATGATGAAAAAATCAATTTATAACTTAGCTACTATAATAGGAATTTTATATTCCATAAATGTGAAAGCGGCTTGTATTCAAAACCCAAGCTTTAACAATATACAAGTAAATGTGCCGACAAGAACATATAATGTTCAATATGACGATGTATCTTCTCGAGATTTAGGTTCAATTGAGATTACCTATTTATCTGCTACATCAACGAAAACTTATTCAAATGCTGATGGTGTATGTGGTTCCTCATATTTAAATGGAAATTTCATTAACAGCTGGACGCCTAATACTAATAACATAGCTCCAACAAATATATCAGGAGTAGGTATTACTGTCGCTACCGGTGCAGTAGGTGGTAACTATAATCGTCGTTGGGGGCCATCAGCAGGAGGGACATTAAGTTGGATAATATCCGATACCACCTGGCATATTACTATCAAAAAAACAGGGCAAATTACAACATCGGGTTCAATACGATCCGGACAAGTTGCACGTTTGACACAAACAAATACGCAGCCAAGCGCATCAACATGGTATTTAACAACACTTAATATGCCTGCCAATGCGATAAAAATAAATGTATTGAGCTGCTCAGTAAAAAATAATGCGACCACCTATAATATTAACATGGGTGATTGGTTTGATACGCAATTTCAAAATATTGGTGATGCTAGCGCTGCGGTTGATATACCTCTCACATTAACTTGCATGGCAGGTGCAAATATTAAAGCAACGATCACCAGTGCAAGTGGATATGTGGATACCAACACCGGAAAACTGGCACTATCAGGTGCAGATAAAGCGACAGGCGTTGCAATACAATTGTTAGATAAAAACAATGCCCCAATAAAACTCAATACTAAAAATAGCCTACAAAATAATGTTCCTGCTGGTGATTATCTATTTAATTGGAAAGCTAGATATATTAAAACAGCTGAAACTATTATACCTGGCTCAGCAAATGCAACTGCAACTGTGAATATTCGCTATGAATAAGGGTTATTAAAATGGAAACAATCAGAAAAATTTTATTCATCAGCTTGCTTATTAACTTTCAAGCTATTGCTGCCAGTAATGTTACCTTAAACTTTACAGGTAATATTAAAGCCGCTACTTGTAATATTTCTGGTGGTGAAAACATTAATGTTGATTTAAAAGCATTACCGGCCGGATTATTTAACGTAGCACAATCGGGATCGAACTGGACAGTATTTAATATTAATTTAATTAACTGTTCTACCTACATAAACCAAGTGAAATTGACATTTACAGGTACAGCTGATCCAGATAATACCAATAGCCTGTATAAAAATCAGGGCACTGCCAAGAATATTGCAGTACAGCTACAAAGTAATGCGAATGCAACACCGCTTGGCAATAATAAAGTACTACAAGTGCCACTAAATGGGCAAACAAGTATCAGCATCCCATTAAAAACACGAGCTTTTAGTTTTAAGGGTAATGCTATTCCAGGCTCTATATCCGCCAATGTTACCGCGACTATTACCTACTTATAAAAAGGAAAGATAACATGAAACAACTAATACTCACATTATCACTCCTTATCTATTCTTCATTTTCAATCAGCGCTACAGTTAAGATAAATATTTTTGGTTCCGTTACTGCTATGCCTTGTGAGGTTGATAAAGCTAATTATCAAATTGACCTAAAAAAAGTGAATATATGGAATATTAGAGATAGCCAAACATCTCCATGGGTTAATTTTTCAGTTAAATTAAAAAATTGCCCGATAAATACAACAGGCGTAACTATGACTCTATCTGGGGTTATTGACCCAATAAATGCTGATTATTTTATTAATAATGGTACTGCAAAAAATGTCGCTTTAAATTTAGCCACGGGTACAAATAAAACCATAGTTAAAAATGGTACGAAACTTACATCTACAATTAATAGCCAAACACGCAGTACTGAAATTCCATTTTCGGCAAGAATGGCCGGCTATGGTAGTGGCATGACAGCGGGTTCATTTAAAAGCCATCTAGAATTCACACTATCATATAATTAATACATGTATTAGAAATAGATCAGAAGGGGTTATATAATGAGCAGCCATTATCCTGTATCTAAAATAATTGGTCATAAAATCACTTATTATCGAAAAATGAATGGAATGACATTGAGCCAGTTAGCAACAATAATTGGTGTAAGCGAGCAGCAGCAATCACGATATGAGCATGGTATTAATCGAATTAATTTAGACAGGCTAAACCAATATGCAATAATATTTAACGTAAATATATTAAATTTTTTTGAGTTCAATCATAGAGAGAAAGAACATCTTAAAAATAATTTATCTGAAAAAATGGGAATAAATAATCATGAAAAATTTTAATCTAAAGTTAATATTTTCAGCAATATTATTGTATTCAACATATTCATATTCTGCTTGTGTTCAGAACCCTAACTTAAGAAATATTATAGTCAATGTACCCGTAAGAACATATTCAATTCAGTATGATGATATGGGGTCACGCGACTTAGAGACTATTTATGTTAATTTTAAAAGCTCAGTGACTAATACTTTTTCAGGAGAGGATGGCCTTTGTGGTAATGCTTATCTACATGCAGATTATGTCAATGGCTGGGTGCCAAATGGTAATAAAATTGTAGCGAGTAATATACCCGGTATTAGTGTCCAAGTAAAAGCAGCTGGAATTGGTGCCTTAAATACAAAATACGGACCCGAAAATACATCAGAGCCTTGGTTATGGCGCATAGATAACCCCTATTGGACAATTATCATCAAAAAAACAGGGCAAGTAACACAATCCAATAGTTTAAAATCAGGACATATAGGTAAAATGACACAACGTAATACTGTACCAAATAATAGTACATGGGATATCTCATCCCTAAATATTCCAGCAAATGCGATTAAGATAAATGTCGTTAAATGTACGACTAAATCGCCTAACTATACCGTTAACTTAGGTGATCGGTATGATACTCAATTTAAAAATATTGGTGATGCCAGTGTAAGCGTAAATATTCCGATAACACTGAGCTGTGCGGCGGGTACCAATATTAAAACAACTGTTACCAGTAGTGCGGGATATGCTGATGCTTCTACCGGAAAAATTAATCTTTCCGGAGCTAATTCAGCCAAAGGTGTTGCTATCCAGCTATTAGATAAAAACAATACCCCAATAAAATTAAATGTAAAAAATAACTTACAAAATAATGTGCCTAACGGTAACTATATTTTTAATTGGAAAGCTAGATATATAAAAATATCTAATAATATAACACCAGGAAAAGCAAACAGCACAGCAACAGTTAACATTCGTTATGAATAGCATATGTTAAACAACATTTGACATACCCTTTTATAATTCTTATATGACTTTATTTTTTGATTGCAAAACAATCTAATAGTCATCATTAAAAGTATGTCATTAAAAAACCACTGTGGTATTAATAAGCAAACATATATTTTTCATGACCTATCCCTATATATAATAAAAATACTATCTGCTAGAGTAGCCAATATTATATTGACTATGAGGTTATTGATTAGAATATAAACTACTTTTTTATTTATACTAATTATGATTACTCGAATGTTTTTTAATAAACGAGGATGACTATGCTTAAATATTACCCAGCCTCAAAATTAGTTGGTAATAAAATTTTATACTATCGAAAAATGAAAGGGGTTTCATTATTAGAGATTTCAAAAGTGATTGGTATTAGTGAGCAACAGCAATCAAGATACGAGAGGGGCATTAATAGAATTAATCTAGATAGATTAGCACAATACGTTAATTACTTTGACGTTAGTTTTCATGACTTATTAATGATTAATAAAACTAAATGATTCTTATTATATATGAAACCAACAGTCATTAATTAAATTTATATATTTACTTGGGGATATAGTGATGAAAAAAACAACATCAAAATGTGTCGGTCTAAAAATAAGAGCCTTAAGAGAAAGTCGAGGAATGAGTGGTAAAGCATTAAGCCTTTTATTAGGTATTAGCCAACAACATCAATCACGCTATGAAAATGGTGAAGTTAACATTCATGTTGATACCCTTTTCCAGCTAGCTCAAATATTTGATATAGATGCGACTTATTTTTTCTCTGATTTTAATATCGACAATAATATAACCAATGATACACACTGTAAAAAGAGTTTTTACACCGCAGAAACGCTTGTTTTCTGATGGCTTATCCACATTGGATGGATAACCCCTTATTATCATCGGCGTCAACCTTATTACGACGCCGATTTATTTAAGCTTGTTTCGACTCATCCATTAGCCAGTTGCGAAATATCGCCATTGCCGGCGTCATCGGTCTGGACTTTAAACGACTCAACCAGTAACCACCAAGCGTAACGCTAATATCAAAGGGCTGTACTAGAGTGCCAGCACTTAGTTCATGTTCAAACATACTACTAGGGGCTAAAGCAACGCTCTCGGTCAATAGGGCAGCCTCGACCATTAAACGGGATGAATCAAATAAAGGCCCTTTTACTCTCCATGGCTCAATACCCGCAGCAATCATCCATTTTTCCCATTCATCTTTACGATAAGAACGCAGTAAGTGTTGCTCTTTCAAATCAAGCGGAGTCTTCAGTTTATTCGCGATTTTCTCTGAACATAGCACCGTGTGCGCAGCCGGAAATAGTGGCGTATTTTCGACTAATGGCCATAAGCCTTCGCCAAAACGGATTGCAAAATCAACGCCCTCTCCCGCTAAATTCACCACATTATTGTGAGTCATAATACGTAAATCGATATAAGGGTATAAATCATAAAACCGTGGTAAACGCGGTAATAACCAGCCGACTGCAAATGTTCCTACCACCGAAATACTGAGTACTTCATGATAGTGCCCATCTTCAAATTGCTGTAATAAAGCTTCGATTTTATCGAAAGAATGACTTAAAACAGGTAATAGCGCTAAGCCTTCATCCGTCAATGCTAACCCTCGCGATAAGCGAATAAACAATTCAAGACCTAGCTGATCTTCCAGTAGACGAACTTGCTGGCTTACCGCGGCTTGGGTGACATTTAATTCAACACCCGCCTGCGTAAAACTAAGGTGGCGAGCTGAAGCTTCAAATGCTCTTAATGCATTTAATGGTAACCGGTGGCGAGAACTTCCTGACATAAGATTTTCTATTGCCTCATCGAATTTTATATCGTTTTAAATAAATAATAAAAGCATGCATACTTGCCGCCAGTGACTACTCAATCAGGCTCATGTGTATATTAAGGCACTTCATATTACCTAAAAAGCCATTTTCTGAATTTAATTAGCAATAACTTAAACTTTTACTTTAATGGATATCTCTATGAGAAATATTTTTCGTCAAGGGCAGCTTTTTATCGCCTTAAGTTTAGTTTTCACCTCAATCTCAGCCTCTGCGTTAACCCAAATAGAGGTTGATGATATTATCAAGCCTTTGATGAAACAGCAGCAAATTCCCGGTATGTCAGTGGCAATTTCCGTTGATGGCAAGCATTACATTTACCATTATGGTGTGCAATCGAAACAAACCAATGTACCTATTACAAACAATACATTGTACGAAATCGGTTCATTATCGAAAACATTCACCGCAACACTGGCTAGTTATGCACAAGGGAAAGGACGGTTAGATTTTGCTCAAACCGTCAGTCACTACTTACCTGAATTAAAAAATACGGTGTTTGATAAAGTGACAGTGATGAATTTAGCCACACACACCTCCGGTTTATCCATATTTGTTCCCGATGCGGTTACTAATAGTGCAGAGCTAATGCATTATTACCAACAATGGAAACCTGAAAATGAGATTGGGCAATATCGTTCTTATTCTAATCTTGGGGTAGGGCTATTAGGTATTGTGGCAGCAAAGCAACTTAATATGCCATTTTCCCAAGCCATGGAAAAAATGATGCTACCCGCCTTGGGACTGAAGCACACTTATATTAATGTGCCTGATGCGCAGCAAAAATATTATGCGCAGGGATACAATAAGAAGGATCAGCCCGTTAGAGTGACGCCGCAAATATTAGACGCCGAGGCTTATGGGCTAAAATCCACAGCGAAAGATTTAATTCGTTTTTTAGATATTAATATGCAAGTCACCAAAGTCGCACAACCTTGGCAAGATGCCGTTGAGGATACTCATACTGGCGTTTATCTCACTGACTCATTTGTTCAAGATATGATGTGGGAAAGTTATCCTTGGCCTGTTTCCCTTGCTCAGCTACAACAAGGCAACCGCGATGATATGGCGCTTAAGCCGCAAAAAGTTGAAATTATTCAACCTATTTTACCACCTGAAACACGCGCTTATTACAATAAAACAGGTTCAACCAATGGCTTCGCCGCTTATGCAGTATTCATCCCTGAAAACCAAGTCGGTATCGTAATTTTATCAAATAAATGGTATCCAATTCCAGAACGCATATCTACTGCCTACCAGTTAATTGAAAAGATTGATCACTAGAATTTGCAGTATAAAAATAGCGAATACGCTAAATAGTTCGTACTGTAGCTAGGCGGCAAGTGAAGCTAATCCCTAGGAGCATACAAAAAGTATGTGACTAGGGTTAGTGAACGCAGCCAACAACGCTACAGGGCGAAATAAGGATATCTAGGGGAGCATACACTAAGTATGTGACCCGAGTAGCCGAATGAAGCCAACGCAGCTATAGCGCGAAATATAGTGATTATTCAATGTTCTAAATAGTTCGTGCGAGAGCAAGGCGGCAAAATGAGGATATCTCGGGGAGCATACACTAAGTATGTGACCCGAGTGGCCGAATGAAGCCAACGCAGCTATAGCGCGAAATATGACGAACAATTAGATGACCCGGGAAAACTGACGCTGCCTCATCTGATTCCGTAGATAAACATCAAAACACATACAAATATTACGGATCAACAAGCGCCCTTGGGGGGTCACTTTGATGCCCACGTCATTGATTTCCACCAGCCCATCATCTGCCATCGGTTTCAATAATGCTAAATCTTCGGCAAAGTGAGTTTTAAAATCAATCGGATACATCTCTTCGATTTGAGAATAATTCAGTTGGAAATTACAAATCAGCAGTTTAATAACATCACGACGTAAACAATCATCATCGGTTAATACCAACCCACGCCATAGGGCATGACCTTGTTCCTCAACTTGCGCATAATAGGTTTTTAAATCTTTCTGATTTTGCGCATAGTTGTCACCTAACATACTGATTGCAGATACACCAAGCCCTAATAAATCGCAGTCCCCTTGAGTGGTATACCCTTGAAAATTACGGTGTAAAACCCCTTCACGCTGCGCGACCGCAAGCTCATCTTGAGGTCGAGCGAAGTGATCCATACCGATGAATTGGTAACCACCCGAAGTGAGTGTGGCAATGGTTTCTTGTAGAATATCTAATTTTTGCTCTGCGCTGGGCAAATCTTCATCTTTGATTTTACGCTGCGCTGCAAATAAATTGGGTAGGTGAGCATAATTAAATACACTCAAACGGTCAGGGGATAACTCCGCCACTTTTTTCAAGGTGAAGGCAAAACTTTCTGGTGTTTGTTTAGGTAAACCATAAATTAGATCGATGCTTGTCGAGGTAAAGCCGGTTTCTTTTGCTCGATTAATCAGTGCAAAAATAAAATCTTCATCTTGCTCGCGGTTGACTAGTACTTGCACTTCTTTATTGAAGTCCTGTACGCCCATACTCAGGCGGTTAAAACCTTCGTGGCGTAAGTGGTCAATCATATCCAGCTCAATTTCACGAGGGTCAATTTCTATCGACATCTCTACATCATCAGCGAAGTGAAAATGTTGTTTTAATAAGCCGACTAAATGACTGACTTGTGCTTTATCAAGATAAGTTGGCGTGCCACCGCCCCAATGCATTTGTGTCACTGTACGATTTTTTAATAATTCGGCACGCTGAACAATTTCTTTTTCAATAACTTTTAGATATTCATCTGCTTTATGCTTTTGACGAGTGACTAATTTATTACAACCGCAGAAATAGCAAAGTTTATGACAAAAAGGAATGTGCACATAGAGCGATAATGGGCGATCGGGGTAGCGCTGAGTTGCGCTAATAAAGGCTTTCTCGTCATAGTCTTGATTAAATTCTAAAGCCGTCGGATAAGAAGTATATCGCGGCCCTGAATAATTATATTTTTGAATAAGAGAAAGATCCCAAACGATATTTTGCTCTGACATTTACATTCCTCAATTGACCAAAAGCTAGAAATTCACAACGATAAGTTGCGCCCTATTTAGATTTTTTTATTAGGCGAGATTTAGATGAAATACATCATAACATAAACAATATTATAAATTATGAGTGCTAAAGGAGACTTGAAGCAATATCAAAGAAAAGCGTGTTAGGTGAAAAAATAAGCGATATTTCCCCCCGTATCGCACGGGAGGAAATAGTTAAAGAGACGTTATTTACTTTTTAGAATACGCATAATGTCATCTAATTTTTCGTCTTCTTCTTCACTCTCGTCTTCATCACTAAATTCAATACCTAGCTGTTTCATCAACTCATCGATGCGATCTAAGCAAGTATCAATATACTCTTGCTCTTTCGCTGTGATGGTTTCACCGTCTTCGAGACGAGCAAGTAAAGCGTCTAAACGATCATCGCTTTCCAGCAACTCTAACTCTCTTTCTGGTGTTAGTTTTTCTTTAACTGTAGGCTGTTTTTTAGACACTGGCTGTGCTTGAATTTGGTTTTCATCAAGAATTAACGGAACCGGTTTCTTGCTGCCCAAACGTGGGTCAGCCACATTATTTTGCCCATTATTTTGGCCGTTTGATGACTTATCTTGATAACGGCTACCGGATTTATGTCCACGGTGCTTGGTATCACGCTTACGCTCACGGCCTTCTGCATTAAGCTCTGCAGTCGTTTTGCGGTATTTTTTCTTTGTTTTACTGGTCGGTTTTTTTGGTGAATTCATGGTCTGATACCTTGATAAAGTCAGTTTCTGCTGCGGAATCTAGCAGAATCCCTTAAGCGGCGAAAGCACTGCTTTGCAATTTAAGTGGATTTTTTATCTCACCTTCAGTTCAGCACAGTACTTTATTGATTATACCTTAAATAATTTGCGTTGCATGTAGGCGAGCAGAGAAGTTATCCCTAAGGGGTAAATGGCATTAATCATAATGCTAATTAATAGAAAACGGCCCCAACAATGAGGCCGTTAAATGACGTAACAGGCTACGAATCTACCAGCACCATTTTTAAGATAAATAACGCGGCAACTAAAATCACGCACAGGCTCAGATCACGCCAGCGCCCTGTACCTACTTTCATCGCACAATAAGCAATAAAGCCTAACGCAATACCTTCAGTGATTGAAAAACTAAATGGCATCATGACCGCGGTAATAAAGGCAGGAACAGATTCCGTTAAATCATCCCATTTAACACGAGTCAGGCTGGAGGTCATTAACACGCCAACGTAGATTAGCGCACCCGCTGTAGCATAAGCAGGGACCATACCGGCTAGCGGGGAGATAAACATAGTCAATAGGAATAAGACCCCAACCACCACAGCGGTTAAACCTGTGCGGCCACCAACAGAGACACCTGCCGAACTTTCAATATATGCCGTGACTGAAGATGTACCCATCGCCGAACCGGCGACTGAGCTCAAGCTATCCACATAGAGCGCTTGCTTCATGCGAGGGAATGTTCCACGTTCGTTGGTAATACCTGCTTTATCTGTCACCCCAATCATGGTACCAGAAGAGTCGAATAAGTTGACGAGCATAAAAGCAAAAATAACACCGGAAAGTGCAAGGTCGAAAGAACCAGCAAAGTCGACTTGCCCAACCACACTGGTCACACTCGGTGGCAGAGAGAAAATACCACTGAATTTAACATCTCCTAGCGCAAGACCAATCAGTGTTGTCACTGCGATTGACACCAAGACCGCTGCATGAATATTACGAGCGGCTAGAATCGCAATAATGAAGAAACCCAGCGCACCAAGCCAAACGTTGTGGTGGGTTAGATTACCGATAGAGACTAAGGTATCTGGGTTCGCAACAATGATCCCTGAATTTTTCAGCCCCATCATGGCGATAAATAGACCAATACCACTAGTGATACCCACACGTAAACTCAGGGGGATATTAGCAATAATCCAATAGCGGATACGAAATAGCGTCAGAATAAAGAGACCAACCGCCCCCCAAAATACTGCGCCCATTGCCACTTGCCATGAATAACCCATCGCGCCAACAACCACAAATGCAAAGAAAGCATTTAGCCCCATTGCAGGCGCGACTGCGATTGGCAGGTTAGCCAATAATCCCATTAAAATACTGCCGAACGCTGCGATTAAACAGGTGGTCACGAACACCGCTTGAATATCCATTCCGGCGACGGACAAAATCTGTGGGTTGACGAAGACGATATAGACCATCGTTAGGAAGGTAGTACAGCCTGCAACAACTTCTGTTCTTGCTGTTGTACCATGCTCTTTTAATTTAAAAAAACGCTGAAACAGACCCTGCTGTGTAGAGTCAGAAGATTGATCGCTCATTAGACATTGCACCCAAAAAAAGTTTTTTTCGGCTCATACTACCGTTAAAAATCAGAAAAGAAAACGATTGCGTGAATATAAAAACAAAAAATGTCCTAACTTACTGATACAAAGAGGCGAGTGAGAGTAATCAATCAGAATATATTTTTGATTAGCACAGCGACGGTTTAAATCGCCATGCTATCTGGAATTAAGATAACGCGAGCAGCTTTTGTCTACGCCAAAATAGCCGTTTACGCTTTGCCGTTTGCTTATGCAATGCATTCTGGTTAGTGAGCTTTTTAGCCACTGTATTTGCCGCAATTTCTATCGTCAAACACATCACAAAATAGATAAAGGCAACAAAAAGGAATACTTCGAGTGGATATACCATTTCACGGTTATTAACTTGAGTGGCAAGGAAAGAGAGTTCTGCAACCCCCACAATATAAGCCAAAGAGGTATCTTTAATCAGCGCTATCCATTGGTTGATGAATGACGGTACCATCATACGCAGCGCTTGGGGTAAAACAATATTCCATAAAACTTGCCAGCGGTTGAACCCAAGAGACAGCCCAGCCTGCCACTGCCCTTGACCAATCGCTAGAATACCTGCTTTAACCGCATGGGCTAAATAGGCTGAAGTGATCAGCGCCAACGCACACACTACCGTGGTGATCCCGGGGATCTCGGTTCCCAGCAGCATCGGCAATAAAAAGTAAGTCCAAAAAATCAGCATAATCACTGGTATAGCACGGAAAAAACCAAGCACTGCGGCGAATAGGTTCATCCAAAAACCTCGCAGCATTGCCAGCGCAACCCCCCCTAATGTGCCAAGAACGATTGAGGCAGCTCCTGCAAGCACACTAATAACTAACGTCAATGCTGCACCTTCAAGTGGGCCATCAGGGTAGGCTCCAAACAGTAAATATTGCCAATTTTGCTCTATCACTGAGAAATCCATTTTATGCCCCTTGCGCTAAATTACGTTGTTGATGCCATTGTCCCCAGCCTTCCATTAGCGCGATAATCGCAATATAAAGCACTGTCGCAAGGCCAAAAGCGGTAAAGGTTTGCAGTGTTTGGCTATCTACTTGGCGAGAGACATAGGACAACTCGGCGACCCCAATCGCCATGGTCAGTGATGAATTTTTTACCACATTCATATACTGGCCAAGCAGCGGTGGCATGGCAATTTTGACAGCTTGAGGTAACACCACTAGCCTCATGGCTTGCCATCCGGTCAAGCCTAATGCAAATGCCGCATACTTCTGGCCTTGGCGTACACCACGGATACCCGCACGCAACTCTTCGGCAATAAAAGGGACGGTATAGAGCGTTAAGCCAATAAAGCCTGCTAAAAATTCAAATGATGGCCAGCAAACCGTCAGGCCAAGAAAGGTAACTTCATGAGGTGTGTTCAACCATACCATCGCTGACGAGGGTAATATTTCACCCGAGGCGAAATACCAAAAAAAGAGCTGTACAAGTAAAGGCGTATTTCGAAAAATCGAAATATAAAGGCTGACAAACCAACGCAACGGTGCGATTTGGCTATCTTTAGCGGATGCAACGATGAAACCTAACAGCGTCGCCGCAATAATCGTGCACACAGAGATCCAAACTGTGAGCAAAAAGCCATAACCAAACCATTCAAGGTATTGGGGGGCTAATAGATGCGTAGACCAGAAGTCACCACTAAAAAATGTTTCAAACATAATTGGATACCCTGTAAATGCTCTAAATACTTCAAGTGGTATATAGACGACAAACGAAAATAATCGGGGAGCATAGATAAGCTAGGCGACTTGAAGTATGTCGAGTACAACTAAGAACCCCGCTATCGTTGCGGGGTATCTATTAATGCTTTAACTTTCAATTGATTGTTATGACTGAGGAGCTTGTTCGCTTAGTGGTGCAAACTTGAAATCACCACGAGGTTGAGCCGCTTTGGTTTCTGGACCAAACCAACGGTTATAAATCACCTCAGCTTTACCGTCTTTTTCCAATTTCAGCAGCGTTTCATTTACGCTCTCAACTAAGCGAGTTTCACCTTTTGTTGTCGCCAGCGCTTGATACTCTTGGGTTAAGCTAAAAGGAGAGATTTCGAAATCTACTTTTACTTTTTCGGGTAGATTACCTAATAGACCGACCAATTTTGCATCATCTTGGGTAATGGCTTGTACATTACCATTGCGCAGTGCAGCAAAAGCTTGCGGGGTATCGTCATAGGAAATCACTTTAGTATCTGGGAAACGCTCACGTAACGTCACTTCTTGTACCGTGCCTTTATCCGCACCAATGCGTAATGGTTTAATATCATCTGGCGTTTTCAGAACACCTTTACGGGCAATGAATTTTTGGCCTGTCGCAAAATCAGGGATAGTGAAATCAACCTGTTTTGCTCGCTCATCGGTAATCGTGAAATTCGCGCCAATCAAGTCAACTTTACCTGAGCTTAGCAGTGGAATACGGTTTGCTGGGTTGGTTGGACGCAATTCTAATTTAACGCCAAGGTCATCCGCAATCGCCTGAGCGATATCAATATCATAACCCGCTAGTTTTTTAGTCTGTGGATCAATAAAGCCAAATGGCGGGTTGCTATCAAAAACAGAAATACGAACCACTCCGGCCTTTTTAATATCATCTAGTTTATCTGCACTTGCGATATTCGCTGTCAGCGCCAGACCTGTAAGTAATACGGTAGTAAGAATACGAGCTTTCATTGAACACCCCAAAACGGTAAATTTTTGTAAATCGACCATCACAAGCTATCAACTATCGCTTAGCACTTGAAATAATATTAAATAATATATTTATATCAAAATAAAATATAGGAAGGTATAAAAAAAGGGCAAAGCCATCGGAGGTGCCCCAAACTCGTTATACTTCAAGTTGCATGGTTGCTGACAGCAACTTGAAGTATGTTGAGTAAACATCGCTTATTGAGCGAGAAGAAAACGGATTAACGACTTCAGGTTTAAAATCGTTAATGCGTTAAATTCTCAACCCATAATATTCTAAATAATTCGAGTTGTAGCAAGAGTAGCTCGTAGAGTGAAGCCAACACCGCTACAGCTCGAAGTATGACAACTATTTTAATATTCTAAATAATTCGAGTTTGTAGCAAGGCGGCGAACAAGGGTAGCTTGGGGAGCATACACAAGTATGTGACCCGAGTAGCCGAGTGAAGCCAACACCGCTACAGCTCGAAGTATGACGAATATTATTTTTTAGTCAGCATCTTTTCAAGATCATCCCGACCCACATGGCGGAAATCCTGACCTTTAACGTAGTAGAAAATAAATTCACAAATGTTTTGGCAACGATCCCCAATACGCTCGATAGAACGGGCGCAAAATAGTGCCGTTAATACACTTGGGATCGTTCGTGGGTCTTCCATCATATAGGTCATTAGCTGGCGCACGATCCCTTCGTACTCTTGGTCAACTTTCTCATCTTCACGATAAATACGTACCGCCTCATCCACGTCCATACGGGCAAAAGCATCAAGTACATCATGCAGCATCTGTACGGTATGACGGCCAAGTGACTCAAGACTTACTAATAAAGGCTGGTGCTGATGAGAAAATTTTTCCAGTGCTGTTTGGCAAATTTTATCGGCTACGTCACCAATTCTTTCTAGCTCTGCTATCGTTTTCGAGATGGCCATAATCAAACGCAAGTCGCTTGCCGTTGGCTGACGCTTGGCGATGATTTTCATGCACTCTTCATCAATAGCGACTTCCATCATGTTGACTTTATGGTCATTTTCAATAACTTCACGCGCTAAGGCTTCATCTTGATTATGCATGGCAGTGATGGCTTTGGTGAGCTGTTCTTCAACTAGCCCTCCCATCGTCATCAATTCTGTATGGATATGTTCCAGTTCAGCATTGAACTGCCCAGATATATGTTTATTGTGATTCAGCGTATCCATCGTCAGCTCCATATCAACCATAGCGGCCAGTAATATAATCTTCAGTTTGCTTCATTTCGGGGGCGGTGAACATCTTGTCAGTATGATTGAACTCGATTAATTCACCTAAATACATAAATGCAGTGTAATCAGAACAACGTGCCGCTTGTTGCATGTTATGCGTCACAATCACTACGGTATATTCTGATTTTAATTCACTGATCAGTTCTTCAATTCGACCCGTTGAAATAGGGTCAAGAGCCGAACATGGCTCATCAAGTAGTAATACTTCAGGACGAATGGCAATACCGCGAGCAATACATAGACGCTGTTGCTGACCACCCGACAAGCTATAACCACTTTGGTGCAGCTTATCTTTAGTTTCGTTCCATAACGCGGCTTTAGTCAAAGCCCATTGCACACGCTCATCCATTTCGACACGTGATAATTTTTCAAACAAACGCACGCCGAAAGCGATATTGTCATAAATTGACATCGGGAATGGCGTTGGTTTTTGGAATACCATACCCACTTTTGCTCGCAATAAGGCGATATCTTGTTTATCTGTCAGGATATTTTGACCATCCAGTAAAATTTCACCTTCAGCACGTTGCTCACCATAGAGCTCATACATTTTATTAAAAGTACGCAGCAGGGTTGATTTACCACACCCTGATGGGCCGATGAAGGCAGTAACTTTGTTCTTTTCAATGTCTAAAGAAATATCTTTCAGAGCATTAAATTTTCCATAATAAAAATTTAAGTCACGTACTTGAATTTTACTGTTTGTAATTTCATTTGCTTTAATCATGGCTACTTCTCTCTATAAATCTCTATTCAGTCCGGGCTTAGTGTTTTTTCTGTGCAAACACAACGCGTGCAATGATGTTGATTATTAGGACACATAGGGTGATCAGAAGTACCCCTGCCCATGCTAAATCTTGCCATTCAGAGAATGGGCTCATCGCAAATTTAAAGATGGTCACAGGTAAGTTAGCAATCGGCTCGCTCATATCTGTACTCCAGAACTGATTTGACAGTGAAGTAAACAGTAGCGGTGCGGTTTCACCCGCAATACGCGCAATCGCTAGCAAAATTCCCGTGATAATCCCGGATACAGACGCTTTTAGCGTAATAGATAAAATCATTTTCCATTTTGGTGTGCCTAGCGCATAAGCTGCCTCACGTAAGCTATCAGGTACTAACTTCAACATATTCTCAGTCGTACGGATAACAATCGGTATTTGCAATAATGCCAAGGCAATAACACCTGCCCAACCAGAGAAATGTTGCATCTGCGCAACCACAATGGTGTAAACAAACAGGCCAACAACAATGGAAGGGGCTGATAACAAAATATCGTTAATAAAACGTGTCACTGATGCTAGCCACGATTTACGGCCATATTCAGCCAAGTAGATACCCGCAAGGATCCCTAACGGTGTTCCTATGACAGTAGCCCATAAGATTAATAGCCCACTTCCGACAATAGCGTTAGCTAAACCACCGCCTTCGGTATTTGGTGGGGGCGTCATTTCGGTAAACAAATTCAGGGACATACCATCGATCCCTTTAGTTACCGTCGAAAATAAAATCCACACTAACCAAAATAGGCCAAACGCCATTGCTAGCATTGAGATAATCAAGGCCATTCTATTGATTTGTCGACGCCACGCTTGGCGACGAGCGCGATCTTTTTGATTCACTGCGACAGGCTGATAAGTTGACATATTAGCGGCCCTCATTCTTCGCAAGACGCATCACCATCAGTTTTGATATAGCCAGAACGATGAATGTGATAACAAACAAGATCAATCCAAGCTCCATCAGGGCAGAGGTATGCAAACCACTTTCTGCTTCAGCAAATTCATTCGCTAACGCAGAGGTAATACTGTTTCCAGGCATAAAGAGTGACGGGCTATCAAGTTGGTAAGTATTTCCGATGACGAAAGTCACCGCCATTGTTTCACCAAGAGCACGACCTAAACCTAGCATAACACCACCAATAACCCCGTTTCGGGTATAAGGCAGGACGATATTCCAAATCACTTCCCACGTGGTACAACCGATACCATAGGCTGATTCTTTCATCATGACCGGTGTTTGTTCAAACACGTCACGCATAACAGAAGCGATGTAAGGAATAATCATGATGGCGAGGATAATCCCTGCCGCCAAAATACCAATCCCGAATGCGGGACCCGAAAATAGCTCGCCAACAATTGGGATACTCGACATGACATTTCCAACCGGCTCTTGGAAATATTCGGCAAACAGGGGCGCAAAGACAAACAACCCCCACATCCCATACACAATACTTGGGATGGCGGCGAGAAGTTCAATAGCAATACCTAACGGGCGCTTTAACCAGTTAGGTGCAAGTTCAGTTAGGAATAATGCAATACCAAAGCTGACGGGTACTGCGATAATCAGAGCAATTAACGATGTCACGATCGTACCGTAAATAGGCACAAGTGCACCGAACTGCTCAGCAGGAGCATCCCACTCTTTTGTCCACAAAAACGAAAAACCAAATTTCTGCATACTTGGCCAAGATGCAAAAATAAGGGAAATAATGATGCCACCGAGCATTAACAGGGTGATTAGCGCGGCAATTTTTACCAGTGCACCAAAAATCACATCACCTGATTTGCTGGGAGCTTTAAATGCCGTTGTTTTTTCGGCCATGCGCTTTTTTCTCATTCTGCACCTACGATATCAGTAGGACTTACGTTACTACAATTAGAAGGCAGATACCGTTCCTCAGTACCTGCCTGCCATTTCCAACCCGAGGTTTCCACACTTAGAACAGTGCTTTACCTTGGCTATCTTTAACTTCTGTTTTCCATGCTGCACGAACCGCTGTCACAACTTCTTCAGGTAAAACTGCATAATCTAAATCTTCTGCTTGTTTGCCGCCTTTATCGTAGGCCCAGTTGAAGAAATCGAGAACTGTTTTACCTTTTTCGGCATTAGCTTGTTCTTTGTGTAATAAGATGAAAGTTGTTGATGTGATTGGCCACGCGTTCGCGCCGTCACGGTTTGTTAGGTCTTGAGCAAATGATTGAGACCAGTCAACTTTCTTCGCTGCTGCGCTGAAGCTTGCACCCGTTGGTGATACGGCTTCGCCATCTGCAGAGATAAGTTTAGTATACGCAAGGTTGTTTTGTTTTGCGTAAGCATATTCAACATAACCGATTGAACCTGGCAGACGTTGAACAAAAGCAGCGACACCGTCGTTACCTTTACCACCTACGCTATTTTTCGGCCAGTTAACGGTTGAACCCGCACCAATTTCATCTTTCCAGCTTGTGCTCACTTTTGCTAAATAGCTGGTGAATACAAACGTGGTACCTGAACCGTCAGAGCGTCTAACAACTGCGATCGTTTGATCTGGTAAGCTGACATTTGGGTTCATTTTTACGATAGCAGGGTCATTCCATTTAGTAATTTTACCTAAATAGATGTCACCCAGAATTTTACCATCTAAAGTCAATTGACCTGATTCAATCCCTTTTACATTTACTGCAAGAACCACACCGCCAATCACGGTTGGAAATTGAAATAAACCATCTTGTTTTAATTTTTCATCCGTCAAAGGTGCATCTGATGCGCCAAAATCAACGGTTTTTGCATTAATTTGTTTCACACCACCAGAAGAACCAATCCCCTGATAGTTCACTTTATTACCGGTTTCTTTCTGATAAGAATCAGCCCACTTCGCATAGACAGGAGCAGGGAATGTCGCGCCAGCGCCAGTCAGGCTGGTAGCAGCAAAAGAAGACATCGCAGTCAGAGATAAAGTTGCTGCCATTACGCTTGTTAGGGTGGTACGCATCATTTTCATAATCCCTCCGGGGATATAAGAAACAATCAAGTATAAAATTGTTGAGTGAATGTCACGGTAGGGAAAATAGGACAATTTAGTTACGACAACATGTCATATTTATGACAGTTTTATGACAGCAGATTATTTTTTCACAGAGAGGGAAGTAAAAACGGAAGAAAAACAAAAATAAAGAAATTAAATTCAATTAGTTATAAAAAACAAAAATGAAAACCAACATCAAAAACAAAAATTAAAAACTGTCATAAAAAAGAAAAATATTTATTTTTTAAATTCAATATTCAAAATAGTTTGTGTTGTAGCTAGGCGGCAAAATATGAAGAATAATTTTGGCTTATTAAAAAGATATCTCTAAATAGTTCAAGTTGTAGGTAGGCGCCAAACGAAGATATCCCTTGGAGCATACACAAGTATGTGACTAGGGTAGCTGAGTGTAGGCAACACACCTACAGCTTGAAATATGACGAGGTATCAGTCTTCTTTTTCTTTTAGGGGCAGGAGAGCCCGAATAGCAAACCCACCACGCTCACTCTTACGGATCTCAATATTCCCTTCGTGAGCATCAATAATCCGCCGAATTATCGCTAACCCCAATCCGGTTCCTGTATTGCTTCGTGCTTTTTCCCCTTGAACAAAGGGTTGAAATAAACGTTGAATATCTTCAGGTTTGATTCCCGCACCATCATCTTCCACTTGGAACCAAACATAGTCCTCACTCTTACCACTACTGACTTTAATCCAACCATTACCGTAACGGTATGCATTTACTATCATATTAGTAATCGCGCGTTTGATTGCCAGTGGGTTACCATTAACAATCATTGAGCCCGGTTCTAGTGCCGTTTCTATTTCACCGATAACATTGATTTCTGAGTTTACCGCTTCCATTAGAATGGCATTCAGGTCGCAGAATTCCATATCCATTTCCTGACCTGTTTTCAGGAAAGACATAAACTGGCCAATAATGGCATCACATTCTTCAATATCTTTATTAATCGATTCCGCCAAGTAACTATCTTCTGGGCTCATCATTTCTGTCGCCAGACGAATACGCGTTAGTGGCGTTCTAAGATCATGGCTGACCCCTGCCATTAATACAGTACGGTCATTTTCTAACGTTTTAATGCCTGTGGCCATATGGTTAAAAGAACGGATCGCCGCCCTAACCTCTGTGGCGCCTTTCTCTTGCATCGGCGGCAAGCTAATCCCTTTGCCGACTTCACCAGCATGATATTCCAATTCAAGTAATGGCTTATTTTGATAACGAATATAGAGCCAAACACCGGCGAAAATGGTGAGAAAAATGGTGAGTGTGTAGCGAAAAACAAGGGAAAATTGATTTTGACCGATTTCAGTCAAGGGAACTCGCACCCAGATATCAGGTGCGAGGTAAGATGTTAGCCATAAAATCGGATAGTCACGCCCAAGTTCGAGATGAACACTCGCCTTTCCGCCCAAATATTCCGACATATGATTACTTAAAAAATCATATTCTTTTGCCCAGTTCAGCCCTTCTTCCATCGCGGCTGACTGAGCATAAAACGTAATACCTAATTCATTATAAATTTTCTTACGTAACGCGGGGGATACCCGCACTGAGGTTCCATCCTGTAGAACCATTTTCTCTGTCATTAATGTGCGCACTTCATAAGCCAGTACTTTATTGAATTGTTGTAAACTTGGCATAACTACAAAATTCAATACAACCATATAACTGGTCACAAGACTGGCGAACAATAGTGCAACAAACAAAAATAACGAACGAGAAAATGTGCTACGGCGTGAGAACCTCAATCGCTTCATGCTTTACTTCCATCCGGAACAAATACGTAGCCCAAACCCCACACTGTTTGAATATAACGAGGGTGGGCTGGGTCTTCTTCAACCATGCGGCGTAAACGTGAAATTTGAACGTCGATTGAGCGTTCCATCGCGCTGTATTCACGGCCTCTCGCTAAGCTCATCAGCTTGTCACGAGAAAGCGGTTCTCTTGGATAAGAAACTAAAACTTTAAGTACCGCAAATTCACCGCTCGTCAGTGGCATATTTTCGTCACCTTGGAACATTTCACGTGTACTAAGGTTCAGTTTAAATTTACCAAAGGTAATCACCGCATCATCTTGCGATGGAGCGCCCGGTAATTCATTTGCTTGACGGCGTAGTACAGCACGAATACGCGCAAGTAATTCACGAGGGTTAAACGGTTTTGGTATGTAATCGTCCGCACCGATTTCTAAACCAACAATACGATCAACTTCCTCGCCCTTGGCAGTGACCATAATGATTGGAATCGGGTTATTTTGGCTACGTAAACGACGGCAGATAGATAAACCATCTTCTCCCGGCAGCATTAAATCGAGTACGATCAGATGAATAGATTCACGTGTTAGGATCCTGTCCATTTGTTCTGCGTTAGCCGCACTTCTTACCTGAAAACCTTGTTCAGTGAGGTAACGCTCCAGCAGTGCACGTAAACGCATATCATCATCGACGACAAGAACTTTATAACTTTCCTGCATTTTGTAGCCCTCAAGATGTGCATCTTTAAAATTATTTTTCTAATGAATGTGAACAAAAACAATATTTATGCTCACTAATTTACCACTAACGTAGGATTTAATGAATCATTTTACACTTCAGTTGGTTAGTGGCTTATAGCTTATATCCAAGACAAAATAAGTAACTTCTCCTCCTGGTGTGATGACCGTGATTTCATCATCAACTTGCTTGCCTATCAGGGCTCGCGCAACAGGAGAGTCTATCGAAATCCACTGTTTAGCCGGATCAAATTCATCTGCACCGACTAACCGGAATATTCTGATATTTTCATTTTCATCTTCAAGTTTAACCCATGCACCAAAAAACACACGCCCCTCTTGGCGAGGATCAGGCTCAATTATTCGAAGTTGATCTAACCTTTTAGATAAAAAACGGATGCGCCTGTCGATTTCTCGCAGTCTTTTTTTACCATAAATATATTCTGCATTTTCTGAGCGATCGCCCTGAGCTGCTGCTTCAGAGACGGATTGAGTTACGCGAGGTCGCTCTTCTTTCCAAAGATATTTTAGTTCTTTATCGAGCGCATCCCAACCTTCACGTGTAATTAAAAGACTTTTAGCCATAACCTTCGAATATTAGTAAATTGATTTGATAATTATAGTATTTTATAAAAAATAATCTGAGACTTTCATACCAATCATCGGAAATTCAGTCTGGAAATTCTCTCTCCCACCAAGTATAACAGTGCAGTAAATTTATTAACTGTTCTTTCAGTAGGTATTTAAACACGACATGAATGAAACTCTAAGCCAAATTATTGCAGCTGAGCTGCACGCCCAACCTAAACAGGTATTTTCTGCCATCACATTACTTGATGAGGGAAATACAGTCCCGTTTATTGCTCGTTACCGTAAAGAGGTTACAGGAGGGTTGGATGATACTCAGCTTCGCCAGCTAGAGAGTCGTTTAGGGTATTTAAGAGAGCTCAATGACCGTAAGCAAACTATTCTTAAATCCATCGAAGAACAAGGCAAGCTGACACCAGAACTCTCTTCTGCAATTAATACCACCCTCAATAAAACCGAACTTGAAGACCTTTATTTACCCTACAAGCCTAAGCGCCGTACACGTGGGCAAATTGCTATTGAAGCAGGATTAGAGCCGTTAGCCGATACCCTATGGAACGACCCAAATCAATCCCCTGATGAGCTCGCACAAACCTTTATTGATGCCGATAAAGGGGTTGCGGATACTAAAGCCGCATTAGATGGTGCTCGCTATATCCTAATGGAGCGTTTCGCCGAAGATGCCCTTCTTTTAGCTAAAGTTCGTGACTATTTATGGAAAAATGCGCATCTCGTTTCTGTTGTTGCTGACGGTAAACAAGCTGAAGGTGTAAAGTTCAGCGATTACTTTGAACATCAAGAGCCTGTGGCTCAAGTACCATCGCACCGCGCTCTTGCCATGTTTCGTGGTCGTAATGAAGGAATTTTACAGCTGTCTCTTAATTGCGACCCACAATTCGATGAACCGCCAAAAGAAAGCTACTGTGAAGAAATTATTACCCGTCATCTTGATGCTCGTCTAAACAATGCCCCCGCCGATCAATGGCGTAAAGCGGTCATAAGCTGGACATGGCGTGTAAAAATTCTATTGCATCTAGAAACTGAAATCATGAGTACTCTGCGTGAAAAAGCAGAGGAAGAAGCGATTAATGTCTTTGCTCGTAATCTCAGTGACTTGTTAATGGCAGCGCCTGCTGGCATGAGAGCGACGATGGGACTCGATCCTGGCTTACGTACTGGTGTGAAAGTTGCCGTTGTCGATTCAACAAGTAAAGTTATCGCCACCGATACTATCTATCCACATACGGGCCAAGCGGCAAAAGCCGCGGCCATTGTCGCCGCATTATGTCAAAAACATAACGTTGAATTAGTCGCTATTGGTAATGGGACGGCTTCACGAGAGACTGAACGTTTCTTTGCTGAAGTGCAAAATCAGTACCCTGACGTTACTGCACAAAAAGTGATTGTCAGTGAAGCGGGTGCCTCCGTTTACTCTGCCTCAGAACTTGCTGCTCTTGAATTTCCTACACTTGATGTCACGTTACGGGGTGCCGTATCTATTGCTCGCCGCCTACAAGACCCACTCGCTGAACTGGTTAAAATCGACCCTAAATCCATTGGCGTGGGTCAATATCAGCACGATGTTAGCCAAACCCAGTTGGCTCGCAAGCTTGATGCTGTGGTTGAAGACTGCGTAAACTCAGTCGGTGTTGATCTCAATACGGCCTCTGTCCCGCTTCTAACTCGCGTGGCAGGTTTAAGCAAGATGATTGCACAGAATGTCGTGGATTGGCGCGATGAAAACGGTAAGTTTAATGATAGAAAACAGTTACTCAAAGTTGCTCGCCTTGGGCCTAAAGCATTTGAGCAATGTGCGGGTTTTTTACGGATCACCAATGGTGATAACCCGTTAGATGCTTCTACTGTTCACCCAGAAGCTTATCCTATCGTTGAAAAAATCCTTGAAGTGGTTCGTCAACCGCTAAAAGAGATTATGGGTAATTCACAAGTGTTAAATGGGTTAAGCCCACGCGAATTTACCACTGAGAAATTTGGTGTTCCAACCGTCACAGATATCATTAAAGAGCTTGAAAAACCGGGGCATGACCCACGTCCTGAGTTTAAAACGGCCACCTTTGCTGATGGTGTCGAAACCATGAATGACCTTCTGCCAGGAATGGTGCTAGAAGGTGCGGTGACTAATGTGACCAACTTTGGTGCCTTTGTTGATATTGGTGTCCATCAAGATGGGTTGGTACATATTTCTTCCCTGTCGAATAGCTATGTTGAAGACCCACACAAAGTGGTCAAAGCGGGTGATATCGTCAAAGTAAAAGTGATGGATGTTGATATTGCTCGTAAACGTATCGCCCTGACGATGCGTTTAGATGAGCAACCTGGAGACACCAACAGTGCACCGCGCAGTGCAAATAAAGGTCAAGATAAAAATACCCGTAAAGCCCCCGCACCTCGCAATCAGCCACGCCAAAATAACGCAACTTCAGGTAATAGTGCGATGGGAGATGCACTTTCAGCGGCGTTGGGTAAAAAACGTTAACCACTTTGCTGCACCTTAAATTATTTAATAATAGACTTCACCATCTCATATAATGGTGAAGTCTATTATCTACATCGAATTAATTACAAACTAAATTAAATAATAAATTCAATCTATTGTCTTCTTTTGCTCTCTTCATCTCCCCTTAGACTAAATCAGACTACCTCTAAGAAACCCAGTCAACTCAATGCTTCGTTGATCCACATCAATTCAAATTGACGAAAAAAGAGGCTAAATATAACAAAAGGCAGATGATTATTATTATCATTGTTAATTAGATTTATTTTTGCTTTGCATCGCTCTTTGCTTGTAAACAATCGTATTTCTAACAATAATTATCAATATTATTATTGATTCTAATTACTAGAGCTGGAAGGCAATATGGCCATACTTCCTCAATGCAGTTACAAAATAATCGGTTTCTCACCCGAAATCAGCCCAGCTTATCGTCAAAAGCTCCTTTCCCTTGGTCTACTACCGGGTTCTGTCTTTAAAGTGGTTCGCTTAGCGCCATTTGGCGATCCTGTACAGATAGAAACTCATCGAGTCAGCTTAGTTCTACGTAAAAAAGACTTAGCCCTATTGAATCTTGATGAAGCACCTACGGCTTAAAGTTCTCATTTTCTTATTGGTAAAACTAGGTTGGCAAACACGATGTTAGCAAATGCGATAAAACCATTGACTATCGGCTTAATTGGCAACCCAAACGCCGGTAAAACAACGTTATTTAATCAACTTACAGGTTCACGCCAACGTGTAGGTAACTGGGCGGGCGTCACTGTCGAACGAAAAGTTGGACGCTTCCATACGCCCGAGCATAAAATTGAGCTCGTTGACCTTCCCGGTACCTATTCGCTCACCACAATTTCTGAGCAAACTTCTCTTGATGAGCAAATTGCCTGCTATTTCATCCTAAGTGGTGAAGCAGATATGTTGATTAACGTCGTCGATGCATCAAATTTAGAGCGAAACCTCTATCTAACGCTGCAATTAGTTGAGCTGGGCGTCCCTTGTATTGTGGCATTAAATATGTTGGATATAGCGCAAAGCCAACACATTGAAATTGATATTGAAAAACTTGAAAAACAACTTGGCTGCCCTGTCATTCCATTAGTTTCAACCCGAGCAACGGGTATCGATAAACTTAAACAAGCCATTGATAGCCATCCACAAAATAATTTACAGGCATTAGTTCAGTATCCACCTCAATTATTAAATGCTGTCGATTCATTATCAGAACAAATTTCCCCGCAACAATTTAGCCAACAACAAAGACGTTGGTTATCACTACAAATATTGGAAGGGGATATTTATAGCCGCCAGCGGGCAAATATTTCTGAAGAAAAGCTGACTGAAATTCGGCTTAACTTAACAGAGAACTTACATGAAGAGCCTGAATTATTAATTGCGGATGCACGCTACCAATCTATTGCTGCGATTTATAATGCAGCGGTCAACAATAGCATTGCACAACCCAATAAATTAACCCAAACCCTTGATAAATACATATTGAATCGCTGGCTTGGCGTCCCTATTTTCCTACTTGTTATGTATTTAATGTTTGTTTTGGCCATTAATATCGGTGGCGCATTACAACCTTTCTTTGAAGGGGCATCAGAAGCCATATTTATTCATGGCATCCAATGGACTGGCGCTTATTTTAACTTCCCTGAATGGCTAACAATTTTCCTTGCTCAAGGTGTCGGGGGCGGTATCAATACGGTTCTGCCTTTAGTACCTCAAATCGGCATGATGTATCTATTTCTCTCTATCTTAGAAGATTCGGGCTATATGGCTCGCGCCGCTTTTGTGATGGATAGATTGATGCAGGCTCTTGGTTTACCCGGTAAATCGTTTGTTCCGTTGATTGTTGGTTTTGGCTGTAATGTCCCGTCAATCATGGGTGCACGTACCCTTGATGCACCACGTGAAAGGTTGATTACGGTATTGATGGCGCCGTTTATGTCATGTGGGGCACGACTGGCTATTTTTGCGGTATTCGCCGCCGCATTCTTCGGTAAAAGCGGTGCTAGCGTAGTCTTCTCCCTCTACATTTTAGGGATTGTGGTGGCTATCCTGACCGGATTGCTGCTGAAGCATACTTTAATGCGTGGTGAAGCCTCCCCATTTGTAATGGAATTACCGGTCTATCATGTTCCTCATCTCAAAACATTGCTGATCCAAACATGGCAGCGTTTGAAAGGTTTCGTTATTCGTGCAGGTAAAGTTATTATCGTAGCAAGTATTTTTATCGGGGCATTAAATAGCTTTTCATTCTCAGGTAAACCTGTCGATAATATTAATGATTCCGCACTGGCTTCAGTCAGTAAAGTGATCACCCCGGTTCTTCAACCTATTGGTGTCCACGCAGATAACTGGCAAGCAACCGTAGGCTTAATAACCGGTGCAATGGCAAAAGAAGTGGTCGTTGGGACATTGAATACCTTGTACACGGCAGAAGCGATCACCACTGAACCCTTTGATGCCGAGTCCTTCAATCTACTGGAGGAGTTAGGGGATGCAGTTGGCGAAACATGGGATAGCTTGAAAGGGACATTCACATTAAGCGCACTATCGAACCCAATCGAAGCCAGCAAAGGTGATGGGGAAATGGAATCAGGTTCAATGGGCACAATGGCGGCTAAGTTTGGCTCCGGAATTGCGGCGTATAGCTACCTAATTTTTGTTCTGCTGTATGTTCCATGTGTCTCGGTGATGGGTGCAATTGCTCGTGAAACCAATAAAAGCTGGATGACGTTTTCTATTCTTTGGGGTCTCAATGTGGCTTACAGCCTTTCGGCACTGTTCTACCAAATCGCAACATTCAGCGAACACCCTCAGAGCAGTTTGATTACCATCGCTGCTGTCTTGTTATTTAATATTGTATTGTTTGTATTCTTACGCCGTATGCGTAGCCGAGTCACATTAAATATTAAGACTAAAACAGCGCAACAATGCGCTGATTGTTCAGGTAGTGCGTGTCATTAATGGAGAAACCGATGGTCAGCTTGCTTCAAATTAGAGACTTAATTGCCTTATATGGGCAAGCTGATATCCAGTTACTCAGTGAGCAGTTGAATACCCCAGCCCCACTTATTCATGCGATGACAGAAAAATTGGTCAGTTTGGGGAAAATTGAACAGGTCGATATCAGCGCCTGTTTAACCGGAACGAGCTGTAAAGGATGCCCAGAAAGCCAGGATTGCTCTCACTTCATTTATAAAATTAAATAGTTAATTCAAGATGCATGTAGGCCAATACCATGCATCTTGAAAACTCGCTAGCCCTCTAATCGATTTAAGAAATCAATCAAATATTCGCAAAACTCATCAGGGTGAGAAATAAAGGGAGCGTGAGCGCTATTGCGCATCACCACTGAGGGAGAGTTTGGGTACATTTCATCCAGTAAAACCGCAACCTTACGCGGCACTAGCCCATCTAAATAACCATAAATTCGTAAGAATGGTACTGGTAGCGCTTTTAATTCATCACGTAAATCTTCAGTTCGTAATGACTCAAGCCCCGCATTTAATACTTCAACGGTCGGGATCGGTTGCTCAAGTACCACAGACTTTAGCATTCGTGCGTCATTGCGCGCACTTTCTGTGCCTAATGTCTGTAAGGCAAGGAAACGCTCAACGGTACGATGAAAGTCAGCAGACAGTTGGTGTTCGAAACCTAATAATACATCTGGTTTAATACCCGGCCATTGATTTCCTTCAGCCCGAAAACAAGGGGAAGATGCCACTGAAATTAACCCAACGACCTCATGAGGGTGATCAAGGGTGATGCGACTCGCCACGTGGCCACCCAGTGACCAGCCCAGCCAAATCGCATTTTTAGGGGCCTGAGACCAAACAATATCAGCCATGGATTGTATATCCATCGGCGCAAAGCCTTGGCTGCGACCATAACCCGGTAAGTCAACTAAATGAACACGAAATTGGGAAGCAATTCGCGGAATCATTGTCTGCCAAACTTGGGCATTCAACCCCCATCCGTGTAGTAACACAAGATCTTGTTTCCCTTCTCCAACCGTCTGCCAATATAACGCTGCCATGGTTACACTCTCTTTTTCATCACGTTTAAATTAAGGCTCATCTATGCTAACAATGGAAGGGGCTTGTTGGCTATGCCATCAGCCATTAAAGTTATCTTGTCAGGGAATATGCGGTTTTTGCTTAAAAAATTTACCAACAATGCCGAATTGTTGCCCCCGCTGTGCTTTGCCTTCTGAGCAACAAGATATCGCCTGCGCTCGATGCTTGAACCGCCCACCTTCATGGCACCAATTAATCACAGTAGCGCCTTATCAAGCCCCTTTGCGTAAACTGATCCATCGCTATAAATTTAATAAACAGCCTCAGCTGGCCTTTTCCCTTGCGCGTATTTTTTTACTTTTTTGGCTCAAGGGTTATCGAGAAAATCGATGGCGAAAACCCAATTTGATCCTCACTATTCCGACACATCCTAATCGCTTATGGCGACGAGGATTTGACCATATGGCGCTAATAGGCGAAAATTTATCCACATGGTTAAATATCCCCTATTCACGAAATTCATTATTACGCACTCGTGATACACTGACCCAGATAACGTTAGAACGCGAACGCCGCCAAAGCAACCTAAGGAATGCATTTACCCTAAAAGATACCGTTTCAGGCCTACATGTTGCCATTGTTGATGATGTCATTACGACAGGCGCTACGATGAATACCGCCGCACAATTGCTGATTTGTGCTGGAGCGCATACTGTTGATGCATGGTCCCTGTGTCGCACCTTGTAGGAAAGGGGTAAATGGGCGTATTATAACCAACTGAAGCAGTCAACTATTATTGAGCAAATGATTATGATTAATATTACAGAAGCAGCACAGGCTCATTTTGCCAAGTTGTTGGAAAATCAAGAGCCAGACACCCAAATTCGTGTATTCGTCATTAACCCAGGCACACCTACTGCCGAGTGCGGTGTTTCTTATTGCCCGCCGGGTGCAGTTGAAGCAACAGATAAAGAACTTAAGTTCGAAAAATTATCTGCCTATATTGATGAAATTAGCGCGCCATTCTTAGAAGATGCTGAAATTGATTTCATCACTGACCAATTAGGTTCACAGCTAACGCTAAAAGCACCTAACGCAAAAATGCGTAAAGTGTCTGATGACGCATCGCTCATTGAGCGTGTTGAATACGTTTTACAATCACAAATTAACCCACAATTAGCCGGTCATGGCGGCCGTGTTTCCTTGATGGAAATTACTGACGATGGTTTCGCTATTCTGCAATTCGGTGGTGGTTGTAATGGTTGTTCTATGGTCGATGTGACACTAAAAGAAGGTATTGAGAAAGAGCTTCTCAAAATGTTCGAAGGTGAATTAAAAGGCGTTAAAGACCTGACTGAACACCAACGTGGTGAGCACTCTTTCTATTAAGCTTATCCGAGCGTAATCTGGCGAGTTACTCAGCCTATTTATTTGGCACTCCTGTTTTTACTCGAGTGCCAAAATTTATGCAATTTCAAGGGGTTTCCCCTTAATATTCGGTATTTTATGGACCATTTTGAGACACTAACACCAGAACAAGCCTATCAGCATTTATTAGATGGCACGGCTGTACTTGTCGATGTTCGTGACCCACAAAGTTTTCGTGCAGGGCATGCGAATGGCGCTTACCATCTAACCAATGAATCGCTGAGTGCATTTTTAGAACAAACTGACTACGAACAACCCGTTATGGTCATGTGCTATCACGGGCATAGCAGCCAAGGTGCCGCACAATATCTGATTAATATTGGCTTTGAATCTGTTTACAGTATCCGTGGTGGATTTGAAGCATGGTTAAGGGAATACCCACAAGCCGTTACGGCGCTCTAGATGAGAACATGCATTCATGACCCATATTATTTCTTTTGCTAACCCCAGAATGGCTCAAGCATTCATTGACTATATGGCAAGTCAGCATATTTCTATTCGAATGCAACAATCGTCCGACAAACAGCAATTTGAACTTTGGCTAGAGGATGAACAACACCTCTCGCGAGTCCAAAAAGAATTGGAAACTTTTCTACACGATCCTAATAACCCTCGCTATCTCGAAGCCAGCTGGCAAACCGGAAACACCAACGCACAATTCGAATATCGTAACTACCTCACCCTAAGCTATTTAAAAGAGCAATCCGGCCCATTAACCATCGCTGTCATTCTGTTATCGGTTGTTGTATATCTTTGGGTAGTTATGACGGATGCGCGAGAGGTTTTGCGTTATTTAGCTTGGCCAATAGGTAGCCAACAAAGTGAATTGTGGCGCTGGTTTAGCCCTGCATTTGTCCACTTTTCAATTTCACATATCGGCTTTAATCTCGCGTTATGGTGGTTTCTTGCAGGCCAAGTCGAGCGAAAACTCGGTAGTGGCAAGCTTTTTACCATTTTATTAGTCTCCGCATTATTTAGTAATTGGGGCCAATCGCTGTTTAGTGAAAATAACTTTGGTGGTTTATCGGGTGTTGTTTATGCTCTGGTCAGTTATGTTTGGCTAACTGGAGAGCGTAGACCTGAAACCGGTATCGGTGTCCCCCGAGGGTTGATGATCTTCTCAATTATCTGGCTCTTTTTCGGCTATTTCGATATTTTAGGTATGCATATTGCCAATGCCGCACATACTTCAGGGTTAATCATCGGCTTATTGATGGGAGTATGGGATAATAGGCATAGCTTTAAACACCAGAGCGCCAAATAGAATATTTTATAATTAGAGGCTAACGCTGTGAAACAAACCCAGAGACATGATGCAATCATTGAACTTGTGCGTCTTCAGGGATATGTCAGTACTGAAGAACTTGTCGAACATTTTGAGGTCAGCCCTCAAACCATTCGGCGAGACCTCAATGATCTTGCTGAACAAAATAAGATTCAGCGACACCACGGCGGTGCAGCATTGCCTTCCAGCTCAGTCAATGCCGCTTATCATGATAGAAAAATCATGTGGTCAGACGAAAAAGCGCGTATTGCACAACATGTTGCCAGCCAGATCCCTGACGGTGCGACCTTGTTTATTGATATTGGTACCACACCTGAAGCGGTTGCTCACGCCTTAGTGAATCATAAAAACCTTAGAGTTGTGACCAATAACCTTAACGTTGCAACACTACTGATGCCGAAAGAAGATTTTCGTTTGATTTTAGCCGGTGGTGAAGTTCGTTCACGAGATGGTGGAATTGTGGGTGAAGCTACTCTCGATTTTATCTCTCAATTTAGGCTGGACTACGGCATCCTCGGTATCAGTGGCATCGATATGGATGGCTCGCTGCTTGAATTCGATTATCATGAGGTGCGTACTAAACGCGCAATTATTGAGAATTCGCGTTGTGTTATGTTAGTCACCGACCATTCGAAATTTGGCCGCAATGCAATGGTTAACCTCGGCAATATGAACCTTATTGATTATCTGTTTACCGATAAGCAACCTCCTGACAGTATCCTCAAAGTCATCGAACAACATAATGTTCAATTAGAACTTTGCTAATCAAATAATCGCCCCCCTATGATGGTAGTTCCGCTACCATCATATCTTTTAAAATATTCCTTCCATTCGTTTCTCCTATTTTCTTATGCTTTATCGCTCTGCAACATTTATTTTTTGTAAAAATAACAACATAGAATGTATGGTTATTGAAAATACTTTGTTATCGATATCACGTACTTGTTATTTATATTTCGATTACTAGTTGGCATATTAATAGATTTTGATTACAATCAAATGAGCGAAAACGAACATTATTGAAAATGTTTCGAACATCTCAGGGGGATGCATGGAAACGAAAGACTTGATTATAATTGGCGGCGGGATCAACGGCGCTGGTATTGCAGCAGATGCTGCTGGCCGTGGATTATCTGTATTACTGCTCGAAGCTCAAGACTTGGCAAGTGCCACCTCATCTGCGAGTTCAAAACTTATTCATGGCGGCTTACGTTATCTTGAACATTATGAGTTCAGACTCGTCAGTGAAGCGCTTGCTGAGCGTGAAGTTCTGCTAAAATTAGCGCCACACATTGCCTTTCCAATGCGCTTTCGTCTACCCCATCAGCCCCATTTACGCCCTGCGTGGATGATCCGTATTGGTCTATTTTTATATGACCACTTAGGTAAGCGTACCAGCCTACCAAGCAGTAAAGGGTTGAAATTCAATCAAAATACTGTGCTTAAACCGGAGCTAACAAAAGGCTTCGAGTACTCCGATTGCTGGGTTGATGATGCGCGTTTAGTCGTGTTAAACGCTCAAGAAGTGATACGCAAAAAAGGTGAAGTTCGCACTCGCACAAAAGTCACTCGCGCCTATCGTGAAAATGGCTTATGGGTAGTTGAAGCCCAAGACTTACGTACTGGAGAAACCCACACGTGGAAAGCCAAAGGTCTCGTTAATGCAACAGGACCTTGGGTAAAAGAATTCTTTGATGATGGCTTGAAATTAAAATCACCTTACGGCATTCGTTTGATTAAAGGCAGCCATATTGTTGTTCGCCGTGCCCATGATGAGCCACAAGCTTATATCTTACAAAACGAAGATAATCGAATTGTTTTCGTTATTCCTTGGATGGATGAGTTTTCTATTATTGGCACCACCGATGTTGAATACAACGGCGATCCAAAAAATGTCAAAATTGATGAAAACGAAATTAACTACTTATTAAAAGTGTATAACGACCACTTTAAGAAACAGTTAGATAAAACGGATATCGTTTGGGATTACTCTGGGGTTCGCCCATTGTGTGATGACGAATCAGATTCACCACAGGCGATTACGCGCGACTATACGCTCGATATTCACGATGAAAACGGCCAAGCACCATTACTCTCTGTATTTGGTGGTAAATTAACAACTTACCGTAAACTAGCAGAAGCCGCCGTCACAAAACTGGCTAGCTATTACCCAAATGCAGGTAGTCCATGGACCAAAAATGGTCAGCTGCCCGGTGGTGATATTGAAGGCTGTGATCGTGATGGCTATGCACGTGTATTACGTCAGCACTATCAGTGGCTCCCTGAAGGGCTTGCACTACGTTACGCCAGAACCTACGGCAGTAACAGTAAACTGATCCTTGAAGGCGCAAACTCACTGAGCGACCTTGGTGAAGCTTTTGGTACCAACGTTTACGAAGCTGAGTTACGTTACTTAGTTAACAATGAATGGGTTGTCGAATTAGATGATGCCATTTGGCGTCGTACAAAATTGGGCATGTGGCTGAATGATGATGAAAAACAGCGCATTGCACAATGGCTGGCAGAGCAAACGAAAGCGGCTGTGTTGGCGTAGTTAGTAAAGTATAAAAATCTCGTTGTAAATAAAAGAGCTGGTCGGATCATTTCTGACTGGCTTTTTTACCTCACGAGAGAAATATAAAAATAGTCTCCAAGACCAATAATTTGCACAAACACATTCTCTTAGCCTATAATACCTCCGTATGATTTTCACTCTCACTCTACTTAGCAGGTACTTCCTACGATGAACTAAGCACTGCCAGAAAATATTTTTCAAATACCCTTTAAGTATTTATTTTTCTGTTCCTGGCGGGCAATAGTTATCATCCAAGCTTATTTTGTAAGCCAACGACCTTGTCTGCCATCTCTCTTTTGGAGGTGCTCATGACAATCGCTTGTCACTTTTCACAACTCAATATTGAATTTAACCAAACGACACTATTTCCCTCGCTAAATGGCGCATTGTCTTGCCAAAAAAATGCCCTTATCGGTAATAATGGCAAAGGAAAATCGGTGTTAATGCGCATACTTGCGCAAGCATTATCACCAACATCGGGCAAAGTTCACTGGAATATCCCTTTTATTCATGTGGATCAACTGACTCGCTTAACGGGAAATACCCTAATAGAGGCGTTGGGCATCACTGAGCTTTATCACGCTTTTTCTCGTATTGAAGCGGGTAATGGCAATATGGAAGATTTCGAATTAACCGAAGATAGATGGCATTTGCCCGCTGCATGGCAAAGTCTATTAGATTCAGCCAAATTACCTATTGAGATGGAAACCCCGATTGCACACCTAAGTGGCGGCGAACGAACTCGCTTAGCCCTTTGTCGTGCATTTTTATATCAAGACCATTTTTTATTATTGGATGAACCCGATAACCATCTTGATATCCCAGGACGCCAATGGCTAAAAGATAAACTCGATCAGCACAGTGCTGGTAGCCTCGTGATCACCCACAATCGCGCTTTATTGGCCCATATGGAGGCTATTTTCGAGTTGAATGAGAACGGATTGCAAGAGTATGGGGGAAATTATGCCTTGTATGATGAGCAAAAAAAATTCGAGATGGCTTCAATTGAGGCTGAGTCTGAACGACTCGATAAACATATACGCCATGAAAAACAGCAGCAGCAAGCAACGTTACAAAAAGCAGCGCAGCGGCGTAAACAAGGGGAAAGCATTCGTAAAAGTGGTTCACAATCTTTGCTGTTACTGGATATGAAAAAAAATCGGGCTGAAAAAAGGCAATCAGGCGTCGCTGAACGCCACCAGCGCGTACTTGGAAACTTACAAACTCAATTACAACAAAGCCAAGATAAAGCCATTCACACAAAGCCGCAAAAAATGGCATTAAATTACCAATCTGACGGCAATAAAGTCACAGTATTTGCCTCTGATTTATGTTTACCCTATGGCTATTCGTCCCCCCTTTCATTTACCGCATACAGTGGCGAACACTGGCACATTAAAGGGAATAATGGTTCCGGTAAATCCACTTTACTCAAGGTGCTTACCGGTCAAACTAAAGCGAGTTCAGGTGAGTATCGTCTTAGCGGCGATTTTTGCTATCTGGACCAACACTTAAATTTACTCGATAAATCACGCCCCGTTGCAGAAGCATTACATCAATATCAGCCTTCTTTTACAGTGGAACAATGGCGAACACAGCTTGGTATGCTACGCATTCGCGGGGAAAAATCACAGCAGCCCTTAAATAAACTCAGTGGGGGGGAACAGCTTAAAGCCACTTTATTAGCGCTAACCCATAGCCCAAAACCACCGGCGATTTTATTGCTCGATGAACCGGATAACCACTTAGATTTAGAATCAACACAATTGCTGGAAACACTATTAAGCGAATATCAAGGCACGCTATTTTTAGTTTCTCACGATGAGGAATTTATTAAGCACTGTAATATTACACATCAATTGAATCTATAAGCGCTATTGAGAAAGGCTGTCTAATGACAGCCTTTTTCTATTATAAATCAGTGACAGTTATTAACGAATAAAGGTATTTTTTACACGGTTGGAGACCAAAAAATAAGGGATCCATAGAACGCAATAAAAGCTCCCGTTAATCGCAGTGATCACATTTGTGTAATTGATTTCTAACCCGAAAAAAGTGGGAAAAACAAAACGTGCATTAATTACCATCGCCGTATAAAAAACCATCGAGATAATAAACAGTGATTTGGCACTTTTTTTCCATTTAACGGCAGCAATAAAGGTCCATAGCAATAAAACAATTAATAACCCATAGCCACTTTGCAATGCATAAAATGCAGATGAGAAGCCTGAAACATAAAAATCAGAATCGGGTTGCGTCGCTAATGGCCAAGCTATTTTTACTTGAGCTATCTCTTGTAGCATCATCACAACCGCTTTATAGAGCATATAAAATAGCCCTATCATCGGTAAAATTAGCCATCCACTAATCCCCTGAAGTGGTGACTTTTCCACACCTTGCGGTATAGTTTGGGCGAATTGTTGCTCTGCCTCAGACGGTACCTGATTTGCATCCATTCTAATCACCTTCTATTTATCTTGTATCTGTTCTTCAAGAAATGCCTTTAGTACCTTAGCCTGATTATGTTGAGTATCTTTTGCACTATACAAAAGCGTTAAACTCCCTTGCTTAGCCTTTTCAGCTAACGGCTGCCAGGCTTGGCTTTCATAAAGCTCTTGGCGATATCGTTCAATGAATTGTTCAAATTGATCCGTATTTTGATGAAACCATTTGCGTAAGTCATTAGAAGGGGCAACCTCTTTATTCCATTCCTCGCACTGCAAATCTATTTTTTTTATTCCACGAGGCCATAGCCTATCGATTAAGACTCGATAACCATCCTCCGAAGAGAGAGGGTCATAGACTCTTTTACAATAAATCATGAGTTCTTCTCCTATTTATCAGATGAGTTAAATCGTAGTTCAATTAATAAAGGTATTTTTAACCCTAACCGAAAGTAAGAAATACGGTATCCAAATCGCACAGCTCACGACGCCTCGCATAATATCTTTAATATCTGAACTCTCAAGTTCTAAATCAAGCAGCGACATTGCTAACACAATATCCGAAATAGTCAGTAATAAAGAAAATAACTGAAAGAAAATATAAACCTTAATGGTAATTTTCTTCTTAGTGAAAAAAACATAACACAGGAATAATAGTGCTGCATATAATATGCTGTTTCCCAGCACCTCAAAATAGATCAATTCTTTAAATAATGGAATAAAGGAGTCCGATTGAGCATTAGTTAACTCGTCCCAATATTCAATGACTTCAACATTTTGCATATAAATAGCAAAAGGTAAAATAAAAATAGACAGTACGATCCCTAGCATAGGCAGAATAAGCCACCCGCCGAGCCCTTTTAACTCACTAGGTTGCTTTTGCCGTGGAGGCGAAGTTATCGCATTTGTCTCACCATGAGAAGGCGGTTGTATTCCACCTTGAGATGAATTATTTTCTTCATTTCTCATTGTCACATCCTTGGCTTTTAGCTTTATTCACTTTATTCCACGCAGAGTGCTTTTATAGACTCCAACAATAATCATTAATCTGTCATGATTATTGTCAACAAGATAGCATATTTAATAAGTTAAATATGAGCAGTGAAATGCTCTTCATAATAAAAAATAAAAATCTGATAAGGCCATAACTATGTCAACAATTTTACTGCCAGAACACTATCGTTCCGATGATTTTTTTGCCTTTCATTTAAGGGATCAACAAAATATTGCCGAAATTGTTGATGAAAATTGTTTACGTAAAGGAATTATTTGGCAAGGTAATGCGGCACAAATTCATCTTCACATTGAAAATCAAAAAGCGGTGATTTCACTCGATATTGATTCATCAAACTTCAGTGTGAGTGAAAAGCAAGCATCATCATTAGGCCAACATATGCTTGGACTAAATCAAGACGTCGCAAAATTTGAACAACAATACTCAGCAGACCCGATTCTTGAAAAATTAATTAACAACCAAAAAGAATTGAGAATTTATCAATCTGCCAGTCCATTTGAAGCTTTGGTTTGGGCAATTATTGGCCAACAAATTAGTGTCCATGCCGCCATTGCGATTCGTCGTCGCTTTATTCAAGCCGTAGGTATTCAACATTCTTCGGGTATTTGGTGTTTCCCTACCGAGCAACAAGTCATGTTAGTCGATGACGATATTTTACGCCAAACGGGCTTCTCAACAGGTAAAATCATTGCATTGAGAGCATTGTGTGATGCTATTCAAAACCAGCACCTCGATTTATCACAGCAAGTTTCGCCGGAAAATGTTGCCGTGATCACTGAGCAACTTTTGAGTATTAAAGGGATCGGTCCTTGGACCGTAAGTTATGCGCTGCTTCGTGGATTTAACTACCTAGATGGTTCTTTGCATGGGGATGTTGCGGTGCGACGTAATTTACAAAAGTTACTCCAACAAGAGACGCAGCCGACCGCTAAAGAAACGGAAAAATGGTTAGAACAATTTTCACCTTGGCGTGCTCTTGTTGCTGCTCATTTATGGCGTAGCCAATCTGCAGCAGGGTATTAATCAAAAAAATATTTTACAGATGAATAAATCAAGCCCAATCAATCATGAGTTAATTGGGCTTGATGGGGCTATAAAATCAAATAATTAGCGTAGCCAGTTTGTTTTTACGAGTTGTAAAACTTCATCACCACGACCACTCATGATCGCTTTCATCATATATAAGCTAAAACCTTTCGCTTCTTGCGCTTCGATTTCTGGCGGCATAGAAAGTTCTTGTTTTGCCGTTAACACATCAACAATAACAGGACCATCATAAGCAAAAGCTTCTTTCAATGCAGAATCCAGATCCTCGCTTTTTTCTACGCGAATACCTTTAATCCCAGCCGCATTTGCAATAGCTGCAAAATTTGGGTTTTGCAAATCAGTACCTGCGGTTAAAAAGCCAGCGACCTTCATTTCCATCGCAACAAAGCCTAAAACTCCGTTATTATGAATGATAATTTTTACGGGTAACTGCATTTGTGACAGTGAAATAAAATCGCCCATCAACATGCTAAAGCCACCATCACCGCACATCGCGATAACTTGACGTTTTTTATCAACCGATTGAGCTCCTAAAGCTTGAGGCATTGCATTTGCCATTGAGCCATGATTAAAAGAGCCAATTAGGCGACGCTTTCCATTCATTTTTAAGTAACGCGCTGCCCATACAGTTGGTGTACCGACATCGCAGGTGAAAATGGCATCATCATTCGCCAGCTCACTAATTTTAGTTGCCAGATATTGTGGATGAATAAGACCTTCATGACCCGGTTTGGCTAAATCATCTAACCCTTTACGCGCCTCTGCATAGTGCTTTAATGCACCCTCTAAATGTTTTTGATCCTGTTTAGCCTGTAAATGAGGCTGCAATGCCGTCAGTGTAGCCTTGATATCGCCAATCAACCCCATATCAATATGACAATGAGAGCCTAGGCTGCCTGCATTAATATCAATTTGAATGATTTTTGCATCATTCGGATAGAATGGACGATAAGGGAATTGTGTCCCGAGTAGCACCACTGTATCCGCATTCATCATCGCATGATAACCCGATGAAAAACCGATAAGCCCCGTCATTCCAACACTATACGGGTTATCCCATTCAATATGTTCTTTACCACGTAGAGCATGCACAACCGGCGCTTTAAGTGTTTCGGCCAGTTTAATCACTTCATCATGAGCGCCCGCACAACCGTTTCCACAAAATAGTGTAATATTATTCGATTGATTTAATGCTTCTGCCAGTTTTTCAATCTCCGTACGCTGCGGCATGATAAGCGGTGCTTGTGGCTGATACCATGTATCTTTTACCATTTCTGGTGCATCTTTTAGCGCAATATCGCCCGGAATAACAACGACTGAAACGCCTTTATTGAGAATAGCTTTGCGCATGGCAATACCGAGCACCTGCTGGATTTGCTCTGGATTCGTGACCATTTCACAATAGTGGCTGCATTCACGGAATAGTTCGGTTGGATGCGTTTCTTGGAAGTAATTACTCCCGATCTCACTGGAAGGGATGTGTGCGGCAATCGCTAACACGGGTACTCGGTTACGATGACAATCATACAACCCATTGATAAGATGCATATTACCAGGCCCACAAGAGCCAGCGCAAACGGCTAAATTTCCAGTAAGTTGAGCCTCAGAACCTGCGGCAAATGCGGCAACCTCTTCATGCCGAGTACCTAACCACTCAATATTACCTTGGCGACGTAAGCTATCAGTGAAGCCGTTCAATGAATCTCCAGTCACGCCCCAGATACGTTTAACACCTGCGTTATCAAGCATTTTGGCGATATAAGATGCAACACTCTGTTTTTTCATAATGGCACTCTTTTTAAGTCAGATAATAGATTATTTGCAAAAACTACATTGTATTTTGCAATACTCGGTCATTCTCAAACTCTTCATCAAATTTAATCGATTGTAACCAAACAGATTTGCTATTCATACGGATGTAATTAAATATAAAACAGAACAATACAATCATCCGCTAATATCGAAAGAAGAGCTTAACAACAGAATAAGTAAAGAGTTTACCATCAACCCGATCATACAAAATAAGAGCATCAAAAATAGATTTATTATTGTTTTTCTTATTTTTATTACCATAAAAATAACGTATTAACACATACGTAAATTCTCTGTTATATAACATTCTACATTATCCAAAGCTTAGCCCATCCATCATCACACTCTACGTTAGCGTTAAAGTTCAAAAACAAAAGACCCGGCAGCATAAAGCGCCTATATTTTACATTTAATCGACATTAATGTATGATAGAGAGATGTTTGGTTATTCAAAGGAGCGTCTTTTGCTTTATTTACAACAATTATATTTACAATTAAATTGCCCACAACATCGCTCTTCGCTATATTCCCACCTGCAATGATGTATCTAAAAATAGCTGATTAAAATCAATATAAGCAGCGAAATAACAAAATTAAACTTCAAAATACTTAATAAACTGATGCATTCTACAGATAACGACTATTCTAAATATTCAGTCCTTGCTCTTTGTCCTAATAAATTGGATGCGGAAACCCTACATTTTGAATGCTGTTAATCATGTTGTTTAAATTCAGATAAGAGGATGGTTCCATGAAATTCAGAAAGAAAAAAGAAAAACCGTTAAATATTAATGATATTACTATCATTGATGACGGCAAATTAAAAAAAGCAATCACCGCAGCTTCGCTGGGTAATGCGATGGAATGGTTTGATTTCGGTGTATACGGCTTCCTCGCCTATGTATTGGGTCAAGTTTTCTTTCCGGGCGCATCACCGAGCGTCCAAATGATAGCTGCACTTGCCACCTTCTCGGTACCGTTCTTAGTCAGACCACTTGGTGGGCTTGTATTTGGTGTTCTCGGCGACAAATATGGCCGACAAAAAGTGTTGTCGATGACCATTATTATTATGGCCGTCAGTACCTTCTGTATCGGGCTAATTCCCGCATATGACACCATCGGGATCTGGGCACCAATCTTATTATTGCTAGCAAAACTCGCTCAAGGGTTTTCTGTTGGCGGCGAATATTCAGGTGCGGCAATTTTTGTGGCTGAGTACTCCCCTGACCGTAAGCGTGGGTTCATGGGAAGCTGGTTAGATTTCGGCTCAATTGCAGGTTTTGTACTTGGTGCCGGTGTTGTTGTACTAATCTCGAGTATTTTAGGGGATGAAAGCTTCCATGAATGGGGATGGAGAATACCTTTCTTCTTAGCGTTACCATTAGGGATTGTTGGTCTCTATTTACGCCACTCTCTTGAAGAAACCCCTGCATTCCAACAACATATTGAGACATTGGCTAAACAAGACAAAGCCAATATTGAAAATCCGCCGAAAGTCTCTTTCCGTGAAGTGGCCTCAAAATATTGGAAAAGCTTACTTATCTGTGTGGGTTTAGTTATCGCAACAAACGTTACTTACTATATGTTGCTAACCTATATGCCAAGCTACTTGTCCCATAACCTTAACTACTCTACCGACCACGGCGTACTAATTATTATTGCCATTATGATTGGTATGTTATTTGTACAGCCTATAATCGGGATGACGAGTGATAAAATTGGTCGACGCCCTTTTGTTATTATCGGTAGTGTCGGGCTGATCTTTTTAGCATACCCAGCGTTTATGTTAATAAACAGCGGTTCTGTTGGTTTGATTTTTGTTGGTTTATTAATTCTTGCCGTATTGCTTAACTGTTTTACTGGAGTAATGGCCTCAATCTTACCGGCTATTTTCCCAACAAATATTCGTTACAGTGCATTAGCTATCGCATTTAATATTTCAGTATTAATTGCAGGTGCAACGCCGACAGTAGCAGCATGGTTAGTTGAATCTACTAATGATCTATATATGCCTGCATATTATCTGATTGTGATTGCGTTAATTGGCTTATATACCGGTATTAGAATGCCTGAAACGGCGAATAAGCCGCTTCGAGGTGCAACACCTGCCGCATCGGATAAAGCTGAAGCAAAAGAAATTTTAAGTGAGCACTTTGACAATATTGAGCAAAAAGTTGAAGATATTGATCAACAAATTGCTGAGCTTGAGAAAAAACGTCAGTCATTAATCAATCAGCACCCTAAATTAGATTAGTTTTCAAAAACTCAGGAGGAAAGCGGTGGCAGAACAACAGGTTTGTCATCTTATCTGGTTTCGCAATGACTTGAGAATAACCGATAATAAAGCGCTTTCCTCCGCTTGCGTTAACCCGCAAGCAAAAGTGATCGCGATATTTACGGCAACGCCGCAACAGTGGTTAGCACACGGCGTTTCTTCTCGACAGATTACTTTCTTGCACCAAAATCTTGTTGAGTTACAACAAGCCCTTGCCCAACTGGGTATCCCATTAATTTGCCAAACAATGCCTGATTTTACGGGCGCGGCTCAGTGGGTATTGGATTATGCCAAAGAGCAGCACGCGGATGCTCTTTTCTTCAATCGTCAATATGAACTCAATGAAAAACAACGGGATGATTGGTTAGTTAAGCAATCGCACTCTCTGCATATTCATGCCTTTGATGATGCACTGCTACTCCCTCCAAGTACGGTCAATAATCAAAAAGGGGAGATGTACCAAGTTTATACGCCCTTTCGTCGCGCATTTATCACGCAATTGACCGCGACTGATTGTCGTTCGCTAACCGCCCCCGAAAAACGGGGTAAACCATTAGCGATTGAGTGTACCCAACCATTATTTGCACATGTTGCTACGGATATTTCGCCACAATTTAAAGCGGGGGAACAGGCTGCTCGCCATCAGCTTAGGCAATTTTGTCGTGAGCGCGTACAAAATTATCAACGAGACAGAGATATCCCATCGATTGATGGAACCAGCCAATTATCCCCTTATTTAGCCGTCGGGGTGCTATCACCTCGTCAATGTTTTAATCGCTTACAAGCAGAGAACCCACAGCTACTCGATTATCCTGACAGTGGTGCATTTACTTGGCTTAATGAGCTAATTTGGCGTGAGTTTTATACCCATTTATTGGTCGCTTTTCCGCGCCTTTGCCGCTATCAGCCCTTTATTCAATGGACGCAGCATATTCAGTGGAATCATTCGCCAGATGATTTTGATGCATGGAAAAATGGGCAAACAGGTTATCCGATTGTGGATGCAGCCATGCGCCAATTAAATGAAACAGGCTGGATGCATAACCGTTTACGCATGATTGTTGCTAGTTTTTTGGTGAAAGATCTATTAATTGATTGGCGAAAAGGTGAGCAGTACTTTATGAGTCAACTCATCGATGGCACGCTAGCGGCAAACAATGGTGGCTGGCAATGGTCAGCATCAACAGGGGTCGATGCATCTCCTTGGTTTCGGATTTTTAATCCCACAACCCAAGGCCAAAAATTTGACCCACAGGGCACCTTTATTCGGCACTGGTTACCTGAATTGAAAAATGTACCCGACAAATATATCCATGCGCCCCATGAATGGGCGGCAGCCAATCATATACAACTCAATTACCCAATACCGATGGTTGACCATAAGCAAGCAAGATTAAACACGCTAGAAGCTTTTGAGGCCGGAAAACGAAATAGTCTTAAAGTTGAATAACCATCAAGGTTATAAATCTTTATATTTGTCATACTTCAGGTTGCATATCAGCAATAGCGAAGATAGAACCACATAACAAGGAGAAAGTATGCAGGTGCTTTTACAAGTCGATTTTCCATACCAAGGACCATGGGGTGATGAAATGACAGTAGCAATGAACACTCTTGCTGAATCTATCAACCAAGAACCCGGTTTTTTGTGGAAAGTTTGGACAGAAAATAAAGAGACACAACAAGCAGGTGGGATCTACCTGTTTGCATCGGAATCGGATGCACAAGCTTACCTACAAAAACATAGTGCTCGTTTAAAATCCTTTGGTATTCCTGAAGTTTATGGAAAAATCTTTGCGGTAAACACCGCACTGAGCCAACTGAACCAAGCACAGTTTATTCAAAAATAATTAGCCTCTTCATACTTCAAGTTGTAGCATTGTTGACTACGTTCATTCGTACGAGTCGCCTAGCTACACCTTGAATTATTTTGAATAGATACAAATGTTATTCCAAATAACATCGTTAAAGGCGCTGGAATTCAAACAACATCACATCTGAAGTGAATGAGCCATCATCTTGTACCGCAAAATAATTTTTTGCTTCGTGGCTTAATGTCCCTTGATATTGACGAATCGCATCAACCAAAGGTTGTGGTGTTCTCATCCGCTCAACCCAACTGCTAAACTCCAACGCTAACCGAAAACTTTTTATGCCACTAACAAACAACCCCGCATTATTAAACATCCCCGACCATTCCCCGGCAGAATAATCACGAATATGCGAAGTATCTCGCAGCACTTCAACCGTTTGCAGATAGATATCCAATACGGGATGCCCGGGTGATACTACATCAATAAAAATGCCTCGACCACCAGGCTTTAATACGCGGCGAACCTCTCGTAATGCAAGTTCAACATCGTGCCAATGATGCGCCGAATAACGGCTAATGACGATATCAAAGACACTGTCACCAAACGGCAATGATTCCGCTGTTCCCTTACAGGTAGAGATATTTTTAAGATTGCGATCCGCAGCCGTTTTCTCTACCACATCTAACATAGCATCTGATAAATCATAAGCGATAACTGAGCTAACTAACGGAGCGGCATGAAAACTAGCATGCCCAGCGCCACAACCAAGATCGAGTACGCTTGCGTCATGACTTCCTTGCAATGAATGCTGCAAGGCAAGTAAATCTTCACCTTGCGCATGCACTTGGCTAGTTAAATACGAGTTGGCTTGCTCATCGAATTGCTGATAAACCGCTTGGTGGTGTGTTTTCATCACTGCTTCCTCTGCGCTAATTACGTTATTTATCCATCAAAACAGAAAATGATTAAAAAGACACCTATTTATATCAGCAAGACAATAAAATAGCCGCTAAACGAGTTAGGATTAAAAATCCCCTTCACGGCGTTCCACTAATGTCAAAATACTGTATAACGCAACAACGGTATCATCTTGATTGAAAACCTGAACGTCCCACTCCACAACGCCATTAGGGGTATCTTCTGCAATTTTCTGTGCTTTTTTTATCTTTTTCTTGCATGTTAGGCGAACTTGTATGGTGTCCCCAATTTTTACCGGTTCGATAAACCGCAGGTTTTCCATTCCATAATTAGCAATAACGGGGCCAACTCCTGCATCGACAAATAGCCCTGCGGCGGCCGACACCACAAAATAGCCGTGTGCTATTCGCTCACCAAAAAGGGATTGTGCCGCACCCAGTTTATCGACATGCACGTAAAAATGGTCCCCACTTAAACAAGCAAAATTGACGATATCAGCCTCAGTCACCGTTCGCCTTGCCGTTAATAAGGTATCGCCAATGACCAAATCTTCGAAATGTTTACGGAAGGGATGAACCACGTCCGCAATGGTATCCGCACCGCGTATCCATTGCTTTGTAATGGCAGTCAGCATAGATGGGCTGCCTTGGATCGCCGTTCGTTGCATATAGTGCTTCACTGCACGTAAGCCACCCAGCTCTTCACCTCCGCCTGCCCTTCCTGGCCCACCATGAACGAGTAAAGGTAGCGGAGAACCATGACCTGTTGATTCTGCTGAAGAATCTTCGTTAAGGATCAGCATTCTACCATGTACTCTTGCCGTGGCTCTAATGACTGATTGTGCAACCTGAGCATCTGCTGTCACCAAAGTACCAGCTAAACTTCCCCCACCTAACGCTGCAAGTTGTACCGCCTGTTCGATATTGTCATAACACATCAATGTTGCTACTGGGCCAAAGGCTTCCGTTTCATGTACTGCATGTTGCGTAAATGGCTCTGCGCAATAAAGTAATGTTGGTGGATAAAAAGCGCCATTTTGACTGTCGCCACCCATAATATTTTGCTGGTTAATCACGCCACCGCAAAGGAGTTCACAACCGTTCTCTCGTAAGTAATCGACTTTACTTTGAACATCTTGCCGCTGCTCTAAATTAATTAGTGCTCCCATCCGTACACCTTCAACCGCAGGGTCGCCCACAATGACGGATGATAAACGCTTAAGTAACGCTTGTTGGACATTTCTTAACTGACTTTTTGGCACAATAATACGACGAATTGCCGTACATTTTTGCCCTGCTTTCGCCATCATTTCACGTACAATTTCTTTAATAAAGAGAGAAAATTCAGGCTGTTCAGGCTGAACATCAACACCTAAAATCGCACAGTTAAGCGAATCCGCCTCCATCGTAAAAGGCACCGATTTTTCAACGATTCTTGGATGTGACTTTAATTTTTGCCCCGTTGATGCCGAGCCCGTAAAAGTCACGACATCTTCAAAATCAAGATGCTCAAACATGTCCCCTACACCACCACAAATTAACTGGATAGCGCCTTCCGGAACTAAACCACTTTCGACAATTAATTTCACCATTGCTTGTGTTACTTGTGCCGATGCAGTGGCAGGTTTAATAATTGCAGGCATCCCCGCTAGCCAAGTAGGAGCAAGCTTTTCGAGCATACCCCAACATGGAAAATTAAAGGCGTTGATATGTAAAGCAACTCCCCGACGCGAAGATAAAATATGGCGGCCAATAAACTGCCCTTGTTTTGATAATGGGATCATTTCATCTTCAGGCCAAATGGTGTCATCGGGCAACTCTCGGTTTGCCAACCCTGAATAGGAAAACAGGGTCGCGATTCCGCCTTCAATATCGACCCAACTATCCGCTTTAGTTGCCCCTGTTTGAGCAGAAATAGCATAAAGTTCAGCCTTATGAGCAAGCAAATATTTCGCTACGGCTTTTAGCATTTGCCCACGCTGCTGAAATGTCAGTGCTGATAAAGGGTCTCCTCCCGTCGTTCTACCGTATTGTAAACTTTCTGCTAAAGGTAGCCCTTCCGTAGTGACGTCATACAGAATTTCATTCGTGAGCGCATGATAAATTTTTCGCCCTTCGCCAGCACCATTAACCCAACTTCCCATAATGTAACTTGCTAAATGCTTCATTCTTCTCTCCAGAAACAAAAAAAATAAATAAAATTAACATTGAAATATGTATCATAAAAACAACTATAGTGGCTAATTTAAATTTAACAAATTTAAAACAAATAGGCAGTAAGCCCTTGATGCCCAATAAGAACACACAACAAATAGATAATTCAACTCACTGTTAAATAAAGATATATATAAAATTACCGTGAAGTCAGTCTCAAAATAGACTTAAGTACCATTGATCTTTTTGTTAACTATTCCTAGCATTGATGTTAAATAATCGTGATTCGTATTTTAATTTATTGTGTTTTTTTTGAATCATTTTTAGGTGACGTAATGAATGAGCATAATCAGGCAAACTTCGAGGCCAAAATCGAAGCAGATATTTTTATCGAACCAAAAGACTGGATGCCCGATGCATACCGGAAAAATCTAATCCGGCAAATTGGGCAACACGCCCATTCTGAAATTATCGGTATGCTACCAGAAGCAAATTGGCTGACGCGTGCCCCAACACTAAGGCGAAAAGCAATTTTACTGGCGAAAATTCAAGATGAGGCTGGTCACGGTTTGTACCTCTACAGCGCTGCCGAAACGCTGGGTTGTACACGCCAAGATATCTATCAAAAATTGTTAGACGAGAAAATGAAGTACTCCTCTATTTTCAATTATCCCTCTTTAAGTTGGGCTGATATTGGGGTCATTGGTTGGCTAGTGGATGGCGCAGCAATTGTTAACCAAGTTGCGCTGTGCCGAGCTTCTTACGGCCCTTATGCACGAGCTATGGTGAAAATCTGCAAAGAAGAAAGTTTCCACCAGCGCCAAGGCTATGAGGCTGTTATGGCTTTAGCCGCAGGAACAAATGAACAAAAAGCCATGTTACAAGACGCAATTAATCGTTTTTGGTGGCCAGTATTAATGATGTTTGGACCCAATGATGCCGATTCGCCCCACAGTGCACAGAGCATGGCGTGGAAAATAAAAAGATTCAGTAATGACGAACTTCGTCAAAAATTTGTGGATAACACCGTTCCCCAAGTTGAAGCGTTGGGCATGTCGATCCCTGACGCTGATTTAATCTGGGATGAAACCATTGGTCACTATCGTTTTGGTGAAATTGATTGGGCAGAATTCTACCAAGTCATCAAAGGTAATGGCATTTGCAACACGGAACGTTTAGCGGCTAAACGTAAAGGTTGGGAAGACGGAGCTTGGGTTCGCGAAGGCGCAATGGCACATAGCCATAAACAAAAAGCAATGAAATCCGCCGCCTAACGTTGCAAGACAATGAAAAAAGGAAAAAAAATGAGCAATCAAGATTGGCCACTGTATGAAGTTTTTGTTCGCAGCAAGCAGGGCCTTGCCCACCGCCATGTAGGCAGTCTGCATGCCGCAGATGACCAAATGGCGCTCGAAAATGCACGGGATGTTTACACTCGTCGAAGCGAAGGTTGCTCTGTTTGGGTGGTAAAAGCGGCAAGTTTAATTGCTTCACAACCCGAAGATAAAAGCACTTTCTTTGATCCTGCGGATACAAAAATTTATCGCCACCCCACATTTTATACCATTCCTGATGGCATAAAAAATATGTAAGGAGCTTGTGATGGACCAACAGCAACAACTTCACCATTACGCCCTCAGACTCGGCGATAGCCCACTGATTTTAGCCCAGCGCTTATGTGAATGGTGCGGGCACGCCCCTGAAATCGAAATTGATCTTGCTCTTTCAAATATTGGTTTAGATTTGCTGGGGCAAGCACGAAACTTTCTGAACTATGCCGCTCAATTAGCGGAACCGGAATGTGATGAAGACCAACTCGCCTTTCAGCGCGATGAAAGAGCATTTAGTAATTTATTATTAGTCGAGCAACCAAACGGGGGTTTCAATGACACCTTAGTGCGTCAATTTTTTATGGATGCCTATCATGTCCCACTATACGAAGCCCTTATCCATAGCCGCGATGAACAACTTTCTGCTATTGCAGAAAAATCCTTAAAAGAAACCTTATATCACCTGCGTTTTAGCCGGAATTGGATGATCAGATTGGGGGATGGCAACGAAGAAAGTCATCAAAAAATCCAACAATCTATTGATGATTTATGGCGATTCACGGGGGAGTTATTCCACGCGGATGAAATTGAAATGGCACTCTGTGAAGCAAAAATGGCTGTCGACCCTCGAACATTAAAACAAACATGGTTGAGTACAGTGAGTGAAACATTAGCAGAAGCCACGCTTATTTTGCCTGAAAAAGAGGCTTATCGTTTAGGTGGAAAGCAAGGCAGGCATACGGAACATTTAGGATTACTTTTAACACAGTTGCAATTTGTGCAACGCGCTTATCCAAATTGTCAATGGTGATGTAATGAAACAGAGACTGGAACCAAGTGAATTACAAGCCCCTCAAATTCACCAGATCTGGCAACAACTACACCAAATTCCAGATCCTGAACTCCCTGCGCTCTCCATTACTGATCTTGGGATGATCCGCAATGTTGTTCCTGCGGATCAAGGCTGGAAAGTTATTTTTACACCTACCTATTCAGGTTGCCCCGCCACTGAGTTTCTGATTAACGAGATCAAACTGGTGCTTGGTAAAGCTGGCTTTCAACACATTGATATTGAAATCATGCTCACACCTGCATGGACAACTGACTGGATGAATCAAGATGCGAAACGGCGTTTACGTGAATTTGGTATTGCCCCACCACAGGGGACATCTTGCGAACATCCTGAACATACGGGTTCCATCCAATGTCCACGCTGTGAAAGTGAAAAAACAGAAAAAATTAGTGAGTTTGGTTCAACCGCCTGCAAGGCGTTATATCGATGTACAGAATGTTTAGAACCTTTTGATTACTTTAAATGTATTTAAGGCCACGATTATGACCGTATTCCATCGTTTAAGTATTGCTGCAATTGAGCGCGACACCCCAGATGCTGTTGCGGTAACTTTTTGTATTCCTGATGATTTACGAGAACATTATCGCTATCGTCCAGGACAGCATCTCACCTTAAAAGCGGCTATAAAGGGGGAAAACCTGCGTCGCTGTTACTCTATTTGCAGTTCTCCCGATGAAGACATGCTAAAAATTGGTGTAAAAGCGATTTATGAAGGCCGTTTCTCAAACTTTATTAATCAAGACCTGCGTGTTGGCGATAGCCTTGATGTGATGATCCCTCAAGGGCAATTCGGCTATCAACCAAACCTCAATAACCGAGCACACTACCTTGCGGTTGCCGCAGGTTCGGGGATCACTCCGTTACTTTCGATTATTAAATCAACACTGCAAACTGAGCCTAAAAGCCGCTTTACTTTAATTTATGGCAATCGAAATAGCCGTACAGTAATGTTTAAAGAGAGTATCGCCGATCTCAAAAATCGCTTTACTGAGCGCTTTCAGGTGCTCTATTTGTTTAGCCAAGAACAGCAAGATAGCCAGTTACTCAGTGGTCGAATCGATGAAAAACAGCTCAGTGCGTTAGGCCAAACGTTATTAAATTTTAGTCGATTTGACCGTGCATTTGTTTGTGGTCCTGAAGCCATGATGGATGATGTTCAATTAGCACTGATTAAATCGGGTATGCCACAAGAGCATGTCCATACTGAACGTTTCAACACCTCTGGTACAAAATTTAAACCTACGAATACCATCACAACACAAGACCGCCAAGTGAGTATCCACCTCGATGGTCGCACAATGAATATCAGTATGGATAGCCAAGATGACAGCATTCTTGATGCAGCATTACGCCAAGGCGCCGATCTGCCATACGCCTGCAAAGGTGGTGTTTGCGCAACCTGCAAATGTAAATTGCGCTCTGGTGAAGTCGAGATGGGTGTCAATTACAGCTTAGAACCGGACCAAATCGCAAATGGATTTATTCTTAGCTGCCAATCATGGCCAAAAACCGACGATGTCGTTCTCGACTTTGATGTATAGGAGCGATTATGGATACCAATTGGATTTTATCTCACCAAGAAAACCGCGTACTCACTCTTACGCTAAATCGACCTGAAATTCGCAACGCTCTGAGTACTGATTTTCTGGAGTTGCTTGCCGAGCACCTTGAACAGGCAGATAACGCTACGGATATTGGCGTTATCGTCATTACCGGAAATTCCCGATTTTTTGCCGCAGGTGCTGACCTAAAAGAGTTACAGAAACAAACGGTTGCCAGCGCCACTACCGACAGACGCCCACAAATATGGCGTCGCATTTCCCTGATTTCAAAGCCTATTATCACGGCAGTCAATGGCTATGCACTTGGCGCAGGTTTTGAACTTCTTCTTGCCAGCGACATTATTGTCGCTGGTGAATCAGCACGTTTTGGATTACCTGAAATCACCCTTGGCTTGATGCCCGGCGCCGGTGGTACTCAACGGTTAATTCGTAGCGTAGGAAAATCCCTTGCGATGCAAATGGTGCTGACCGGAGAAGCAATAACCGCAAAAAAGGCACAGCAAGTAGGCTTGATCAGTGAAATCTACGTTGATGATTTAGTACTTGAAAGTGCGCAAAAATTGGCTCTGCGTATCGCTAATCACGCGCCTTTGGCTGTTCGCTCAGCCAAAGCTGCATTAAATAATGCTCAAGAAACGCATTTGTCTGTAGGGCTGCAATTAGAACGCCAATACTTTGTCACTCTTGCAGGTACCGAAGATCGCCTTGAAGGGATCAATGCATTCTTTGAAAAGCGCGATCCACAGTTTACAGGACAATAAAAATGCCCAATAACCCAATGATCCTCACCAAAATAGAACAAGGGGTACTCACCATTACCCTAAACCGCCCTGATAGGCTCAATAGTTTTAATGATGAAATGCATCGCCAATTGAGTGATGCCATTAAAATTGCCGAGCGGGATGATACCGTGCGCTGCCTAGTGATTACCGGCGCTGGAAAAGGGTTTTGTGCTGGACAAGATCTCAATGATCGTAATGTTTCAGTGGGTGAAAAGGCCCCCGACCTTGGGTTTTCCGTGGAGACGTTTTATAACCCGCTGATCCGTAGACTTACCCATTTACCTAAACCGATTATTTGTGCCGTAAATGGAGTCGCAGCAGGTGCTGGCGCTGCTATTGCTCTTGCTGGTGATATCGTCATAGCGGCTAAAAGTGCTAGCTTTATTCAGTCATTTTGCCGCTTAGGTTTAGTTCCCGATTCCGGCGGAAGCTGGTTTTTACCCCAATTAGCCGGTCATGCAAGAGCCATGGGAATGGCATTGTTGGGTGATAAAATCAGTGCAGAGCAAGCATTACAATGGGGAATGATTTGGCAGGTTACTGAAAATGAAGATTTAGTTGAAACCGTTGATTCCCTCGCTAAACATCTCGCTACCCAGCCGACTTATGGGCTAGGCCTTATCAAAAAAGCAATCTACAGCGCAGCAACCAATACCCTTGATGAACAACTGGATCTTGAGCGTGATTTACAACGTTTAGGTGGACGCAGCCAAGATTACCGCGAAGGCGTTGATGCGTTTCTTAATAAACGCACGCCTCAATTTAAAGGAAAATAGGCATGACATTACCTTTAAATTCATCAATAAAAACAGTCGCTGTTATCGGCGCTGGCACAATGGGGATTGGGATTGCACAAGTTGCTGCCGGTGCAGGTTTGCAGGTTTTATTATTTGATATGAACAGTGAAGTGTTAAACCTTTCACTCGCGTCAATGAGTGAACGATTACGCAAACGTGTTCAACAAGGAAAAGCGGATGCGCAAATAACAGAACAATTAATTTCTCGTGTCGCTATCGCTTATAGTTTGTCTGAATTATCTAGCGCACAACTGGTAATCGAGGCGGTTGCTGAGAAGCTCGAGATCAAACAAGCTATTTTCGGTGAATTAGAACATATTTGCGGTGAAAACACGCTATTTGCCAGCAATACTTCGTCATTATCGATTACCGCCATCGGTAGGCATCTTAAACATCCTGAACGCCTTGCGGGACTCCATTTTTTTAACCCTGCCCCCGTCATGAAGCTAGTCGAAATTATTCGTGGCTTGGAAACATCAGAATCCGTAATTAAAACACTGAAAGCATTAGCGCTATCATTTAATAAAGTGCCTGTCATCTGCCGCTCAACACCTGGATTTATTGTCAATCGCGTTGCGAGGCCTTTTTATGCAGAAACATTACGCGCGCTTGAAGAGCAAATCGCCACACCTGAAACACTAGATAGTGCGATTCGCGATGCAGGTGGATTCGCCATGGGGCCATTACAACTAACTGATTTAATTGGTCATGATGTCAATTATTCTGTTACAAATTCTATTTTTCAGGCCTTTGGTTACGACCCTCGCTTTCAAACTTCACTAATACAATTGGAACTTGTACAAGCAGGACATTTAGGGCGTAAATCAAAACGTGGCTTTTATCATTATGATGAAAATAAATCCCAACGTTCTCCTTCATTTGCGCCAAAAATAACGCTTAGCAAGCCGTATGATATTAAAGCTCGAGGCGATTGGCAGTTATTACCTGAGTTTGCGCAGCTTTTATTGAAAAATGGGATCCCTCTCGAAGAACCCACACAAGACGACCGCAATCTTCCGACACTTATCGTTAATCAGGTTATTGTTATGTTAACAAACGGTAAATTATCCTCGGATGTTGCGCAACAAATGAACCGCCCTGTCGTGCAATTTGATTTATCGGCTGATTATGGTCGTGCAACAGCGATAACGTTAAGTTGTGCAAAACAAAATAACCATCAACAAAATCAACACGTTATTGCCTTTTTCCAATCTCTTGGCAAAGAAGTGATTGTATTACCTGATTATCCGGCACTGCTAACCATGAGAACAGTCGCAATGCTCTGTAACGAAGCTTTAGATGCAGTGAATAAAGGTGTTGCTAGTGTACAAGACGTTGATAATGCCATGTGTTTTGGTGTGAATTATCCCAAAGGGCCGTTGGCTTGGGGAATTCAACTAGGGTGGCAACATATTTTATCGACCCTTGAGCAACTTTCCCATTTTTATGGCGATCACCGCTATCGCCCTAATCCGTTATTAAGAAAACTTGCAGCGGGTTATCAAACCTTATCTTTCAAGGAGTTGTCATGATTTCAATCCCCAATACTACATTGGCTCAGCAATCAGCCCACGTGATGTATCTAAGTGATACATGTGCAAAGGCGATGGGTATGGGCATTGAACATGTCGATGACGGCTATGCCTTACTGACCATGACCATCACACCTCATATGTTAAACGGGCATAAGACCTGCCATGGCGGGCAACTGTTTAGCCTTGCAGATACGGCATTTGCCTATGCATGTAACAGTCAAGGATATGCGGCTGTTGCAACAATGTGTTCCATTGATTTTATTCGCCCAGGTTTTGAAGGGGATACCTTACGTGCAACCGCAAAAATGAAACACCAAGGTAAGCGCAATGGCTTATATGAAGTTGAAATCATCAACCAAGATGGAAAAACGCTGGCTGTTTTTCATGGGCGTTCTCATCGATTAGGCCACCGTTTAGTAGGAGAAGAGTCATGATAGATGCTTTTATTTGTGATGGTATTCGTACACCTATTGGTCGCTATGGTGGCGCTCTTTCCTCTTTACGACCTGATGATCTTGCAGCTATCCCACTGAAAGCTTTGATTAATAGGTATCCACAGCTAGATTGGTCATTAACTGATGACATCATACTTGGTTGCGCAAACCAAGCGGGTGAAGATAACCGAAATGTTGCCCGTATGGCGGGTTTATTATCGGGTTTACCCGTCTCGGTATCGGGCACCACCATTAATCGGTTATGTGGTTCAGGTCTCGATGCAATTGCACTCGCAGCAAGGAGTATCAAAGCGGGTGAATCGGGCTTAATGATTGCGGGTGGTGTCGAATCGATGAGCCGTGCCCCTTTTGTTATGGGTAAGCATGAATCTGCATTTTCGCGTCAATCCCAAATTTTCGACACTACCATCGGATGGCGCTTTATTAATCCCCTGATGGAACAGCAATTTTCGACTGATTCAATGCCTGAAACCGCAGAGAATGTTGCACAAACCTACAATATCAGCCGTGAAGATCAAGATGCATTTGCATTACGCAGCCAACAACGCACTGAAATTGCCAAAAAAAATGGCATTTTGGCACAAGAAATTATCCCTGTTGCGGTAAAACAACGCAAACAAGAAATATGGGTTTCTGAAGATGAACATCCGCGCCCTGAAACAACCGAAGCACAATTACAAAAATTAAAAACACCCTTTCGTGAAAATGGCACGGTGACGGCGGGTAATGCATCAGGTGTCAATGATGGCGCGGCCGCATTAATTATCGCATCAAAAAATATTATTCAAAGACAAGGCTTAACACCAAGAGCGCGCATCATCGCAACGGCGACTTGTGGCGTAGAGCCAAGGTTAATGGGAATAGGCCCACTTCCTGCAACACAAAAAGTCTTGAAATTAGCAGGACTCAGCATCGAGCAAATGGATGTTATTGAGCTAAACGAAGCCTTCGCAGCTCAAGCATTAGCCGTTTTAAGAGGGTTAGGTTTACCTGATGATGCTTCACAAGTTAACCCTAATGGTGGTGCGATTTCTTTGGGGCATCCACTTGGAATGAGTGGTGCAAGACTTGCCATTGCTGCAATTAACGAACTACACCGAAAACAAGGCCGCTATGCCTTATGCACCATGTGTATCGGTGTGGGTCAAGGAATAGCCATGATTATTGAACGAGTCTAGACATTAAAACAAATAAAAAGCCTGAAAATACTCCACCTGCTCAGGCAAATACCTAAAACGTCAATAAACGGACAGGTATTTATAATAACTATGAGGACGGCAATATGAGCACAATACAAGACAACATTGACCCAATTGAATTTGCTTCCCGCGATAAAATCGAGGCACTGCAATACACACGAATGAAGTGGACACTCACTCACGCATATGAAAACGTGCCTATGTACCGTAAAAAATTTGATGACGCGGGTGTACATCCTGATGATTTTAAACAGCTCAGCGACATCGAAAAGTTCCCTTACACCACAAAACAAGACTTACGCGAAAATTATCCGTTCAGTACTTTTGCTGTGCCAATGGATCAAATTATTCGTATTCATGCCTCATCAGGTACAACGGGTCGCCCAACCGTCGTTGGTTATACACAACAAGATATTGATAATTGGGCAGATTTAATCGCTCGTAGCTTACGCTCTGCCGGAACAGTTCGAGGAGATAAAGTGCATGTTGCCTATGGCTATGGGTTATTTACTGGCGGGCTAGGAGCACATTATGGCGCGGAGCGTCTTGGTGCAGCGGTTATTCCAATGTCTGGAGGGCAAACGGAAAAACAAGCTCAATTAATTGTTGATTTTAAGCCTGACGTCATCATGGTCACCCCTTCATATTGTCTGAGCATTATCGACGAGCTAGAAAAAATTATGGGCGGAGACGCAAGTAAGTGCTCACTTCGACTAGGTGTATTTGGTGCAGAACCCTGGACTGAATCGCTCAGAAAAGAAATTGAAACACGATTAGGTATCAAAGCATTAGATATCTACGGGTTATCAGAGGTGATGGGTCCTGGCGTCGCCATGGAGTGTGACGATTCAGAGGAAAATGGCCCTACAATCTGGGAAGACCATTTTTACCCTGAGATTATTTCCCCTGAAACACTTAAAACACTCAAACATGGGGAACATGGTGAGTTAGTGTTCACTACCTTAACAAAAGAGGCTATGCCTGTTATTCGCTATAGAACAAGAGATTTAACTCATTTAATGTCTGGGGTAAATCGCAATATGCGACGCATTGGAAAGATCACTGGTCGTTCTGATGACATGATGATTATTCGTGGTGTTAATGTGTTCCCTACTCAAATAGAGGAACAAATTATGCAATTCAAAGAGCTTTCGCCTCACTACCAATTAGAAATTGGTCGTAGAGGTAACATGGATAATTTATCCGTCCGTGTTGAGCTCAAAAATCCTGAGCTACTCAACTATGATGAACGTTGTAATATTTGTCATCATCTTAAACATCGCATCAAGTCGATGGTAGGCATCAGCACACGCGTTAGCATTGTTAATTGTGGTGATATTCCCCGTTCACAAGGTAAAGCAGAGCGTGTTATTGATACAAGAATTGCAATTTAAATCAAAAAAATAAGGTATATCCTCTATTTTTGATGGATATACCTTATTGTGAATTTACTGCTAGGTGTGTTTCCTGTAGAGACAAAACAAGACAATAGGCGAAATTATGTCTACTATTTGCTTAGTCTTTTGATACAAAAAATTTTATGGATTGAAAAATAATGGAAACCAAACTCAGCCAATTCATTCAACATGCAATACAAAGCCAACCGATTAGCGGAACATCATTGATTATTTCACTCTATGGCGATGCTTTACATCATCGAGGCGGCGAAGTCTGGCTAGGAAGTCTGACCAATTTATTAGAGCCGATGGGCTTTACTGATCGCTTTGTCCGGACATCGGTTTTTCGCCTACAAAAAGAGTCTTGGTTGGACGTCGAAAAAATAGGGCGGCGTAGTTATTATCGAATATCAGAACGAGGACAAAACCAATTTCGCCACGCAGAAAGTAAAATTTATCAGAGTGAACAACCTGACTGGGATGGGAAATGGGATTTATTATTGCTCGAAGCCGCCAATAAAGAAGATAAATTAAGATTAAAGAAAGAGCTTAGCTGGCTTGGTTTTGGTCAATTCAATACCTCATTAATGGCAGCACCTAGCTGTGCACAAAGTGATATTCCTTCGCTCTTGAGTGAATTAAATGCAGCGGAACACGCTATTTATTTTCGTGCAGATTATCCGAGTGCTCGTTCAGAAAAAAACTTGAAAGAGTTGGTCTCTAATGCTTGGTCTTTGCAGGAAGTCGCAGAACATTATCACCAATTTATTCTGTTATTTAGGCCGCTCGCTTTATTGCTTAAAGATATAACAGATAAACAGATTTCACCTGCACAATGCTTCCAATTACGTTTACTTTTAATTCATTTTTATCGTCGCGTTATTTTAAAAGATCCACTACTACCGGATGAGCTACTGCCAGCTCAGTGGGAAGGCCAAATTGCACGCCATCTTTGCACGAATATCTATCAACGTGTCGATCAAGCCGCAACGCAATATGTCTCACAAATATGTGAAACTACGGTTGGGGAACTCCCCCAACCCTCTACCTCTTATTACCGGCGTTTCGGTGGCGTATTAAAAGAAATAGCCGCTTAATATAAATCGA
>NZ_LXEW01000034.1 GCF_001655055.1 Providencia heimbachae ATCC 35613 | reverse complement strand
AAATGAGGGAGTCGCTAGGAGCCTACATAAGTAGGTGACTAGTGCGAACGAATGCAGTCAACAACGCTGCGACTTGAAGTATGAAGAGTAAAAGTATGAAGAATATAGGAGTGCTATATATGCCATTTTATCAAATCGACGGCATTACCCCTGTGGTAAGCCCTGATAGCTTTGTACATCCTACCGCCGTCATTATTGGCGATGTGATTATTGGAAAAAATGTTTATATCGGGCCGAATGCTAGCTTACGTGGTGATTTTGGTCGCTTAATCATAAAAGACGGGGCCAATATTCAAGATAATTGTGTCATGCATGGTTTTCCACAATTCGATACTATCGTCGAAGAGGATGGGCATATCGGACATGGCGCTATTTTGCACGGATGTCATATTAAGCGAAATGTACTAGTAGGTATGAATAGCGTGATTATGGATGGTGCAATTATTGGTGAAAATTCAATTGTCGGTGCCTGCGCTTTTGTTAAAGCAGAAACTAATTTCCCTGAAAATGTCTTGATTGTTGGTACTCCAGCCAAAGTCTTACGTTCACTCACTGAGCAAGAGATTGCGTGGAAAAGCAGTGGTACTAAAGACTACCAACAGTTGGTCACTCGTTGTCTAGATTCATTTAAACAAATAGAACCATTGAGTGAAGTAGAAGTTAATCGTCCACAACTGAAATTTGAAAATATTATTCCTAAATCGATGCTAAGCTCAAAATAGTTGAGCATAGCGTATAGGTAAAAAAACCAAACTAAGCTAAAAACCATGTGGTTTGACAAATATGAGCTAAATTATGAGGTTCTCTCGTACAAACCTTACTATACCACTTGGTTTTTTTATGCGATTAAATTAACTATAAAGTTAATCTGTTTCTTGCCGATACTGATCCAGTAATAAAATATTACTCATGTAAAAATTTAACTTAGTAATTAAAATAGATATTTTTAATTGTCTTTTAATCTTCAGATAACCACTTTTATAATATGGTTATTATTGGTTTTTATAATATAAATAATTAACAAAAACCAATAAAGAACAAAAAATAGACAATGTTTATATTCAATTTTGTTATAAACAAAGTTTTTATAACAGTAAATTCGCTATAAATTACATAATGCTTTAAATAAAACTTCATTTAATTTAAAAAATATCTAATCATTAATTAAATTGACAAAATTATAGTCCGTCAAAAGGTAAACTTTGAGATTATAAAATTAGATTGAAGTGTGATTTAAAGTATAATTATGAAGGAACCAATTAAGAAACTTCTTATTTAACTTGCTGATTTAAATACTTTAAAACAGCTTAATTTACACAAACAACACATTCCGTTACAAGTTTTTAACGCTACAAACCCTATAATTATTTATATATAACTCCATATTAAATCAAATTAAAGAATTAACATTCAGACAACTATCTCATTACAACACATTTGGTGTAGTAATTGACTTTAACAGCCTCAAATACAATATATAATTTTTAAATATATAATGAATAACTTACCCCCTCTTTTTAAACAAATGATTATCCGTATAATGGCTGACGGTAATTTTTGATATAAGTCAAATTAACTAAAACACAATAAAATTGAAATATTAATTACTGACGTAATTATATGTGTTTTATTGTTTTTGATTTTTGACCTTACATCTGTGTAACTAACAAATTACTTTAATGATTAATTATGATTTTCTATTCAAATAGAAAGTTTATATATCCTAATTAATTCAAATTATATGACAGTGATATGCTTTCCATCCTAACTGTGCGGTAAACAATATCGTGAGATAACGCTAGGTCTATTAATGTTTGCCAAACAGAACATATAACTTGAAATACAGCCGGATAATTTTATTTCGTTTTACCATCATAAATATACGACTCTTCTCGGAGAAGAAAATGAACAATACATTTGCATTATCTGCTGCCACAGCGCTTATTTTATCAGCAAGTTCCGTTTTAGCAGCGGATAATTCAGCGGGTGGTGTAATTAATTTTAGCGGTGCTATCACTGACACAACCTGTACCATCAACGGTGGAAAAAGTGCAGATTTCACTGTTGCATTAAACCCAATTACGGTTACCGAAGCGGGTACCAAAACAGGTTTAATTGATAAAAATAAAAAAACAATTTCACTCACTTTTTCTGACTGTGCACCCGCAGCAAAAGTTGCTGATACCCCATTAACTATTCGTTTTTCATCAGCAGACAACATTTCAACTGATGGTAACTATCTGCAAAACACTACCGTTAACGAGAATGATCAAGCCGTCGCTCGTAATGTCGGTTTTGCTATCGCTAAGTCAGGTACTAATACCGCATTGCCATTAAACAAACCATTTGTTACCGATATTAAAGGTAATAAAACGAATCCAGCAGAGCCAGAAACATTAGCGTTGGATATTTACTACTACAAAACCAATGCACAGCCAGCAAAAGTCGGTAGCTTGAGTTCTAACGTGACCTATACCATTTCTTACCTGTAAATCCTTAATATACTCTTAATCCTTCAAGTTGCTTGGATGCTGCACTCGCTATGCTATCCGAATCCTAGGGTTTGGCTATCTTCGCTTTGTGCCTACAAGCAAATTGAATTATTGAGAATATTGCCAAGTTAAATAATTAGCTTGGCTTTTTTTGAGTAAAAAACATGCGATTACTTATTTTATTTTGTTTATTATTTAGCGTGAATTCAGTATTCGCTAATGTTGTGGTCAACGGAACTCGCGTTATCTACCCAGCGAGTAATAAAGAAACAATAGTACAGTTGATTAATAATGGAAATGATCCCGCACTGGTTCAATCTTGGATTGATGATGGTGATATTAATTCAACACCTGAAACCGCGAATGTTCCTTTCTTGCTTTCACCGCCTGTCGTAAAAGTCTCCGGCAATGCAGGGCAGCAACTACGTATTAAAAAGCTCCCCACTTCATTACCCACGGATCGCGAATCAGTTTTTTATTTAAATGTATTAGACATCCCGCCCACGCCTGAACACCTGCAAGGGCAAAATACGATGCAATTAGCGATAAAAACACGAATTAAATTATTTTACCGCCCATCGACTTTGCACGGTGGCGTTGAGGATGCACTTTCGGCTGTAGAAACTAAAGTTGAAAATCAAGGATTCCGTATTAATAACACCAGTCCTTTTCATATCACAATAGCCAATATTAGTGATGAGAAGGGTCAAAAACTGCTTTCTGAATCATTCATGGTTGCACCATTTTCAAATACCTTTGCACCCGCGAAAGTGCCCGTAAAGCAAGGTAAAAACTACAGCCTGTTATACGTTGACGATCTCGGGGCTTACAAAAATAAATCTGTGGTCGCTAAATAAATTTTCGTCATTTAATACGTAAGAGAATCAGCAATAATGAAGCAGCACGGCCATCATAAAAGCCTGTTGGCAATATGCCTATTTACCGGAATATCAGATTGTTGGGGAGTGAGTTTTGATACTTCACTACTCGCTGGTGATTCTGCGAAATCAGATCTATCTCGCTTTTATGAAGACCAAAGCATGCCTGCGGGCGTTCAAGAAATGGACGTTTATGTCAATGGTGACTGGAAAGGCCGCTACCCTTTTACTTTTACGGGTAATGAAAAAAATATCTATCTTGAACAGACTGAAGCCGGTTTACTTGGAATTTCACTACCGAAATTAGCTATCGACCAGCATGACTATGCGCTAGAGCAACTTGTTCAGGGGGGAAGTTATACGGTTGATGTCAGCACGCTTAGCATCAAGTTATCGATACCACAAAGCTTTGTTTTACGTACCGAAGTGGGCTATGTTTCCCCTGAGTTTTGGGACGATGGTGTGCCTGCTATTATTTTATCTTACAATTCAACTTACTATAAAACAAAATCTAAAAATGGGACAAAGCTATCTAGTGACGATTTTTATACCGGCTTAGAATCAGGTCTCAATATTGGCTCATGGCAATTTCGCGACAGTAGTACCCTTCGAAAGCATTCGGGTAATGACCTTAAGTGGCAAAATAATACCCGCTACATCCGAAAATCGCTGCCAATGCAAAAATCGAATCTCATCGTAGGCGATTTCTATTCACCCGGCACATTATTTGATTCCATGCGTGTCCGTGGCGTATCCCTCGCCTCTGATATAAATATGCGCCCAACCTCCCAGCAAGGTTTTGCCCCTATCGTGCGTGGCGTTGCACAAACTAATGCTCTCGTAGTCGTGATGCAAAATGGCAGTGTCATTTATCAAGAAAATGTTCCACCAGGACAATTTACCCTTGATAGCATACAACCAACAGGCTCCGCAGGTGATTTATTGGTTATCGTGCAAGAAGCCAATGGCCAAGAACAATCATTTACCGTTCCTTTTTCTGCCGTCCCTGGCATGTTAAAAGAGGGAGTTAGTAATTACGCCCTGATTGCCGCTAAGGTGAATCAAGATGGGGGAAATTATCATCCTTCGTTTATTCAGGGAACGATTGAATATGGCTTCAATAATTTAATAACGGGATATGCAGGTGCGATTGCCAGTGAAGATTATCAAGCTTATCTCATTGGCTCAGGTTGGAATCTGCCTATTGGGGCAGTTTCAGTCGATATTACCCATGCGGATACACAATTACCGAATGATACGCAGCACGGTCAAAGTATGCGAATTTCTTATAGTAAATTTGTGGACACCACGGCGACAAACTTCACGCTGGCAGCCTACCGTTACTCAACCAAAGGCTATTACAGTTTTAATGACGCCGTACATTCTCATGAAGGCTACCGCTTCTATCAAGATTCGTTAGATTTATACAATAAAAACATCGCAGAATATAAAGAAACGCCCACCTTTGATATCAATACATGGGATTCCATGCGGGGTGTTCGCCCTAAAAATACATTCACTTTAAATTTAAACCAACGACTCCCTGATGACTGGGGAACCTTTTATGTTTCGGGATCGCAGCGAGATTATTGGTCTACAACGCCAACAACTCGAGAATATCAATTAGGCTATGCTAATTCCTATTCGGATATCAGCTATTCTTTATCCGCTAGCCGAGTACGTGATGGACAAGGGAAAGAAGAAAATCGCTACTATGTTTCTATTAGCCTCCCCATGTCATTGTTCGATAATAATATTTGGGCAAGTACAGGGTTTACAGCAACCGATTCAGGCTATCAACAAAGTACGATTTCATTGAGTGGCGCAGCACTTGAATCTAATCGCCTCAGCTATGCTTTTTCTGGCAGTAATCAGCAAGGAGGACAAAATATGGCCAGTGCAAACTTAGCTTATCGTGGAAATATCTCTACTTTTGGCGGGTCGATAAGCGAATCTGGCGATTACCGTCAAACCGGCCTGAGCGCGAGAGGAAGTTTGGTTGCAATTCCATGGAATGTGCTGGTTTCAAATGAAATTGGCAATACGATGACCATTGTAAAGGCCCCGAAAGCAAAAGGGCTGATGATTAATGGTGACCAAAGTATCATGACGAATGCGGACGGGTTAGCGCTTGTTCCTTATGCCACCCCATATCGAAAAAATTCGATTACATTATCCAATACTGAAGATACCGAAGGTGCTGAAGTCATTGGTAACATTGCAAATAATGCACCACTGGAAGGCGCTGTAAGCTTAGTGAGTTTCAAAACAGACCCCCGTAAATCATGGATTAGTCGCGCCATATTTTCAGATGGCAAAGCCCTGCCGTTTGGTGCAGAAATTCTGAGTATCGAGGGTGAATCTATCGGCTATGTTGGCCAATCCAGCGTGCTTTATTTAAAAGCAGAAACTTTCCCCACACAGGCAATTGTGCGATTAACTCATGGAAATTGCACGGTGAGCGGCTTGACGGAAAACCTTGATAGCTCACCTGCTATTTGCCAGTAAAGAGATTAATTTCATGATAAAAAGCATTATCGCTTTGTTTCTATTATCCTTTAGTAGTTTGAGTCAGGCTATTTGTTATGGTGATGGTATCCGTTACGCATCACCGATTAATATTGATCTGTCCGATAAGCTATCGCCCGCGACACCGGAATGGACGACCACGGTTTCCACTCAATATGCTGGCAATTTCAGTTGCTCGACTTATCAAAGTGAGTTTGGTTATACCAAAATATTAAGTACTGAGGATAGGTATGCCACCGTACTCGGTTTTAATGGTGGTAAATATAATGTAAGAGCGGAAATTATTAATGATATTCCGAATCTCAAATTGAAAAAAAGCGGTTGGCATTCTGCATCAGAGCTCAATAGCAGTATGACACTCAAGTTTTCCTTGGTTTCTCAAAAGGGAAAAGAGGTCGCGGGTAATTCGGTCAATTTATACGATATTTTATTTGTTACCGATTTAAGCGGTATGTCGTTATTTGATATTTTGCTTTGGCCTTTAAAGCAAGTGGTTAAAATCCTACAATGGTTATTTAATGGATTTCATTGGCCTTATGACAGTCGAGATATGTATGGGCAGCCTTTAATTTTAAAATACGCCCCGAAGCTAACCACCTGCCATTTCCAAAATTCGGGATTAGTGGTTTCGCTCCCGACCCTTGGTCGTAATCAAGTATTAAATGATAGTCGTGCTGGCTACACGCCTTTTACACTCAATATGCGCTGCGAAAATTTGGGTAACAATAATACCTCTGAGCGTGATATCGATATCTTTTTATCCAGTAATAATTTGCTCAGCACTGACCGAACGGTACTCATTGATAACTCGGCTAATGCCGCTAAAGGTGTGGGGTTAAGATTAGTCAAAACCAGTGATAGCCAACAACCGTTAGTGCTATCGACCACCCAAAATAGCCGCGGCAATGCAACATCCCTTTTTTATGTCAAAGCCGGTGGTCAACTCGATCCTAATTTTATGATCCCAATGGCAGTTTATTATTATCCATGGGATCCTAAACAAATCACGCAAGGGACGATCAAAACGACCGCCATCTTGAATGTTGTTTATCCTTAAGAATAAATAGCGCACAGGCGAGCTGTGCGTTATTTATTTGCATTACCGCCAAACGGCGGTTTGGCAAACCAAACAGTAATAATCAGCGCGATAAATACCCATCCGCATAACCAGAAGATTTCATTCGCCGCAATAATCAATCCTTGGCTAGTAATTTGTTCAGCAATATAACCTGATGTTTGCTCCGAGGACATACCATGCGCCGCCATCTCCTGATACATCTGCAATGATTCAGGATTGTAATCGGTAATATAATCCGTCAATTGGCTATGATGCACCGCTTCTCGATCGCTCCACATCGTGGTAGTAATTGATGTACCAATTGAGCCCGCCAAGGTACGGAAAAAGTTAGCTAGACTGGATGCCGAGGCCAATTTTTCGGGAGGCAAACCCGATAATGTCAGCGTCGTTAATGGCATAAAGAAACATGCAACCGCCATTCCCTGTACTAACTGAGGCCAAACAACGGCGGAGAACCCCATACTTGGCTCAAAGGTATACGCTCGCCAAAAGAAACAAATTGCATAGAAAACAAAGCTAAAGGTGACTATCCATCGGATATCAAGGAAGTCAGATAGTTTTGCTACTGGTGCTGAGAATAATACTGGCAATAAGCCTATCGGCGCCAGCGCGAGACCTGCCCAGGTTGCCGTGTAGCCATATACCTCCTGTAGCAATTGAGGGAGTAAAACGATTGCCCCGAAATAGGCCATATAAGCTAAACTGACTGAAATAGTGCCTATCGTAAAGTTTCGCGATTTAAATAACGAAAGTTCCACAATCGGGTTTTTATCGGTTAATTCCCAAATAACGAGGAAAACTAAGGCTATTGCGGAAATAACTGCCAATATCACGATTTCGTTAGAAGCTAACCAACCAAGCTCTTTTCCTTTATCTAACAGAACCTGAAGACAGCCAACACCCACAGAAAGTAGTGCTAAGCCAATCACGTTGAATGGTACCTTAACCACTTTCGATTCCATCCCTTTGAATATTATTGTACTAACAATAATAACGAAAATACCTAAAGGGATATTCATAAAGAAGATCCAGCCCCAATGGAAGTTATCACTAATATAACCGCCAAAAATTGGACCGAATACCGGTGCTAAGATGATAGTCATTGACCAAAATGCGAGTGCCATATTTTGCATTTTGGGTGGGTAACAACGCATGATAAGACTTTGGGAAAGCGGAATAACTGGCCCTGCAACAGCACCTTGCAAGACTCGATACATAATAAGCATGCCAAGGCTATCAGAGAATCCACACAGCAAAGAGAAAATAGTGAATAACCCTGTTGCCCATAAGAAAACACGGATTTCACCAAAACGCTTTGCTAGATAACCTGAAATAGCGATAGAGATAGCATTAGAAACGCCAAACGAAGTGATTACCCATGTTCCTTGGGATACCGAAACGCCAAGATTTCCAGCAATCGTCGGGATCGCTACGTTTGCAATCGTGGAATCCAATACCTGCATAAAAGTGGCGAGGGACAACGCGATTGTTGCCCAAACCAGTTTTGCGCCCTTTAGTGGTTGAATATCTGCCACAGCCACTCCTTTCGGGCTAATCCGCGTTATCGTTAATGATAGTATCGATAACCTGATCGACTTGGTTCAATTTCAGCACTAATACATCACTTTCAAATGCAGGTGTTGTCCTTTGAACCTCGGCTAAAACAGGGCCATTTTGATCTTTAATATCGATAGTGACATTCATCGATAACCCGATACGCAACGGGTGCTTAGCGACTTGCTCAGGATCTAATTCAACACGGACAGGTAATCGTTGCACGACTTTAATCCAGTTACCTGTTGCATTTTGCGCGGGTAATAAGGAAAACGCACTTCCGGTACCCATATCTAAACCCACAACAGTGCCAGTATAAATAATATCATCGCCATAAAAATCACTGTTTATGGTGACTGGCTGGCCAATACGAACTTTCTCTAATTGGGTTTCTTTGTAGTTAGCATCAACCCATACTGGTTGAACAGGCACAATCGCCATTAACGAGCTTTGTGAGCTGACTTGGGAGCCAACTTGCACGTTACGGCGCGAGACATAACCCGTCATGGGGCTTTTAATTTCAGTACGTTGTAGGTTAATCCATGCACTGCGCACACTATCTGCGGCTTGTTGAATGGCAGGCTGCTTTTTCAGCTCAGTATTGCGCAATAAGGCGCGATTCGCATTATATTGTTGAATTGAAATATCCAATGCGGCTTGAGCTAATTGCACCGCTTCTTGCGAATGCTGCAAATCTTCTTTAGAAATCGTCCCACTACGCCCTAATGCAATACGGCGTTGATAATCTTTCTGTGCTTGCGCAAGTGATACACGATTTTTTTGAATTTGAGCCTGATATTCATCACCGTTAATATACAACTCTTTCGTTTTGCGCACGGTGGTTGCTAGGTCATGCTTCGCTTGCTCAAAAGCGAGATTCGCATTCGTTTTATCTAACACCACTAACACGTCACCCGCTTTAACTAAATCGGTATTTTCAAAGTTTACTTGGGTCACATTCCCGGTGGTTTGCGCAATAATGGGTATCTGTAAGCCCGAAACATACGCATCATCGGTATATTCTTGAAAGCGCAAAACTAAGAACCAATAAACGCCATAAGCAACAAATAAAAGTACAATGATAATTGATGCAATTATCATCCAAAATTTTCTTTTGTTCTCATTTGTCGTTTTTTGATTATCTTCAGTTGTATTTATCGTTGGATCCATAATAACTCTCTGGGTCAATATCAATTCTATCTCTTATATTTACGAACTCTATCTAAGAAAGCAATAGAGATCTATTTTTAAATAAGATTAAGATAGTTAATTGTTAACTATGATTTTATACTTCATATCAATAACCTTAAGTCCGTCATAAAAATCAAAATAATAATAATCAAATAAAACAATTAATTAAAAAAATTAACACCTCCGACCAAATAGATAAATCAGCATATATCACTATAGAAAATCAAAATATGATTGATTTATCAAAATAATAACTAACACACTTTAATCTCTATCTACAATAAATTTAAGATGTTATTAACCTTCTTGTTATCTTAATTAGATGAATTAAACCAATAGATAATGTTGATACATAATAGTATCAACATTATATGTCAATACTTGGCTTATTATTAATCATCATTTTAGATTAATAAATAGAGTATCCTTCCCATTAATTCCATGCATCATAAAAGCATCATCATTCAATGAAACGATTAAAAATGCTTGAAGAGAAAATATCAAATTCAAAAAACATTTGTGGAGTTAAGTCTTGAAAATCATCTCATGAAGACGCTTTTCGCAAAAAAGAGTTGGTAGTGATCGAAAAAATTCTGTATCCAATCACGGAAAGCAGCAGATTTAGGATACGGAAATTTCACGGGCACTCTCCTTATAGCGCAAAAGGGCGCGCTTTAATGATTCATTTTGATTGACGTTTTGCGCAAAGTTATTGCGCAATTTATTCTCAAGCATCGAAAATAAATTGCCAATAATGTGGTCATCTCAAATTCGCTATTTGGCGCCCTGTGCTTCGAGGATTTGCATCAATTTTTGATATTCAGGTTTAATTTCTCTCGTTTTCTCTGTATCGCCATTAGGGTAAATAAGCGTTGCCATTGCGCCATCTTCTTTCTTTTTTACGCTTATCCAATAACTTTTCATGTCAGACTTATAATCGATAATGAGGTTGATATTTTGCGCATTTTTTAATTTATAGGTCAGGGTTTCATATTTTGCTATTAACCAAAATTGCTTAACATGACCATCGATAAATAGCTCGCTAATCAAAGGAAATAAAATCAGCGTTTCATCGACGCTTCCTGATTTTTTTTCAAACCCCCCATCAAAAACTTGAGGGGCATTATTATCAATCACAAACGTCGCCTCCGCCCCAAAGTTTTTTGAAATCAAAGCGTCTATTTTAGATGGGTCTTTCAGTTTCACTTCAAATTTAATATTACTGAGTTTCCAGTCGCATTTACCTCCGCCTTCCTTGGGGATGTTGACCTCAACTTGGTTTAACTGTCTGACTGACAAAGGATAACTCTCACGATGAAAACCCGGAACCGTATACGATTCCATACTTGAATTTCGACGCTCTTTGCGGCAAATTTCAGAGCGATACATGGCGGAAAGGGGTTGCGCTTCTAATTCATCGGGAATAGTGGCAGTAAAATGAATGTTTTCACTATTCACCGGCGGTGAAAAGACCTCACCTTGTGCACATCCAGATAAAAAAACAACGCTAAATAGCGGCGCTAACACGAGTTTAGGATACGGAAATTTCACGGACACTCTCCCTGTAGCGCAAAAGTGCACGCTTTAATGATTCATTTTGATTGACGTTTTGTGCAAGATGATTGTGCAATTTATTCTCAAGCATCGAAAATAAATTGCCAATAATGTCGTCATCGCAAGTTCGCTATTTAGCGCTCTGTGCTTTGTGCTTCGAGGATTTGCATCAATTTTTTGTATTCAGGTTCAATTTCCGAATTAAGAATAATATTGCCATTTGGATATTTCAAAAAAGAATCTTCCCCTTTCTTTTTTGCGCCAACCCAATAACTTTTCATATCAGATTTATAATCAACAATAACGTTGATATTTCTAGTATTTTTTAATTTATAGGTCAGAGTTTCATATTTTGCTATTAACCAAAACTGTTTAACATGACCGCCTATAAATCGCTCGCTAATCAAAGGAAATAAAATTAATGTTTCATTGATATCGCCTGATTTTTTTTCAAAACCTCCATCAAAAACTTGAGGGGCATTATTATCAATCACAAACGTCGCCTCCGCCCCAAAGTTTTTTGAAATCAAAGCGTCTATTTTAGATGGGTCTTTCAGTTTTACTTCAAATGTAATATTACTGAGTTTCCAGTCGCATTTACCTCCGCCTTCCTTGGGAATGTTGACCTCAACTTGGTTTAACTGTCTGATTGACAAAGGATAACTCTCACTATGAAAACCCGGAACCGTGTACGATTCCATACTTGAATTTCGACGCTCTTTGCGGCAAATTTCAGAGCGATACATGGCAGAAAGGGGTTGCGCTTCTAATTCATCGGGAATGGTGGCGGTAAAATACATACTTTCGCCATTCACTGGCGGTGAAAACACCTCACTTTGTGCACATCCCGATAAAAAAACAACACTGAATAGCGATGCTAGCACGAGTTTAGGATACGGAAATTTCACGGACACTCTCCTTGTAGCGCAAAAGGGCGCGCTTTAATGATTCATTTTGATTGACGTTTTGCGCAAGATTTTCATGTAGCTTATGTTCGAGTGTCATAAACGTGATGTTTCGCTGAGCATTCAGTGTGTAGGCATCGTCATGATGAATTAATTCGCCAAACCGTTGCCTTGATATGCCTAATGTTGGTGTTTTTGTCGGCGCTAATACACTCAGTAACTGATTATTGATTATCGCTTGGTATTTTTTGCTCATCGAGTGGTCGGTTGCCATCGTCATGAGGGTATCTAATGTCGGGTTATTCCCTTGCGGGAAAATTTCATCCAAGATAGTCGCATCTCCTTTGATGGATTGCACATAAGCATGTTGTTCTTTTTCCAGTCCCTTATTTAACCCATTAGCCAGACTCGGCACTAAATAAAATTGATACGCCCCATTCATGCGCCAGCGTTTTTTCCCGACAAAATCATTTTCTCTGCCCCCTTTAGACAGAATTTTTTGTTCACCAATTTGTCTGGCTTCAAAAAAACTGACGGTATTGCCGTGGTGATAATAGACTTCTCCCATATCGGGGAGCGCTTTTTGCAGCGGAATGGTCGGTAGCGTCGCTAATGTCCAGCTAAAGCCAAAAATGGTACCGAGTAACCCATAAACTTCAAATAACCAGTTATCCATGTTGGTATCAAACGGCACGCTGGTGACGGTATCAGCATCATTGACATGACGAAAATGGGTGAATGTCGATAAAGCTTTGACGCCACTCCCCGTGAAAACACGCGGGCTACCATAGGTATAAAGAAGCGGGTTATTGTTTTTTAATTCTGCTGCATGTAACAACGCGAGTGCGCCGCCTAAACTGTGACCGCAGATATATAATTTTTTATTTTTATGGCCTGCACTATTTTCCAATTTTTCGATTTTTTTAGAGAAGTACTTTCCAACACTCTGATACGCTTCTAAAAACCCCTTATGTACTTTGGCTTTGTCGGTGGAAAGAATATTTTTCGGGCAAGGTATCGGTCGATAGGTGCCGTCGGTCAGCGCATCTCTCGCACTGGCGGTTCCTCGCCATGCCGCAATGATTTGGGTGTCGTTTGCCACAAAAAACATTTGCGTGTCATGTTCGAATTTCTCGGGCGCATCCACTTGTTGAACGTCTAAGAAGATGGCAGGCCGATAGCGTTCGTTAAACGGAACATCAGTGACAATAGCGGGATACACAGACGCGTCATTAATTTCGGGGGCTTTAGATAAATCAAAACACTGCTGATAGAAAAACGAGGTGGTGGTATCCGGTGTGGCGATAAATTCACGCATGTCCTCAACTTCCTCGGGGTCAACCATCACTTCATCTTTGTAAACAAGCAGTGACATTAACCCTAGATTATAGGCATTGACCATGTCGTAATTTGGGGTGTGGTTGAGGACTAAAGACCATGCTCTAAAGGAACAGACTTCAATGACATTGCACTGATTAAAATTTTCACGATTAAACGCGAATCCGTTAAATTCATCGTCATTTGGAAAATGGTAATAAGGTAGCCCAAATTTAGCTTGATCCCATTGTGCGATATTCGGCGCATTATCACACAACTCACCAATCACGACATAATGATATAAATAACCGTTGGACTCAGCTTGCGACTTGACGGGCGAATGCGCCTCACCTCGTAATGCTCGCAAGGGGCGCTTTTCCATTTCATCCGTCAGTGTTTGCCCGGGAAGGGTAAGTGTCGCGTGGGCTCGCGGTAAATTATTTTCCAGAAAGTAACCGTTAAAATCCGTTCTCCCTTCTCGAATGACCTTTTTCCCTACCGTTAAGGTGTAAGGCATATCCGCTAACGGCACGCCAAACTCATCCACAAGAATACATTCAATCAAGTGGTTCAATTCCTTATCACCATCGTTGTCGGTGGTGTCGTTTTGGTATTCAGAATAAGGCAAAGACTCATTGCCAGTCATTGGAGCATAACTGTCGGAAATAGACGGAATAAAATGAGAACGACAAGGACAAGAGCTGATGCTTTCTAATGTCCCAGCATGCTTCCGGTCTTCAAGCCACATGCTACTGATCCCCCCGATAATATGATATTTACCGGAATGTTTACCACAGCTGACAATATCACCCTCTCGAGCGCCAGCAACGCCATACCATTGCATGGTCTGGTCACCTGTTAAAATTTGGCCACCACAACTTGTCTTATCTCCTACTCGTAAAAAGAATCCTATTGCCATATCTTATCCTTGACTGATTCATATAAATCGCCATTTTTGATCCCTTAAGCAATATTTACAAGTAAATCATTTTCCATCGAAAATATTGTGGGATTAACCATCGATTTAAATTACCCCTGTAAAACTTGGCATTTAACTGCGCATAGACCTTAAAAAGCCTTAGTATCGTAATACGCAGTTGATTATTGATAATGCCCTGACATTTACTGCCTATAACCTTCCCCCTTCAAAGCACTGGGATATCCTTATTCGAGATCAAATATTGACCAAAATTAGCAAGCCAATTATTTATTTTTAGCCTAGTTCAGTGATAGTATTGATAAGCTATATAATTATTATTATCATTTATATTTCTAGGGATTATTATGACTTCGCAATTTCACTACACACTCCTTGCCGCAGGTGTTTGCACCGCACTCACTGCCTTTAGTACCACAGCCGCAGAAAACTCAGATACCATGGTCGTCAGTGCATCCGGTTACTCACAGCAATTACGTGATGCGCCGGCTAGCGTGACGGTTATCACCGCGGAACAACTACAAAATAAACCCGTTCGTGATTTAGCTGATGCTGTTAAAGATGTTGAAGGTGTCAGTGTTGTTGGTAGCGCCAACAAACAAGATATCAATATTCGTGGATTACCCGGCGAATACACGCTAATTTTAGTCGATGGCCGTCGCCAAAATAGCCGCGAATCTCGTCCTAACGGTAGCGGTGGTTTTGAGGCTGGCTTTATGCCACCGGTCGAAGCAATTGAACGCATCGAAGTGATCCGTGGACCTATGTCTTCCCTGTATGGTTCAGATGCGATGGGTGGTGTTATCAATATCATCACCAAAAAGGTCACCAATGAATGGCACGGTAGCGTCTCAACCGGCGGCATCTTGCAAGAAAATAGTGACAGCGGTAACTCAACCGATGGTAATTTCTATCTATCTGGTCCACTGATCCAAGATAAATTAGGCTTGCAATTATATGGTGGCGGCGATTATCGCCAAGAAGATAAAATTATTGATGGGCATAATAAAAAAGATAATAAGAGTTTGACGGCCAAGTTCACTTATACCCCATGGGATAACCAAACTTTCTTATTAGAAGCAGGAAGGACTACACAAGAAAGAGATTCTACGCCAGGTAAATCACTCTCTCCAACGAGTGATTTTAACGGCAAACCAAGAAAGAATACCAAATCCGAAATACATAACGACCGTAACCATATCGCCCTGACCTATAAAGGTGATTGGGATATCGTAAATACGGAAATAAGTATTTATCAAGAAGAAACAAAGCGTAATACTAAGTCAGAAAAGGAAATTGGAAAGACCGGTGTTTATAACCTTGCTTATGAAACTCGCGTCCCTGAAATCACCAATACGGTAGTGGATGGGAAAGTCGTGGCATTTTTACCAGATAATATCTTAACTGTCGGTGGCCAATTCCAACACGCTAAATTAAAAGACACTTCCGCCACAGGGGCTAAAAGCACCGAAAATGTAAAACTGACTGCGGATCAGCACGCTTTCTTCCTAGAAGATGAATTTACTGCGACTGAAAACCTGATATTAACGGGTGGGTTACGCTTAGACCACCATGAGTTTTACGGCAATCATTGGAACCCAAGAGGTTACGCGGTTTACTATCTTACCGATGAAATTACCATTAAAGGCGGTATTTCCTCCGCTTTCCGAGCGCCAACATTACGTGAAGTTAGTTCAAATTATGGAACTTCAACAGAAAAAGGAGCGGGTATTATCTATGGTAATTCTGACCTGAAGCCTGAAAAAAGTGTTAGTGAAGAAATTAGTATTGCCTATAACCATGAATCGGGATTTGATGCCAGCTTAACTTTCTTTAACACTGATTTTAAAAACAAATTAACCAGCTATTACACAGGTAAACCGGATCCTATCACAGGTTTAAATCTCTACACTTATGACAACGTGGGTAAAGCTAATATCAAGGGTGTCGAAGTGGCAACCGGTATTCCCATCGCTCAAGATTGGAAACTCAGCCTAAACTATACCTATACCGATTCAGAGCGTAAAAGTGATGATGAAAAATTAGGTAATGGTATGTCACTCAAAGGCTATGCGCTGGATAAAACACCAAAACATATGGCTAACGCAAAATTAGATTGGCAGTTTAACGAAGACCTTAATCTGTATACTCGTGCACAATATACTGGTGAACAAGTGTGGGCGGCTCAACGAAATGGCGCAAAAGTGCCTCGTTATCGTAGCGGCTATACCACTATGGATGTCGGTACGACTTATCAGCTATTTAAGAATACTAAACTTAACTTTGCTGTGCTGAATATCGCAAATGAAAAGGGTCCTAAAATTGACGCAGAAGGCGGTGGAAACTGGGATGTTGAAGATGGTCGCCGTTATTGGGCGAACGTCAACGTCAGCTTCTAATTTTTCATCAACTTAATCACGGATGCGGGTATACTGTTTTGTCTACCCGCAGCACATTGAAGCCAAATGAATAAATTACTAATCCCCAGCTTATTGTTATGTATGGCAACGAGTGCATTTGCACGCCCCAGCCAAACCATCCCTAGCCTAGATGACCATGTCAGCCAATTTTATGATATTCAACAAACCGATATGCAGTATGGCGAGCGGGCATTACGCATTTATAGTGCAGTCCCTTTCAATGTCACCGCAAAGCGCCCTGTTCTGTATATGCTTGATGGTAATGGGCTGTATCCAAACGTCGTCAATAAAGCGGTAGAAAAATTGCCGGTGAATGCCTTACCTATCATTATTGGTATTGGCTACCCGGTTAATGAAGCTTTTCCAAAACAATTGCGCACCTATGACTACACCCCGCCCGTTTCAGGGGATGAGTTTAAACAAGGTGGTGGGTCGCCTGCTCTGTATCAATTTTTAAGCGAGACTATTCGCCCATGGGCTGAACAGCAATTTCCTATTGATAAACAAAAACAAACACTATTTGGACATTCATTTGGCGGGCTATTTGCCTTGATGGCGTATCAAAACCATCCTAACGCATTTCAAAATTTTGTCTCGGCGAGTCCATCATTGTGGTGGGGTAAAGGCGAAATGGTTGATTTATCAAAGCTAACGGATCAGCAAACTGCATCCCCTATTTTTATCACATTGGGGGGATTAGAAGAAAAACCTGATTTATCACGTTTAACTGACGAACAAAAACAAAATTACCAAACGCGAAAAAGCTGGATCAGTACTCGTCAAATATGCACTGAAATTCAAAGCCATAATCGAACCTGTCACTTCACCTTATTCGACGGTAAGAGCCATGGCAGCGTGATCCCTGATGCGATTGATAAAGCACTGGATATTGCCACTGAGCAGCCATAAGGCTGCTATTTAGCTTATCGGTTTTAGTAAGTCACTATAAAGGCGAGTTAAAATTCCATTATCGGCAAATTCTTTTCTAATCCACTGAGTCACCAGCCCCGTCGCGGAGTGCTGTGTGGCCAATAGCATATGGGAGTCTTGTCTCGGGTTTTGGATTTGTTTGTTAATTAACAAACCATTCTTCACATGCTCTTTCACCATATAATCTGGCAGAAATCCGATCCCTTCACCTAATATCTGGCATTGGCATTTAGTATTAAAGTCAGGCACCTGAATGGCCTCTTGCCCATGTAATAACCATCCTACTCGCTTATTAATGGTGTGTGCCGTATCTTCCACCATAATATTGGGGTACAAACGCAGTTGGCTCTCTGCGATAGGTTCTGGCATTAACGCTAATGGGTGAGTTGCGGCTATCGCAAATTGCCAATGAATAGCACCAATTTCGGTGTAATCAATACCGCCGCCATCCATTAATGTGCCCGGCGCACCAATGGCAATATCTGAAAGGTTATTAATAATTGCATCCCACACCCCATTATACACTTCGGTTGTCACGGTAATTTGGCAGGTTGGAAATTGTTTTTTCAATATTTGGAGCAACTTTGCCGTGTGATAAGGGGTATACAATAATTGATTAATACAAATACGAACTCGAGCTTCAATTCCTTGCTCAATAGAGTAAATACTTTTTTTGATCAGATGAAAATTATTAAGTAAATCAGTCGCTTTACGATAAAAATAATATCCGGCTTCAGTTAGCTCAATATTGCGTGTATCACGAATAAATAGTGCGACATCTAAATAAGTTTCAATACGTTTGATGGTATAACTCACCGCCGAGGTTGTTATACCTAATTCTTCAGCCGCTTTACTAAAACTCGCAAATTTCGCCGCTGTTGTGTAAGTCAGTAAATTCTCTTCGGTAAAAATCGAGTTCATCGCTTTATTCCCAAGTTGAACAAAAAGTAATCAAATAAAATTTTTATGCTTTAAAATTTTGAAATCTATAACGGGTATACCCAAAATAATTCGAGTTGCAGGTAGGCGGCAAGCGAAGAGAGTCAGGGAACATAGATGAACTATGTGACTTGACTCGCTGAGTGTAGTCAACAACCCTGCAATTTGAAGTATGACGGGTATATCTGTGAATAAAATTCAATAGCCTAAATAATAGACTGTTTTTCAACCTATTTATTATAGGTTAACAGAAATATTTGTAATGACAGCATGTTTAATTTAATTAGTTTTAATTCATCAAACTCGCATTTTAATTAAAAGTGCTATTAATATTCAAAATACTTAATATTATTGAATTAAATACCCAAACACTGTTTTAACATTATCATTAATTTAGATCAAAAATATCACAATATTAACATTTAAAACATGTTCAATTTGAACTGCATCACAGAATTGATCAAATCATTTATCTGTAGGTGAATTCATAAAAAACATTGCCCCATTTTGATTAAAAAATGGTCATAAAACATCAAAAAAGCGCAAAAAACAATGCTTCCACGCACAAAAAAACCTGATTATTGAATTTCATTCAACAATTGATCACTCTATTGATGAATTAAATTTAAATGGATTCTTTTTATTCAGAACTATTGCTATGCTCTAATCATCATAAATTGTCTTTATTTATTTTGGTTATAATGAAATTAATTCAAATAACCTATTAAGGGGAAGTCCATGACAGCCAGCACATTAAGTCAAGAATTCTTATCCGCCGCAGAACAAGGTCAATTAGAAATATTAAAAGATTGCCTTGGAAAAGGTGTGGATATTAATGTTACTAATCGTCAAGGCCGTACCGCTATTGTTAATGCAAGTCTTAATAAACACTATGAGTGTGTTTCCTTTTTAATTAATGCAGGTGCAGATATTAATAAACAAGACCAAACCTGCTTTAACCCTTTCCTACTGAGCTGCCTAAATAACGATTTAACGCTATTGCGTATTGTATTACCGGCTAACCCTGATCTTGACGTACTTTCACGTTTTGGTGGCATTGGTATTACACCAGCAAGTGAAAAAGGTCACGTCGAAATTGTACGTGAACTGCTTGAAAAAACAGAAATTAATGTTAACCACACTAACTTTGTTGGATGGACCCCTTTACTCGAAGCTATTGTTCTTAATGATGGTGGAGAGAAACAACAACAAATCGTTAAATTATTATTAGATCATGGTGCAAACCCACACATGACTGATAAATATGGAAAAAAACCTTTAGAGTTAGCTCGTGAGAAAGGTTATAACGAAATCGCTGAGTTACTGGTTGCTGCGGGAGCATAATAATCAGTAAGGAGAACTGTGAATACACTCACGTCTCATCGGCAAATATTATATGGATTAACGGCTGATACTCATTTTCTTAATCTTTTAAATCAGCCGCAGCTTTCAGGAAAAGTAGAACAAGTATTTAATAAGGCTATTAATATTTCTATTGATAATCGCCTTTTTACTTTACTGAGCTCTCCTTTAGATAATGCACCTAATAGCTGCCGACTATTAAATAAAGATTTTTCTCTTTTAAATATAAAGAGTGGTGACTCTTTTTATTTATTAGATAAAGACATTGCGATTGGTGAGTGTTATTTACTTTCTTTCTCATTATGTAAGCAATGGCAACAGCCTATTATTGAATTTACCCCTGACAAAATAGAAAAAAAAGATTATCAGCTATTTTTACGTAATCAGTTAAAGACATTAGATTTGATTTTAAATAGCAATGAAAGCTCCCTATTTAATTACCAAGGAGATAACGTCTTTTACTTATCCTCCTCGGAGAAATTAAATCAGCTTCGTACACGTTTAATTAGGTCATTAGAAAAACAAGAACATCAACATTTAGTTAGCACCATTAACCAATTTATTGGGCTAGGTATCGGGCTTACACCTTCTGGGGATGATTATTTAGTGGGTCTTATGGCGTTCTTATTATTGAAAAATCACCCTGCTTATTTATTTTACCCTGAGTTCTATCAAGGTATTACCCAAAGCAAGGAAAGAACAACGCCCATTAGTGCCATTACCTTAGAAAAAGCCCTAAATCATGAATATCGCGAGAACATGCACCAACTGATCCAGTCATTAGTTGATGCTAAAGAAACAGAAATTTATTCGCAGTTTTTAGCTATTTTAAATATCGGGTCCAGTTCAGGCAGCGACATGCTATTTGGCATTCGCGATGCTCTGTACCTCACCCATTATTTCGGAGAAAGATATGTCGACTAAAGTTGTCATAAAAAAGAATACTTATTTTGATTCTGTGTCACTGATGTCTATTTCCACAAAAGCAAACCAGCTCGACAATGTTGAGCAAGCCTTTGTGGCAATGGCAACCGAGATGAATAAAGGCGTACTCAGAAATCTCGGGCTCCTGACGCCTGAACTAGAAGAAGCCAAAAATGGCGATTTAATGATTGTCATTAAAGGCCCAAGCGATGAGGCAAACGATGCAAGTTTAATTGCTATCGAAGATTTATTTAATAAGAAAAATCAAGGTGGCGGCTCACATGAAGCCAAATACGCTACCTTAAATTCAGCAAAAACACACATTCCCGACAGCAACCTTGCTGTGATTTCAGTTAATGGTCAGTTTGCAGCACGTGAAGCGCGTATCGCATTAGAAAACGACCTTAATGTGATGTTGTTCTCAGATAACGTTTCTGTTGAAGATGAGTTAGCACTGAAAAAATTAGCCAGTAGTAAAGGTTTATTAATGATGGGGCCTGATTGTGGTACTGCCATTATCAATGGCACTGCATTATGTTTCGGTAACAGCGTTCGCCGTGGCAATATTGGGATTATCGGTGCATCCGGCACAGGTAGCCAAGAACTTAGTGTACGTATTCACGAATTTGGTGCCGGCATTTCCCAGTTAATTGGAACGGGCGGCCGCGATCTCAGTGAGAAAATTGGTGGCATCATGATGATTGATGCAATCAAAATGCTTGATGCAGATGATGAAACACAAGTCATCGTGCTCGTTTCTAAGCCACCAGCACCTTCCGTTGCCAAAAAAGTATTAGAGCAAGCAGAGAAATGCCATAAACCAGTGGTTGTTTGTTTCCTTGGTAGCCAGCCGTTACCCGAAGACAAGCCGGGCTTAACCTTTGCTCAAGCCACCAAAGAAGCTGCGCTGAAAGCTGTATTGCTCGCCGGTCTGAAAAAAGAAGATTTAAATTTACATGCACTCAATTGGCCATTAATTGAAGAAGTTCGTCCTAAACTCAAACCTGAACAAAAATATATTCGCGGGCTGTTCTGTGGCGGAACCTTATGTGATGAAGCCATGTTTGCTGCACTCGAAAAATATGACGATGTTTACAGCAACATTCAACCAAACCCTGACTATCGCTTAAAAGACGTTAATAAAAGCATCGCTCATACCTTCTTAGATTTTGGGGATGATGATTTTACCAATGGTAAACCACACCCAATGATCGACCCAACTAACCGTATTGGCCGTTTATTACAAGAAGCTCGTGACCCCGAAGTAGGTGTCATCATGATGGACTTTGTTCTTGGCTACGGTTCACACGAAGACCCTGTCGGCGTAATGATTGATGCCATCAAAGAAGCGAAAAACATTGCTAAGCAAGATGGTCGTGAACTGATCATCTTAGGCTACGTGCTGGGTACTGACCAAGACACACCATCAATGGATGCACAGGTCAAAATGCTGACTGATGCGGATGTCATTTGGGCAAGTAGCAGCACCAATACCGGTTTATTAGGACGCGAGTTTGTCTGGAAAGGGGAGAAAGCATAATGACTTCATTATTTAAACAACCATTGAATGTTATCAATGTGGGCATCGAAATGTTCAGTGATGACCTGAAAAAACAACATGTTCCCGTCACACATTTAAACTGGACGCCGCCAGGCCAAGGCAACGTCGACGTTATCCGTGCATTAGATAAAATTGAAAGTAATGCATCGCTACAAGAAAAAATTGCAGCCGCCAATACTCAAGCACTTGAGCGCATTATTCAATCCCAACCGGTACTGATTGGTTATGACCAAGCGATTAACGTCGTACCCGGAATGACCAAAAATACGATTTTGCACGCAGGCCCTCCGATTGAGTGGAAAGACATGTGCGGTGCAATGCGTGGTGCGGTTACCGGTGCGCTAGTCTTTGAAGGGTTAGCAAAAGACTTAGCCGATGCAGAACGTGTCGCCGCATCTGACGAAATTATTTTTTCACCTTGCCATGAACATGACTGTGTAGGTTCAATGGCCGGTGTGACCTCTGCCTCAATGTTTATGCATATCGTTGAGAACAAAACCTATGGCAACCGTGCGTTCACTAACCTCAGTGAGCAAATGGCAAAAATTCTGCGTATGGGTGCCAATGACCAAAGTGTTATCGACCGTTTAAATTGGATGCGTGATGTATTAGGCCCAATGCTACGTGATGCGATGAAAATTATCGGCGAAATTGATTTACGTTTAATGTTAGCGCAAGCCCTGCATATGGGTGATGAGTGCCATAACCGTAACAATGCAGGCACCACACTACTTATCCAAGCATTAACCACGGGTCTGATCCAAACTAACTTTTCTGTGGCTCAACAAAAAGAAGTGTTTGATTTTGTGGCAAGCAGTGATTACTTCTCTGGTCCAACATGGATGGCGATGTGTAAAGCCTCGATGGATGCTGCACACGGTATCGAATACAGCACCGTTGTCACGACCATGGCACGTAATGGTTATGAGTTTGGTTTACGTATCAGTGGATTACCGGGTCATTGGTTTACAGGCCCAGCCCAACAAGTTATCGGCCCAATGTTTGCCGGTTATAAGCCGGAAGATTCCGGTTTAGATATCGGTGACTCCGCGATTACAGAAACCTATGGTATCGGTGGCTTCGCGATGGCAACAGCCCCTGCGATTGTGGCCCTTGTCGGCGGAACAGTTGATGAGGCGGTAGATTTCTCGCGTCAAATGCGTGAAATCACCCTTGGTGAAAACCCGAACGTCACTATTCCACTACTTGGCTTTATGGGAATTCCTACTGCCATTGATATTACGAAGGTTTCTGCCAGCGGCATCCTTCCGGTCATCAATACTGCGATTGCCCATAAAGATGCAGGTATCGGCATGATTGGTGCCGGTATTGTCCATCCACCGTTTGAGTGCTTTGAAAAAGCGATGCTGTCTTACGCGGCAAAATACGCCTAGTTTCCAACCATGAAAAAATAACGCCCAACTTCGGTTGGGCAAGAAAAATAAATATAAAGCGACATATACCCTGATTAATAAACGTCATAAATGAGCCATAGTTAATACTGCAACATCGAGTATAACGGGGAATACCTTAAGTACTTTGAATTTTAGTCAGGTGAGAAACCTTGAAACTCAAAGTGTCGTGGGACATACCCTAAATAATTTGAGTTGCAGCAAGGCGACAAACGAAGATATCCCGAGAAGCATACACAAGTATGTGACTCGGGTAGCTGAGAGCAGTTAACGTAGTTGCAGCTCAAAGTATGACGGGGATGGACGGGTATGATGGGGGAAATAAATATGAGTCTACTAAATATCAAATGGAAACGCGGGGACTTGGCGGCCTACTTTGGGTTGATGACCAATAACCTTACTAACTTGCTCACTATGATGGGGTTACTGATTTTTGTTGTTGGTATTCCATCTGAAATTGTTTACGGTCGTATTGCACCTGCTTTTGGTTTTGCTGTTTTGCTTGCCAGTATTAGCTATGCCTACTTTGGTCAGCAGATGATCAAACAAACGGGTCGTAATGATGTTACTGCGTTACCATCAGGACCTAGCGCCCCTTCTATTTTCACCGTCACTTTCTTAGTTATTATGCCGGTGTACCAAACTACACAGGATGCTGAATTTGCGATTCAAATCGCGCTTGTTTGGTGCTTTGTTGAGGCAATGATCCTTGTTGGTGGTTCATTCTTAGGTGAAACCATCCGTAAGATGATCCCTCGCACCGTACTATTATCCTGTCTTTCTGGACTTGGGTTATTATTACTTGCAATGAACCCAATGCTACAAGCATTTGAAGCACCAACCGTTTCCTTCATCGTATTACTGTTAATCTTCATTAACTGGTTCGGTAAAAAACCTATCTTTGCTCGCGTTCCAACTGGTTTATTACTGCTTATCGCAGGTACCGTATTGGCATGGGTTTCAGGTCTACAAAGCCCTGAAGCAATTAAAGATTCAATGACATCAATTGGTTTTAACCCACCAGGGGTTCATATTGACAGTTTCCTCCAAGGTTTACCTCATGCGCTGCCTTATTTAGCCTCTGCGGTTCCTCTGGGCTTAGCAAACTATATCTTTGACCTTGAAAATATCGAAAGTGCTCACGCTGCTGGTGATGAATACAACACACGTAAAGTCATGTTAGCTAACGGTTTATCTTCAACAGTTGGTTGCTTCATGGGTAACCCATTCCCTGTTACTGTCTATGTAGGGCACGCAGGTTGGAAAGCGATGGGCGCAAGTGTGGGTTATACCTTAGCATCCGGTATTACCATGTTTATCGTACCATTGTTCGGTATCGGCGCCTTTATGTTAGCGATTATCCCGATGACCGCTATTGTACCGATTCTGGTATTTATCGGGGTTGTCACCGCAAACCAAGTGGTGAGGGAAACACCGAAAAATGAAGTGCCTGTTATCTTTATTTGTCTATTCCCATGGATAGCCAACTGGGCGCTGACGATGGTAAATAGTGTGATGGGTGCAGCAGGGACTTCTGCAAGTGCTATCGGTCTCGATACGTTATTGCACAAAGGTGTTTACTATCAAGGCCTTGTTCACTTAGGTAACGGCGCACCGCTCGCAAGTATGCTATGGGGTTGTATTGCCATCTTCGCAATCTTGAATCAACCACTACGCGGGGCAATTGCCGCAGCGGTAGGTGCAGTACTGGTATTCTTCGGTATTATCCATTCACCTGCGGTTGGAATTGCAACGGGTCCAACCTTGATGTTTGTCTACGCTTACCTCATGATGGCGGCTTTGTTTGTACTAAAACACTTTTTAGATAGCCGTAAATCAGTAGAAGAACAACAATCTGAAAATGCTGAAAAAATCAGTAAATCAGCGTAATCAAGCCAGCCTTTAATAGTCGGTGTGCTTATAGTCAAAATAGCGCACCGACCCATTAGCTAAAACCCTCTGTATCAGGATATATAACAATGAAAGAACTCGTGGTTGTTGCCATCGGGGGCAACAGTATTATTAAGGATAACAACAGCCAGTCTATCGACGCTCAAGAAAAAGCACTGCAAGAAGTCGCACTGCATATTGGCGATATGCTTGAAGGCAACTACAACATTGTTTTGACTCATGGAAATGGCCCTCAAGTCGGTCTTGACCTACGCCGTGCTGAAATTGCACATTCCGTCGAAGGCTTACCACTCACCCCTTTAGCTAACTGTGTCGCAGATACCCAAGGCGGTATTGGTTACTTAGTCCAGCAAGCACTAACCAATGTGCTTGCTAAACGCCATAATCGCCAAGCAATCACAGTAATAACACAAGTTGAGGTTGATAAAAACGACCCTAACTTTAGTGCTCCAACGAAGCCTATTGGCGCATTTTTCACCAAAGAACAAGCTGACGAATTAAAGCTAGCGAATCCAGATTGGCATTTTGTTGAAGACTCTGGCCGAGGCTATCGCCGTGTTGTTGCATCACCTGAGCCAAAGCGTGTTGTTGAATCGAGTGCAATCCGTACCCTCACCGAACATGACTATGTTGTTGTCGCTGCGGGTGGCGGTGGAATTCCGGTTATCAGTAACGGGAATGGTGGCTACCAAAGTGTTGATGCGGTGATTGATAAAGACCTCTCCACCACATTACTGGCGAAAGAGTTACAAGCCGATATTTTGATTATCACAACCGGTGTTGAAAAGGTATGTATTCACTTTGGTAAACCTGAGCAAAAAGCCCTTGGCGAAACCACCACAACCGATATGCAGCGTTATATGGAAGAAGGTCATTTTCCTGCGGGCAGCATGTTACCAAAGATTGAAGCCAGTCTGTCATTTATTGCCAATGGCGGTAAGCGCGTGATTATTACTACACCTGAAAAACTCCCCGCGGCATTACGCGGTGAAACAGGAACACATATTATTCAAGGCTAAATTTTTCATCATACTTTACGCTGCCTATACTCACTCGCGGCGTGAAGTATCAAAAAGACAAGCAAGGAGTTTCTATGAAAGCAGATTTACCATCAGGCAGAAGAGAGTTCCTTTCAACCAGCGCTAAAGTTGCTGCCGCTTGCACCTTATTTGGTGCGGTATCCGGTATCGCTTCAGCCGAAACAAATCAATCCTTACAAAGTCGTGGTATTTCGAGCATTACCGATAAACACTATTATCTTGATGATGCTTTACTTGAAACCGGTTTTAATTACCGCGATGCAACCGTAATTGGGACTAAAACCGCATTACAAACCATTGAAATCAATGATGGTAAAGTCGTCGCTATTTTACCAAACAAACAACATGCCAATAGTGAAATTAACGCCTATAGCGCCCAAGGCAAGCTGATGTTGCCTGCGTTTCGCGACATGCATATCCACCTAGATAAAACCTTTTATGGCGGCCCTTGGCAAGCGCCGGAGTCCCGTGAAGGTAAAACAATTATGGATATGATCGCCCTTGAACAAAAAATGTTGCCAGATCTTCAACCCTATACCAAAGAGCGAGCTAATGCGCTGATCAAATTGATCCAATCCAAAGGATCAACGATTGCACGTAGCCACTGCAACATTGAACCGGTATCTGGTTTAAAAAATTTAGCGGTTTTGCAGCAAGTATTAGCCGATCACCAACAGGATTTAACCTGTGAAATCGTCGCTTTTCCACAACATGGGCTATTACTGTCAAAATCAGAGCCATTAATGCGTGAAGCGATGCAAGCAGGCGCTCACTATGTCGGTGGCTTAGATCCAACTAACGTAGATGGCGCGATGGAAAAATCCCTTGATACCATGTTCCAAATTGCGTTGGATTATAATAAAGGTGTTGATATTCATCTGCATGAAACCAGCCCCGCAGGGCTCGCAGCGATTGAATATATGATTAAAACCGTTGATGAGAACCGCAGTTTACGTGGAAAAGTCACAATTAGTCATGCCTTTGCTTTAGCAACACTCAATCCTGAACAAGCTGAAAAGATAGCCAAACAGCTTGCTGAACAACAGATTACCATTGCATCAACGGTTCCTATTGGTACTTTGCATATGCCACTGAAAATATTGAATCAAAATGGGGTATTTGTGATGACCGGTACTGACAGTGTCGTCGACCATTGGTCTCCATTTGGATTAGGCGATATGTTAGAAAAAGCCAACTTATATGCACAGTTATATACCCGCCCAGATGAGCTTTCACTCTCCCGCTCTTTGGCTATCGCGACGGGCAATACACTTCCTCTTGATGATAAAGGTAACCAAGTTTGGCCTGCAAAAGGTGATGATGCTAGTTTTGTACTCGTCGATGCCGCTTGCTCAGCAGAAGCAGTCGCCCGAATTTCCCCAAGACATGCCGCTTTCCACAAAGGAAACCTTGCTCATGGCTCACTGCAAAAATCAGTCAGCTAGCAAGTGGTAATATATGGATATGAAATAGCGCCAACAGGCGCTATTTGTTCAGATAATTACTTTGCCGAATATTGCTTGATTGTATTAAAAATCAAGTCGAGTAAACCTTGATTATCAACTGATTGTAAGACAGTAATCGGTGCTGTTTGCGGCTCAGGGATCCCCACACGTAAACGCAGAGAGTCATAACAAAAGCTTTTTCCTCGCAATGCACCTTGTAGCTCTATTCCTACCTGTTTCTGGCTTTGAGTCACCAATGTTTTATCTAATAACCATGCAACCGTCAGTACATCATGGATCCAACAACCGGGTAGGTAGCGGGTTGTGCGTGAGTAGTCAATCCAAGGGCGCATTGTTTCGACTAAAAAACGACTGAGCGCGGTATTAAGTAATGCAAATCTATCCAGATCAGCATGTACCATCTGCGTTTGCACTGTCACATCCATTGGCACTAAGGTGATATTCGCCCCACTATTGAGCACTGCATAAGCCGCTTCAGGGTCTAAACCAAAATTAGTATCTTTCAAATAACCAGGCACATTAAAAACAGCACCCATAATGACGATTTCTGCTACCTTTTGCGCCATTTCAGGGAAAAGCTGCATCGCCATAGCGATATTGGTTAATGGGCCAATTGCAATTAAGGTGATCTGATTTGGGTTATCACATACCAATTCACCGATACGTAACGCCGCTTCTGGTACAGCAATAGGTAAGGCTTGAACACGGGGAACATCATTCCAAAGATGCTGTAACTCAAATTTTTCGGCGCCATTATCGAGCTGTTCACGCCATGGAAAACTTGCTTCAATCAGTGCTGATGACGCACCTCGATAAACAGGCGTTTTTTCCCCTAATGAACGCACTAGTTGGCTCGCAACATTAAACCCAATATCACTAGGTGTATTCCCGGATACGGTTGTTATCATCTCTAATTTGATTTCAGGTGCAGCAATGGCCAGAGCGAGTGCTAACCCATCATCAACGTTTGCACCTGCAATTCCGTTACCGGGATCACAATCAATAATTACACGCATATATTTCCCTGAAAATAATTAAATATTTAAAATTTTAACGCGTTTTACACCCACAGGAATGCCCGATCTGTAGTTCAAATTCAACTTCGTATAATGCTTTCTTTTGTGACCAGTTTTGTAGAATTTGAATCGCTTTTTCAGCTATTTTATCAACCGGTTGGCGAACTGTGGTTAATGATGGAACAGTATATTCAGATTGAATGGTGCCATTAAAACAGACTAACGCAATGTCTTCGGGAACACGTAAATTCAATTCTGCTAACGCTTTTAAGCAACCGAACGCCTGTAACTCATTGGTGGCAAAAATCGCGTCTGGAAGCCCATCTTTGCTCATTTTATGGATAGCTTGATAGCCCCAATCACGGGTATATTCCCCATTAAGTATCCACTTTGGATTGGCTATTAAGCTTGAACCCTCAAGAGCATTAAGCCAACCCGCTAGCCGGTCTTGCGTATTGAGCATTTCTTTAGGCCCGCAGATAATGCCAATATTTTTATAACCGTGCTGTATTAAATGATGGGTGATTTTATACGCCGCCAGCTTTTCATTCACTTGAATAGTACTTAAGCCTTCCCCTGATTCAACTCTATCAAGCATCACACAAGGGGTTCCTGACGATTGAATCAAATCAATATAAGGATGGCGATCAACACTGGTATAAATAAGCCCTTCCACTTGCCTTAACAGCAAGTTATTAATCAATTCTTTTTCACGTAATCTTGAATCCCCTGCATCGCCAAGCAATAAGACATGCCCATGTTTGAATGCTTCTCTTT
>NZ_LXEW01000033.1 GCF_001655055.1 Providencia heimbachae ATCC 35613 | reverse complement strand
GTAATGCATGTGCTATTGATGCAAGAAATGGGTTAGAGATATCCGGTATAACTAACCCATAAGTTTGCGTACTGCCAGAAGCCAACGCTTTCGCGATACCATTTGGCCGATAACCTGTTTTTTGGATTGCAGCGAGTACTTTTTGCTTGGTTGCTTCAGCCACAGGACGCGGGCCATTATTGATAACATAACTGACCACTGCGACAGAAGTCCCAGCTTCGCGGGCAACATCTACCCGCGTCACTTTTCTATCATTAATATCTGACACTCCGCTATTCCTATTACAGTGACTATTTATTTTATCCAAAGAATAGCAGCAGCACTGGTTTTTATATACTACTGAACATCATTTTCACCCTATTATACTGGCTTAAATTGCATCTTCGGGTAAGTTCAAATCGCGACCACGAGTTTCAGGTGCAAAGAAGGTGGTCACTAAGCCTATCGTTGCCATTCCCATAAAATAAATCGTAATTGGCCACCAATGACCTGTCCAAGAAAGTAATGCAGATGCCACCAATGGCGCTGTACCACCTGATAATATAGAGCCAAGTTCTTTCGCAAATGCCATTTTTTTATAGCGATTACGTACGCCAAATAGCTCTACTCCCCAAGCGGCTTGTACCCCAAAGATCCCTAATGAAGCTAACCCCATTCCAACAACAATGGTTGGAATAACAATCATTGGCTCACGAGAATCCAGCAACATAAATGCTGGAATTGCGTACAGAATCAATAAAAAACAGAACCAACGATAAATAATGCGACGGCCAAATCGGTCTGATAACCAACCAGCAAAAGGAATGATGGCAAAACCAAGGATTGAGGCGATTAATACCGCCGTAGTTGGTACCGATTTATCAACTAATAAAATTTTAGTGACATAACCAATAATGAACCCTTGAGCAAGATACGAAGGTCCATTTTCACCAATGCGTAAGCCAACCATGGTCCAAAAAGCTCTGCTCTTCTGCCAAAAAGTCCGATCATCAACAGGATGAGTAATGACATCATTTTCCAATGCTTGACGACGTTCTTCCTCTAGTAGTGCCTTTTGGCGTTCAAATACAGGGGTTTCACGCATATGTTGACGAATAATTAATGCTGCCAGCGCAATCAAAATACTGCCAAGGAAAGGGATCCGCCATCCCCATGACATTAAACTTTCTTTGTCCATTTGCAGAACAATCAACCAAATCATTGAGGCAAGTAACGTCCCGCGGTTTGACCCAAGGGCAATAATTGAAGAAACAAGGCCTCGACGTTTAACTGGTGCGTACTCTCCCAACATCACGGTACCGCCGGATAATTCAGCCCCCGCACCAAGCCCTTGGGCAAAACGTAAAATTACTAGGCAAGTTGGCGCCCAAACTCCAATTTGGGCATAACTCGGGATCGCGCCGATTAATGTTGTTGATAACCCCATCAGCGCAATCGTAATCACCATAACCATTTTTCGCCCGTGTTTATCACCTAGCCAACCGAAAAATAGTGCACCAATTGGGCGAGCAATAAAGCCTACCGAGTAGGCGGCAAAGCTCGATAACAACGCCATTATGGGTGTTGCATCAGGGAAAAACACATCACCAAAAACAATTCCTGCCGCTAAACCATACAATGCAAAGTCGGCATATTCCATGGTCGTTCCCAACCAACAAGAAAAAATCGCCCGCCGGAAATCTTTTTTTCCTTCGGGCGTGGTTAACCGCTCTTGTGCAGCCTGTTGGCTATCTGCGGTATTCAGTTCTATTGCCATATTAGAAACCCTTGATGTTGGCACAAAGCCGATTAATCAAAATTATATGTTATGTGTTTTTATTTACCTAAAGGATAGTCTACGCGCGTAGATTTAAGCAAACGCACGAATGATATTTTGTGAGCGTTATCACTTGATGTCAGATATATGAATTTTGTATGAATGGAGTAAATAAATTATTAGGTTATATTTAACAATCAATTAAAAGTAGAATTCAGTGAATATATACATTAAGACAAGATAAAATTGAGTCATCAAGGACTAAACATGGATATCACTTCCTGAATATCACTAGTTGCATAAAATGTTAGCTTTTATGTATAGAGATGACCGTATTATTAATGTGGATTTATTTTTTTTAACAATTATAATTAGTTCCCATCATTTTATGTAGTAGTTCATCACATTGAGTTCACTATGATGCTCAGGTCTGTCTTGAATGATTGAAAAATGAAAAATCACTGCGGATAGGCTGTTTTTTTAACTGCCTAGCCTTAGTATTTCTAATCAATTAACAAGGAGACGCTGATGCAAGTCAGTCGACGGTCCTTTTTTAAAATTTGTGCCAGTGGTATGGCAGGAACTTCTGCTGCTTTACTCGGTTTTGCCCCTAATGTATCCCTTGCCGATACACGCCAATATAAACTATTACGCTCAATAGAAACGCGTAATAACTGCACTTATTGCTCTGTGGGTTGTGGCATATTGATGTACAGCCTAGGTGACGGCGCAAAAAATGTCGATAAATCCATTTACCATATCGAAGGCGACCCCGACCACCCGGTTAGCCGAGGCTCTTTATGCCCTAAAGGCGCAGGGCTTATCGACTATATTCATAGTGAAAACCGCTTAAAATATCCGGAGTATCGCAAGCCCGGCTCAGATAAATGGGAACGTATCTCATGGGATGAAGCGATCGATAAGATTGCGCGGTTAATGAAAAAAGATCGCGATGATAACTTCATTACCCATAATGAAAAAGGCCACGAAGTTAATCGATGGCTGACGACAGGTATGTTGTGCTCATCGGCAGCAAGTAATGAAACCGGTATTCTCGATAATAAATTTTCGCGATCATTGGGTATGTTAGCTATCGATTGCCAAGCCAGACTTTGTCATGCGCCAACCGTTTCGGCACTTGCTCCAACCTTTGGTCGTGGAGCAATGACCAACAACTGGGTTGATATTAAAAACGCCAATGTGGTTTTAATCATGGGCGGCAACCCGGCCGAAGCACATCCCGTCGGTTTTAAATGGGTTATCGAAGCAAAAATTAAAAATAATGCCAAAGTAATTGTTGTCGACCCACGTTTTAATCGTAGCGCCTCAGTGGCTGATTTATATTCACCTATTCGAGCGGGTTCTGATACCGCCTTTTTATTAGGGGTGATTCGCTATCTGATTGAAAATGATAAAATTCAACATGAATATGTGAAAGCCTACACCAATGCCCCCTTAATAATTCGAGAAGATTATAGCTTTAACGATGGGCTTTTTAGTGGTTTTGATAAAGACAACCAACAATACGATCGTCGCTCTTGGCACTATGAAATTGATGAAAATGGCCATGCGCTAAAGGATGAATCCCTTCAACACCCCCGCTGTGTCTGGAATTTATTAAAGCAGCACGTTTCTCGCTACACGCCAGAAATGGTTACGACGTTATGTGGCACGCCGCTTGAAGATTTTATTTATATTTGTGAGCAACTTGCATCGACCTCTGGAAAAAATAGAACAGCGACAATTTTGTATGCATTAGGCTGGACACACCATACAGGTGGTGCCCAAACTATTCGTACCGCAGGCATGATCCAACTGTTACTTGGCAATGTCGGAATGCCGGGTGGAGGTGTCAATGCATTACGAGGACATTCCAATATTCAAGGCTATAGCGATTTAGGATTATTATCCTTAAATCTTCCGGGTTATATGCCTTTGCCTAATGAAAAACAAATTTCACTGCAAACCTATTTATCGCAAGTTACCCCAAGCGCAATTGTGCCTGACCAAGTCAATTACTGGAAAAGGACACCTGACTTTTTTATTAGCTTAATGAAAAGTTTTTGGGGTGATAATGCCACAGCAAGTAATGAGTGGGGTTACCATTGGTTACCTAAATGGGATAAAAGCTACGATATCATGGCTCAAACCCAAATGATGATCGATGGGAAAATGAATGGCTATATTGTTCAAGGTTTTAACCCATTAGCCGCGTTCCCAGATAAAAATAAATCCAGTGCAGCACTGGCGAAGCTCAAATATTTAGTCATCATCGACCCACTGGTCACTGAATCTTCTAACTTTTGGCAAAACCATGGTGAAATGAATGATGTCACCACTGCGGATATCCAAACTGAAGTATTCCGTCTTCCTTCATCTTGCTTCGCAGAAGAAAATGGCTCGATAGCTAACTCTGGTCGCTGGTTACAATGGCACTGGGCAGGAGCACGCCCACCTGCCCAAGCATGGCATGACGGTAAAATTCTCGGTCATTTACTCATGCGTTTACGCCAACTTTATCGTGAAGAAGGTGGCGTTTGCCCTGAACCACTGATGAATCTCTCTTGGAACTATATTGACCCTTATGACCCACAACCCGAAGAGGTTGCCAGAGAAGCCAATGGTCAAGCAATGCAAGATATCTTTGATGATTCAGGCAAACTATTT
>NZ_LXEW01000032.1 GCF_001655055.1 Providencia heimbachae ATCC 35613 | reverse complement strand
ATTATTGAAAAAAGGCCAACAGCTTGATGGCTTCCATCAATTAAAATCTGACGGATCTACTGCCAGTTTTTGTTGGGTTTACTCCGGTTGCTGGACAGAAAAAGGCAACCAAATGGCCAATCGTGATAACGCTGACCCATCTGGGCTAGGCTGTACGCCGGGTTGGGCTTTTGCTTGGCCTCAAAATCGTCGAGTACTCTACAATCGTGCTTCGGTTGACCCAAGTGGAAAACCGTGGGATGAAAATCGACAACTGATTAAATGGGATGGGACTCAATGGGGAGGATTTGATGTTCCCGACTTTAGTAACGCCCCTCCCGGTAGTGGTGTTGGCCCGTTCATTATGCAACCTGAAGGTGTTGGTCGTTTATTTGCCGTCGATAAAATGGCGGATGGCCCATTCCCTGAATTCTATGAACCTTTTGAATCCCCTGTAGAACATAATCTATTGCACCCAGCCGTTTCACGAAACCCTGTTGCGCGGCTCTACAGCTACGATGCTGACCATTTAGGCAACGCCAAAGATTTCCCTTATGTGGCAACAACCTATTCCATCACAGAGCTATTTCGTCACTGGACAAAGCATTCCCTGATCAATGCCATTGCACAACCAGACCAGTTTATTGAAATTGGCGAACAGCTCGCATCACAAAAGGGCATTAAACAAGGGGATGAAGTCAAAGTCAGTGCCAAACGTGGATTTATCAAAGCCAAGGCTGTCGTCACCAAACGTATTCGTCCACTCACCATTAATGGAAAAGTCGTCGAAACTATTGGTATCCCTTGCCACTGGGGTTTTGAGGGAGCAACACAAAAAGGTTTCCTTGCTAACACATTGACGCCATCAGTTGGTGATGCGAATGCATTCACACCTGAATATAAAGCGTTTTTAGTCAATGTTGAAAAAGCCTAAGGAGAAATTATGTCAATGCAATCTCAAAATATTATTCGTCGTTCTGCGACTAACTCCTTAACCCCCGCACCTCAAGTCCGTGACTATCAAGAGGAAGTTGCAAAATTAATTGACGTTACCGTCTGTATTGGTTGCAAAGCTTGCCAAGTTGCCTGTTCAGAATGGAACGACATCCGTGATCAAGTGGGTACAAATATTGGTGTTTACGACAACCCTATCGACTTAACCGCTAAGTCATGGACTGTCATGCGTTTTTCTGAAGTCGAAGAAAACGGCAAACTGGAATGGTTGATCCGCAAAGATGGCTGTATGCACTGCGTAGATCCCGGTTGCTTGAAAGCCTGCCCAGCAGAAGGGGCGATTGTCCAATATGCAAATGGTATTGTTGATTTCCAATCGGAACATTGTATCGGTTGTGGTTACTGTATTGCGGGTTGCCCATTTGATGTTCCCCGCATCAATAAAGATGATAATCGCGCTTATAAATGCACATTATGCGCTGATCGTGTCGATGTTGGTCAAGAACCTGCTTGCGTAAAAACCTGTCCAACCGGTGCAATTCATTTCGGTTCGAAAGAATCAATGATAAATCTAGCCCAAGAACGCGTTTCAGAACTGAATACCCGCGGTTATCAAAATGCCGGTCTTTACGACCCGCAAGGGGTGGGTGGAACTCACGTCATGTATGTTCTTCACCACGCAGATAAACCGAATTTGTATCATGGATTACCGGAAAACCCTGAAATAAGCGAAACCGTTAAATTCTGGAAAGGAATTTGGAAACCGCTTGCTGCCGTTGGCTTTGCAGCGACGTTTGCCGGTGCTATTTTCCATTACTTTGGCATTGGGCCAAACCACACAACCGAAGAAGACGAAGAAGAAGCGCGTAAAGATATGGAAGCCTCTTCTCAAACGGAGAAACCCGAGCACAAAGAGGGGCAGCACTAATGAAAAAGAGTCGCAATAAAATTCTACGTCATAGCGCATCTGAACGTATCAACCATTGGTTAGTGGTCATCGCTTTTATTTTTACGGCATTTAGTGGGCTGGGTTTCTTTTTCCCATCTTTAAATTGGTTTATGAATATTTTAGGCACACCACAGCTGTCTCGACTGTTACACCCATTTGTTGGTAGTGTCATGGCCTTCTTATTTATCTTTATGTTTTTTAAATACTTAAAATATAATTTTGTCGATAAACAAGATTTAATTTGGGCGAAAAACATTCATAAAGTACTGAACAATGAAGAAGCAGGGGATATTGGACACTATAATTTGGGTCAAAAAGGAATTTACTGGGTATTGAGTATTTGCCTTATTCTACTCACTGTTAGTGGTATTGTGATCTGGCGACCTTATTTTGCAGATTATTTTTCTATTCCCATTATTCGCCTCGCATTACTGGTGCATTCATTATCCTCTATTGTTCTTATCATCACCGTTCTCGTTCATGCCTATGCCGCATTTTGGGTGAAAGGCTCGATCCGAAGTATGGTTGAAGGGTGGGTTACTCGTGGTTGGGCAAGAAAACATCACCCGCGTTGGTATCGCGAAATATTAGAGCAAGAAAAATCGAAGGAAAAAGATAAGTAATCATTACCTCGGGCTGCTAATTATGAAAAATTATCAGCCCTGAGCAATCTCCCCAGTATACTTCAAGTTGTAGGGATCCTGACTACAACTCGAAGTATGCTGGCTATAAATAACTTATTCATTTACTTTCACAAGATAATTGACAATATCTTGTAAATTGTTCCAGTTCATCCAAATATCATCTCTTAAAGATTGCTTGGTGTATTGTTCGATAGATGAAATCAGCTCTAACATTTCCAAAGAATCAATGTGTATATCTTCAATCAAAGTCGAATTCATTGTTAAACAATGCGTGATCCCTGAATAGGTTCTTATCAGTTGGATTTGATTTTCTAGCCACTGCCAATGGGTGTTAATTAATTTATCCATGCCATTAGTCCTTTAAAAATCCCGTGGTATAGGCCTCTTTGCGTGATTGGTCACGCGTTACCGCCCCCAACTCCGTTAATGTGACAGGTTTGCTGGTTTTAGTATCATCAAGCTGCCATTTATTCCCTGTCGTCTCAGCGTCATCCACTTTTTCAAATGGGTTCGCAAACATGTCTTTTATTGCCGACGTTTGGTTAACCTCTGAGCTTTCATAATACTTATCTTTTTCAGACTGGTTACGTGTTGATGCACCATTTGCCGATAAGGTAACTGCTTTTTGTCCTGTTGAGTCGGATAACGCCCACTTGCCACCTTGGGATGTATATTTATCCACAATGAAATTTTTAGGTAAAAAATGATTAATTTTTTCTTGCTTCGATAAGTCGCTAGCGCTCATTAATGTCTCTTTAATCAAAGGGGGTTCATTAATGGGTTGTTTGGCTCGGCTTACTGATATCGGTGGATTAAATAATGTATTAAACACCGTCGCCGGTTTTTTAGGTATCGGCGCATCGACTTCATCGTCATAGTCCACCCTAGGCTCTTCTGGTAAAAGCTTAGGCGCTTGTTGCTGTAATTTCACGAGTTTCTGAGTGAAAATTTGCTCGTTCAGCGGCGCTAGCGGTTGATTGCTTTCACTTTCAGTGAGATCTGAATGAGTGACGTTACTGAGATTCTCTTTAAAAGAAGAACTTGGATAATTATAAATATAGGTATTACCATAGTTATTGGTAATATTTGTTGATTTAGAAGGCACCGACGATGCGGGTTCCCTTACTTGATAAGCAGCTCCTGTACCATTATCGACTTCATCCGTAGGTTGCAAACTTGCGGCTGAATCTTCAGGTAAACTTTGCGGCTCTTTTCCATTCACTGTTACTTTTAATGAGCTTATTATTTCAACTTTTTCTTCAAGTGCACAAAATATGTTATTTAATTGACAATCTTTATCGACATAATTTTTACTGCCATGTTTTTCATACAACTTCACCATTTCTGATATCGCATTATTCTTTTTTTGGTTTTCACTAGTAATTAAAAATTTATCGATAGGTAAATCATTAATTGTTTCATCGGTTAAATATCTACCTAACATTTCCTTAATTTCAGGATAAACATATTTATCTGAAAATCTTTCACTAATTACATTTAGCTTATCTTTACCTAATAAAGAAAGAGATTTATCGATTTGCTTATCAAACTCGATTAATGATTTTTTGGTCACCTTCTGTTCTGTAGAAAAATCATGTATCGCTAAGGTGCTATTGATATCTTTAATCATTTTAGCTGACGACTTTAATAAATCAGGTGTAGTTTCTTCCGGCTTAAGTAACGTTAATATAATTAAGCTTGTTTCAGGCTCATAGTTCAATTTTTGTTGAGTCAGATGGCCAGTACTTCCAGCTAATAGAACAGATAAAACCATTTCGGGTGTTATTGATGAGTCAACTGCCTGTAATAACTGACTCACTTCATTTGCTTGCATTTAATTGTTTTTATTATGCAAATCTCGACTATTGCCACCAATTTCAATGGTGTTTTTTATTTTACTGCTGTTAACGGGAAATTGGCTTTCAATCTTTGGTGAGCCAACAGATGAAATTTGCGATGCCATCCCATTAATCTTATGGCTATTACCCATATTATTTATTGAACTCACCGAAGGGCGATTTAAAGGTGAAACAATACTTCCAAGCATAAATAATCCTCACAGCTATGATGATTTAAATAGAGAAAACGAAAAATAGTAATAATAAAATTCCTAAATTAAGGAATTTACATATTGATTAATCCATTATTATTTTGATGAAGATCTTTAATTAATTGAATTAACAACTGAACTAAGGTTTCAAAATGGCTATTATCTTGACGAAACGTTTCTAATAAGCGAGACACGCTGCTATTAATTGTATTTTTTTGGCCATCAATCGCAGTTTGTAAACTTTGAAACGATTGTGTCATCATGTCACTACCATCCCACTTTGCAGGTGAGTTAGCAATTGAGCTAAATATTTCTTTAATTGGCTTAAAATCAGGGTAGATTTTGATATTCCCATTCACTTTCTCTACAATAAAACCCTGTCCTGCCAGCTTTTTCTCCCAAAAAAGATACTCTTGTTGGTTACCTTGTATTGTAATAAGCGGCGTCGCATTGCTAAGATTAGGCTTCCAATTTCCAAAATATGCACCTGGACCAGACCCTGAAAATTGGTTACCTGAATATTTAGAAATAGAATTATCGATAGATATCAAAAACGCTTCTGGTTTAAAATAAATTTTACCGTCACTACCGGCTTCCACATAATTACTCATTTTGCCAATTGCAGTATTAACATCCTGCATATACGTTGTTGTTGCTTTAATAACCTCACCATATTTTTTTTGGTAACCCGAGTGGATGTTATCAATCAAATCATTCAGTCCCTGTATGTGCGCACGCCCATCCTCCACCGATTCTGCAATATATTTAGGTAACTGATTGAGTTTATCCCTAGAGCTCCTGAGCCCTCGCACATTATCTCGTCTCTGATCTTCAATTTTACCAAGGTCACTCGATATAATATTTTCTCGAAATGATTCTGTTGCAACCTCATAACCAAGTTGTTGAAATGCCTGATCTGCTTGTTGATACAAATCTGCTTGAGGGTCGAGAATAATACCATCCCCGACAAAGAGAGGAGTCACACCAACTTGGGCTTCAGTTGTTTCCACTACCGGTCTTTGAGGGAAATTATTCGCATGAGCTGCGGTTGATAAAATATCCATCATCGCTAACCCCTCGTGACACTTTGGAAAGTTCTTAGCTGACTTTCCCTGATTTCGCGTAATTGTTCGAGCATTTGCTTAACCGTATCTTGGCCTTTATCCACTTGCTTATCTTTATCCGCAGAAACTGAACGGGCAACATCGGCCACCGACTGCTGCGTCATTTTATTGGCTTCTTCTGCTTTAACGTTGACTTGATTTGCTGCGGTTGCCATCTGACCTGCATTATCAGACAAGCGCCCACCCTGCTCTGCCACACCCATTTTTACACGGGTTTTATTCATAATACGCTCGTGCTCTTGGTGCTCTGCCAGCCCTAATTTATTTGTGCGCTGCGCAGCCTCAACACCTCTTTGATTTGATAGGCCTTGTTGCGACACGGTTGGCTGATCTGTCAGACTCATTGATGTTCCATCTTTCCCTTTCAATGAGAGTGAATTTGCCTTCGATGTCATTGTTGAAGACACTGTATTTACATTTAGCTCACCCAAACGGTCAGCTGCAGAGGTATTTTGGTTAGCGCTCGCCAAGTTATTTTTAATGGATTGATTTTGTGTACGCAATGATTTTGCTTGAAATGCCGCACTCGCAGAGCTAATCGCGAGAGAGGTAAAAAAGCCCATCATCGCACCAGAGAACATTTCCTTCCCTTCTTTAATGGTTGATTCCGCTGCCGCTTCAACCATTTTGGCATTTAGCATTAAAAAATCCGCACTGATCCGTCGGTCTGAAATGTTAATTTCAGCCATCACTTTGCGAATAATTTTAACTAGCTCCACCAAGATATCACTGCTCATAATACCGATGAACTCACTTTTTTTCGCATCACCTACAGACTTAACTTCATTTTTCCCTACATCTGTAACAGATTGATTATTTAGCGCTTCTCTAAAAAATGAACTTGCCAATACGACTTGGAATGCTTGCGCAATTTGCTTCATTTCCACTTCATCAGGTAATTGAGCATTCTTAACTACCTGTGCAATGTTACTTTGTTCTTCAGTTAAAACTTTCGTAAACACGGTTTGTATTTTTTCTGGTGTTAATGAAAGAAAACTACGGATATCACCTAAAAGCTCAATATTTTCGATTGAACTGAGAGGACCTAATAGATGCGTTAGTTGTTCAATTCCGAGATCCGTATTTGATTCTGTTAATTTTGGCTTCTCTATATTTAGCCCTCCAGAATCAACATTAAGCCCCGGCAAAACTAAATTGTTAATAGGTTCGAGTGAAGAAGTATTTGCATTACCTTTAACCGTTGAAGTCGGTATTAAATCAGAGTTATTATTTAATTTAGATAATATAGGTGAATGTATTGGTTGAGTGATAGTTGTCATTAGAATTTCTCCAGTAAATTAGGCAAATCGTGCAGTTTTTAGCATATCGACTTTAGCTTGGCCGGACTGCTTAAGTGACGTCAACATACCTGTAAACATCTCATCCAACTGCTCATAGTTTTTTGACATTGCTTTGATTAATGCGTTAAGCAATTCATCGAGTGCTTGAATGGTTTCATTATTTAGCATCATGCCTGCGAGCATTTCTTTCATATCGCGCATCTGAGCCGCAGAATGTAAATGTAAACCGCCTGTCGTGGCAGCATTTGCTACCGATAAACCTGCTCCGGTTCCCTTCATACCAACCTCAAGTCGAGCCATCGCCACACTCTGCGTTTTTGCTGATGTAACCATCTTGTCAGTAGCTTTCGCTATATCCTGAACATCATCAACGTTATCCGCTAGCTTAGAGACTTTGGCTAGCTTCGCGACGTTAACGGTGCTATCAGTAACCCGATCCCCCACTTTCACCATTTGGCCGCCAATTGAAACCAAATCAGCGGACTTATCTACCTTATCAACCGCCTGACTGACAGCTTTGGAAATATTCTTTACATCATCAAACTTGTCAGCGAGCTGAGTGAATTTCGTCAACTTCACCACACTATCAGCGCTATCGGCTACCGAATCACCGACTTTCACCATCTGACCACCAATGGAAACCAAATCAGCGGATTTATCTATTTTATCTACCGCCTGGCTAACCGCTTTAGAAATATCCTTTGCATCATCAAATTGATCAGCAAGCTGAGTAAATTTCGTTAGCTTCACCATCTCATCGGTATTATCTACAATAGACTGCCCTGCCTTAGTCGTCTTTGTTGCTATGTTTCCTAATGCATTTGTTAAACTTTTTGGCATTGATTTAATCGTACTTTTTAATAAAGTACCGGTATTTTTCACAATCGTTTTAGCAACATTCGACACCGTATTAGCCATGTTTTTTACAAAAGAGGACATCGAAACAAGCGAAAGTGCGAGGAAAGCGACAGCGGCGAGAACCATACCGACGATGCTGCCTATCTTTTTAGCTTCCTCTTCAGGAACACCAAAAGTAATGAGCATATCCGTAACCGCACTTGATATTTCAGTCGCCAGCATTTGCATTAAACTACCATTACCTGTCTCTTCTAAAACAATATCAGCCACTGACATTGCAATACCTATTGCCGCAATTGCCAGTGTCAAAGGTGCTGCTGCACCAAATGTGGCAACCGTTGCAATCACAGAAACAGCTAGCATCACATAGCTGAAAATTTTACTGGCACAAGATGCGGCCTTATTAGCATCTGCGGCTTTACGCTCTGCTTCCGCAGCTTCTTTGGCTTTTTTATCCGAGTCTTTACGAGAGGCCTCACTGATTGCTGTCATCACCTCTTCTTGCTCTTTCATATTACGAAGAGAGTCTTCATTCATGGCTTTTTTTAGCTGTGCAGTCAGCATGGTTAATAGTGCGAGGGTGTTTTCCCATTTTTCACCATCAATTTCAATGCGTTGAGGTGAAGACTCAATAAATTTATTTAAGCTTTCACGTTCATTATTAGCGACCTTTGCCAATTCTGTTGCTTGCTTTAATACATCAGTACGTTGGGTATTAATAACCGTAAGGTCATTAAGTAAAGTATCAATTTCGGTATTCAACGCACTGAACTGTGAAGAGAGTGTATTTTGTTGTTTTCCAAGCTGAGCAATATCTGTAACTAGTTCACTTTCAAGTTGTGTTAACTCAGTAAACATTTGTTTATCTTCGAATGTTACCGCTGGGGTTGGTAATGAGGATAAGCTCGCTTGAGTAAACGCTAACGCATTTTGTTGTATCTGTAATGCGCTCTTATTTTCTTTTATCTGTATCTTTAAGGTGGGTAATTTTTGTTGTAGTGCGTCTAATTTAGAGGCCTCAACATTATACTTTTTAGTGAGTTCGACACCTTTTTGCTTGGATTGGGCCAATTCATCAGTACTTTTTGCAAAAGAGTTCAGTAAAACTTCCCCTTGATTACGCTTAGATTCTGATTCGTGATTCAATATCTGTAATCGACTGGCTAATTCACCAATTTTACCTTCATGTAATAATTGGCGTAATGACGCAAAAGACTCAATCAATACCGCATTCGCGTTAAAACCTTTCTCTGACGTCATATTCCCCATCGTATGAGGTTGCATCTTCATCGCCATCATTTTTGGTTTAATTAACTGTGGTACATTTTCACGACTTAGCCGTTTCGCTTGCTCATTAGAAACTAGCTCTCCACATGCAGCCTCCATCGTTAATAACGCTTTAACAATTTCATTGCCCAATCCTATTGGATTTTTTCCTTGTAAGAATGTACGAATATTATCAATTCGTTCATTACTTGGATTTGTAATGTGAACCATACTATTTCCTTCACTATTTATTAGAAGCTTAAAGTTCCGACTTCGCTTGCTCTAAATTTTTCTTTAAAGCATTTAAGTAAGCTTGAGATTTCTTTTTTAAATCAGCATCAGAACTATTTTCAGAAACACTTTCAAAACAATGAATTGCTGCACTCATTTTTTTCAGTAGTAAATTACACTGCCCGGCATGAAAAAGTGGTCTGTAATCATTTTTTGCTAATACAAAAGCTAACGCGTATAGTTCAGTTGCCTTTTCATACCGCTTGGTTAATTGGTATACCGCAGCTAACCCCATTACATAATCTGTATTATAAAAATCATAGATACTTAAAAAACGAAAAAATGTTTCTGCCTCTTTTAATTTACCCTGTTGATAAAACTCATACGCATAAGAATAAATTCCATCCATCGTGCTTTGTGGTATCCCATGAATATCCTTATAAGTAGCCCCTTCCATAAGTGCTGTCGTTATATTATCGAGTAGTTCTTCCATGTTTATATTTTGCATATCATCTGTTTGTGTGTAATTCATACACTCACCTTATTTTTTATATATGGTATATGATACATAGCCTTAATTAATGCATCATAATTAGCCAAACCATCAATTTCTTTAAAAAAACGATTTAATAAATTAATAATTTTTTGTATCACTGTTTTTATGAATGTGACTCCGAATTGATAACCTTGCTCAATGCATCATCAACATCTATTCCCATTTTTTCTAATTCGACACGAACTAACCACGTAATTATTTTCATAATGTCTTGCAAGCCATTTTCATCAATAAAACTATCTTTTTTATAAGAGCGCCATACTTGACGAGCCAGAGTAATATCCCGAATAACAGGCACACCTTGTGCTTCGGCATATTTAATAATTGCTTTAGCTTGTACACCTCGGCTTTTAAAAAGCAAAAAAGGTAAAGGCGCAATATCAGGATCATAATAAATTAGCATGGCAATATGTATTGGATTTGCCATAACAAAAGAAGAGTTACGTACATTAGACTTAATTTCTTCAGAAAGTATTTCTTGATGTAATCCTTTCCTCGCACTTTTTAGATGTGGATCCCCTTCATTATCCTTATATTCTTTTTTAACTTCTTGTTTTTCCATTTTTAAATTTTTAATAAACAGAAAGAACTCAGCAATAGCATCTACAAGAATAATCAATAGCGCTACTGCGAGAAAAACAATAATAAAAGTGATACACAGGCTAACCCATTGTTGGATCATGCCATTAATCATTGTGCGATAAAGCATAAAAATATCATTTCGCCAAACAATGAAGAAAGTTATAGCCGATATTACAAAAACAATTAAATATAAAACTGCTTTTATTAACTCTTTCAATGAATTAAGAGAAAATATTTTTTTAAATCCGGCAATTGGATTCAATTTTGTAAAATCAATTTTTACCGCTTCTGTCGCTAATCTAAATCGACTTTGTAATAATGAGGCTATTGCACCAGATAAAAAGCAAGCTAATAATATCGGTAACAATATCCTTAAAAAAATGGTGAAAAACTCCCACAATAAAGAATCGATATGAATATTATAAGGGGAGATTAATATTCTTTTCATTAACCCACCTAATTCATATAAACTTGATACTCCATCGATCACAAATGCACTCACAACTAATACAATAGCGGCTACAGAATCTTTACTTTTAAAGCTTTGCCCTTTCTTTGCCGAATCCTTTATTTTTTTATCTGTCGGCTTTTCTGTTTTTTCTGCCATTTTTATTTATATCCAAAATAATTAAGGAGAAAGAAAAATGTCATTCAATGGGGATGTTGAAATCATATTAACCAATATGTCGGGAACTTCATTTTTAAAATAAAGAAGAAAAACAACAAAAGCTATAATCGATTTAATCGCCAATGATAATGAGAATGCATTTAATTGAGGACAAAAACGAGAATATAGCCCTAGCGCAACCTCAATAATGAATAATGTGACTAAAATAGGCGCTGTCAGGATCACACCTTTGACAACCATCTTATTTAGCCACTCCCCTAATGGAAGACTATTAAATGAAGAAAACCCTTCCGCAAATGGCAGTAATTGGTAGCTCTGGGCAAAAATATTAGCTAATTGGTACATACCTCCCTGAGCTAAAAATACCATACAAGTGATATAGCTAATAAGTACTGCTAGCTCTGAAGCCTCCGTTCCACTCGCAGGATCAATAATACTACTGATCGTTTCACCCCGCTGCATGTCAATAAGTTCGCCAATAACATTCGCTATCATAAAAGGTAAACCGAGTATTAATGCTAAAACTAACCCAACTAAAACTTCATATAAAAAAATCTCACCTAGGTTAATTTCTTCCCATTGAATATCTCGAGAGGAAAAAAAAGGCCATAGCCCCAAGGCCAAATAAACCACAACACAATTTTTAATAATCCCGCCGTTCAATAATTTATTACTAAAAAACGGTAAAAAAAACATCACAGGTGCAATTCTAAGCCAGGCAAATGCAACCTTTATCAATCCTTGCTGAAATGAAAAAAACAAAGAGGATATCAGCGACACTATTTCTTGATTCATCCGAATAACCCTATTGCGGGTATTGCCGCCGTTAATACCTCCAGTGTGTAATGCATGACTTTGTCAGCTAACCAACCTGATATCATAAATAATGAGCCAAAAACCGCTAATAATTTAATACCAAAAGGTAAGGTTTGCTCCTGAAGCTGGGTAACTGTTTGCAATAGCCCGACCAACAACCCGACAGCAGTAGCAACTATCACAGGGATGGCAGACAATATGACAATCAATAGCATTGCTTTGTTACTTAAATAAACTATTTCATCCATCATCTTTTCCGCTTTAATGCTGCGCAAGTTCAAAATATTGCATCACCAGCCCTTTCGAGATCAATGCCCAACCATCGATCGCAACAAACAAGATAAGTTTTACTGGAACGGAGATTGTCACCGGACTCATCATCATCATTCCGAGCGCTAATAGAATGCTGGAGATCACCAAATCTATAACGACAAAAGGTAAGTAAATATAAAAACCAATTTCAAATGCCGATTTAATTTCACTCAAAGCATAAGCGGGGAGTAATGAAAATAATGTCGGTTCGATTTCATTTATATCAATTTCCGATTCACTCACCCCTTTTTGCACTGATTCAAAGAAAACCACTAGCTGAGGGTCAGAGTATTTTTGTAAATAACTTTTATATCGACCAAGCCCATTATCAACAAAATTATCAATTGATTCGACATTACTAAAGTCTACATTTTCATGACGTATATGGTTATTAACATCTTGTAATACTGGCATCATGACAAATATTGAGAGCAACAATGCAATACCATTTAAAACCATTGTCGAAGGAACTTGCTGCACCCCCATGGCATTACGTACCATAATCAACACAATCGAAATTTTTAAATAACAGGTTCCAGCTGCAATAATAAAAGGTAACAGTGTTGAGAATGCAATTATGGCTAATAATGGAATTTCACTTGGTACTGTTGGCATATTATACTCTTCTATCACCTAAATTTACTAAACGCGTTATTTCCAAACCTAACTCCTCACTATCACCAATATAAATAAGTTCACCTTCGGCAATAAGCTGCTTATTAGCATAAACTTTTACTTCACGTTCTTTATTTTCACCAATTGAATAAATAGAACCAGGCTGAATATTTGAAATTTCTGATACTGGTATTTCATTATGACCCAGTACAAATGTTAATTGAATATTCATATTATTAATATTAAACGGCTGAATAGGCTCTTGAATATAACCCTCTTCAGTTGACAATAACATTTCCTCTGTTTTTGATGTTATAAGTTCATCAATCATAAATAACCCTTCTTCTTGTTTTTGAAAATTAGCGAACAGGCGTCCTGCAATAGACATATTCAGTTGTAATTTTTGAATATAAAGCACATCGTGCAATTCAATTGATTGCAAAAGTTTAAAGCTAATTTGGCTATACCCAAGTATCCAATCAGCTTGCAACGTTAAATTTTCTAAAATTTTATTTTGGTATGTTTTTTTTTCTAAACCCTCAATTAGCTCAAAGAATCGCACTTCTCCAAGGGTCGGCTCTTGTATTATTAGGCAAGCTGAATTGATTACACTATCATCAACTATTTCGACGTATTCACAACGGAAATGATCGGAGAAAAACCGCTTTCCGTTAATTTCCGTAGTAAATAGTTCGCAAAAACTCTCATTATCTAACCGATCCCATGCATAGTGTGAAAGATTTGGCCAATGATGATGACACCAACACTCCACTGGAACTAAGGCCTGTATTTTTTGAATATCGCTAACCAGAGTAAGCTGAAAATACAGCTTATTTTCTTTAGAAAAACAGAGAGCTATATCTGCTTGATAACATTGCTGCCACGCCCTTATTTGTTTTTCAGCCGTGCTTATTCGACGAATTTTCAGCATGATTAATCTTCTTCTTGTTGATGTTGATGTTGTTGATTACGCTGCTCATCACGATTTTCTTCTCGTCGGATATACACACTGTGTTCACCGTCAAACAAATGCTTATTTTCATATAATGCATGTTGAACTTCATGGCTGTAGGTTGACCCAATCAACTCACCTTTCGTTGCTAATTCAAACGTTACGGAGGGCTCATTTTGCCAACCATTAAAAGCATAAGTCAGGCTGCGGGCTGCGGATTTTTTCTCTATTCCTACCCCTGAAGCCTCTCGTGTTTCAACTAATGCAACTTGCTTATAATTCTTCGGTGCAGGCTCTTTCATTTGAGGTAAGGCCTGTGGGCGAATAAGAACATCCGTTATTGATTGCATGACAGAATTTTTGGGAAGAGCGGTAAGCTCAAGACTCTCGGCCTCTGGTAAATTTTGTACCCGTTGCTCTTCACCGGAAAGTGGGTTTGCCACTTCTTTCACTGTAGAAATCGACTGACTATCGATAAGCACAGGTGATTTTTCTTTTAATACATCGACTAATTTATTCGTAGGAAATTCATTATTTTTAGCTTCGAATAATAAAGAGGGGGTTTTATTTAAAATATCTAGATATTGCTCATGACTTGAGTTTTCAGCTAGTGGTATTTTACTCAAAGAATCATTATTGATATTCGCATTAGAATAATCACTTATTAATCTGCTACTTTTTTTTCCTAATAAATCTAATGGAGCCACATCATGAGAAAAAAGGTTAGCGGGCTGAGTGATTGGTTTATTTTCAGATAAATTTTCACTTAGCATTACATGTAGGGTATTTTTTTCTATTACCTGATTATCTTTTAACACTGAATTAATTGTAACGCCCGTGTATTTAGACTGTTTTATCGGTATTGGTTTCCCACTTTTATTTTGACCGCTTGGTATATTTGAAGGACTGTTTTTACCTAAAAAATTAACCATATGATTAATTTCCAGATTATCACTAATACTCTTTTTCCCAACGCCTATCGTTATTGGAAAGATAGGCGTTGCCATTGATGTTGTGTTTAATAAATTTTCATCCTCAACGTTATTTACAACAAAATCATTTAATACAATATCGTTTTCATCAACATTCACATCCATATTACTTTCAATAACAATGGGTTTTTCTGATTTAAAAGATAACGATAATTTTTTTGGTAAAGTAATTTCACTCTTATTTATTGGAAAGTAAGATATTAACGGAATCGCTGTTTCCTCAAAATTTTTTGGGGATTTTTTATTACACGCCGCCCATACTATTTTTTTTTGAACAATTGCTTCTGCCATTTTTTTTGCAATATGTTTATCGCCAAATAATATATTGTTAGGCTTAAATGGCGTTAGCGGACTTTCTATTTCCGCACCGCTTATACTTTCACTTGATATTGATTTTATTGCCGACATGTACAAATAACTCCTCAATTTCATTTTGTTGCTGACGCTCTAATTTTAAACACCTAGCAGTACCTTGTTGCTTGAGATATTTTTGGAATTTCTCGCACTTATTGCGTAAAGTGAATGTACGTGCAGCAATTTGTTTCTTTAATACTTCATGTTTTAACAATTCAGCGGCTATTGTTTCTACTTGATATTCAAATTGGGCAATATCCGCTAAAACAGCCGCTTTCAATCTTTGCCTTTCCCAAAAGGCCATCCTATTTAACTCTTCTGATTTTTCATGTGATTTTATTTGGACGAATAAAATTTCAATACGCTTTTTGATATTCAAACATTGCCGCTCTAACTCTTTTATTGTTGAAAGTAATTTAGATTGCGCTTGAAGTGTTCTTTCAAGACGCCTCTGAGTTAATGCAAGCAAATTATTAATCATTAAGAAACCAAGTAATTTAGTTGATTAAACATCTCATCAAAGCTCATCGATTCTTCCATTTCTTGCTTTAAGAAGCGTTCTATATCTTCCTTCTTATCAAGAGCCCTATCATTTTCTTCACTTTCACCTCGTTGATATTCACCTAATTCAAGGTAAAGCTGAATTTGTTCAAGTCTCGACAGCATGTCTCGAATATCGATGGCAAAATGCCGATGCTCTGGCGTTGTCACTTTTTGAAAAACGCGGCTAATACTGTGCAAAATATCAATAGCGGGGTAATGCCCACGCCCTGCAAGTTTGTGGCTTAGGTAAATATGCCCATCCAAAATAGAACGAATTTCATCGCCAATCGGATCGGCCTCATCTTCACTTTCTAATAAAACCGTATAAAAAGCCGTAATAGAGCCGTGCTTTAACCTTCCCGGCCGTTCCAATAACATGGGAAGTTGCTCAAATACCGAAGCAGGATAACCACGCCGTGCCGGTAGTTCACCCATCGCGAGCGCTACATCACGCAATGCTCGTGCATAACGTGTCATCGAGTCGACATACAGTAAAACATCACGACCAATATCACGGAAGTACTCAGCAATTGTGGTGGCTAATAGTGCAGCGTTGCAACGCTCAATCGGTGGGCTATCCGAAGTGGCGTACACTAAAATAGTCTGGGCCGCATGTGGTGAAGCCCTTAATTCTTCTATAAATTCGACAACTTCCCTTCCTCTCTCACCAATTAAAGCCACCACATGAATATCCGCATGAGCGTGATTAATAATCATATTCATCAGTGACGTTTTACCACTACCCGCAGCGGCAAAAATACCAATACGCTGACCTAAACCACACGTTAATAGCCCATCGATGGCACGGATACCCGTTAATATCGGTTCATCAACGGGACGTCGTTGCGTTACACTCGCCGGGGGAGTGTCAATACGCTGCAGCTTTGTTTCAATACAGGTAACTTTCGTATTACTGTCACTTAAAACACCTATTTGCTCTCCGGCAGCATCAAAAATTTTGCCCGTAAGATGCTCTCCCACTTGAAAAACAAACGGATAACCACTTGGGCGGATCACAACTTCACGCGTCAAACCTTGAATTCGCCCAATTAAGCTAAGCACGGTTAGCCCTTCTTTAAAGCCAACAACCTGTGCTTTGGCGATAATATTGGGATTTGCCAGTGATTGCTCAATAAAGCAAATTTCGCCGATGAATACACCCTGCAAAGGCGCTTCAATGAGACATCCATGAATGCACGCTGGGTGCGCGCAAGTATCAAATAGCTTCATGATTTATGCAGATAACTGATTTCGAAGTTCATTGGCTCTTTCGAAAAATTCATCGAAACTATCCGCAAATAGTTGCATATCATTTAACGAAATCTCTTTTAAAACTGCTGATACAACAAAAGTGTCGTCAACAATATTTATTGCAGGTTGCCCTGGTTGAAAATTACGTGGTGAATACGTTAACATTGTTTTAAGTAACGTCGAGCTTACTGAGTCTAACAGGCTATAGTTACAATCAGTTAAGTGACACCAAATAATAATATCATCCGTTGAAAGGTCGATATTAATTGCCGGGGAATCATTCATTTCTAGTTGAATGTTTGAATGGCAATCTAGCTGAGAATTAACTAAATCACTTCTACCCATTGAATTTAAAAATTCATTTAATTTTTCTACGAATTTATATTTCATCATAAATTTCCTTATATTGTTTTAATAACATTAACTTTCACCATTTCAGAAACCTCATTAAAAGAGAGGACTTCTAGCTCAGGAAAGCGGCCTTCTAGAATTTTCTTCACAAAACGACGGATATCAACTGGAACTAACATGTTGATATCTCTAATAGATAAATAGCTGTTTTCCAAAGCAAGTTCAGCGGCTTGAATTAATTCATTTGTCTTTTCAGGTTCTAAGTGTAAATACACACCCCCTGAAGACTGCCTAATACCTTGACGAATTGTGTCTTCGAATTCCGCATTAATCATCAGGACATTCAAACGCCCATCCACTGAAAAACGAGAAGAGATGTAGCGCGCCATCGAACTACGGATATGTTCGACTAGCATTAAACTGTCTTTTTCTTTTGGTACCCATTGCACAAGTGTTTCAATAATCAGTTTCATATTACGAATAGAAATTTTCTCCATCAGTAATCGCTGGAAGACTTCCGTCACTTTTTGTACCGTTGCATGTCGATAACATTCTTTCAGTAATTCAGGGTATTTTCTGTCAAGATCGTCTAGTAAATTTTTAGTTTCTTGTATCCCAAAAAACTCATTGATATAACGCAGTAGTAATGTACTCACGCAATCAATAACCTCTGTGACGTCATCTCTAACCATCAACCCAAGCTGTTCAATATTTTCAAGATACTGATTTTCAAACCATGTGCTGACAGACCCATACTCATCTGTAAATTTAATTAGCTCAATACCAAGATATTCCAGTTCATCATTAACGGTTAATAGCCGATGACCATAAAAGCAAATATCATATTCACCTGCTTTCACTTCGTTAATTAACATGACAATTTTATTTTCAGGTACGATCGGTGAATAGTTAATTGCAATGTCAGGAATACGATATCCATATCGAATAAAAACATCTTTTTTCATTCGAGATAAAAAAGCTTTTTCTTCTAAATGTTTTTTATATTTCTGATTTACAGAAATAATAATCGGTAATGTTTCAGGGATATATTCTTCTTCTATTTCGTGGTTAACCCTCTGAGTCTCTCCCTCTGTCGCATCTGAATTAATATTTTCATTTCCAATGTTTTTTTCATTATGCGTATTTTTACGTTTCTTCAGATAACGAACAGCAAATAATGTAATAAGTAATGCTGAAAGAAACAAAAATATAGACGCTGGAAAACCGGGCAAAAAACCCATAAAAAGGACAATCAATGCGGTGATTAAAATAGTGAAGTCATTTGCAAATAGCTCTGAAACAATGTTTTCACCCAAGTTTTTATCATTACCGCCAACACGAGTTACAATGAAGCCGGCGCTAATCGAAATGAGTAATGCTGGAATTTGTGCAACTAAGCCATCACCGATGGTTAATAAAGAGAAGGTATTTAATGCTGTTGATACATCCATGCCTTGTTGTGCCGTACCAACAGAGATTCCACCGATTAAATTAACAAAAATAATGATAATGCCAGCAATTGCGTCGCCTTTAATAAACTTCATTGCACCATCAAAAGAACCGAATAATTGGCTCTCCTTTTCAAGATCGCCACGTTTAATTTTTACTGTAGCTTCATCAATAACGCCTGCTCGTAAGTCAGCGTCGATACTCATTTGCTTACCGGGCATCGCATCCAAAGAAAACCGTGCTGCAACCTCAGCAATACGTTCAGAACCCTTCGTAATTACAATAAATTGCACAATAGTCACAATGGAAAACACCACCATTCCAACCACTAAATTATCTTGAATAACGAACTCACCGAACGTTGCAATAATATCGCCTGCATCAGCTTCTAATAAAATTAGGCGGCTAGTACTTATTGATAGTGCTAATCTAAATAATGTGCTTATTAACAAGATCGATGGAAATGACTGGAAATTAAGAACACGCGTTATATAGAATGAACTCATAAAAATAAGAACTGAGATCATAATGTTTAAGCCAATTAATAAATCAACCAATATAGTTGGTAGAGGAATAATTAGCATTGCAATAACCATAATCATAATGACTAATACCATTAGCTCTGGACGATTACGGATTTGCAATAGAAATCCGGTTAAATATTTCATGAAATGATATTTTCCTATTAAGTCATTACTGTCTACGTGAAATTTGCGCTTGTACCATCATTTGATTCATTTGCATTTTTAATTGATTAAGTAATTCATCTCGTTCTTCTAATGATTGGAATACAGCAACAGGTACAACTGAAAAGGCAATAATCAACAATTGTAAAAATCGGGCGCGTAGATCCGTACTCATAATGCGTAATTCTTTATTAATAAAAGCCAGCACCTTTTCTTCAAAATTTACTTGGCTACGAATACCACTGGTAAATAACTGGCTAAGTACTTTCTCAAAATGTTCTTTTTTTAAATCTACTTGGTGACGAAAGAAACCAGACTGAAAAAATTGTAGGTAAAAAATACGATCTAAAGATTGTAACTCTCGAAGCCATCCAATCCGTGTAAAAAAACCACCAAACTCACTAATATTAAGGTCGCCTAATGGCAAAGCCTGCAAATCACAAGCTAATGCTCGTCCAAGATAACGCATCATATTTTCACGCTCTTGGCTTTCCATCTCTTCAACCCATTGCTCATATAAATAAATAACAGGCCCGTCATAACCAATAAATTCACGATATAACGTGCGTAAATTACCTGCACTGAAATGAAGTTTTTGAGCAAATGCTTTGGCAATTAAAGCGACATTAACGCCAGCCTGCGCACTTCGATTAGTGTCTTCAGCGTGAAGCATTTCCTCTAATGCCAGTAAGTTATCTATTTGTTCTTTTTTTAATTTTTTACGGTGAATTAAAGTCGCTAGTACCATCAATAAATCACTCGGATCAGTGAAATATTGCATTAAGAAATTACGTAACTGCTTCGGGGTCATTAATTGCTTATTGAGTAATCCTTCTATGCGTAAAACCTTTTCATCGGCATCTTTGTCTAAAATACGCTCGGCAAACTGCATCCATTCTTCTTCATTCTCTTTCTTTGAGCTTCCCCTGCGAACATGGCTTGCAGCAAGCATAGACATTGAAGCATATTCACTGCTGCTATCAATTACTCCTAAACCACGTGCAACTTCTTCCGAATCATCACTACTTTTAGATGATGAGCGGCTTTTATCGTGGGCATTAGCCATCAATCGGCTATTAAAGCTTAAGGGGCTTATTGCCATGACTCACTCATATATTGTTGTAGAAACTGTACAGTGCCATGTAATTGGCTATCTCTATTGGTGATACGTTGTTTTTCTGAGAATTGTCGCCCATCCCATGATTCGTTTTCATCCAATAAACGCGGTTGGATCAGAAATAAACGCACCATTTTTTGGTGGTTGATTGATGAATGGCTAAATAACCCACCGACAAAAGGAATATCCCCTAAAAAAGGAATTTTACTTTCATTTTCAATATATTGCTCACGGGTATATCCGCCAATCAACAAACTACTGTCCTTTGCAATACGCGCGACGGTATTAATACTGGTACGGTTAACGGCAGGTAACCCTTCAACATTGGACGTTTTTCCACTGCTATCGCGACTTTCAGCACCATCTTCAATATTCACTTCCATTTCAACACTTTGGCCTGCTGAAATTCTTGGCATCACACTGATCATGGTGCCATAAGTTACTTGTTCAAGAGTTGCAATACGCTCACCTTGTAACTTTGCATAAAAACTGGTGTTGTTATCAAATAAAGCGGGAATATTTTCTTGTGTCAGTAAAACGGGGCGTGAAACAATATGGCCATTACCACTTTTACTTAGCGCATCAATTTGTAGAAGAAATTCTTGGCTATTAGAGAGTGTACTTCGGTTAAAAGCCACTGAGCCTCTTCCCGTTTTAAATGTCCCCACTTCCCAATTCACACCTAAATTATCTAATTCAGATCGTGTGATATCAATAATCCAAAGTGATAGCTCTACCTGACGGCGACGCATGTCCAGCGTATTCACTAATTGACGGACATAACGGATCTGCTCTTGGCTTCCTTTGACAATCAAACTATTACTGTCTGGATGAGCAACAAGGGAAAATGCGCGACCTGATGTCAACCCGCGATTAACCAGTATTTTCTTTTGATTGGTTGATACCGCCTCACCAATTGGTGCGTCCATCAAATCATCGATAGAATCCCCAGTTGAATTAAAGGGTGTTGGCTGGATTTTCAGCGTTTCTTCAATGCTATCACCGCTATTTTTAAATAATGCACTAATTACCGTTAGCATTCCTGGAACAGTGACGCTTTGTCCTCGTAATGAATAGCTTCGATCGGTGACTGAAGCATGCTTTAGCGGTACCACAGCAACTTCGCCGCTCACCATTTCTTCTTTCTTCACTTGCTCATTTAGGTATAACGCCGCCGCTTTTATTAATTCAACATATAACGGTGGCCCTGAGACAAATAATAAGCTATCGCCCCCTTGTGAGCGCACAGGAAAGCGGCCATCGTAGATACCATTTCGCTGAATATAACTCAGGACTTGGTTACTATTAACGCCATTTGTTGGGATAATAGAACTACGCATTTCGCTATTATCGTAAACATAAATACCTGCCCCATCGTCATACCAAACCAATGCAATACGGCGTGTTAATGCTTTAAACATTTCATCTGCATTGGCTAAATTAAAGTTCCCAGTTACTCTTTTTTGAGCGGCTAATTTGCTTAATATAATTGGCTTATTAAGGCGATCTGCAACTGCCTCAAATACTTTGCCAACGGCAATATTATTGGCAACAAACGTATCCTGACTTTTTTCTTGAGCTACCGGCTCTGCGACAATTATTTCAGCCTGTGCGGTATAAATATTTGTACTCAGTAAAAGGAGTGTAAAAAATATAACTCCATTTCTTTTACGGCTCATATAGCATTGCTCCAAGGTGCCTTATCTCTGAGGGGGTTAAACCCAGTTCTTTTTTAATGTCATTGGTAAAATGTGAAGCAGAGCAATAACCCGCTTCTAAACCCACACTTAATATAGATTCTTCACTTTCAATTAATTGCAAAATAGCATTTGCCATTCGCACACTCATAATTTTTCGTTTCGCGGTTTTATTAAAGTTTTCTCGATATAACTGTCTAAAATAAGATGCTGATATTCCATAACGTACGCATAATTGATTGATGTTGGCATTGGTATTTTGTTGTGCGGAAGACAGTAAAAACCGCATCATTCCATAGGCTTCATATTTTCTTAAAACCTCACACCAACGATCAAACTGAGATTGATTTCTAATGATTAAATCAATCGCGATATTCTTAATAGAAACATCAGAAGAAAACATGTCATCTAATGGAATAAACTCTTGGTGAATATCACTATCTAAAGCAGATTTTCGTTTTTGCGACAAAAAAGACTGCCCCATTGCGGTATCTATTACTGCAAGAATTTCAACTAGTTCAGATAAATTCATTGAGTAAAAACACCAGTTTTTTTGATCTTTAAGACTCAATTCCTTACCGCTGCAGATAAATATAGACTGTTTGGATATTGAAATATTTAAATTTGAATATAGAGATTTATAAAAAAAAGTCGGCGCTTGCTTTCCCGGTATAGCCAAGACCAATTTGTCCTGCAACGAAAATTTACAACCCCTACTTTCTAATAATTCAGCGATATCTTCCTTTGTCATTATATAGGCCTTATCTATTAGATATGAATAGATGCAGGGTGTTCGATAAAATAAAAATACTCAATGGAATAGTCTGGAATACCTCATACTTTATGATAAAAATATATAGTGTGAATGAATAAGATAATTTCAGCTGACTCACTAATGTATTTTCTATTTACTATCCGCAATAAACACACATAGCAACTAAAGCAAAAACACTGCAATGAGATTATCTTTATGAAAAATACAAATAGCCGTACTTGTATAATGAAAATAGCTAGCGGCCCTATGGCTGGTCAGGAATTAATGATTAATGTAGATAAAAATCACATTGTCATTGGTAAAGATATTAATTACAAAACTGATATTGCTGAGAATGGTTTCACTACCTACTATATTCCTAGCGAAGAAACTGATTGTGAATTCTCTATTATTTCAGAAGAAGATAACATAGCAGAAAAAATCGCTATCAAAATCCATAATAAAAATAAGGACACCGTCTTTTCCATCATACTTCAAGAGCTATTGTTAGTTGATATTTTCCCAGTTGTTATCAAGTTACTTGATACACCTTGGGAACTTGCTGATTCAAAAAACAGTGCTCCTAAAATACTTAAGAATGAAAAAATAAAAAAGAAAAAAACACACCCTATTATAAAAACTTCATTTATTATTCTTTCAATATTTATTGTTTTTTTTTCGTTTATGGTCACATTCCCAAATGATAATAACCATACTCAATCAAAGAAAATTACTGAAATTGAAAACATTCTTAAAGGAACACAATTTCCTATTATCGTATCCGAAGAAATACAAGGCAAAAATCTTATCTTGGTAAGAACACAGCGAGATTTAGATTGGAGCATGCAACGTCTGGTAAATACCAATTACGGCGAAAGATTTATAATCAAAAAAATTAATCAATTTGAAGAAGAACTTGAAGGCAAGCTAATAGAATTAATTCCAAATATTTTAAAAATTGATCTATCTAATCCTTGCCAACCTGTGATTAAAAAATTATCGATTGATAGCGAAGTTAAAAGCAATGACGCCATAGACAATCTATTTTCAAGCTATTTTAGTTGTTATAAAAAAATTGAAATACATCAAATCAATTCCGATGAATTACTAAAAAAATCAGAATTAGGACTGACAGAGATTGATGTAAAATGGCATAAAATAGTTAAAGATAAAAAAATAATTTATGTCATAAAAGATAGTCTCAATGATAAACAGACTATTTCTTTAATTAATTTCACAAATTCATTTTATAAAGAATGGGGGGAAAAATATATTCAATTTTCTATTTCTCTTGAAAACAATGTTTTGATAGGGAAATCATTTATCACTAACGCCAGTGGCTATGTTCTTTTAGGTAATAATCATTGGCTATTTAATTCAACTACATTTTAATAAACAAGGTATTTATATGGCTCTAGTGAACGGAAACTGGGCGGCATCAACACTTGAAGCAGATCGTATTGTTAAAGATAGCTCAGGTCAAGATATTGTCGATAATGGTAAGTGGGGAATGATGTATCGCAGCTCTGCGGGGATCAGCGATCGCGTTAAAGTCGTCGGCGATGAATTAAAATCCATGCTTGATAACCCAAGTTTAGAAGTCGATAACCCATTAGTACTGGGAAAAATTACTGCACTAAGTGGCAACTACAATATGGCAAGGCAATTACAAAGTAATGTCATGAAATCAATTAAAGATGCGGCACAAGCTATTATTCGCAATGTTTAATCTTATAACCATGATTTATTAATTAAAATTAATTTAAAGAGGAAAATAATATGCCAGCAATAGATACAAATGGGAATTGGACTGCATCTACATTAGAAACAACCAGCACAACAGCGAGTGATAATAAATGGGGCATGATGTACCGCAGCTCTGCGGGGATCAGTGATCGCGTTAAAGTCGTCGGGGATGAATTAAAATCCATGCTTGATAATCCAAGTTTAGAAGTCGATAACCCACTGGTACTTGGCAAAATCACCGCATTAAGCGGAAATTATAATATGGCGCGCCAATTACAAAGTAATGTCATGAAGTCAATAAAAGATGCTGCTCAAGCGATTATTCGAAACGTCTAATATTTATTAGAGCATCACTCAATATGGTGCTCTAAAGTTTAAAGGAAACAATTATGTTAACGATTACTACACCAAAGTTTTCAGTATCTGATTTTACCGATATGACACCGACATCAACGGTAACATCATTACCATTAGAGGATACAGTAAAAAAACTTTTTGCTGAATACACAGCAACTGTTGGGAATGAAAAAGCGAACCTGATTACAAAAGCAAATAATACTGACCCAAGTAATCCCGCTAAATTATTGGAACTCCAAAACCAAGTTGGTAATTACAGCCTGGCTCTAAATATGATCAGTACATTGGTACACAAGAGTGTCTCTGCAGTTGATACCGTAATAAAAGCACAATAGCTTATGAATATGCTGAAGAAGTTTATTTTAATTGGTTTTATTGGCTTACTACTAGGTTGTGATAATCAATTATTACTTAGTAAGCTCAGCCAAAGGCAAAGTAACGAGGTGCTTGCAATATTACAACAGCATGGCGTTGATGCTAATCGTAAACAAGATAATAAAAATGGAGATTCTATTCGTGTTTCGCCTCGTGATTTTGTGATTGCTGTTGACTTATTACGCCAATACAATTTGCCATCAAAAGATCCGGTAGAAATTATTCAAGCATTTCCTGGAGACTCGCTGGTTGCATCACCGCAGGCCGAGCGTACCCGCTTACTTTCTTTAATTGAACAACGGTTAGAACAATCATTACTGACTATCCCTGATGTAATTAATGCAAGAGTTCACGTTAGTTATCCTTTAAATGGAAATGGAGCCGTAAAACAAGCTCAAAAAGTCTCTAGCCTAGTGACCTATTCAGGCAATGAGGACCCAAAAATGATGATGAATAAAATCAAGTTATTCCTAACCAGCAGTTTTGCTGAAACGGGTTATGACAATGTTTCAGTTGTTATTGTTAATCGCCCTCCTCTACAGTATCAAATAAAACCTGAGTCAGATTATTCAACTAACCCAGTCTTAATCAGCACTATTATTGCAGTAATTATAAGCCTATTTAGTGCGCTACTTTTACTTTGGTACCGCCAAAATAAAAAGCAACAAACAGTAATCAATAGTTCAGAGATACAACCTCATGACACAGTTGAATAAACTTTTAATTCACCAGAGCAATATTTTTCTCGCACCCGGTCACTATTTTCATCGGGAGTTTAATCATGCTCTGTATCATGAATTACCCCCTTTACTACAAAAAGAACATAACCAATGGCTGATACAACAATATTCACTCACATTACCCAATGAAAGAACCTGTCTATTGCCCACTGTGTTATCTAATCATTGGCTAGATTTACCTAAAATTGCATTAGGTTTAGGTGTGATATTACACCCTACTCCTCTTCCTTGGTGGGGTGAGTTATCGCAATACCGCATACTACATACACGTTTAGGTCAATCATTTTGGCAGTTAGATAGCCTGCCTTTAGTAACACCACAAACATTGCTTGCTCTTGGAATGGATCAGCTATTGCTGTGTTTATCGCCTTTTGGCGATATTTACACCCACAGAGCGAAATACATGTTTAGTAACGCTATACAGACGCTAGCACGACCATCGATAAAAACGATGCTACCTTGGAATATAATTGAAGAAACATGTCACTATGTCAGAGAAAACACAACCCAATATCAAGCAGACTTTATTTGAAAAAGTTTTAATTAAAAGCCCGATACTAAGTGCAGATAAATACTGCAGGGCTGTCGTTAAACAAGCCCATAAAAAAGCAAATGCTTACTACCAAACAGCGATACAAGAAAAAAATGAAATTTATAATACAGCTTACCAAAACGGTTATAATAATGGCATAAAACAATTACTCTCTAATTTCATTAACACGATAGAAAATAGTGAAAAGCAATATCAAGAAAAAATAAAAACAAGTGAGGCTCTATTAGTGCAACGACTCACTGAATTTTTTACTGATGAACGCTTACACGATATTATCGTTCACTATTTTAAACAACAGAGAACTAAATTAGAGAATGTGACTTTGTATCTACCCTCTAAAATGCAAAAACAATTTAGAGATACCATGCCAGATATTTCACTAAAAGTGAGTACCTCAAATACGATTGCACTTGAAATTGATAACAAAATTACATATTTCTCTCCTACTGTGGCCATAAATAATATATTACCTCATGTATTTTCAGTCTCAACACGTTGTAACCTATTGAAAGAACAGAAAGATAATTATCAAAAGATGATTGAATTAATTAATTTATCGAGCAATCAAAATGAAGATAACACCACCGATTAATCATGCCTCTACATTTCCATCAACACAGCTATCCAATGGAAACTTGCAGCAAAAAGTTTCATCAGAATGGCAATTAAAGTTTGAAAATAAGAAGGAAAATAATATTAACATGACCAATTTTTCAACTGATGATCAGGCAAGTATTAATCAGTTTATTAGTGAGTTTAAAGTATGTAATGACTCAAAAGCATTTTTTTCATGCTTATTTAAAAAAATGATTAGCTTAAAAAAGCATGAAAAAGAAAATTTTATTGCCGGTACTATGCAAATGATTCAATCACCTAAAAACCCTGAGCTGAATCATTTAAATGAAAAATTCAAGAAGGCATTGTATCGCTATATGTCCGTAAGCCTAATGAGCTCACCATTAACGGAGCAACTTAGTCATAATATGAACAAATTTAGCCTCGATGGTGAAGATGACGACATTTCATTCATATAAAAAAGAATTCTAAATATTGTCGCCTATAAAATATCCGACCAGAATTAACAGGTTTAGTTTGTATTCTTAATAAACTAAACCTTTCCCATTATAAAATATAAAAAATACAAATATAAAATTGATATAAATACATCCATATAATGAGTTAAATTTACATCATCAATGTACTTTGTCTTATTATAAAAAAACGCCTTAATTTTTTAGTTATCTTATAGTGTGTCGTTTTTTATATTGACACTAATTTATGGATAATTAGGATGTATATAATTACTATTCAATTAAACTATTTTTATGGGAAATATTATGAGTAACATCAACCATCATGAAATAGAACCTATGGTTCTTTTGTCTGAACAAGTGGTTTATGACCCTCTCAAACGTACGCTTTCTCGAGGAAAATTAACGGTAAATCTTTCAGAAAACGAATCTTGCTTATTAAAATTATTATTAATAAAAACAAATAGTAAGAGAGATGTCATGTATGAAATATGGGAAAAACGCGGTACGATAGTGACCGAAAGTAGCTACTATAAACTGGTTAGACAATTACGCCAATCCTTCAAAAAAATCGAATTAGACGAAAGCCTTATAATGACATTACCAAGAATTGGAATTTTATATACGGGTGAAAAATCAGAGATGCCTATTCTACCCAAAAGAAGTGAAAAACATAATCTTTATACTTATATTAAATGCTTTTTACAAAGGGTTTTTAATCACTCATCCCAATAAATTATCAATATAGTTACAGGTAAATTATGCGAAAATCAAATAGATTTAATCACTTATTACGCCCTATGCTTACATTAATATTCATGAGTTTATTATTTGGGTGTGCAAATTTCACTAAAAATATAAAGTCTAAATTTAATATTAAAGGTGATGTTTATTCACAATCAACGGATATTCCAGAAAATTCAGATATTACACTTTCTATTACTAATCTAGATATAACTCATTCAATTAAAAACAGTTTTGATTTCCATTTCAAAACAACTGAAACTAATCGTACAGTTTCTTTTTCAATTAATCTACCGGATGAATTAGTCAATAGCCCTCATCAACTAGGTGCAAGCGTTAGAATTGAAAAGGAAGGTGAATTGATTATGATGAGCAATAAAATAATTGAAATCCCCATGAATCACTCAGAAAAGTTATCATTACCTATTATACCGATACAATAATAAAAAAACCAACACTGACCAAAAAATAAAAAATACAACATCAAAATTTAAATAAAAAACAATTATAAACTCATAAAATTAAATTTATTAAAATTTAATTTTCATACCTGTATGCCTATAAATCTTGAAATAAATTTCAAATTAGACACTGACAACCAAGTCCGATGAGAAATGTTTATTAGAAAATGAATTTATTATATTTAAACCACCCTTTCTGGAGCTATTAATGAACACAGAATTTAGGAATAATATTCCTAAACGCTTTAAGCTTATTGCTTGGCTAAATATTATTACACAAGTTAGCTTCCCGCTATCTTGTGTTTTTACCCCAACTATCGCAAATAGTACCACCATTTTTAATCAAAAATTATTATCTGAGAATCAATTAGACTTCCATCAAACGCAAGCTTATAGATTACAAGAGGGGGAAACCATTCTCTCTATTACTAAAAAATATAATATTACTATTGATTCTTTACGTAAATTAAATCAGTTTCGTACTTTCTCTCAACCATTTGAACAATTGCAATCTGGTGCGGAATTAGATATCCCTATGGCGCCATTACCAACCATAATATGGGATAGTACAAAGCCAAAAGAGATAATACCAACAAATGATGAGATTAAACTTGCACAATTAGCGTCTCAGACGGGTAAATTTTTAACCAATAAACCTAGCCAGGAAAATACTGAAACGTTAGTTCGTAACATGGTCACCTCAACGGTCAGTACTTCTATACAGAATTGGATGAATCAACGTGGTAATGCCCAAATTCGCTTAGAGGCTGATAAACAATTATCATTTAAAAATTCTCAGTTCGATATATTACTTCCTCTGTATGAAACTGAACAAAAACTCCTATTTACCCAAGGAAGCCTTCATCGCACCGATGATCGATTACAAACTAACCTTGGATTTGGTATTCGTTGGTTTGGCGACCAACAAATGTTCGGAGCTAACACATTTTTCGACCATGACATTTCTCGGGGACACTCTCGTTTCGGCTTAGGAGCCGAATATCACCGTGATTTCCTAAAGCTTGCCGCCAATAGCTACCACCCTATCAGTCAATGGAAAGCATCTAAGGATTTAGACGATCATGCTGAACGCCCGAGTCATGGTTGGGATATTCGCGCCGAAGGCTGGTTACCCAACTATCCACATTTAGGCGGCAAGCTCACCTATGAACAATATTATGGCGATCGCGTTGCGCTTTTTGGAGCCAAAAATTTACAACGCAATCCCCATGCTATTACTGCGAGTGTTAATTATACCCCATTCCCATTATTGACCTTTACGGCAGAGCAACGTCAAGGTAAATCCAGTCAACAAGATACTCGCTTAGGCATGAATATCACTTATCATTTAGGAAAGACATGGAAGGAACATATCAATCCTGAGGCAGTCAGTAAACTACGCTCACTCGTGGGTGGTCGCTACGATTTTGTTGATAGAAATAACAACATCATCCTCCAATACCTTAAAAAGGAAGTTATTCATCTCTTATTCAGTAGCGTCATTACCGGTTACGCTGGCGAGAAAAAGCCATTAGAGTACACCGTCAATAGTCAATATGGTTTTGATCATATCAATTGGTCTGCGCCAGTAATGATCGCTGCAGGCGGTCAATTTATTGATGAAAAAAATGGCCGCTACAGTGTTATTTTGCCTGAATATAAATCTGACACTAAAGCGGTTAATCTATATACCGTCAACGCCACCGCTATTGATAAAAAAAATAATTCATCCCCGAATGTCACGTTACAAGTTATTGTCACACAACCTGCTATTTATTCGACAAAAAGTGGGATTACGCCACAAAAAGTCTCATTGACCGCAAATGGAAAAACGGAGCAAACCTTAACGTTATTAGTGAAGGATAAAAATGGTCATCCGATTGATATTGCCGCAGATGAAATTCGTTTAGAAAAAACATCTATGATGAAACGTGCTAAACGTTCAGCGCCTCATGGAGAAGCCCGTGGCTTAAAAGCATCACGTAAGAAAACCGTAAAAATCAGCCCATTTTCACGCCTAGCCGCTGGCCAGTATCAGGCAACACTAACTGCAGGTATAACGCCAGAAATATTTAGTTTAACCCCTGTCGTACGCGAAACATTATTCTCACCAATACAAGTGACGATAGTGGCAGACAAGACCACACCGCAAATTTCATCACCAATCGTGAACACTACTCAACCCCAAGTCGCCAATGGCAAAAACCCGGTTGAAATCAAAATCCAATTAACCGATACCCACGGTAACCCACTTGCTAATACCGAGGTAACGTGGGGCTCGAACAAAGACTCTAAAGAGGTGATCTTTAAAGATACCGTGACCACCACCGATAAAGATGGCTTTGCTACCGCGACCATCAACAGTACCGTATCCGGTGAGGTTCAAATTACCGCAACTGCTGATAGCGCCACACCACAAGATATTCAAGTCACCTTTGTGCCGGATAAAACCACTAGCACCATCGCAACTAACAATATTCACATCGCCCAAAAAGAGACGGTGGCAAATGGTAAAACGCCGAATGTGGTTGAAATTAAAGTCACCGATGCCCATGGCAACCCCGTTCCCAACACAGAAGTGAAATTTGCAACCGACAAAGGCCAGTTAACGGAAACAACCGTTAAAACAGACAGCCATGGTGTTGCCAAAACGGAGATCACCAGTGCCGTCGCCGGTGATGCTATCATCACCATTACCGTTGATGGCAAAGAGACTCAGCAAACGCTTCTGTTTGAAAGTGACAAAACCACGCCACAAATTTCATCGCCCACGGTGAACACCACTCAACCCCAAGTTGCCAATGGTAAAAACCCGGTTGAAATTAAAATCCAATTAACCGATACCCACGGTAACCCACTTGCTAATACCGAGGTAACGTGGGGCTCGAACAAAGACTCTAAAGAGGTGGTCTTTAAAGATTCCGTAACCACTACCGATAATGACGGCTTTGCTACCGCGACCATCAACAGTACCGTATCCGGCGAGGTTCAAATTACCGCAACTGCTGATAGCGCCACACCACAAGATATTCAAGTCACCTTTGTACCCGATAAAACCACTAGCACCATCGCAACTAACAATATTCACATCGCCCAAAAAGAGACGGTGGCAAATGGTAAAACGCCGAATGTGGTTGAAATTAAAGTCACCGATGCCCATGGCAACCCCGTTCCCAACACAGAAGTGAAATTTGCAACCGACAAAGGTCAGTTAACGGAAACAACCGTTAAAACAGACAGCCATGGTGTTGCCAAAACGGAGATCACCAGTACCGTTGCCGGTGATGCTATCATCACCATTACCGTTGATGGCAAAGAGACTCAGCAAACGCTTCAGTTTGAAAGTGACAAGACCACGCCGCAAATTTCATCACCAATCGTGAACACTACTCAACCTCAAGTCGCCAATGGCAAAAATCCGGTTGAAATCAAAATCCAATTAACCGATACCCACGGTAACCCACTTGCTAATACCGAGGTAACGTGGGGCTCGAACAAAGACTCTAAAGAGGTGATCTTTAAAGATACCGTGACCACCACCGATAAAGATGGCTTTGCTACCGCTATCATCAACAGTACCGTATCCGGTGAGGTTCAAATTACCGCAACTGCTGATAGCGCCACACCACAAGATATTCAAGTCACCTTTGTACCCGATAAAACTACTAGCACCATCGCAACTAACAATATTCACATCGCCCAAAAAGAGACGGTGGCAAATGGTAAAACGCCGAATGTGGTTGAAATTAAAGTCACCGATGCCCATGGCAACCCCGTTCCCAACACAGAAGTGAAATTTGCAACCGACAAAGGTCAGTTAACGGAAACAGTCGTTAAAACAGACAGCCATGGTGTTGCCAAAACGGAGATCACCAGTACCGTCGCCGGTGATGCCATCATCACCATTACCGTTGATGGCAAAGAGACTCAGCAAACACTTCAGTTTGAAAGTGACAAAACCACGCCGCAAATTTCATCACCCACGGTAAACACCACTCAACCCCAAGTCGCCAATGGTAAAAACCCGGTTGAAATCAAAATCCAATTAACCGATACCCACGGCAACCCACTCGCCAATACCGACATTACATGGGATTCAAACAAAGCCCCTAAAGAGGTGGTCTTTAAAGATACCGTGACCACTACCGATAAAGATGGCTTTGCTACTGCGATCATCAACAGTACCGTATCCGGCGAGGTTCAAATTACCGCAACCGCGAGTGGTGCCACACCACAAGATATTCAAGTCACCTTTGTACCGGATAAAACCACCAGTACTATCGCGACTAACAATATCCACATCGCCCAAAAAGAAACGGTGGCAAATGGTAAAACGCCGAATGTGGTTGAAATTAAAGTCACCGATGCTCATGGCAATCCCGTTCCTAACACAGAAGTGAAATTTGCAACCGACAAAGGCCAGTTAACGGAAACAACCGTTAAAACAGACCGCCATGGTGTTGCCAAAACGGAGATCACCAGTACCGTTGCCGGTGATGCTATCATCACCATTACCGTTGATGGCAAAGAGACTCAGCAAACACTTCAGTTTGAAAGTGACAAAACCACGCCGCAATTAGTTAAGCCAAATACAAGTAATCCACCACAAGTGGCTAATGGAGCCGCGCCTTTTGAAATCAAAACACAACTTACCGACGCTAATGGCAATCCACTCGCCAATACCGTAGTCAAATGGCTATCAGATAAAAGCTCAAGTGAAGTCACGTTCTCAAATACGACAACAATGACAGATAAAGATGGTTATGCAACAACTCAAGTCACCAGTACTACCGCTGGAAATGTTGTTATCACTGCAACGGCAAACAATACAAGTCCACAAAAAATCAGCGTCGAATTTTTGCCAGATAACAGTACTGCAACCATTAAACCTTCTGATCTTGTTATCAGTCATACTTCATCGGTCGCGGATGGTTCAACACCGAATACCGTTTCAGTTACCGTTACCGATGCTAAAGGTAATAAAATCCCTAATATCGAGGTTGGGTTTAAAACAGATAAAGGCAATCTAACAAATACCAAAGTCATGACCGATGCCAATGGTATTGCAAAGACAGAGCTAAAAAGTACTGAAATAGGTAATGCCTTGGTGACTATTTCCGTGGGTGGGAATAGCTTCGATAAAACAATTAGCTTTATTGCTAATCACCAAACAGCCAAAGTTAATTCCGTTATACCTGAACCCAAGAAACTCTATCTAGCGGATGGTAAAACACGTGTTATCTATACGGCTAAAGTTATTGACGCCAATAATAATCCTATTGCCAATATGGATGTTAATTGGTCATCTAACTTACCGACTTCAGAGCTGGAAATTACGCCAAAAATCAGTAAAACCGATGCGCAAGGCGTCACAACGATTGCAGTCACTAGCACCAAAGCAGCTCCCGTTATCGTAACTGCATCGGTCAATAATAACAGTAAGTCGGCTTCTTCAATTTCGTTCACTGCGGATAACACCAAAGCACAAATTTCAGCATTTAATATCAGTAAGCAAACGATTATTGCTAATGGCACTGACACGACGCTAATTGACACATATATTACTGATAATTATGGAAATCCATTAGAAGGAGTTGAGGTTAAATTTACGAATAACAGAGGGAAAGATGTTAATATTGCAACACTATCTCCCCTGTTTAAAACCAATAAAAATGGTTACGTAAAAGTTGAAGTCAGCACCCGAAAGGCGATGGAAATTATTCTGTCTGCACAAATTGCGAGTAACTCATCAGCTAAATCGACCACGATTCGATCTATTGCAGATAATAGTACTGCCACAGCCACTATTACCGCCTCAAAAGATAGTGTTCAAATTAGTCAACGAACGCAAAAGGTAACATTGAAAGCAGTCGTCAAAGATGCCGAACAAAACCCACTAGTAAACACACCGATTACATGGTTAAGCGATAATAACCAGCTCAACACCAATACCACGCTAACTGATAGCCAAGGGCAAGCTCAGGTCGAACTCTCTGGCTATACGGCAGGTAAAACCACGGTGACAGCTCAATTACTCAACAGCAATGAAGAACAAAAAGTTATCCAATTTCTTGCTAGCGAAGCAAAAGCTCAATACAGTTCTTTCGAAATAAAACCACAAACTATTACGGCAAATGGTCAAATGCAGGCAACTGCTATCTTTACGTTGAAAGATCAATGGGACAATCCAATTACAGGGAAATCAGTTCAATGGGAAAGCGATAATAAAGCCATTACTATTTCTGATAAGCAAGAATTAGCAACGAACAAAGGTGTTTATCAAGCCAAAATTAGTGGAACTCAAGCCGGTAGTTACACAATTAAAGCAATTTCAGGAACAATCATTAAGCAAAAAATGATTGGCTTTGTTGCAGACCAGAGCACTTCAACACTGACCGATATTAACATCACCGGCCTATCTTCCGTCAAAGCGGATGGCGTCAGCCATATTACGGTACAAGCCATCATTAAAGATGCTGCTGGTAATCCTGCTTCCGGTATCCCGGTTGGTTGGAAAACAGAAATAGGCGAATTAAATCAAGTTATTAGCAATACTGACTATCGAGGTATTGCACAAGTAACGCTAACAAGCTCTATTGCTGGAAAAGGTAAGGTTAGTGCAATTTTAGGTCAATCAACTAAAAAAATTGCAAATGAAATTACATTTTTACCCGACAGCCCTTCTAAAAGTGCATCAACTGTCGTACTCACCGTGCCATCTATCAGCGCGGCAACAGGAAAGACGGAAGTGATTGTCACGATTAAAGATAACACCGGAAATCGACTCTGGGGTCTTCACAAGAAAATTAGCTTAGGTTATTCAACAGACTTAGGTTTAGAAAAAACACCTGTATTCACAGAAAACAAAACGAGGGTCGGCACATATCATGCAGAGCTTAGTGGTATTAAAGCAGGAAAAACTAATGTTAGCGTCTATGTTGATGGCGTAAAACTAGACAATGATGTTGCCCTCACGGTAACCGCAAATAGCAGAACAGCAAAAGTGCGCGGGGATATTACATCGGTAAAAACAACGGAAGTCGTTGGTAATGAGGTAACCTACAATGCGACCTTTGAAGACGCTAACGGTAATTTACTCGGTGCTGGCGTTCCGGTATTTTGGATCGCTAATGACGGCACTTTGTTATCTGCTAGCCAAACAATAACTGATGCTAATGGGCAAAGCCGTATTACGGTAAAACGTAATCTTGTTGGTAGCGCTGAGGTAACTGTAAATCTAACCTCACAAAATAGCAAAGCCGCGCGTGTCGTCCACTTTACGCAAGCTACGCTTGATATCAGTAAAACTACATTCGGCTTAGTCACTGACACTATTGTGGCAGGAAAACAAACACACTTAAATATTGTGCTAAAAGACCAGTTTGGTAATTTACTCACCCGTCCAATAGCATCAATAAAAGTGAAAAGTTCAACTTCTCACATTTCAATCAAGCCCGTCACCGAAGTCGCATTGGGCCATTATCAAGCGGTAGTCACCAGTAATCAGGCTGTCACCGGTATATTAAATGTTGAGGTCGATGGTGTTGCTTTAACACAACCCAAAAACCTGAATATCATTGGTGATAAAGCAGATTTAAATATTAAGGATTTAGTTGCAAGTACCAAAACCGTAAAAGTGGGTTCTTCAACGGGTGTTATCTATCAAGTGACTGTCGTTGATAAATATGGTAATCCGCTCCCTGCGGTAAACGTCTCATGGCACTTACAGGGTAAAGCAGAACCGTTCCCTTATTCATCGACGACCAATCTCCAAGGTGTTGCAGAAATAAAGCTAACCAGCCTTAAAGCTGGGGAGCTAGTTATGACGGCGGTGTTATCGGATAAAGTTGAGAAGAAAGCCAGTGTAGTCCAAGTCATCGCAGGTGATATCAATACACAATTATCAACCTTTACGGCGAATAAAACCGAAATTGGGCCAGATAACAAGGAAGAAATCTTCTTCACCGTAAAACTACAAGATGACTTTGGTAACGCGATTTCCAACCAAAAAGTGATGATTGAAAGTAATCTTCCTAAGAGCGATTTCATTATTCAATCAGTGGTCGATCACCAAGATGGTCGATATAGTGCAAAAGCTACAGCCGCTACAACGGCGGCCAAAAAAGGGTCGGTTAAATTAACAGCTAAGGTAAATAACAAAACTATCGCTAAATCGATTGATATTAAAATTGATGCGATCACACCGATATTAAGCTTTGATAAAAGTGTAAAGAGTACGACTTATTCATCAGCCATTGATAACGGACAAACGATTAAAGGGCTTCCTAACGGGTTTATGCCAAGATGGTCTAGTGATAATACAAGTATTGCTACGGTTGATGACCAAGGAAAAGTCAAACTCAAAAAAGCGGGGAGAACAAAGATTTGGGCACGCATTGATGGTGATGGGGTCTATAAATCAGCGGCGGTTAGCTATGATCTCGATGTGGAAAAAGCGAAACCAAAGCTTAAGTTAACCAGCAGTAAAACAATTAAAGCAACTTGGGATGATGGCGCTAAGCCAAAAATTGAAGCCGCTTTCGACAATACAGATGCGGCGACGCTTCCTGTGGAATACATCAGCAAACACTCGAATATTGCCCAGATTGACTTCCAAACAGGGGTAATCGCCCAAATAAAACCCGGTGTTGCTAAATTAACCATCAATACAAAAGAAACTGAGCAATTCTTAGCGGATAGCCAAGAAATTACCTATGACTTAGCCAAAGCTCACTTCAACATTAAATTTACACATTCGGAACAAGAGACGACCGATCAAAAAAACCAATTTAACTTGCAACAAGCGAGCCCTGCTGTACCACAAAAAGCAGGTGCAGTATGGGTTTCAGACTCAAAAGCTATCGTTGATATTAGCTCAAATGGCTCCATCAATCGCTTAAGCAAAGGGAAAACTAAACTAACATTAGCCATTAAAAATAATGATTACTATGAAGATACACAAGCTTCATATACCACCAAGGTCTATGCCAAACCTAACCTGTCATCAACCAATATCGTTTATCGCAATAATGGGCAAGAAAAACGTAGCGGAACTGAGTGGTTGCCCGTTTATACGGACGATACACTAACCGTTAATATTCCCCCTATTCAATATACGGAATACGATAAACCTTTGAGTGTTGAAGTTTTATTAAAATCAGGTAACCGAATACTTAAAACGGAAAAACTGCAAAATATAGGTAAGCATAATAGTGTGACTTTCCAGCCCGATAAAGATTACTATAAAAAAGATCTTGTTATTGAAGTTAATGCACCAGGAAAAACCAACCTAGGTATCGTGGCAAGCAAACAACATAATGTATTAGTTGATTATATTGACCCACTGCGAATAGGCAAACTACAAACCGATTATCAGCCACGTTATATCGTCACGGATGATGATAAAGACGATGCTGATAATAAGTGTCTAGATGCAGCTTCAGCTTGGCTCTATTCATCACATCGACATTTTCTTATTCAGCCAATCACTAAACTGGATATTGGTACTAAAAGTTTATTAGTTCCATTGCGTATTAGCCATAGTGTTCAAAAAGTCAACGGTGACGTTGATACTTTTGATTTTAAAAATCACTATGAGGTCAAAAATACGGATCGTTATAAATTTGATAGCGTCAGTCGAAAATATTCCGTAAAGAGTGCCTGCCTAAGCGACTACTACGGTAATGGCATATTAAAAACCCATTTAGAATTTGGTGATAAATCAGAAAATTATGAAATGAAATTCTACTGGGAAGGGTTAAATCGTCATCCACATAAACCCAGTATTTAACTAAATACTTTACCAAGCCAACTGTTCAACACAGTTGGCTTTTTATTAAATTCACGCCATCTTTTCCCCAAACATTAACGGAAAACTGATAAAAAATTAATCTTTTTTAAGGGTACTAAATAATCATACCTTTGAGACCATCAGCAACTTACTTTAATCCCAATCTTTTCGCGAGTCGGTGTAAGTTTGCAATATTCATCTCTAGGTCTCTTGCGCTAGCTGACCAATTATGGTGATTTTTCTCTAATATTTGAGTAATCATTTTTCGTTGAAAATCTTCCGTTGCATCACGCAAATTTTTTGCTGGCACGATTAATGTATTTTCAGGTATTCCTGTATTTGTATCGTGACTATTTTCAAATATAAAATGTTGTGGCTGTAAAATAATCTCATCTTTATTACTTGATGCACGTGCTAATACAATAGCTCGGTGGATCGCATGTTCAAGCTCACGCACATTCCCAGGCCATGGATAATTAAGTAGATACGTCCGTAATGGTGGGCTTAATATCACTCTCGATAAGCCAAATCGTAGACGGTATTGTTCACAAAAATAACCTGCTAAGAGAATAATATCTTCACCACGCTCTTTCAGTGGTGGAACCAATAATGGGAATACACTCAAGCGATGAAAAAGGTCTGCACGAAACTGCCCTTTTAGTACCTCTTCACGCAAATCACGATTCGTTGCGGCTAATACCCGGACATTAACTCGTAAATTACTGTCATCACCGACTCGTTGAATGTCCCCATACTGTAAGACACGTAATAATTTAGCTTGTAATGACAATGAAAGTTCACCGATTTCATCTAAAAATAATGTGCCATTATCTGCCATTTCAAATTTACCGCTGCGGTGACTTATTGCCCCTGTAAATGCCCCTTTTACATGCCCAAATAACTCACTTTCCGCAACACTTTCGGGTAATGCTGCGCAATTTAAATAAATAAGAGGCTGGTCTGCTCGAGGTGATTTCTCATGAATCGATTTAACGACCAATTCTTTACCGGTTCCCGTTTCCCCCCCAACCAATACATTTAGCTCAGATGCCGCTACGATTTCAATTTCTTTTTTAAGCTGCATCATCTGAGGTGATAAACCGATAATTTCGGTATTTACCGCGGGCTTAAATAAAATAGGCTTATTCGGTAAGATATTCTGACTCTCAAGTTGCTCAATCAACAATGCATTATTGAGTGCCCCCGCTGCCAATGCAGAAATAAGCCGTAATTCTTCATTACTAAAGAAATCGAATTGGTCTGGTTCCATTCCATCTAGTGTTAATGCGCCAATAAGATTTTGTCCTGCATATAATGGTAGCCCAACACATGCATGCACTTTTAAATGTTGATGGTTTGGAATTAAGCCGTCATAAGGATCAGGTAATTGGCTATCTGCGGGAAAACGCACCACATCACCAGCTCGTGCAATCGCCTCTAAGCGTGGATGCCCTTCCAATAGAAAGCGTCGCCCCAACACGTCAGGTACTAAGCCATCAATTGCTAGCGGGATAAATTGACCCGATTCATAACGTAATAAAGCGCAAGCATCGCATTTTAATGTTTGGCGTAATGTGGTGATCAATCGTTGAAAACGGTCTTGGTGTTCAATACCACTTTGTAGCTCTATCGCAATACCCGCCAAAATATCCACAGAAAACCCCATATACCCCCCTTTGTCAATTTGACTATTATTATAGTCATAATGACAATCATTGATAGTGTCATTATGACTAACATTTCATGATAAAAAACAAAATAATTAGACAAATCAAAAAGATAAAACTTGGCACGTATCTTGATAATACCTCTGTATATTCTAGAAAATGATAGGACCAATAAAGATGGCAATTCAGGTAAAAAATAACATTCAATGGGTTGGGCAGCGGGATTGGGAAGTGCGTGATTTTCATGGCACTGAATATAAGACACTCAAAGGAAGTAGCTATAATAGCTATCTGATTTGTGAAGAAAAAAATGTGCTTATTGATACTGTTGATCACAAATTTAGCCGTGAGTTTGTACAAAATCTTCGTGCTCAAATTGATTTAAACGATATTGATTACATTATTATCAACCATGCAGAAGAAGATCACGCGGGTGCTTTAACCGAATTAATGAGCTGTATTCCCGACACGCCAATTTATTGTACCGCCAATGCGATTGATTCGATTAATGGCCATCACCATCATCCTGAATGGAATTTTAATATTGTCAAAACAGGGGACACGCTTGATATTGGTAATAATAAACAGCTCATTTTTGTCGAAACACCGATGCTTCATTGGCCTGACAGTATGATGACCTATCTCACTGAAGATGCGGTTTTATTCAGTAATGATGCCTTTGGTCAACACTATTGCGATGAACGATTGTTCAATGATGAAGTCGACCAAAATGAACTATTTGAGCAATGCCAACGTTATTACGCCAACATTCTCACCCCATTCAGCCGCTTAGTCACCCCCAAAATCAATGAAATTTTAGGCTTTAATTTACCTGTTGATATGATTGCGACTTCCCACGGTGTGGTCTGGCGTGATAATCCAACCCAAATTGTTGAACTGTATTTAAAATGGGCCAATGACTACCAAGAAGACCGTATTACTATTTTTTATGACACCATGTCGAATAATACCCGCATGATGGCAGATGCTATTGCACAAGGTATTAATGAAGTTGATCCAAACGTATTTGTGAAAATTTTTAATGTGGCTCGAAGTGATAAAAACGACATTCTGACCAACGTTTTTCGTTCGAAAGGAACGCTCGTGGGCTCATCCACAATGAATAATGTCATGATGCCTAAAATTGCCGGCATGTTGGAAGAACTCACCGGACTGCGTTTTCGTAATAAAAAAGCCGCTGCATTTGGTAGCTATGGTTGGAATTGTGGCGCGGTAGATAGAATACAAACGCGCTTAATGGATGCCGGATTTGAAACCACATTATCACTCAAAGCAAAATGGCGACCAGATAGTCATACTTTAGACCAATGTCGCGAATATGGACGTGAGATAGCGCGACAGTGGGCGCTAACCCCATTACCTTTATCTGCTGCGTGCTAAAATTTTATATAAAAATAGATCATATTAAGGAATAACAATCATGCAATTAAGAGATAAAACATTAGGGCAATTAGCACTTTCAATACCCAGAGCTTCATCCGTATTTCGTCAGTACGATATTGATTTTTGCTGTGGTGGAAAACAAACCCTAAGCCGATCTGCAGAGAAAAAAGGTCTCGATATCGATATGTTAGAAGCGCAATTATCTGAGCTCTCTCAAGAAACATTAGAAAAAGATTGGCGCGAAGCCCCCCTTGCTGAAATTATTGATTTTATTATTGTCCGTTATCATGACAGACACAGAGCGCAATTACCTGAACTTATATTACAAGCAGAAAAAGTGGAACGTGTTCATGCCAATAAACCAACTGTCCCTAAAGGGCTAACAAAATATTTAGAGGCACTACACGAAGAACTCAGCAGTCATATGATGAAAGAGGAACGTATTTTATTCCCGATGATAAAAAATGGCTTAGGTCAAAATGCAGCTGCACCGATTAGTGTTATGGAACAAGAGCACGATGATGCGGGTGATATTTTAGAAGCCATTAAAAGAATTACAGATAACGTCACCCCACCACCTGAAGCCTGTACAACTTGGCGTGTTTTATACAACGGAATTAATGAATTAATTGACGACCTGATGAATCATATTAATTTAGAAAATAATTTATTATTTCCTAGAGCTTTATCTGGCAACTCATAATTTTCCCCCAGCCATCTCACCTCGAGGTGGCTACTCGTCACAATATGACTGTATATCGAAATTATTGTATAAGTTGGATAAAAACTCCAACTTAAGGCGCTTACCATACTTATTTCCAGTTTTTAGGTCTAAGTGCTATTTTTAATAGTACTAGACTTGTTTTTATTGAAATTCAATTCTAGGTTTTTATACTTTTTAAAGGGTTGGTCTGAAAACCGGATTTGAGCTTTATTTCTTTATTAACGATAACGCTAATTGACTGTCTTCTGATGATGAACAACGGATCCTGTTCTGCTATTCCAGTAAATATGTCATAAATAAAGTTCTCTGAATCCCACTTTGATAAAAATTGGAGATAAAATGAGTTCTGTGCACGCAGTAAATCAAAAATCGCAAACCAGTTCTTGGCGGCGCATCGTTTCCGACCTTTTAGACAAAGCCGATATCGAGATCAATGGTTGCCGAGAGTTTGATATTCAAGTTCATAATAACCAATTTTTCAAACGGGTATTACAGCAAGGATCGATGGGGCTAGGTGAAAGTTATATGGATGGTTGGTGGGACTGTGAACGTCTGGATATTTTTTTCCAACGCATCTTGCGCGCAAAGTTAGAAAATCAGCTACCTCAGCGTATCAATGACATCATCAAAATTGCGACGGCTCGTCTTCGTAATCTACAAACCCGCAAACGGGCGCGTATTGTCGGTGAGGAACATTATGATTTGGGTAATGATTTATTTGAACATATGCTAGACCCGTATATGCAATATTCTTGTGGTTATTGGAAAGGTTTAAGCGATGACCCTGCAAATTTAGCGCAAGCTCAAGAACAAAAGCTAAAACTTATTTGTGAAAAACTCCAATTAAAGCCGGGTATGCGCCTGTTAGATATTGGTTGTGGATGGGGTGGACTCGCGGCCTACGCGGCCAAAAACTACGGCGTATCGGTGACAGGCGTTACCATTTCAGCCGAACAACAAAAATATGCCCAAATACGCTGTACTGACCTTAATGTTAATATCATTTTGGAAGATTACCGTGACTTAAATGACCAATTTGATCGAATTGTGTCTGTCGGTATGTTTGAGCATGTGGGTCCCAAAAATTATGCCACCTACTTTGACGTCATCACCCGAAACTTAAAACCAGATGGGCTTTTTTTATTACACACCATTGGCTCTAATCAAAATAAGGTTAGTGTCGATGCATGGATAGATAAATACATTTTCCCTAATGGTTGCCTACCTTCAATACAAAATATTGGCGATAGTAGCGAAAATAAATTAGTGATGGAAGACTGGCATAATTTTGGTGCGGATTATGATCGCACGTTATTAGCATGGTACGCCCGTTTCCAAGCCGCGTGGCCTGAGCTTGAAAAAAACTATACCCCTCGTTTTAAAAGAATGTTTGCTTATTATCTTAATGCCTGTGCTGGTGCTTTTCGCGCTCGAGATATTCAATTATGGCAAATATTGTGGAGCCCACAGGGTCATGACGGCGGGTTAAGAGTACCCCGGTAAATATGATTAATAAGCTTATCGCTATTGAGTATTTTATTTCTCTTCATAAAAACTAGAGAATTATCTTTTACATTAAAAAGATAATTCTCTGTAATTACAGCTTACTTGTAATTCTGCTTAATCTCTTGCGAGATAACAAAACCACGTTTTGATTCTTTTTCTGCAATTTCAACAGATAGCCCAATATAGGCTCTAGGATCGAGCATTTCTTTAATTTCATCACGACTAAATGCTGCCGAAATAACTGCATTTTTGGTTAGATTGGTATAAAAATCCTCACCATCTGCGGCAGTTTTAATCGCTTCCTCATACAATAAAGCGTGCGCTTTATCTTTACCGAGTTTTTCGGCCATTTTCATCATAACGTATTCGGTATTATCTAACCCTTTATTTCTTAGTACGTTATGTAGCATTCTTTCCTCATGTGGCACTATCGTTCTAGAAAGTTCTTCCGTTCTCAATAGAATTTCAGTGGTTAGCTCTAATGCCTCTTCAAGTAATCCATCAAATAACATATATGAACTACTATCACCTTCATAAGGCCTAACGGCAGAGTACATACCAACACTTGGTAAGGAATATAGTTTCTGTGAATTAGCGATAATTCCTTTGGCTAATTTAGGGTTAATTTTATGTGGCATCGTGCTACTCCCCACCGTCCCCTTAGTAAACCCTTCAGAAACCTCGGCAATTTCTTCTAATGTTGTACTGTAAACCTCTTCACCAATTTTATGACAAATATTCGCCATCAAGGCTAAATTAGCGATGTACTCTAATTTATGCGTACTGAGATTTCTTGATGGAACTTCCATCGCTTCCATGCTCGTTAATTCAGCAACTCTTTTTTGAACGGCAATCCCGACCTCAGGCATTGAGTTAAATGCGCCGACCGCGCCTCCCATCATAATGGTGAACACACGCTTTTCGCACTCTTTCATTCTCTGGTAGCAATCGATAAAATCGCTTATCCATACCGAAACTTTGTATCCATAAGTGATAGGGATCGCATGGCGTCCATGAGTTCTTCCTGGCATCACCATTTTTTTTGTTTTCTCAGCTAAGTTTGATAAATTTTCAATAATCTCACTGAGTAATAACATAAATTTATGATGTACCGTTTTCATCATATACAGCTGTGAACTTTGTTGGATATTCTGCGTGGTAATACCGTAATGGATGTATTTACCACTCTCTTCCGAACATGCATTCACTAATACTTTTAGAAAAGGAACGAAGCCATGGCCAATTTTTTGATAAATACGGTTCATTTCTTCAAAATCAATATTCTCTATTACTGCCTTTTCTTTTATTTCATCAGCAGCTGATTGAGGAATAAAACCGAGTTCAGCTTGCGCTTGCGCTAACATTGATTCAAACATTAGCCACGTTGAATATTTCGCTTCATTAGATAGTAGCGCTTTTATACCACGGTCATCGATTGTTTTACTCTTAGAATCATATAAGGCTCTCATCATATATCCTTTTTATTTCTTCATTGCGTCATCAACAGCATTGCGGACAAATTCAACTTTCGGCCCATAAACAACATGAACATGGTTTGCCGCAGGAAAGAAAAATGCTGTACATCCTGATTCCAACATTAATTCTTTATCTATTTTATTGATCTCTGAGATATCAATACGAAGCCTTGTAATACAGTTATCCACATTACGAATATTTTGTTTACCACCTAAAGCTTCAATAAGAATTTCTGCAATTTCCCCGTAACGCTTTTCTTTGATTAAGGTATTTTTAAGATTGGCAGATTCTTCTCTTCCCGGTGTTTTAATATCAAATTTAACGATAGCCCAGTAGAAAATAAAGTACGTGAGAACGGCTAAACTACTGCCAATAATGACTAAGAAAATCCAATTGGTATGCTCATATAACAAGCCAAAAATGGTGAAATCAAAAACAGTACCTCGAATATAACCAATGGCAACTCCCGCGAGAGAGAGTAAAACAGCACCAATACCAACGATGATGGCGTAAATTAAATATAAGAGTGGTGCAATAAAGACAAAGGTAAACTCTAGTGGTTCGGTCACGTTACCCAGCATCGCCGTTAATACCATGGTCACCAGCATCGATTTAACTTCAGCGCGATTTTCTTTTCTTGAGGTCTTATAAATAGCCAAGGCAATCGCAGGGAATAAAAATAGCGTGACCAACATTTGTTGCTGAGCCATAAAACGCGTCAAGCTCGGCATCATGGACCAATATTCGCTATTTGGCCCTTGATTAAATAACACTTCGGTCATTGCAGGGACGACACCAACAAAGGTTTCCCCATCAATAACATAAGAGCCACCCGCTTCGGTAAATCTAAACAGTACGTTCCAAACGTGGTGTAACCCGAAAGGAATAAATAATCGCTCACCTGCGGCGGTAAAGAATGGACCAACAGGGCTTAAGATCACTGCCGATAATTTCATTAAACCAAGAACTAAAACTTCCCAGATAAACGGTAAAAATGCCCCAACCACCATCATTAAGCCAATCATGATAATAGAAACAGATTTTTTCCCTGAGAAGAAAGCAAATGCGGTTGGTAGCTCAAGGTTATAAAATTTATCAGTAGCCCAAGCGGCAATTAACCCAGTGATAATCCCCCCAGCTGCACTTATATTCATGGTTTGTATGCCTAACACCTTGATCTGCCCAACTTGGGTCATAATCGCCGCATCAGCTAATTTACCATTAAGTATCAGCCAAACATTGATGGTGATTATCAAGGTCAAGTACCCGACAACGGAAGCAAAAACCGCGATCCCTTTATCTCGTTGGCTCATTCCATAAGCAACCCCCATCGCAAACAGGAGTGGAATATTGTCAAAAATAACTCCAGCAATAGAGCGGATGCTGACTAATAACGCATTGACCGTTTCATTTCCAAGGAAGGGAAATCGAGCAATCATATAGGTTTGGACTAAAGCCCCACTGATACCCAGTATCATACCGATTGGAGCCAAAACGCCGATAGGAAGAAGTAACGTTCTCCCAAAGCGTTGAATTGACTCGCTAAACTTTCTTTTAGCCATATTATTTCCTGATGACAAAGAAGATTGAAATTACAGGAATACTAGCACTGGGATTTTTAAAAGAAATGATGTTGCGGTTTTAAATGTTAACTCAGGTCATTAATTATGACCTAAGTCATTTTGATAGGATTTAAATTAAATACTGGCGTTCATTTTGATCATTTTAATTATAGGTTAAAATATTTGTTAATATATATAATCTCACCCAATATATATTTTATATTAACGTTTCTAATTCATTTATCAGTAAATCAACTAGAATAAAAAAACCTATCCTAGATTTTGTGTCATCTTTTTTTGTATCATGATTATCTGCAAAACAGAAAAGGTTATTGTTCGTATAGGTTGTTAACTCGTTGGTATGGAAAGCCGTCATACTGATAATATTGGCCTCCTTCAATTGAACAATTTTTGCTGTTTCAATAATTTTTTTGGTTCCCCCCGAAAGGGAGATAAAAATAACAGTATCTTCACTACTGACTAATCGAGTAAAGGAATCAGATAAGTTGTAATCATTAATAAAAAAGCAATGTAGACCTAATGCAAATAATAGGTGCTCAAGGTAGTATCCAACGGCTTTGCTCGTTCCTCTTGTCACAATAAAAATATTTCTGGAATGACGCAAAATTTTAGCACAATCGTGAATTTGTTCTTCATTAATCAATGTAAAACTTTTATTAATATTTTTTTCTAACTGTGTTTTATAAGATACTAAACTTGTTTTTTCAGTTTTATTTTTGGTTAAAATATAATTATTAATTTGAAACTTCAGCTCTTTAAACCCACTAAAGCCTAATTTTTGAGATAAATTAATAATTACTGTTTTTGATACAAATGTCTTAGCAACTAATTCATTAATATTTAAGTAAGGTATATCCGCAATATTATCAGTGAGGTATTTCAATACTTTCTTTTCACTGATTGTTAAGTTATCGTAATTTTTTAAAAAATCCAGCATATCTCACCTAATGAATTCAGTATAAAATCCCATCTAAATACAGGGCTTCAAACCATGGCCAATTTAAATTGTATGGAATGACGATAAACTTCCAATATCTTCATTATACGTTAGGTGATGCTTTTATGTCGATTTTTCCCCTATCGAATTAAAACAGGCAGTAGGCATTGCAGTTGCGACTAATCCCCGAATAACAAATAACATGATGGCAAGGAACTTCAAATTATCCATTTTGTGGTGGACAATCTTTTATCAATCATAAATAAACGTCACGCCAATCACTGACTGCACTTTTCCTGCAGTTACTTGCCCTGTCGTTCGAGCATATCGCGCACTCAAGCCAAGGTTGACTGTGGATGTTCCCACTCGGCCCAGTGAAACATCTTGGTTTGCTGAAATGGCATTACCATTACGTACTAACTGAATTCCCACACCTTTTGCTGTATTGGTGCCCGAAAGTGTATTGGCAAATATTGAAGTACTGGTATCTGTTGTACCTGAAAGGTAATAAGAAATATTTTGACTAGATGCACAATAAATAGAGAGCGGAACTTGTGCTGTGCCCGGATATTCAGGCAATGTCACTACCACATTACGCGAGGATACATCACATCCGCCAATAGGAACAATAACGTTATTATTCGCATATAGATTCCATGTAAATGTCGCTGTATGTATGTTACCACCACCCGGTATGTCCGATCCGATTTGGTACATAACTAGTGATGCAAAAAGAGTCCCTCTATTTATTACAACACCGCCAGCAGCAGAGATAGGTGTAAGATAAAGCTGAGTATTCCACGGGACATAAGATCCAGAAGAAAAATTTTGCTGGTGAGTTGGTGAGGTTAAAGGAAATGAATAACTTGATCCATAGTACCTTAACGAACCAGTAAATTTGGAAAGAACCCCCCCATAAGCAGACCCTCTAATCATACTAACGAGGTCTTTTCGGATTGCAGGGCTATCATTTTTACAATAAATAGATTGTGACAGATCCACCACAAGGTTTTGCCCTGCCTGTACACTCGGCTGCAAGTTAACGTAGACGTTGGCCGTTGCTGTGCCTGAAGCACTGTTTAAAACATTTCCCGTTGAATCATAGCAAGTAAATGCATACGCCGAAGAAATCCCTGCGAAATAAATAAACAGATTAATTGAAAGTAATCTAACCATTTTTTTTACATTCATAATTTAACTCACTGATAAGTATAGGTGACATCAATAACAGCCTGTATGGTTCCCTGTGTCGCGCCGCCTTTAACTGACAGCGCCCTTACCTGTAAGGGAAAACTAGTTGATAATGTTGAATCGCTGACCTGTAATTTTTTCTGTGCACCATTGTTTAAGTTATTACCCGCAATATCTTGTAATTGCAGCTGAATATTTCCAGCGGTTCCTTGGTTTTTGTAATAACCTGTCGTATCTGCGGTACCTTTAAAGGTCGCCGTCACCATGGATGTCCCAATAGGGCAACTGACTAAGTCCAATGAAACCGAGTGCCAATCTGAAGAAGAGCCTGGCGTTATTAAATTAAAGGTATAGAGATCCCCTAAATCCACATTTGCTGTTTTTGTCGATACAGTACAAGGCTTTGCAACAACACTTCCATTAACGGTCACGGTGACATCTGCAGCCTGTGTTGGCGTTATCTGTATGGACAATAATCCCAATATTAGCGTCGTCACCTTCCATTTATTATTGATCATGACATCCTCCGCTTACTGGAATTCAAGCGTAAAAGTTGCTGTTGCACGAATATGCCCGGCGGTAACCGGAAGCCTAGAAGCCATTAATCGCGCATAAAAATTCAATGTATTACCCCGACTCGCAATTAAGGGTGTCCAAGCGATATTATTGCTGCTGGTATTAAGTATCATAGGCGTTCGAGTACTATCTAGGATTTGTATGCCTACGCCAGAAGCGTTGGCATTACCCGGTTCCAATGCCAACAAAGAATTATTATTAGCATCTGCAATACCAACAAAACCAACCTTGACCGCAATCACCGAGCTACCACAGGGTGTTAGCTCGATATTAAAAGGAACAATCGGAGTTACCTCGCCGACGGTATACAATTGTTTAACGGCATTTGTTAACAAATCAACCACTTGGTTTTGAGAACCTGGTGCTACTGCACAAGTATTATCTTTAACATTACCTTTAATATTAATTGTGCTATCTGCTGCATACGCACCTTGCGATAGCAGCATCATCAGCATCGAAGCAGAGAAAATTTTCAATTTATCGAACACTATTTACTCCTTAGAGGCATTCTGCGCTGTACTTACTGAGTATTTCCTGCTGACTTTGCTCAGGTAGTGTGTAATTGATATAGCACTGTGCATCAGGACCATCCCCCCAGCGAGCAATTAACTGTCCAGTAAGCGGTAATCCTGTTAAATAAACTTGTCCTTCATCAGCAACAATACTGCCACTACTATTTTCTTTTAACGAAACGATAGTGCCAAAGGGGATTGGTTTTCCATTTCGAGTAAGAGTCATCAGTACTTTTATACCCACTTTCGGATTGAAGTTTGCACGTACAACCGCACCTCGAGTTGGAACCACGCTCACGACGGGATCCTCAAGGTCAACATTATTTGCCAATGTATTTGTGTTTAGAGCAATTCGGTTTTCGCGATAATCAGTGGCATAAGGTAAAATGGCATAGCCACGCCAATCAGTTTCAACACCCGTTTGATTTTCAACTTTGACATGTCCAGCCCCCGGTGCTTTAACTAAAACAACCGTATCATTCATCGGTTGACTGAGGGTCACACCGTCAGCGTGCGCTAAAACACCACCACTTAGACCATAATAAATTTGGCGAACGCTATCGGTATAGCTATAACCTACGTTCGAATTACCATAAGCACCGCGATAATTGAGCGCGGTATATCCCGTTGCAGACGATTTTCCTTGCCCACCACCCGCATAGCCAGTTTGAACGCTATAGCTTAAATTATTATCTTCAAGCAATGTCCCATATAAACCCGCTGTATTATTTATTCGCCCTTTAAGGTCATGGGATACGTTATAGCTCGCACTTGCATTACGCCATATAGATTGGCTATCTGAACGCATCCAATAACTAAATGGAATATTCATATTCAGCGCTAACATTTGGTCATTAGACTCTTGCCAGGAATTTTTAGATAAGCTGTAACTCAAACCCCAACTAATTCCGTCAATCAGCGTATTCATACCAACCTGTAATTGCTTATCAGATTTACTGGTATTCCAATAAGTTTCATGACTTCCCGTGATATATAATGTTGATTGTTCACCGAGTTGCTGGCTTAGGCTTAGCTGAATTTTTTCACGTTTGTTGTAAGCTAAATTATAATAATCGGTAAATTTTGGTGTGACCTCGATAAGGCCATCTTGGGTAGCAATGTTATAGCCATTCATTCGCTTATACGTCGTATCAGCAAAAGAATAATAGCCTTTGGTGGAATAACGGTAGCCTGCTAACTGGATAATAGTTCCCGTTTCATTCATCGATTTATTATAAAGAAAACGTATAGATTGCCCTTGATGATTGCTATCGTCGGGCAGCTTGGCATTCGCATGTGTAATATCAATCGATAGCGCACCAAAGATGCCGATATTCTTACCCAATCCAGCATTAAATGACTGGTAACGATCCGCAAATTGTGACCCACCATACAGCGTCCAGCCTGATGATAAACCATGCATTATCGAGCCTTGAATAAAACGAGGCTTTTCCTGTTGGCCATTACCTGAGCGATAATCACCGACAGTAACCGCATATTGCGTCTGGCCTTCTCGTTGTAATAAAGGCACGGAAGAATAAGGAACAGTGAAACTTTGTATTGAGCCATCCGCTTCCGTAATAGTGACTTTTAGATCACCACTATTACCCGCTGCATATAAATCATTAATGACGAAAGGCCCAGGTGGAAAGGTATTACGGTAAATTTCATAACCATTTTGTTTAATGGAAACATCCGCTGTACCACGTGCAATTCCGCGAATAACCGGTGCAAACCCCTTCTGACTTTCAGGTAGCATGTTATCGTCGGATGCCCATTGGATACCACGGAAATTAAAGCTATCGAATATATCGCTCGGCGTATAACTATCACCGATAATTAAACGTGCACGGAATTCATTGATCCCACGTTCCAAATAAGTATTAATATGCTCCCAACGGGTATCATTATTAACACTACCTGTACTGTGACTCCATGTAGACGTATCCCGTAAGCGCCATGGTCCCAAATTTATTCCACTTTGTAGGTTCAAATAGGTGTAACTGCTATTTTTACCATTTTGATTACGCGCATTACTTCCTGTCAGGCTATAGTTCAAAATCCCAGCGGTAATGCCTGAATCCCAAAATTCAGGTGGAATAAAATCTCGCGCCCTATCTTTCATGAATACTTGGGGTACAGTAATAAATAATCTTTGTAATCCAACATCAAATCTCGCAGTTGAATCTTCAATTAAGCTACCTAAAGACTGGCAAGTATCGGCGGGCAGTTTGTCACTCCCCTCAACAGCATAAATATTAACCCCCATTTTCACTAATTCATTCGGCGTCAAACAGGGTGATAGCGCCATTTTATCGCCATCAGCCGTAAACCGTACATCTCGCGTAAAGAGATACCCATCATTGAGATAAACATCGACTCGATAAGTGCCTTCAGGCACTTCCTGCCCTTTCTCAAAAGCGGATAAATCCGCAACCGCAGAAGGGTCATCAGCAAGAAAACGCGGATTAAAATATAATTCTGCCTGAGCCCAAGCAGGATATAGGCATACACCAATAAAAAGTGTCAATGGAACTAAAAGAAAACGACGGTTAGACATATATCTAAACAATGCCTTTTTCCCTGAAATGAATTGCCCTTTCTCAGATGTCAAATATGACATATTCCCTCCGACCCGATCAACGACGTCGCTCAGTCCGTTATCTATTACAAAATGATATTTAGCTATGCTTTAGCAGACGATTACTGAATACGCCCTGTCATTTTTGGGGTTAATGCACCGTAATCATTGATGGTTTGGAAAGTAATCTCACCATTTGCATTTGCTGGAATGCTGACAGACGCCTCACCAAATGGTGGCACAAGCACATTATTCAATTTAGCGGAGCCCGCTCTTAGATCTGCCACCGTGGCGTAATAGGGTGTTGGGTTTACAACGATGAGGGAACCAACTTGGCGTTTGAAACGTAATTCATCAGCGACCTTATCAGGTGCAATAGAGAGTCCGTCTGGACGATAATATAATTTGATGCGGCTGATAATCGCTAATTGCAGCGTATTTTCATTGAGTTTTGATTTATCCATTGCCGGAATCGCTTTAACATTTAACCAAAAAAGGCTTTCCTTATCCTGAGGAAGTTGGTTATTAGTCGCATCAATAATACGCAAGGTATTTTCTTTTTTACCTTGCATAGAAAATAATGGTGGCGTAATCGCAAACTGGTTATCTTTTTGGCCGTTAGCATTTTCCACCCATGATTGGATGAGAAAAACACCTTTTTCATCATTATTTGTGACTGCAAGTTGAACTTGTTTTTGTCCAGCAGGATAAATGACTCGAGTCGCACCCAGTGCAACACCAGCATATACCTGAGTTGAAATGCTTGAACAGAGTAATATTAATAAGGCAGCAATAAGCTGGCGAGTTGTTCCTGTTTTCATTTTTACATCTGTCCTTCTTTTACTAAAAACATTAAAAACATGCGTTATCATTTTCGCGATGCTTTATTCATAAGTTAGCGAAAACAACGCTTCGGCATTGGCCTTTCCGCCTGTAATTTGATAGCTGGTAGCACGATATTTCGCTATAAAATGCAAGGTCATATCACCATTACTCAGTTGAGATATTTTTCGTGGTGAGCTATTTATCGGGATCAACGTATTTTTGGAATCAAAAATAGCCAGCCCCATACCAGTTGCAGTATCTGGTCCCTCGCCGATAGAAAAAATATCTGGATTTTTATCATTAGCGACACCAGAGAATGTGATCGAAACCGATTCGCTAACCGCATTACTGCACTCACGCAGATGAATATCAAAGATAACGGGGGCGGTATCTTGGCCTGGCGCATGGAGCATATTCGTTCGTAACTGCCCCATATTAACGGTCAACATTCGGTCTGAAGTATCAACACTACATGCTTCCGCAATCAACTCACCCTGAAAGCGCATCCCACCACCGGGAAGTTGAACCTTCCACTGATTACCGGCCTCAAGTAACGAAGAAAACAGAAGCAGTAGACTAAGCATCAGCCCTCTCATGAGCCTTCACCTTTTTTAGTTTTTTGTTGATAGAAAGCCTTCCCTGGCTTATCAATTTTTATATCCTTACATACGCTTTAATGCTTATTCGTATTGCACTGCGAACGTTGCATCAGCATTAGCAACACCAGCAGTAGTTGCACCAAGTGCATAGTAACGAGCTTGGAATGGTAGAATATTAGTGCCATCTTTCAGCGTGATTGCACTACTAAAAGTAGCGCCATCAAGACCCAGTGGTGTACTCTTAGAATCCAAAATTTGGATACCAACATTAGTCGCTGCACCCGAAGCCGAAGAAGCGACAGATAAAACAGTCGGGTTAGCCGCATTAGCAGATACGCCGGTAAAAGCAATTTTTGCTGATGTTGCAACAGTCGAGTCACAGTCATTCAGCTGGATATTAAAACCAACAGAACCACTGGTATCTCCCGCTTGTGCTAGCTTAGCGGTACGGAACTGACCAAGACGTACTGTTTGCTCTACAGAGTCAGCATCAACAGCACATGCTGCGTTTACTAACTCACCTTTAAAATGTACAGTACCGCCATTAACTGTCGTGGTTGCGGCAAAAGCAGCAACTGAACTTAAAGACAGAGCTGAAACAACAACAAGTGCTAGTGATTTAACTTTCATAAAATTTCCTTATGTTTATTTATTGCAAAAACATTAATAATATGGGGAGGTTAAATAAAGATTTAATAAGACTAATCTTGCAAATTTCAAATTTAATTAAACTAGGCAGGCTTAAATTTAATTAAATTAAAGCCTTAATATTCTCCATTAATATTTTTATATTCGTCAAACTTAATAAGGTTAATTATTTTCTCAAGAAAACTCACGATATCATACCTATCCATCTCAAGTGCATTGAGTAGTAACAGTAGCTTATCAAATGTTATATGATTGACTCCATTTTCATAACGAGATATTTGCTGCTGACTAACATTTATTCTCTTAGCGAGCTCACTACCTGTTAATCCAGTTCGTCTACGATATGACTTTAACATTTTGCCAATATTATTTGATAACGGATCATTCGCTTGCATTCTAAACCTCTCAAATCATTTTAGTTGACTCATTTGATGTATTGTTAATATGACGAATATTTGTCAACTCGTATTAAGGTATAGAATGATGACTGGCGTTAGAAATTGTTTTTTCCGATCAAAATCATACTTTTTGATAGCTGGAGACTATCGTGAGATCATGGTTTGATCGGTTTTGCCGATCGACTCATTTGAGGAGTAAAAAATATCGTTATTAATTAGATAGCTAACTAAAGTTAAATTTCATTAAACAATGAAGTATCATTTTGAGATAAATATCATGAATAAATCAATTACATGTAATTAGAGTAAAATAGAAACAATAATTTACAATAAACAAGAGTAGTTAATAGATATAATTAAAAACAAAAAAATTAAACTCGAACAGGATTTAAAAAAAAATAGAAATTTAAATAGCACCAATACGAATTATATTTTATATATCACAATAAAACATTGTAAAAACAAACTAACTACATAGGAATATAAGGTAAAATACTAAACCATAAAAACTATCGGTATACTACACCAATCGTAAAGTCATTTTAATAATGATAGTTTTAAATTTCATTCACCATTACATTTATAATTCACCTCTACTAGACTTGAAATGATTTTAATTAATACCTTTCTATGCTCAATGTAATCAAAAAAAGATAATCATAAAATAACATTAAACATTTATACCAACTACGTTTCATAAATTTTCTTCTCACTCACCCATATAGTCTGTATAGCAATGTGAAGTTTATCTTCACTCTTTAATATACGGATATCCCCAGCTGCCACATTAATGAGTAGTCATATTACTATCTAATGGGTTTATGGCGTTAGATAGTTGCCCTTTGCTTGATATCGAAAAAACAAAAATCAACATTTGATCCCTCTTACCTTTCTCCTTTTATTTCATTATGGGGTATATTGAGAGCACTATCGTAAAATTATCTTTTTATAACAGGTGACATTGGCAATGGCTCTAATCCCCAAAAATTACGCGCGGCTGGAAAGCGGCTACCGTGAGAAAGCACTAAAACTCTATCCGTGGGTATGTGGACGCTGTACACGGGAATTTGTTTATTCAAACCTACGCGAATTAACGGTTCACCATATCGATCACGACCATACCAATAACCCTGAAGATGGGAGTAACTGGGAGTTATTGTGCCTATTTTGTCATGACCACGAGCACTCGAAGTACACCGAAGCTGATCTTTACGGCACGCGGGTTGTGGCGGGAGAAGATGCGCAAAAAGATATTGGTGAAGCAACCTACAATCCCTTTGCTGATTTAAAATCGATGCTTAATAAAAAGAAATAATGTATTGGTTCCGACCTGACAGTACCTTAACCGTAAAATTAATTGTCAGGTCAATTCCGAGATAGTATAAAGTAACGCAATAAACACCTCCTGCCATATCGTTAAATCCTTCCAACGCCCATAGCATCCCGATCATGAATATAACTCATGTTGTAATGAAATTAAGTCGCTTTCACTCATCCCGTTGCTCTGGCATAAATTAGACATATTAACTAATTGACAACATAAAGACTGAAGAATGAGAACATTAATAACTTCTCGATAATTAAGAGATGAATGTCGTTTTCATGCCAGTGCTTAGGATGCAAGATTATAATGAACAAATACTTTACATTTACGATTAAAAGCAGTCTTTTCGATGAGAATTATAATCCTTCTGAAAATACGCGTATCACGACCAATTTTGCGAATTTAGCCAGAGGGAAAGACCGTCAGGAGAATTTGCGCAATACGTTGATGATGATTAATAATCGTTTCAATTCATTAGCCTCTTGGGATAATCCAAAAAGTGACCGCTATGCTGTCGAACTTGAAATCATTTCAGTAGAGATGAAGATTGAACACAATAGTAATACCTTCCCGGTGATTGAAATATTAAAAACGAATATTATTGATAAAAAAACGCATCAACGAATTGAAGGTATTGTCGGGAATAACTTCTCTTCTTATGTGCGAGATTATGATTTTAGCGTCTTGCTATTAGCCCATAATAAAAATCAACCTGAGTTTAGTATTCCAGATAACTTTGGTAACTTGCATGGGAATATATTCAAATATTTTGTTAGCTCAAATGCGTACAAAGCAAATTTTAATAAATCACCGGTAATATGCTTAAGTGTATCGAATAAAGATACCTATCATCGAACGGGGAACCAGCACCCTATATTAGGCATAGAGTATCAGCAAAATAATGCATCTTTGACTGAACAATATTTCGAAAAAATGGGGCTGCAGGTTCGCTATTTTATGCCTCAAAATAGTGTCGCCCCTTTAGCGTTTTATTTTACAGGTGATTTACTCAGTGATTACACGAATATCGAGCTTATCAGTACTATCAGCACGATGGAAACGTTCCAAAAGATTTACCGACCTGAGATTTACAATGCTAATTCTGCCGCAGGGCAATGTTATCAACCAAGCCTGAATCAACAGGATTATTCATTAACAAAAATTGTTTATGACCGAGAAGAACGTAGCCAGTTGGCTATTGAGCAGGGGAAATTTACGGAAGAGTATTTCATCAAACCCTATAAGCATATTCTTGAGCAACAGCCTGCTAACTGCGCGCTTTAATTAACCAAAAATAAAAGGTCATCGATGATGAAAATACTACTACCAACTTCGACTGCGGGCAGTTTACCTAAGCCTTCTTGGCTTGCACAACCTGAGACACTTTGGTCACCTTGGAAATTGCAAAACGAGGAATTAATTGAAGGAAAACAAGATGCGCTCCGGTTGTCGCTAGATGATCAACTACGAGCAGGTATTGATATTGTCAGTGATGGTGAACAAACCCGCCAACACTTTGTCACAACATTTATTGAACACCTCAGTGGCGTTGATTTTGAGAAACGTCAGGTGGTTAAAATCCGTGACCGTTATGATGCAAGCGTGCCGACCGTTGTTGATGCAGTGACCCGTCAAAAACCTGTTTTTGTGGAAGATGCCAAATTTTTACGTCAGCTAACTAAGCAGCCGATTAAATGGGCTTTACCTGGTCCCATGACGATGATAGACACGCTCTATGATAACCATTATAAAAGCCGTGAAAAACTCGCTTGGGAATTTGCCAAGATCCTCAATCAAGAAGCCAAAGAATTAGAAGCTGCGGGTGTCGATATTATCCAGTTTGATGAGCCTGCCTTTAATGTTTTTTTTGACGAAGTCAATGATTGGGGGATCGCAGCCTTAGAAAGAGCCATCGAAGGACTTAAGTGTGAAACTGCGGTACATATCTGTTATGGATACGGTATCAAGGCGAACACAGATTGGAAGAAAACGCTGGGGTCAGAGTGGAGGCAATACGAAGAAGCTTTCCCTAAATTGCAAACCTCTAATATCGATATAATCTCATTAGAGTGTCACAATTCCCACGTTCCAATGGATTTAATTGAATTGATCCGTGGTAAAAAAGTGATGGTCGGTGCCATTGACGTAGCAAGCAATACCATAGAAACACCGGAAGAAGTCGCCAATACCTTACGCAAAGCACTTCAGTTTGTTGATGCGGACAAGCTCTACCCTTCCACGAACTGTGGTATGGCGCCTTTATCTCGCCAAGTGGCCAGTGGCAAACTCAATGCCTTAAGCGCCGGTGCAGAGATCATCCGAAAAGAGCTATCAGGTAAATAACTTTACCCAATATTTTAATTTCGGCAGACAAATAAATTACTTCACTTTACAGGGTTGAATGCCTAAAAAGCCTCAACCCTAATTATTCTGCTAGTTTTTCACAAAACTCGGGTGGATTACGCTTACGTCTGAGTGCTCGATTGCTGACTATCGACACCACCTACAAAATGGAATGATAACTCGAAGTTACTAAACTCTTCTTAGAGTGAAACATTAACTGGTGCGGAAATATTTTATCGATGAGTATGTTAAGTTATCACTCTCTTATTCCGTATCACGAACTCCCGCCTCATTAAGTCTCAAAACACTAATATAGCTCATCCTAAAAATATATATTTTTAGTTATTTTTTGAGTTTTCACTCAAATTTCGATTTAATAATTTAAATATTTTCAAAACTTTTTCTTTATTTAAATGATACCTCTTGTTTAATCCAATCGTTTTATATCTTAAAAACTTAAAATATCACTTAAGTTGGACTTAATGATTTTGATTTTATTTTAATCTATTTACAATTTTGCATTGTCATTTGATATTAATTTTGATTATCTATATAAGATGTAAAAGTATAATCAATTGATTATTATTAATATTTTCCATCCATATGTTATCAATTTGAAATAGTTATGTTTAGTTATTAATTTCAGGTTTTTATTTTGTTTTAATTATTAAATATCATTTTATTTAAGATATAACTCTTAAGTATTAGTCTTTTAATGAACCTCTCTACTCGATTGCTGTTTTTTTCGACACGCTATTGTCATGTTTTTTAAGTCTTTATTTATACCATCATAAGATATCCATATTAAATATAATTGAATTGATTGCTTATTAGCCATTTGACCAATGTTTTTTAATTCGTTAAATTACGCTAATATTGAGTATTTTGGTTGTGTAACCTAAAATATTGCATTTTTTTGTTATATCATTCTGTATTTTATTTAAATTTTGGTTTTTTACTTTTAAATTAAGTAATCTTATATAAAAAATCAAATCTAAATGAAATTTTTTAGAGAGCTAAAATTGTGTGTAAGAAACAAGTCCTTAATGATTATAAGAATATTTTCGTTAAGGAAGTTGGAAGAGAAATCAGTAGGTTAAGAAGACGTTCAGGAATGACAGGAAAAGAATTAGCAAGTTATTTAGGGGTATCTCAACAGCAATTATCTAGATATGAATGTGGTATTTGTGCAATTAGATTAGATTATCTAATGGTATTATTGCATTCTCTTGAAGAGCCTGTTGATTCTTTTTTTAATAGAGTTCTTTCAAATGTTTATGAATATAATAATGAAATTGGATTTCGTTATTATAATATATTTTTCCCTTTGAGCGAACATGTCAACTAATAAACCATAAACTAATAAATTTAAGTTAATTAAATTTATTAGTTTTCTTTGACTGAAGTCTAATTAAAGACTTTTATATTATTTTAAATAAGGATAATTCATTATTATGAATAAATTTATCTTAGCAACTTTAATTTCTGGCGCAATGAGTGCATCTGCTTTTGCAACTGATGCAGGTAAAGGTACTGTCATTTTTACAGGTTCTATTATTGAAGCACCGTGCTCCATTGCACCAGGGGATGAAAGCCAGACCATTGATTTAGGCCAAGTTTCTAATGTTACTCTACAAAAAGGTGGAATGTCTGCTGCTCAACCTTTTGATATTCATTTAGAAGGCTGTACGTTGAATGCCGAATATAAAGATGAACAAGGTGTAACACAGACATATAACAATATGGTTGAAGTGAAATTTGAGGGAACTGAATGGGTTAATAAAGGCGGTAATACTGGATTAATTCAAATCACAGGTGATGCTTCTGGTGCAGGTATCGTATTAATGAATAAATCAGGAGCAAAAATTAATATTAATGATTCAACTATTGAGCGCGCTTATACCTCAGGAAATAATATTTTAAGTTTCCAAGCTGCTCTACAAGGTTTGTCAGATGCGACTGTGGTACCGGGTAGCTTCCAAGCGGTTACCAATTTTACTTTGGCTTATAACTAATCACGGTTAGCTATTACCAATAATATATTCCCCTAGCATCTTAAATTGTTAGGGGAATTATTGAAGAGAGGAGACTCATTTATGAAAGCTATCTCTGTCAGTGCTCTGTTATTTGCAAGTCAATTTGCCATTTTATCAAGTGTGCAGGCACAGACATCTTCATTATGGGGAAGTGTCAATATGAATGGCAGTATTGTTGATTCAGCATGTGCAATTGATACTGGCTCTTATGAACAAGTTGTTGATATGGGTATTTTACCTATTGGGACAATACGTCAACAAGGGCAAAGCCCTATTCGTCCTTTTTCTATTACCTTAATAGGTTGCACTTTAATGCCTTATACCGGTTCAGCTTGGCAAGCTTTTACCGTGACTTTTGATGGTCCAACTTCTGGTAATTGGTTTACGGTATCTGGGGATGCTCATGGTGTTGCTCTCTCATTACAAGATGCTGATGGACAACTTATTTATCCTGGGCGATTCACGAAAAAACAGACGATTAAACCTGAGAATATGGTACTGCATTACGGATTGAGGTTAGTTTCCGATAACCAGCCGTTGCGCCCTGGAGAGTATCAAAGTGCTCTACGTTTTAAACTGGATTATTACTAATTATAAAAAGTTATTTTTAGCTTGTATTTTTGCTGGACTTGATTTTTAGGGATGTTATTTATGTCTTCATCACGACCTGTATTATTTCGCCTGAATAGCTTAGGTTTGACCATTATTTTATCACTGTATGGTCTATCCACGCCATTATGGGCTTCTAAAACAATTGAATTCAATACCGATGTATTGGACCTAGAAGATAAAAATAACATTGACTTAGAGCAGTTTTCTCGTGCGGGTCATATTATGACTGGCACCTATTCTTTTACATTAAAAGTAAATGGCGAACAATTATCTGAAGTATCAGTGCCTTTTTATATCCCTGAAGGAGATCCTCAAGGAAGCGATGCCTGTATATCACCGGAGGTAGTGGAGCAACTAGGATTAACTTCATCGGCAAAAAAAGAATTAACTTGGTGGCACGATGGCGAATGTCTTGCATCAAGTAGTCTACCTGGGATGCAAATTCGTGGAGAATTAGCATCTTCTTCATTATATGTAAGTATTCCACAAGCTTACCTCGAATATACCTCACCTAACTGGGATCCTCCCTCTCGTTGGGATGATGGAATCACCGCATTAATGCTAGATTATAACGTTAATGGCAATACTAATAATTCCTATAACGGTGGCCATGATAGCTACACATTAAATGGAAATGGTGTTGTAGGATTAAATTTAGGTGCTTGGCGCTTTCGGTCCGATTGGCAGGGAAGTTTAAACCATACTACTGGTTCTAGTAATTCAACCAATGAAGATTTAGATTGGAATCGGTTTTATGCCTACCGCGCATTACCTTCACTCGCTGCAAAATTGGTGCTAGGAGAAGACTACCTCGTATCTAATATATTTGATTCATTTCGTTTTATAGGGGCTAGTGTTCGTTCTGAATTAAATATGCTGCCACCTAATTTACGTGGCTATGCACCGGAAGTCACTGGGATTGCAAACACCAATGCAACCGTCATTATTAGCCAGCAAGGACGAGTGTTATATGAAACACAGGTCGCGCCGGGGCCATTTCGTATCCAAGATTTGAGTGATGCGGTTAGCGGCAAGTTAGATGTCATCATTAAAGAACAAGATGGGACAACCCAAGAGTTTCAAATAGATACAGCTAGTCTGCCCTATTTAACACGTCCAGGACAAGTACAATATAAATTAGCATTAGGTCAACCTACAAATTATCAACGTCACAGTGAAGGAGACTCGTTTGTGACGGGGGAATTTTCGTGGGGAGTAAACAATGGATGGTCACTATTTGGCGGTAGCCTTAATAGTAAAAACTACAATGCGGTATCACTGGGTATTGGACGTGATTTATTAGCATTTGGCGCTTTATCTTTTGATATTACTCAATCTTTTGCTCGTTTACCGAGTATAGGAAATTTAAATGGCGGCTCCTACCGCATCAATTACTCTAAACGTTTTGAAGCGATTGATAGCACCATTCAATTTGCAGGGTATCGATTTTCAGAACGTAACTTTATGTCAATGTCTGATTTCTTAAGCGCACTGCAAACAGGTGAGCGTTATGGCGGAAATAAAGAGCTCTATACCATATCACTGAATAAGAATTTCAGTGAGTTAGGAATGTCATTATATCTGAACTATAACCATCAAACCTATTGGGATCAGCCAGATAATGACTACTACAGCGTCATGTTGTCAAAATATATGGATATTGGCTCACTAAAAAATATCAGCATTAACTTATCAGCAAACCGTAGAACTTATAACGGTGTGAAGGATGACAGTATATATCTATCGACTTCATTCCCTCTAAGTCATGGGGCCAATATAGGATACTCGTTGAATAGTAGCCGTTACGAAACGACTAACCGTGCAACTTATTACGACCGTATCGATGATAGAACTACATACCAATTGAGTACAGGTAGTAGCAAAAAAGGTGGAACTGGTAGCGCATTTGTTACCCACCAATCCGATTTAGCACGTTTAACGGCTAATGCAAGTTATATGCATAATCAATATAGCGCTTTTGGCCTATCAGCAAGCGGTGGGATGACGATTACTCCGGAAGGGGGGAGTCTCCATCGTGTTAATACAATGGGTGGAACTAGAATGCTAGTCGATACCGATGGTGTTGCAAATGTACCGATCAAAGGCATTGGTGCACCAATAACGTCGAATATATTTGGTAAAGCCATTGTTGGCGATATGAGTAGTTACTACCGTAATAAAGCACAAATTGATTTAAATATGCTTCCAGATAATGTGGATGCACAACAATCAGTGGTACAAGCTACGCTGACGGAAGGTGCTGTCGGCTATCGTCATTTTTCCGTGGTATCAGGGCAAAAAGCAATGACTATACTTCGATTCCCAGACGGTAGCCATCCTCCATTTGGTGCTCAAATTCAAAATAGTAAAGGGCAAAATACAGGGATCGTCGGAGATGCAGGGAGTGCTTATATTAGCGGAATTAACCCTCAGAATGTGATGACAGTAACGTGGGGAGAGGACAATGCTTGTCAGGTAACATTTCCTGATCAGTTAGATCCGCTACAGGATGCATTACTACTGCCATGTATTCCAACAACATTGCCAACATTAACAACAAAAAAATAGTTTTATTAGACATAAACTTAGTCTAATTCATTCAAAAAATCACATTAACAAAAATGTAGTTTAAGAGTGAATACATAAATAAAAGGTAAATTAATCATGCAATTAATGACTCATTATCGTACAGCTATCTATCTGATTAGCCTAGCTATATTCAGTAGCACAGCTTATTCTGCAGTATCGATGGACAGAACTCGGATCATATTTAATGGCGGTCAGAAATCCATATCATTAAATATTTCCAATAATAACAATCAATTGCCCTATTTAGCGCAAGGTTGGATTGAAAATATCGAAGGTCAAAAAATTCAATCACCTCTGGTTGTATTACCGCCAGTACAACGTTTAGAGCCGGGTAAATCAAGTCAAGTAAAAATTGAAGCATTACCTGTAATCAATACGTTACCACAAGATCGAGAGTCTTTATTTTATTTTAATTTACGCGAAATACCGCCAAAAAGTGATAAGCCAAACTCTCTACAAATTGCTCTGCAAACACGAGTGAAACTATTTTATCGCCCTAAAGCAATCATTCCTGAACAAAACAGCGTGCCATGGCAAGAAAGATTAACCTTAGATAAGCAAGGTGAACGTTTTATCATAAAAAATCCAACGCCTTATTACATCACGATTATCAATGCGACAGCTCATGGAAAAGCTTCGGATGGCAAAGATTTTACTCCTGTTATGGTGCCACCATTTGAGCAAAATGATTTAGGCATTAGCGCTAAACAACTCGGTAATTCTCCAGTACTAACTTATATCAATGATTATGGTGGGCGCCCTAATTTGACATTTCATTGTCAAACATCGAACTGCCAAGTTGTACCTAATAGTAAAAGCGAATAATTCAAATGAGCTTTTGGTTAATAGTGTTCATATTGACAGGTAGTAGGGAGTAAAAATGACAGATATGCACAGAAAAAATTTTGTTCAATATGGTTTAATTATCACAGTATTGAGTAGTGGTATCACTTTATCGAGTCAAGCGGTAGGAGAAAATAATAGCAGTCTCTATCGCCCAACTGATAATTGGAACGTCGATGGGCAACATGGCATTGTGTATGTCAAAGGTTCATTGACCGAAAGCCCATGCCAACTCGCTATGACATCAAGTTACCAATCAGTAGAGATGGGTAACCTTGATACAGGAACATTGCAGCGTAATGGTAAAGGAACTCCAATACCGTTTCATATTGAACTAGAAAATTGTTTAGAGACAGAAACTCGTTTAAATAATGTACGAACGGATATAACAGCATGGAGTTCTAGCCAGCCAGCAGTAAAAATACGCTTTTTGGCTGCTAGTGTGCCATCAATGCCAGACTTAGTAAGCGTTAATGGTGCGAAAGGATTGGGACTGGCGATCACAACATTAAACGGCTCACTATTACCCCTTGGACTAGAAAGTGAGCCCCTGTTATTACCTTCAGGACAAAGCCAGTTAACTTATTATGTTACGCCAGTCAGAACAGGACAGTTACAACCGGGCACATATTCAGCCCTCATTGCCTTTGAAATGCTGTATGACTAGCGGGAGAGTAACATGACCAAACACATTATTTCTGGACTGTTTCTATCCCTATTCGGTTTGTTTTCTAATCTGGCAATTGCCGATATATATACCTTGACCGTTAAAGTCACTGTCATAGAAAAAACCTGTGATATTTATGGAAACGGTGGCCCTAATCAGCCAATCACGGTTGATATGGAAGATCTTATTATCAAAAAAATTGACGGGCAAAAATATGAAACCGAGATCCCTTATCAGCTCGATTGTACAGATGCCGCCAATAATCCAGCGTTAAAAATGAAATTCGACGGGACGCAGATGGCTGGTCAAGGGGTTAACATATTAAAGACATCCGTTGATAACTTAGGGTTAGCCTTAAAAATGGGAAGCAATGACATGACCATTGGAAAATGGCATCCATTTAATTACAGCGTGCACCCTAGATTAAGTGTGATCCCAATTGCAAGTGGAACGGGTGGTATTAATAATGAGCAAATGACCGCCTCCGCGACTTTAAGTGTGGAGTATCAGTAATGAAGCTTAAAACAACATTAAGATCACTGGTTTTCACATTAAGCAGTTTAGTGTCTGTAGCGGTATCCGCAATTGAAGTCAATTTTACCGCGAATTTAATTCAAAACCCGCCTTGCGATATCTCGGGACCCGATGGTGCTAATCAGCCAATCAAAGTGCCATTTGGCGATGTCGGTATCACCAAAATTAATGGTGTGAACTACCGGCAAGATTTCACGCTAACACTTAATTGTGGAGCTGGTCTCGGAAATGCCGTAGCGGTCTATCTCGAATACCGTGGAATGATTGCCCCATTTGATGACAATGCATTACAAGCGAGTCTGCTAGGGTTGGGAGTTCGGTTATATCAAAATGGGAACGTGGTACCACCAAATACAGGGATACCGATAAATATGTCGAGCAACGATACGAGGGATTTATCGTTCTATGCGGTACCAGTAAAAGATACAAGCCCAGTATCAACGTTATATGCAGAGGATTTTACAGCAACGGCTAGTATGGAGCTGAACTATCCATGAAAAAACAACACAGAAAAATGCGACGTTTATCCTTACTGAGCACCGCAGTATTCATGCTCAGTGCTTATTCATTAAGTACTCAAGCTGCGAATAGTAATGAAATTCAGTACAGGGGAACATTAGTTGCTTTACCCTGTACGGTTGAGCCTAGGTTTGAAAATTTTTTAGTGGAAATAGGGGAAGTCAATTCTAAGCAATTGTATTTACATGGTCGAACTTATGGTGTGCTATTTGAGTTTGAATTGAAGGATTGTGATACCTCCCTTGGTAATTGGATAACGGCTTCCTTTACGGGAAATAGTAACATACATGGATTATTAAAATTTGACACCGGAAGTGAAGCGTCTGGTGCCGTAATCGGAATTGAAACCTTAAGTGGTGTGCAGTTACCGATTAACTCAGCACAGCCCTACCCTTCTCAGGCGATAAAAGATGGGCCCGTCACAATAAAACTACGAGCGTATGTACAGGGTGATAGCGAATCTGTCATGAATAAATCTATTACTCCCGGCTATTTTATGGCAACGATGACTTATACCTTAAGGTATGAGTGAAAACATAATCATAAACAGTAGATAAAAGATAATCACATGAATTTTAAGCATAATATTAATATAACCAAACTAATATCCTATTTCACTTTTTTAGCCACAATCAGTATAATCTCTACTGCAAATGCTCAAGTTTATTTTGCCTCACAACAGCAAGGTTATTATCTAGATATTTTGGCTACAGGCGGGTTTGTGGGTCCAATACCTCAGATGTCAGAAGAGTGGTGTCAATACGGTCTCTCTACCACGCCATATTTAATGAGATGTGCAGAAAATGAAGACTCGATTACGACTGAAAGTATGTCAACACAAGTCGGTTGTAGCGCTTTAGTTGAAGTCACATCCATGAGAAATAATACAACTAACAAAAATCTTAGTCGAACTAATAAAGTTAGAGCTATCAATATTGGCTCGGTCATTTTTGGTCAACACAGTATTTTTAGTTTCAGCCATGTTTCTAAGTATAAGGATTGGAGACGTGTTTTATGTTCCAGTCACACAGCAGAAACAGTACCTATTGAAACCAGTGATTCTGGAGGATCTTGGATATACCCTGAACAAGGGTTTTCTTTTGGAGATCAACTTGAGTTATGTGTAAAAGAAGCATTTATTAATGTTAGAGGGACTGCTACATATAATACCTATTATGCAACAAAAGGAAATAGTTATTGTACGATGGTAGATTCCGTTGCCCCCTCTTGTGAGATTGCTGGTAGTTTAGAAATTAATCTTGGTTCTGTGGGTATCGGCAAACAGGCTTATGGAACAACAGCAGGTGTAATGTTAACTTGCCCAAGCACCTCTTCAATTAAAGTAACCATGGTAAAAGAAAACCCAGAGGGTAATATTGCGTTAAAAGGGGCATCTAGCCATACGGTCAATGCGAAGATGAGAATGAAGGTAGGAAATAGTCCAGAGGCGACGGAATGGTCTGGCATTGTTAACTCAACAACACCAATTATATTTTCTGCTGCTATCAATAATGTTGGAAATGAACCCGGTGAATTTTCTGGACAAACTGTCATTATTTTAAGTAATAATTAAGATTATTACTCGTCATATAAATATAAAAGCCATAACTTTATATTAGGTATGGCCTTTATATTAAAGAAGTAATATCACTTGGAGCCCTTCATATTTTTATTCTATTCACAAGAAAAATAAAATCTCCATAAGCCCTATTTATTACAAATAAAAAATAAGAATTTAGGAGGCAAGTCATACCATACCTAAATACACTCCCAATCCCCTCAATTGAGGGTTGATCTGAGGTTACCTCAGTTGAACTGAAGACCACAAAAATCGCATTGGCTCTTACTTAAGCTTATTTTTGAAATATAACGTACAGAGATCTTTATCTGTGAACATTATCTCTATATCAGCAATTTGATTAATATATTAAGAATGAGAAAGGTAAACATGTTTTTCTATTTACCTTTCTCAATTTTATTGTTCTATTATTTTGAATATAACTAAATATAACCAATTGATATTAAAAATATTTATTTATCCAGTACAACAAGTTAAACCTTATAAATTCTGTTGGAAGAATACCGTGAGTTTATCAAAAGGAATTTTATTTAAATTATCATATAAATCAACATGATCAGCATTTGGAATAATCAATAATTCTTTAGGATCTGAAGCCACTTTGTACACATCTTCAGAATAATAACGAGAATGGGCATTTTCCCCTGCAATCAGTAAAATTGGCCTCGGTGATATCATTTCAAGATTGGCATACATTGGAAAATTGAAGAAAGATATCGGCGTTGTTGCTGTCCACGCTGTTGTAGAATTAATTGAGCGAGAATGGAAGCCTCGAGGGGTACGGTAATAATCAAAAAATGCCGCTAATACCGGTGGTGCATTCTCAGGTAAAATTTCAGGTAAAACACGCAGCCCCTTTATAATATGACCATTTTCATCGAATGGTACCTCATGATAGCCTAAAGCATCGCGCCCGCTTTTGGCATCTTTCCAACGCTGCTGGCTAAGATAATCAATAACTTTATGTCGTTCTTCAAGGGTGTAACTATCTTGATATCCTCGGCTGATACTGCGAGACATATCGTACATTGATGCCGTCGCCACAGCTTTAATCCGCGAATCGCTACTCGCTGCGGTTAAAGCCATGCCACTTAATCCGCAGATGGCTAACACACCGATACGATCGCGATCAACGTTTGACAGTAATCCTAGAAAATCAATGGCAGCGCTAAAGTCTTCCGTATTGATATCCGCAGAAGCAACATTTCGAGGCTCACCACCACTTTCTCCAGTAAAAGAGGGATCAAACGCCAAAGTGATAAAACCACGCTCTGCTAATGTTTGCGCATATAACCCTGAGGACTGCTCTTTTACTGCACCAAATGGACCACTTAATGCAATCGCAGCGAATGACCCCTTCGTATTTTTAGGTTGATATAAATCCCCGGCTAAGACTAAACCATAGCGATTTTTGAATGTGACCTTTTTATGTTCAACTTTATCGCTTTTCACGAAGGTTTTATCCCATTGATCACTGGCAATTGTGTTTGATTGCGCTAATGCTGGAGCCGTAATTATTGATGCCATACTCGCAACGGCAATACTCGCGCCGGTTAATTTCAATAAATGTCGACGTTCATTATTCATCATATACACCTTCTTCTATTCATTTTCTTGGATAAGCTCAATTACGACTTGTTTTGGTGATTTAAATTGTAGGTATTCAAGCCCATGGGTTATTTTTCCTAATCGGACTAACCCAGAGGAATATCGAAATGATTGATAAAAAATCGCAATGTTTCCCCAAGGAGCGTAATAAGTAATGTCCCCCGCTTCAGGCACGATCCCATCGGGTGTATTGTGAGTTTGTAGCTTTCGAGGAAGATACGTGATTTTTTCTGTGGATGAATAGTCCGCCAACTCAGCGGTGAGCGGTAATAAACTGATAAAATCACGCGTTATTTCTGAATCCTCTAATACTGCCATTATTATTTGTGTATCAACACGGATTTGGATTAAGTATTCTTTTGATTCTATGGATAAATTACGAGCCAAGAGTGGCTGGCTGGCACAAGTCATTACTAACAGAAAATAAAAAGGTAATACGATAAGCACATTTTTAAATAATGTTTTAAACATATCATTCTCCTTTTTCTGCCTTTGCTGTGCATTGAACAAATATTGCGGCTACCACAAGCAATAATGCACTGACAATAAAAGCACTTTCATAGCCCCCAACATCAAATAATATGCCGCCCACCGAAGCACCACAGGCAATGGACAGTTGGATCACCGCAACCATCAAACCGCCTCCCGCTTCTGCATTATTTGAAAATACTCGAGGTACCCAGCTCCACCAGCCAACGGGAGCCGCAGTCGCAATAAAACCCCAAACACTCAGTAATACGATGACAACAAAAATGGAATGACCAAAGAAAATTAACGATACAGCAATGCAGGCCATCAATAACGGGATGACGATGAGTGTTCGATAAAAACGTATTTTTAATAAGCTATTAATAAGCAGTGTTCCGATAAATCCTGCAACACCAATCAGTAACAAGATAAATGTCACCATCGAAATATCGACTTTTGCCGCAGTTTCGAGAAAAGGACGCACATACGTAAATAGGGTAAATTGCCCCATAAAAAATAGCCCAATGGCTAGCATACCGAGTGTCACAACACGGTATTTAAAAAAACTAAAAATACTGAAGACCTGCGGGGAATTTTGATGACTTGTCGAATCAGTTGGCATTGTGGGTAAACTCATCCATAGCCACACAATGGCTGCTATCGCAATAGGCACTAGGCAAAAAAAAGCACCTCTCCACCCAATAGTTGCCCCTAAATATGCCCCTAACGGGGCAGCAATGACGGTTGCTAGCGCATTGCCACTATTAAAAATGGCAAGTGCTTTAGGAACCTGCTCTATCGGTACAAGCCGCATTGCTATCGCAGCAGACATAGACCAAAAACCACCAACGGCAACACCGATTAGTGCACGACCCACCATATAAAGGTAATAATTGGGCGCTAAGGCTATCACCGCCCCCGAAATCCCCATCAATAACGTAAGCCCAAGTAACAAAGCTTTACGGTTTAAATTACGCGTAAATACAGAAATAAATAAACTCGTTATAACAGCAAAAAAACCTGAAATTGTAATACCTTGCCCCGCCATTCCCTCTGTCACCTGAAAATCAATTGCTAAAGGTGTTAACAAACTAACAGGCATAAATTCTGAAGCTATCAATACAAAAACACATAGCGTCATGGCGAAGACCGCACTCCAGTTCGCCTTTTTAGGGAATTTTTGCTGTTGAAGAATTGCAGTATCCATCTGTTTTATTCGCCTTTATGTCTACGATATTTAATGGACATCATCATGACATACAGGTGATAATTTAATTAGTAGGCATAATCTTCATGAACTTGTGAGAAAAATTCACTAATGATAAAAAATAAAATGAATGACTTACACGCTTTTCTTATCGTTGCGCAAGAGCAAAGCTTTACAAAAGCGGCTGCAAGACTCGGTGTAACACCCTCTGCCTTAAGTCATACCATCCGGCTTTTAGAAGAACGATTGGGTATTCGGCTGCTTGCAAGAACAACCCGAAATGTCTCCGTGACTGAGGCCGGCGCACAACTGATGAACGCTATCAGTCCGTTATTTGAACAGATTGATACTGAACTTAATGCGTTAAGTGAGCTAAGAGATAATCCGCGCGGAACTATTCGTTTAAGCTGTACAGATGACCAAATTGAAATTTATATCCGACCAATATTGAATGATTTTTTACAAAAATATCCGGATATCACATTAGAAGTATATGTAGATTATGGCTTTACAAATATTGTAGAAGAACGCTTCGATGCGGGAATCCGAATTGGCGATGACATCAACAAAGATATGATAGCGGTACGTATTGGACCAGATTGGCGTTTAATTGCCGTGGCCTCTCCCGTTTATTTTAAACAATACCCTCTCCCCCTAATTCCTACCGACTTAACTGATCATCAATGTATCAATATTCGCCATCGTGCTGCTGGTTCTATTTATGCGTGGGAATTTAAACAAGATGGTCGTATAACAAGCATAAAGGTAGATGGACAATTGGTTTTCAACAGTACACTACACCAGTTAAATGCAGCACTTGATGGTATGGGAATCGCCTATATTCCGGAACATTTAGCAGAACCTTATATTTCCACGGGAAAACTACAATCTGTATTAACCGATTACAGCCCTTACTTTGAAGGCTTTCACCTGTATTACCCAAACCGTCGGCAGTCTTCACCTGCTTTTATGGCTTTTGTAGAGGCGATCAGGTATCGATTACCTTGAGTATATTGGTACGTTACTCTATTTCGATAAACTCACCGCTATGACGAAAGTTATGAGCCATAGAATCAAATTTCTATTATTGAATTGAAATCAATTTCTATGAATGTTTTGATGAGCAAAATTTTTACGCGCAAATAATCTGCAAGTAATGGCATACTGGCACCACTCTCATTTATCCCTATATGTCCATTGATGCCTTCGTTTCTGATTGGATAGAAAAAATATGACATCGCCCCTTACTCGGAATTGGCAGAGTACGCGGGGAAAAAAGGTCATATCCTCTTTATCGATTTATGACAGAAAAATTACCCTTTATAATGATAGTAAATAGCTATCAACCAGCATCCCTTTTTACCCTCTTACGCAGAATGGTGTATACTTGCCGACAAGAAATTTATTCACGGTTAATTAATAATGAAAGAAATCGAAAAAGCACAAATTAAACTTCTTAGCGACCGTTTAGACCTTATTCGTCGCCAGATGGCAAGTATGCAGCTAGCGAACGAAGCGGAAAAGTACGCAGAACTTGAAAAAGAAAAAGCGACGCTGGAAGTTGAAATCGCTCGTCTGAAGGAAACACGTAACAAGAAACTCAGCAAAGAAGCGCAGAAATTGGTGGATATGCCATTCAAACGCCCGATCACTAAAAAAGAGCAAGCTGATATTGGCAAACTGAAAAAAGCCGTACGAGGCATAATAATTGTCCATCCAATGACGGCATTAGGCCGTGAAATGGGACTGGATGATATGACCGGTTTTTCTAAGACCGAGTTCTAGTTAGAAAACCAACCCAATTAAAATCGGTAATGACCCGCTAATACTGGAAGGTTCTTAATACACTTTGTGTTGTTATGAACCGCTAGTTCGTAATCCACCTTCATGGTGAAACTCTCTTTCGCCCGTAAATACACTCATCGCTCACTGATACGCGATCACAGGAGTCGCATATAGATATAAATAATATGATTTAAAAAGAAATTATTAATATGGATAAATAACTAACCCCCAAATGCACCCCCAAGACAAAAATCATACCTAAATTCATAGTCTGATTAAGAGGTTAATGAGTGGGTTGTTAACGAGATAATTATACCCTCTCATGACCCTTCTGTTAAATAGTTTGCCGCCCATTAAAATGCTCGTGCATCTTTTCACTCATCACCCAAAGCGCCTTATTCAATTTAATATCCCCATCAATGCCATTCACTGAACGAGTGCGAGCCCTCTTACCTTTAGCGTTCCGACCCGATAGCCCTCCTTTGATTAAATTCTCCTGCAAACGTTGGTATACTGTCCAAAGATCATCTTTCTTATCTTCCCAGCGACGAGGCTGTAATACTTGTTCTTCAGTAATCGGTTGGTGTTCCTCACCAAAGCGATAGGTCAGAGCCGCTTGTGCCAAGGCTTGTTGTGCTGGTGGTGGCAACAATAATGATTGCATTTGTTCGCGCTTTTCCGCTACCGAATCAAACGTTTCCAATACCTCATAAGCCCCTTCAATTACCTTCCCAACAACATCACCTTTATGTGGCACTCGCACTTCACCAAAGGTATCTCCGCACACTAGACCATTTTGGCAGACTGATCTAAATAACCCCGGTAACATTTGATAACTACTTGAACCATCATGACTATTTAAAAGAATAATTTCAGGCACTTGAATACCTGTGATTTGGTCATGGCGTCGAAGTCTTAACATATGCTTGGTATGCTCTCTACGACTCGTATCACGAACACGTGTCTGACAGGCAAAGAACGGGTAGAAGCCTTCCTTTTGAAGACTATCGAGTAAGGTAATGGTTGGGATGTAAGTGTATCGGTCGCTTCTGGATTCATGTTTCTCTTCTGAAAATACGCTGGGTACAGTACGTAACAACTCTTCAATAGTTAACGGACGGTCACGACGAATGCTATTCGCCGCACTAAAGCGGGAAGCTAAACGAGTCATAATAAATTTCCTTGAAAATAAAGTAGATAGGTAAAACTTAAAGAATGAAGTAAGGGGGTAGTTAATCGATTAGATGGAAAATAGCTGAACTTTCGGGATGTTGAATGGCGTAGTCACGAAGTTGGTAGAAACGCTCAACTAGTAGTTCACTTTCGGTTCTAAATGACCACTGGCTATACAACATCAAGCAGACAGCGACACCTGCCGCTTCTGGGCTCAGTACTGCTTCATTGCCATTGTGTATATTGTGCATATTGTGCATATTGAACAGTGTTAATTTTTCGGGGCTCAAATCCGGATAAATAAACGCACCGCCATTGGGTAAGGTGCAGTATTCCCAATAACCGCCTGCATATTCATCACAAAACTGCCCCATGATGGTAAAGATAACAACTTCAAACGTGGCGAAGCCTTCAACAGTGCCAAAGTGGGTTTGCCAAAAATGCATGCGCTGGTGGTTGGAAACGTGTGTTGCGATGATGGGTTCAAGTATCATAAGAAAGCCCTTTTGTGGATATGACGAAATAAAAAAGGCAGACCAGTTGGCCTGCCGTTATGCTGTTATTACATTGAAATAATTGAGTTTTAGTGGTCGCTAAATAGTCCGTTGAGCAGTCGTTCAATGGCGCCACCTAATAACGAGGTACACGCTAGTGTTGCGCCAAGTCGAGCGGCTTGAATTTCTGCTCCAGAATACTCGCCTTCAAGCGTAAGTTGCTCATTGACCGTCTTCTGGGCGTAGTAGGTGATAGACACTAGTGTCACAACGCTTACTGAGGTCGCGATAAGTTTAAAGATAGACATAAATTCACCTTAATGAATGTGCCTACAGAGTGTAAGCGCAAAAGAGACCGTGAAAAATCCGGTAAATTTTCACGATGAGTCGATTAGTAACGATAGCGAGAAAACTCGGGTTTTGTAATGGATTGTATTTGGTAGAAAAAGAGCGCTTTTGCTAGGTTGTTAATATAATCTTTTGAGTTCATTTTATCTTGATATATCCAAGCTAATGCATCCGTACGGGCTGATTGGCCCATAACCTTGATTATCCACGGCGTGAAGTCTTCTCTTCCTCTTGAGTCTTCGAGACTAAATAGCGCATGAGTTAATACGGGTTTTTCAGGATTAACGAGACTCCAAATAAAGATTTGAGTCAGTGCCCAATCTGACGAGTTTGTCTGAGCTTGTTTTAACTCATGAATATACTTCTCCGTTTCTTGTATCCCAACATTTTGCTGTGCTTTAAATGGGGCCATTACTTCTTCAATCTGTTTCTGACGTTTAACCATGCTTTGTCGTAGCCGGGTTTCTAACTGTGTGAGTTGTTGTTTCGCATTTGACTCTTGATTTAACCACGAAAGCAGAATTTTACTGACGTCATCTGCCTCATAGCGAAAAGCGTCCAGCGGATCTATCAGACTATTCCAGTGTGCGAGTTGTTGTTTTTCTTCTTCAGACGGTTGATAGTTTGGTATAAATTCAAATTCGTAAGCGACAAAATAATTCTGTTTAATATGTTGCCGTAATAATGACCAATCGAACTCTTGCTGGGTGATAGAGGTGACTATATGCAAAACAGAACTTAAGTCAGGTATAGTCACCTGACTTGCTAAGGTAAGAGGTTCAGCATTAGCTAATCGTGATTTTACTCCTTCCATGTTTTTGATTGTATTTTGATACCAGTTAGTTAAATTGCGGTTAATGACGGTTTGTAATACCCCTTCAGCTAACTGACACTTATAGACCACCAAGGGTCTTTCTTGTTCATCCGTTAAGGTTTCCCATGTTGACGAAACACAATCTTTACGGTGATTGAGTACACCGCCGAGGGTGACACTGCGGTCGTAATCATAAATCAATCCTTGAACATGCAAAATATCTTGGGAAACAGCCTTAGAGGGGGTTGATATTGCATCATCACATCCCAGCAATAGTGCGCTGCTGATGCAAACAGTATAAAAAATAGCTTTCATCTTAATACCTTATAATTTAACGAGTGATTGGATATATTGGTAATGGGGCAAAGCTTGAATAAACGCCTCTTCACATAACCGTTGATTAAGGGGTTCACGATAACGAAAGCCCCGCGCAGTCATGACCACATCTTGCAGGGCCATCACATCAAACACGTGAATGTGCTGTGCGATATCGGCGACGAGATACCAATGACCGTGGTAATAAATCAACTTATACGGGGCGACGTTCGTGATGTTTTTTCCTTGGTGGGCAAATTGCAGTAAACGCCGTTTCACAATGGCTTGCGTGAGGACATAAAAGCCCCCGAATAGCGAGGGACGCTGCTCTGGTGGCGTATGGTAGACAATAAATGGTGAATCAATCGTCGGGTCGAGCAAAACCGTCAGCAGCTTCCTGTCTAAGGCGGGAAACAGTGAGGTGACATGCGTAATGGCCGCAAAGCGCAGTATGTCCTTATCGGTACGAAAGGGGCGCTGTGACGCCGCTAATCGATAACCACCTTGGTGATATTCCAAATCCAGATACTGAAGGCGCTCATTAAAATCACGCCGTAGGGTGCGAGTTGAAACATTGAGCTCCTCTGAAAGTGCTGATAAATAAACAGTTTCTCCTCGAAATAATTGACTGATAATAAACGCCAACCGAGACGCAAGCCGGTCATGGCGAGACGCAGATGTCGACATGATGTTGTCCTTATTAAAATAGCTCCGGCAAGCGGATAGAGTGGGAGTGGTGAACCTTATTGCGATAAGGCTTTTTGTCGTAAGTACGCCACAATGATGCAGGCGGGGACAGTGACACGATAAGCGGGTCCCGCTAAGTCAGCGACAAGCCATGCTGAACTAACAGCAAGACCAAGCGGCCCTGCAATCAAGGAAAGTGCTCGGTGTGCGGCAAAGAGTGTACCGAGGGTGGCTACCCCACCGAGTGCATTAATCACGCCAATGGCTGAGAGTGTGGCCACTTCCAGTGCAGCAATGCCTGAGGTACGGATAGCCGCTTGAACAGCAATCAAAATCAGTTGGGGAGTGGGATTGGTGAGATTAAGTTGCATATCACGAGAGAAGGCTTGTAGCTCTTCTGTCGTCAGCGCATTTAAGCTTTTTTCTAATACTTTCAATAACAGATTTAACTCTAAGGTTTCAGTATTTCCGACCTTCGGATAATTGACGTCGAGGTGGTCACAGACATCTTGTAATATTTCACGATATAACACGCCTTTATTACCTCGAACGAGACTCATCAAGCTGTTGGCCCCAAAGGCTTGTAGCTCCGCCGCAATTGACATCCAGTATTGCTGGTGCTCAGGATGATACAGTTGATATTCAGGCGAGCTGGTTAAGGTTTCAGTCCAGCGCTTTTGTCCATCTTTACTGTCATGGATGAGCACAGACACCAGCAAGTCCAGCTCTTCATTGCTGCATTCACGTAAAAACGCTAAATCGGTATCTAATCGGTAAGTTGTCATCAATGTTATTCTCGAGTTTGAAAAAGAGGACACCACGATAACAACCTCACCGGACAGGTTATGTCCGGCTATTTGACTTTTTTTTGGTATAAAAAGGAGAGAAAATGACAGGGTGTGTCACGAACTTAATCTAACTTGTTGATATATAAATTAAATAGTCAGACTCATTATCCCTAAAATAATATATATATGAAAAAATACTGAATCATGATGATTTTAATTTATTCATCTTCTTTTTCAATTAGATATGTCAAATACTCGTTAATTTTCATTCGGTGACGTTTAGCTAGCCTCGATAACTTATCTTTCACACCTTTATCTAAATACGTGTTCAACACTTTCTTTTCTACAATTTGATTTCGATAGTTTTCTTGTGACCACGCTTTTTTCATTTTAATCATCAATAGCTCTTTTGAGTCTGGTGATATATCTAAGCTAACATCAAAATACCCCATTAACTGCACTCGTTCACTTGCAAATGTATAAGCTTCTGAACGAGGGAATCGAGAAAATAAACGTGACCTTGCAATATAATTTTTTGCCCATTTCATTTGGATTGCATTACCTTCATCAAGCCATGACAAGTAGTTTGCATCCTTAATTGACATCCATTCCTGTTTCAAATACGCAAGAACTTCAATTTTCTTTTCCATTGAAGAATCCAGTAAATCAAAAAAACACATAATATTATTTAATGCATCCTTTGCATTATTAGGCGCTTGAGGTAAGCCTTGCTTGCGATACTCGTACTCATCCAATGGAGTTGGGTAATCGACACGTTCATATGCAGATGATTGATGAATGCCTCGATATAGATGGTTACTAATAGCAAAAATCTTTTTGTTCGTTAAATAATGATTGATGTAATAGAGAATAAAAAATGTACATCGCTGATTGGATTTAATCCAATCAAATTCTTCATTTTGTATAACTTTACAACTAAATGCATCCCTCGCCTCACGAATGAACCGCATACGCTCTGCCGTATCTTCCAGCTTATTTTTTATGGCTTGATTAAGCTCTTTTTCACTTTGTAGACGAGTCTTCATCAATGGAAGGTTTAACATTTTTGAAATGTAAGAACTATAAAAATACCGTTCTCTGTCATTACTTACTTTTAAATATTTATCCTGCTTAGACATAAATTCTCCCATAAGAACTACGTAGTAATAGTGTAGTTTATTTTGTCTTTAATTAGTCTCTATTATGTCACAATTTACGTTGTTTTTATGTCATACTTTGTGTTGTATATACGTATAGATGATTTAATTATAAATAATTACTTTCAATAAGTTGAAATAAAAAGTACTAACTTAAAGCATCTGTAATGAGTTTAAAATCAAAAAATAACCTGATAATTTCAAGCATGACCATCTAATAAGCAAGGGTGTTCGAGTTCAGCCTCTAGGATTGTTTATTATTAGTAAGTTAATCGAGATACCTCTTGTTTATCTTGAACAGTTCATCTCTATGCTGACGACAGAAGGATGATAACTAGTAAAGTCTCGCTTAATATCACTCAAAGGATATTAAGCATAAATAATGTAACTCCCTACTGATTTAGGTAAAAACTAGCGTTCTTTATATTGCGGCCGGTAGAAAAATTAAAAAAAAATTCCTCGCCTGATGATACGAACTTTTACTCGATCACAGGTAACCAAAATGACCCATCATGCACTTCACCTAAATCAAGTTGCTCTCTCAACCACTTTTGAAAATGACCGTTTAACACTCACTCAGGATCACGCAATGCGTGAGTTGGTTTCTTTACTCATGGGCAATATTAATCGCCTCTCAAAGCGATTAAATCATCAGTCAGATTTATATAAGGGTATTCCCTTATCCCCAGATAACCCACGTTTGAAACTGATCTCTGAGTCCCCCAAAGGTGAGCTATTTTTAGACACACTCAAGTTCACGGCTTACATTCAATCAATGAAAACATCTCGAATACAGCACTTACATCCCACCCTAGTACTGTTGCTTTCTCTGGTTAAAAAATACCGTCTAAGCAAGGCACTCATAGACGGTGATAAATACTCGATGGTGGATGCCCCTGAACACGTTCAGTGGCTTAACGAGGCCTTCCGTGAGTTCCAAAGCACGTTAAAGAGCCCGGACTACAAAAAGCAAGTCCGTCACTTTGAACAAGGCGCTCAGAAGAATTACAGACGGGCTAAAAAGTACATTGACTCGTTGTATGAATGCTATTCCAAACTGCTGGTTGTACGAATCGACTTATCTTATCGAAGTGGGGTTAACTACAAAGTCAAAGCTCACCACCTCCGTCAGCACCGTCAAGCCCTGTACAAAGCCATTAATAGCCACCCACTCTTTTCATGGTGCATCGGGTATATCTTGAAATTGGAATTCGGTATGGAAAAAGGATTTCATTACCACGCCTTGTTTTTCTTTGATGGACAAAAAGTGAGGCAAGACATCACGCTGGGTAAATGGATTGGTGAACTCTGGCAAGAGCGTATTACAGACTGGGCTGGCTTGTATTTTAACTGCAATTACCAAAAAGAAAAATATCGTGAACTGGGGATTGGGTTATTACCCCGAGGTAATGCTTATCTGAAGAAAGGGTTGCTCAATGCGGTCAGGTATTTATGCAAAACCGATGCATGGGTTCGTCTGGTCGTGCCGGAATTCAAACGTACCTTTTGGCGAGGAGAAATCAAGCCCAGAAAACGTCGGTAGTTAACAGCCAAGTTATTTTTTACACGTCCGGTTAATGATGTGGAGTGATATCTACATCAACCTTTTCGATATCGCTCCTGCTTTTTACCCACGTTAAAAACAGGAGTTTTACCATGAGTATATTAACTGAAGATGTTGCATTACTTGATGACCAATTCATTGACATGAAGTTTATCACAGCACTAACAGGGTTAACGGATAAGTGGTTCTATAAGCTCATTCAAGAGGGTGAGTTCCCAAAACCCATCAAGTTTGGTCGTATGTCACGCTGGTTAAAGAGCGAAATCGTACAATGGCTACAAGCACGCATTGATGAGTCAAGATAACCTCATATCCTCAGACACTACCGGTTAGCTACCGCTCATTTTTCTCACTCCATCCTTGGCTCTCCACTCCTCCTAAACCGCACCTAACACCATTGAGTATGCTTTAAAAGATTCGTATATACTTATATGCTTCTATTCAAACGAGAGTGAGAGCTTTTGTGGCATCTGCATCTAAAGCCATTTATTACGATGAATAAGATATTGGTGAGTCAAGAAATTCGCTATTCCTTACTTCAAAAAAATCTTCACTTTATAATCACTTACATCCATTTATTTAATAAGGCAAGCTAGCCACCAGAGCTTCTCGTATGTCTATATCACTTAGTGTATAGAATAAACTTCCTGATCCTTTATCGCAGGAAGTTGATATCAACATTCGCGTCCGCGTTGATTCCTCCTATTACATTACCACCCAAGGCAAAAAACCGTACACCCCAACAAGTATATTCACTTAAAATAATTGCTCTTCACTAAGCAAGTTAATTAGCTTATCTCATCAATTTAGTTATTCAGAAATAGGGTATAAGTTGATATGGTTATGTCGGTATAACTTAGTACTAGAACTTCCACTATATAATTACAATAAAATTCTTAAGCTAAAATTAAAAAAAAACCATAAACTAGTTAATTGATTAACAAGGAAAAATCAAAAAATAACAGCTTTTATAAATTAGTTTGCATTATTTTTTGAGTAGCTTTTTCCCTCACATCCATAAACAAACTAACAATAACTTTACAGATATAAATTTTAGTTAATTACGCTTTAATTGCAGAGTTAGTAGATAGCAAATGAATTTTTATTCCACTCATAGAATAAAATCATTATATTTATCTAAAAAATTAATGTGTTAGGTTGAGTAATTTAGATATGATTGGCTTTTTCTGACTAAAATTGGAAACGCTCATGTCCACTCGTAAGTATTTAACCCACCAAGAAATATCTCGACTTTTAGCTGCTTGCCGTTTGTCTCGACACCCCGAACGTAATTCTTGCTTAATATATATGAGCTTTATACATGGCTTGAGGGCAAGCGAAGCCTTATCGCTAAAACTATCTGATCTTAACTTAGAAAGTAAAGAGCTATATGTACATCGCTTAAAGAATGGTTTTTCAGTGAATCATCCACTGATTGATGAAGAAATCCCGCTTATTAAAGCTTGGTTAAATGTAAGGCGTACATGGAAAGGAGAAGAAAATCAGTGGCTATTTTTATCCGAAAGAGGTACAGCCATGACTCGACAGCGCTTTTATCAACTATTTTCACGACTCGGCGAGTTAGCTAAACTGACTTTAGGTATTCATCCTCATATGTTAAGGCATGCGTGCGGTTATGCATTAGCGGATAAAGGTGCAGATACGCGTTTAATTCAGGATTATTTGGGGCATACGAATATACAACACACTGTACGATATACGGCAAGTAATCCAGCAAGATTCCGAGGGGTATGGTGAACAAAAACTGACTAAAAGAGTTGTCAAAATGCACCAAATTGACAAGCGTAATGAATTAGGTGCATCTTAAGTTAAATGAAAATACTCGTCAAATACGTAGCGTGTAAATAACGCTATGTATGTATTACTAAAATCAAGCGAGCTCCATTATTAAAAATCATTGAATTTATTAATTTTTTCACTTTTTAAAACCCCTCATAACACTCCGATCTTACACACTGTAATGTTTTGAAATACTTACATTGAATTATTTGACTGTTTATTTATTAAATAAAGAATTAAATTAAAAATAATAATCAATATTGAATATATTATTCTAGATACGCATTACTGTTGTCAATTTGGTGCATTTTGACAATAGTTAAACAACCGTTAATAGGTGACTTATTTATTTCGCGGAGAGAATTTTATGCAATCTAACTTATCTCCTAAGGAAATTGTTGGGAGCAATATACTTAGAACCCGTCGAGCAAAAGGATTAAGTGGTTCTGATCTAGCTGATTTACTTTTATGCTCACAACAACATGTGTCACGTATTGAGCGTGGAGTTATTCGGCTGCATTTAGAACAAATTCAGCAAATTGCTAGCTCGCTTGATGTCGATATTAATTATTTATTAGATGGCGTTGGATTTCAAAATAGCTCAATAAATTATATCCATAATATGGAGTGTTATTTTAAATCTGAAGGGTTACTTTCCCTATCTAGTCAATATCTAAAATAGGATTGACATTATGTTTAAAATTACAAAAACACAAAAACTTAATATTATTGTTGGAAAAAAAATAAAAAAATATAGAAAAGAGATGAAATTAACCACCGAGGAATTAGGGCGATATATTGGTGTAAGCCAGCAACAAATTTCTCGTTATGAATTAGGAACAAACCATATAAATATTGATTTTCTGGCTCAGTTTTCAGAGTTATTTAAGGTACCGATTCAAGTTTTTTTAACAGACGACTAAATATATTTTTTGATTTTTTACTATTAATTAATAATTCGATTTATTTTTTAGGATTTGATTTTTTAATCAAGTCCTCGGGCTTTGCTTTTTCCAGTTCATTGCAAATAGAGTGTCTGCAATGAACAATGAAAACTGACACTCATAATTTATTTAACAAAAACATAGGACTTTATATTCATGAAAATGAAATCTATTGCAATGGCAACTTTTATGGCTCTAGGATTAGCTTCTGCAGCAAATGCTGCTGATCAAGGCCACGGTAAAGTAACGTTTAAAGGCGCTATTATCGATGCTCCATGCTCAATCTCTCCTAAATCAAGCGACCAAACTGTTGAATTAGGCCAAATTTCTAACATGGCATTAGTTGATGGTGGTAAATCAACTCCGCGTCCATTTGAAATCGCTTTAGAAAACTGTGATATCACTAAACTGACTAAAGGCGTTCAATTAACCTTTAGTGGTGCAGCTGCATCTTTCGACAATACAAATAAAACATTAGGTATTGTTGGTACTGGTGCTGGTGCTGGTGTTCAGATCACTAATGGTAGCGGTAATGTTGTGACTTTAGGAACAGCTGCACCATTCCAACAAATTCAAAATGGTAATAACACCCTGAATTTCGCAGCTTACTTAAAAGGTAATGGTGGCGATATCAGTACGATCACTGCCGGTGACTTTAGCTCAGTAGCGGATTTCACTCTATCTTACGAGTAATTCATCCTGAGCCAACAAAATTCATTTGTTGGCTCATTTCGACTGAATTGAGTGTAAGAGAGGAAGCAATGAATAATTCGATAACCTTTGGAATGTTTTCATTGATCTTAAGTTTAAGCCTGTTAACCGCGGCATCAACTGCAAAGGCTCAAGGCTCAGTGAATATGAATGGAAGCATTATTGAAACAGCATGTGCTATTGATGTCGGCAGCCGTGATCAAACTATTGATATGGGAAGTATTGCACTGACTCAAATTCGCCGTGATGGGCAAGGACCTGCTCGCCCTTTTGTTATCCGATTAGTGAATTGTGTTCTTGAACGCCAAAATCCTGATAAGCCGAATTGGCAATACTTTCGTATAACATTTGAGGGCTCCCATGATAGGGGGTTATTTGGTGTTAACGGACAAGCTCAAGGTGTTGGATTGCAAATTCAACGTGAGGGGGATGGTGAAATTGCCATACCAGGCCAAGGAATGTCCGTAAATTTACTGACGGCAGGAACAAAAGATCTCACCTATCGGCTGCGATTGGTGGCAAATAATCGCCCATTAGTATCAGGTCAATACCACAGTCAATTACGTTTCAAACTGGATTATGAATAGTCGGTTCCTCTCATCAATGAAGATCGCCTTTAACAGGTGAGCTTCACGAGCGAAGTGACATTACGGATAAAAGAACGCAAAAGAAGGTCGAGATGATGACCCTGAATTTCATTCACACGCCTGTGTTACGGATAACTCGGCCTTGCAGATTAGGGCTTTTAGTCGCATTGGCTATTAGCTTTGGTGGTCACGCATCCGATATTAAATTTAATATGGATATGCTAGACGTCAATGATCGTAGCAATATTGATTTAAGCCAATTTTCGCGCCCAGGTTACCTCATGCCTGGTGAATACAGTTTTACGGTTTTCTTAAACAAACAAAGCATGCCGGAAGAAACTGTCTTTTATTATGCACCTAAAGATGAATCGGATGATAGCCTCCCTTGCCTGAGTCCCGCTTTAGTTGAAAAGTTCGGTATCAAGCCTGAATTGATGTCAACATTAAAGTGGTGGCACGATGGACAGTGTTTATCTCTTGAAAGTTTACCGGGAACTGAGGTTAAAGCAGATCTTGCGACTTCTGCTATGTATATCAGTCTGCCGCAAGCCTACCTCGAATATACCGCTGAGAATTGGGATCCTCCAGCTCGCTGGGAAGAAGGGTTACCTGGTGCACTGTTTGATTACAACCTCAATGCCCAAGTCGGACAGCAAACTCGTTCAGGACAACAAACCAACTACAGTACCAGCGGTAATGGTGTGGCTGGTGTTAACTTGGGAGCTTGGCGTGTTCGTGCAGACTGGCAAATGCGTATTGATAAGCAACAAGGGCAAAGTACAACTACGTCCTTAGATTGGACTCGCTATTATGTCTACCGAGCCATCAAATCATTAGGCGCAAAACTCACTTTAGGCGAAGATTATTTAACCTCTGATATCTTTGATAGTTTCAGGTTTACAGGGCTTAGCTTGGTTACAGATACCAATATGCTACCGCCTAATCTACGTGGATATGCTCCAGAAATTACTGGGGTAGCAAAAAGCAATGCAACCGTTATCGTGAGCCAACAAGGACGAATTATTTATCAAACTCAAGTCGCTGCGGGTCCATTTCGTATCCAAGACCTGAACGATGCATTAGCTGGGCAAATCGATGTTGAAGTTAAAGAACAAGATGGCTCAACACAGAGCTTTACGGTAAATACTGCAAGTGTTCCGTATTTAACGCGACCTGGACAACTACGCTACAAATTAGCCGCTGGACGCCCAACAAATTGGCGTCACCATGTGAGCGGCGATACGTTTGCAAGCGGTGAATTCTCTTGGGGAGTTAACAACGGCTGGTCACTCTATGGTGGTGGAATTGGCGCGGAAAACTATGCCTCCGCGGCTATTGGGATTGGTCGCGACTTAATGGTATTTGGCGCGTTATCATTCGATATCACCCATGCTCGAACGCATTTAACTAATTTAAGTGATATTGGAAATAAAACGTACCGCGGTAGTTCATACCGTTTAAGTTACTCAAAGCGTTTTGATACTTATAACAGCCAAGTGACATTTGCGGGATATCGATTCTCTGAGCAAGGCTTTATGAGTATGTCTGAGTATTTGGATGCTCAGGAAACGGGGGCTCGTCAATACAATAGCAAAGAAATGTATACCATTTCTTATAACCAGCAATTTTCAAAGTTAGGGCTTAGTGCATTCATCAACTATTACCATCAAACCTATTGGGATCAGCCGGATAATGACCGTTATAGCATTTCATTAGCGCGTTATTTCGATATTGGTAAATGGAAAAATCTTAGCCTCAACTTGACTGCGTATCGAAATCGTTATCGTGAAAGTAATGATGATGGTGTATATGCCTCGCTCACTGTGCCTTGGGGAGAACAAAGTTCTGTTAGTTACAACAGTAGCTGGGATAAAAATGATAACTCACAGCGTGTGAATTACTACAGCACTATCGATGAAAGAAATAATTACCAACTAAGTACGGGGTGGGCGCGTTCAGGTGCACTCGTGAGTGGATATTACACCCATCAAGGAGATTTAGCACAGCTCAATGCGAATGCAACTTACCAACAAGATCGTTATCGGTCAGCCGGATTCTCTTTGCAAGGTGGCTTCACAGCAACGGAAAAAGGCGCCGTACTACATCGTAGCAGCCAAATTGGTGGTACTCGCATATTTGTTGATACCGATGGTGTACCTAATATCCCATTACGTGGTTATGGATCTATTGTACGTACTAACCGCTTTGGACAGGCAGTTATTAGTGATGTGAATAGCTATTACCGTAATCAGGTTAGCGTTGATTTGAATGCATTGCCAGATGAAGCGCAAGTCTCCCAATCGATAAAGCAAGGCACTTTGACCGAAGGAGCGATTGGCTACCGTCAATTTGATGTTGTCGCTGGAAGCAGTGCAATGGCGTTGTTAAGGCTGTCGGACAATAGCACACCGCCTTTCGGAGCAATCATCTTAAACGGTCGTGGCCAGCAAGTCGGTATGGTTGGTGATGATGGAAATGCCTATCTCACGGGTTTAAACGCAAAAGATACCTTGCAAGTCCGCTGGGATGACCAAGTGCAGTGCGAAATAACACTCCCTGATACCTTGCCAGAAGATGAATATTTGCAGTCAAGCTGGTTATTACCGTGCCACAACCCAGGAACAAAAGCAGCATCGCCAGCAACCATAAAGGCGCAATCAGCCAGTCGTACATTAGACGCAATGCCGAAAGCATCAGAACTCGTTGTGCCTGCTGTTGAAAAAACAGTTCCTAAGAAATCAAGTCGTTGGTTACAAAAATAATAAAAATGATGGTACGCAAAAACGGTGAGCTTTCCTTACCCCTAGAAGATAACAATATGATGAATAACATGATGAAAAATAAAATGATGAATAAAAAAAATGCCCATAGAGCAGCATTTGCATTGGTTGGAGTTGTATTAACTTCAGCAACGCTATCTTCTGCTCAAGCGGCGGTTGCATTAGACAGAACTCGAGCGATTATTACGGGAGATGAAAAATCGATCAGTTTGAATATTAGCAATGAAAATAAACAATTACCTTATCTCGCTCAAGGATGGGTGGAGAATGAAAAAGGTGAAAAAATAAGTGACCCATTTACGGTATTACCACCAGTACAGCGTATTGAGCCTGGTGCAAAAAGCCAAATAAAAATCCAAGCTCTGCCAAGTGCCGCTTCGCTGCCACAAGACAGAGAATCAGTGTATTACTTTAATTTGCGAGAGATCCCACCGAAAAGTGATAAGCCCAATACGCTGCAATTGGCATTACAGACACGTATCAAATTGTTTTATCGACCGAAATCAATTATTCCAACACGTGAGCAAATGGATAATCCGTGGCAGGAAAAAGTGACTCTTACGCGCCAAGGTAACCAGTATACGATTAATAATCCAACTGCATATTACGTTTCTTTTGTCGATGCAGTACCAAGTAAGAATGGACAAACGGTCACCGGTTTTGAGCCAGTAATGGTGGAGCCAAAGAGCAGTAAAGCACTAAACGTCAGTGCAGATGCATTAGGCAATAAACCTGTGCTGACCTATATCAATGATTATGGTGGCCGTCCAACACTGTCGTTTACATGTCAGGGAAATAACTGCCATGTGGTGCCTGAAAAAAAATAGACTGATTTGAAATGCGTGATGAAATAGCAGGAGAATATCATGGCAAACACAAGCAGGATGCTCCGTTATGTGGGCTTAGGAAGTTTAGCGCTGAGTTTATTCAGCAATGTGGCAGCGGGAACAGCCCTAAATAAAGTTGATAGCTGGGATGTAGACGGTTCACGTGGCACGCTATATGTTCATGGAGCCTTGACGGAGAGCGCTTGTCGTTTAGCAATGTCATCAGCATACCAAACGGTTAATTTGGGGACTGTGGGAACAGGGCAGCTTCAGCATATAGGGCAAACAGGTAACCCAGTTGCGATTGAACTACGTTTAGAAGATTGTCTAAGCGGTGAAAGCCGCAGCCGCACTATGCAGGGAAATCTTTTGTGGAGCCAGCAAATGCCAACAATGAAGATTCGCTTTTTGGCTCCCATAGATATTCAAGACCCTAGCTTGGCTGCAGTTATCGGTGTTCAGGGGGTTGGTCTGCAATTAAGTGATGCTACGCGTTCACCAATTAACTTAGGCGAGTACAGCACACCACAGCTGGTTTCACCTGGACAAAATAAATTAACTTACTATGTGACACCAGTACGTACCTCTGCCCAGCTAAATGCTGGGGCTTATCAGGCGTTAATTAGATTTCAGGTAAGTTATGAATAGGAGCATGGATATGAGAGGAGCTTATTTTCTTACAATATGCTTTAAAACGCTTGTTCTAGCTGGGGTAATCCTCTTTGGCACTATGATTTTACTAAGCTTTTCTCACAAAGCTATCGCTGCTAATTTAACCACTAATATCCAAATTCGTGTGACGGTATATGGTGAGCCGGAATGTACTCTTGGCGGTGCAACAACGACTTCTGTAGATTTTGGCGATATACATCAGGCAAAAATTGATGGCACTTATGGTCGCTCGCCTATCAATTACAATTTGATATGTAATGGCTTATATAAGAATGCATTAAAGATGACGCTGAGATGGACTGATAGAAAAATCAATGGCGAATCATCAGTAACGACGAATCTTGCCAATTTAGGTATCGCTATTTACCGTGATGGGACTCGGTTGAGTAATGGTGCAACACTCAATTTTAATTATGGGAATTCCCCTGCTTTATATGCCGTCCCCGTTAAACCTACAGGGGTAAATTTAACATCAGGTGGTGATTTTACTGGCAATCTTACGATGGTATTGGATTACCAATAGGATGATATCAATGAAATTATTCCGTTATTTTCTCTCGGTCTGCATGATGCTTTGCCTGTTTAGCCAAAGCCAAGGATCAACACTTGGTATCCAACTAAAAGGTCGATTATTGGTGACACCGCCCGAGTGTATTTTGAATAACAACCAACAAGAAACTATACATTTTGGCGATATATTGCTCCCACGTATCGATGGAGTTCAATACAAGCGTACTGTACCGATGAGACTCAGCTGCACAAACCTAGTGAAAAACGCTATAAAGCTCACGCTTGTCGGTGATGGAACATCATTTAATAGCAATGGCGCATTGAAAACGAGTAACCCAAAACTAGGGCTTTCTTTTTATGTGAACAATGCTAAGCAAGTTATTAACCAGCCTTTCAATGTGTTATATACAGCGCTGCCAACCTTAGAAGTTGCTCCGATAAAAAATAGTGACGCCAATTTTACGAATACTGATGGCGGATTTTTTACAGCACTGGCAACACTGAAAATTGAGTATCAGTGAGAATGATTATGTGGAATAACAATCAAATTAAGCATTGGATGGCAGGATTTATAATGGTGATGTCCATATCTTCAGCGCAGGCAAATTGGGCATTTGATGGCACGTTAATTATTCCTCCTGTATGCCAATTAAGCCATGACGACCCTATCAAAGTTTCATTTGGTAAAGTTGGTGTACGAAAAGTCAATGGTACCGCTTTCAAGCAACCTATTCCCTTTCAACTAGATTGTGTTGGCGATATGACTCAACCGTGGGATATCAGCTTAATATTCGGAGGAACACCTGCAGGGAATGGATTTGATAATGCGACATTAAGAACGGTGACACCGTTGAATAATGGCAAATTAGGAATTCAAATTCAGAAGAATGGACAGCCCCAACCATTGAATGAAGCTTTTTTGATTAATGCAGCTTCTCTGCCATCCCTTTCAGCGGTTCCGGTTATGCGTTCGGGAAGCGAACTCGTTGGGGATAATTTTACTGCATCAGGCACGTTAACCATTATTTTTGAATAGGAGGCAGCTGTCATCACTATGAATATTAAACGTAATATGAGCTTTGCCTTTGGCTTATGGTTTTTGGGTACCACCATGGCTTTTTCTGCAAATGTGGAATTTGATGGCACGTTGATTGAGGATGCTTGTGATGTTTATCCCGGCGACGAATCTATTGAATTAGATTTCGGCACAATAGTTGATAAATACCTGTATCTGAATACTCAAACAAATAGCCAACCTTTTACCATTCGATTAATTAATTGTGATTTAGCATTAGGTCATGAAGTAAAAGTCACATTTATTGGCACAGAAAGTTCGACTTTGCCTGGTTTACTAGCGCTAGATGCAGGAAGTCAAGCATCCGGAGTGGCAGTTGGTATTGAAAGTATTTCTGGCGCAGCTATCAAAATTAATAGTGGTAGTTATACCCAAGGATTGTATGCCGGAAATAATAATGACCTAAGATTTCAAGCGTATGTAAGGGCCGAGCCAATCCCATTGCAAAATAAATCAATTGTGCTCGGTACATGGGCTGCGAGCGCCACGTTCAAATTAGATTATGAGTAAACCATTATGTCTGCTAAAAAAACAAAAATACATGGGATATTAAATACAGACCGTTTGAGTATTTTATTATTAATCATCGCACTAACGTCTCTATTTCCATCTCGTCCTGCCAATGCTATCGCATATGTAATGCCTGTGAGCATGACCTCTGGAGCCTGGCCCCGTGTTGAGATGGACATTCTCTCTTGGAGTGAAGCAAGTGGCGTTACTAACCCTTGTTATGGGTCAACAGAATGTTGGATAGGTCCTGATGTTTTGTATGCATCTGGTGCACCGTCGTTGAGTGGCTCTTGCTTAGATTATGGTAACTGCATTCGAATTAACCAATATAGAACAGCAGAAGAGGTTGCTGCTGCTTTCCGTAGTGCAAAAGGTATCCCTTATCGTGCATCATTTGTCATTGATAGCCCAAATGCAACTTGTATTGGATTATTCTATGTTAACCATAGACCAACTGCGGGTGTTAGGAATGCAATCCAGTGGCCTGGTAGTGTCTGCGGTAAAATTCCACCTACAAATCAAACATGTAGCATTTCTTTACCTTCCTTTGTTGATCACGGGGCAATTAGTAACACAAGCCTAAATGGTAAGACAAATTCAGTTTCTGGCAATATCGCCTGTACACAAGCTACAAATATCAATTTATTTGCTCGTTCAACAACAGGTGAGCGTTATGTATATTTAAATTCGACGCCTAACTTTTATTCAAATCCATTAATTAACAATCAAAGTGGTTGGAATGGTGCCAATATGAATATTTCTGGAAATAATGCGTCTAATCCATTTACATTTACGTCTGAATTACATGCATCCGGAACGGTAACCCCTGGATATTACACTGGTAATGCTGTAGTCATCATTGCATTTAATTAGTTAATCAAAACCTTAAAACACAACCATTCACCAACTTGATATATGAGCAGCGTATTCCACTTAAAATACGCTGTTTTATCGATATTAATAAGCTGTAACCATCTTCATATTGACGAATTTTTATTAATTAGGCATTAAAATTTCAGGCATAATTCTAAATTCGTAGAAAATTTGTGGTGGTTAGTGTCGTAGAAATAAATAATAAAGAAATGTTATCGCACGAAATGGTAATGCTGATATTAAATTCTTCGAATGTGATATGAGACATATCCAAACGAGTCATAGAAGCACTTATCGAGACTCAGTATAGCTTAAATGGCTTGATTAATATCATTGAAGCTAAATGGCTAGAATATCAAAAGAGGAACTAGCAGAACTTAAATATGCTTGGGCAATGATCAGACTGCAATGCATTTATCATTATCTGATGAATCTATTAATTCCCACTCGACCTTTACTAATAGATACATCGAAATAGTAGGTATTGAACTTGAAAACCTTATAAACAGCATTCAACAACTAGAATAACTGAAAAATTATAGTTTTAATTTTCTGATAATTATCTCAATAGACTTGAATAAATATCCTAAAAAAATAAAATAAAACTCTATTTATAATAAACAAACATAAATAACATATAATCTTTAAAGAAAAAACACCTTAATTTAGTAATAAAATGCTAACAATGTAAAAATCAATCTATCTCATACAGTAACCATATGAGATAGATATAATTACTTAAAATCCACACTCACCACATTCCCTACCCCACACTCCAATTCATCAATATAATCCGCATACCACTGGATCATCTCTCTTCTGTTTTCAAGGTACTGAGCATGGTTATACGTGCCACGGATCGTATTCTTATCAACATGAGCGAGCTGAAGCTCAATCCATGCAGAGTTATACCCTTTCTCATGCAAAATAGTGCTCATCGCATGGCGGAAGCCATGCCCTGTTAGCCTTCCTTTATACCCCAACAACTCAATGACCTGATTTACACTTTCCTTACTGATCGGCTTTCTATGATCGTTACGGCCTATAAATACAAGTTCATAATGCCCTGATAGTGGTTTGAGTGAATTAAATAGTTCGATCACCTGTTTTGATAATGGCACAACATGCGGTCGTTTCATTTTCATCACTTCAGCAGGTATCTCCCAAATTCCTTTTTCTAAATCAATATCCTGCCAACGGGCAAAACGAAGTTCTTGTGTTCTAACAGCAGTAAGTAAAATAATTTTTGTCGCTGTTTTGGTAATAATACTACCAGTGTAACCAGCTAAATCTTTTAGGAAATAAGGCAGTTCTTCAGCGGTTAAGAACGGGAAATGTTGTTTCTTCGGAGGTGTAAGCGCTGAGGCCAGATCCGGTGCAGGGTTATATTCAGCTCGCCCCGTAATAATTGCGTATCTGTAGACCTCTCCACAGCGCTGACGGACTTTACGCATCTTCTCTAAGGCTCCACGTTTTTCCATCTTACGTAAAGCTTCAAGGAGCTCTAGGGGCTTAATCTCTGCTATCGGACGCTTACCGATATAAGGAAATATATCCTTTTCAAAGGTATCAATAATTTCATCACGATAACGTAGTGACCAGCGATCCGCTTTAGAGCTGTGCCATTCACGAGCAACTGCTTCAAAGGTACTTTCAGAAGCTAAGTGCTTTTCTAATCGCGCTAATTGCTTTTGTTCACTTGGATCTTTATTTTGAGCTAACAATTTTTTCGCATCATCACGCTGACTTCTTGCTTCTGCTAATGTCACTTGCGGGTAGACACCAATGGAAAGCATTTTTTCTTTGCCTGCAAAGCGATACTTCATTCGCCAATATTTAGAACCATTGCGATTAACTATCAGATATAACCCACCTGAATCAGAAAGTTTGTAAGGCTTATCTAGCGGCTTTGCCGTTTTAATTTTTATATCACTCAGAGCCATAACAAAACCTCCGTAAGCCCTATCTATTACAATAAAAAATGAGAATTGGGGGTGCAAGATATACCATACCTAAATGCACCCCAGATTAACACCCCCAACTGGGGGTTGATGTGGAGTAACCCCAGTTGAACCGAGTTGACTATAAATTGCTTTTATATGTTGAATTTAAAGGATTTAATTGACTTAGGTGGAGGTGCATTGAACTTGAGTGGCGGAAGATCACAGGAGTCGAACCTGCCCGGGACTGCTGGCAGCCCCAACTGGATTTGAAATCCAGCCGCCTCACCGGAGACGACGATCTTCCTCATATTGCAGGATTCAGATTATAGATGTTTTACAAAGCATTGATAGTGCAACTATACCATTTATTGATAAAGGTTAATAAGAAAAACCATTTATTGGCAAAGACTAATAATAAAAAGCATTATCCTGATATTGAGGTTTCCATTTTCGCCCCCATATAATCAATTATGTTCACAATGGTGTGCTAACTTTTGTAGTGTAGAGCTCGCCGTTTTACCTTTATTGTCAATACAATAAGTCTTGGCCTACGAGCACAAGCCTGCTATCACAGGATGTTTTTATGACAAATTCATTATTAGCCGATTCCGAATTACCCCGTTTTTCAACCATTGAAACTGACCATATTTTTCCTGCGGTACAACAGGTATTAACCGAATATCGCCAAACCGTCGAAAGCTTACTTTCGGCAACTGATCAATACACTTGGGATAACCTTTGTCTGCCACTTGAAGAAGCCGGTGACAAACTTTCACGAGTCTGGTCTCCAGTAAGTCATTTGCATTCTGTTAAAAATAGTCCTGAACTGCGCGAAGCCTATGAACAATGTTTACCACTGCTTTCTGAATTCAGTACTTGGATGGGCCAACATGAGCCGCTATATCAAGCTTATAAATCCCTGAAAGAAGGGGCTGACTTTAATACGCTGACCCCTGCCCAACGTAAATCGATTGAAAATACCTTACGTGATTTCGAATTATCCGGCATTGGCTTGCCTGCTGAAAAACAGCAACGTTATGGTGAGATTGTTGCGCGTTTATCTGAGATTGCCTCTAAATTTAGCAATAACGTGCTTGATGCAACAATGGGTTGGAACAAGCTAATTAAAGATGAAAGCGAATTAGCCGGTATGCCTGAAAGCGCGATTGCTGCGGCAAAAGCCATGGCAGAATCGAAAGGCGAAGAAGGCTACTTGCTGACCCTTGATATGCCAAGCTATTTACCTGTCATGACCTATGCGGATAATGCGGAACTACGCCGTGAAATGAGCCATGCTTATAGTACTCGCGCATCAGATCAAGGCCCAAATGCAGGTAAATGGGACAATAGTGAACTGATTGAAGAATTGATGGCACTACGCCATGAATTAGCCCAACTATTAGGATTCAAAAACTTTGCCGATAAGTCATTAGCGACCAAAATGGCAGAATCGCCAGAGCAAGTCTTAGGCTTTCTCAATGATTTAGCGCAACGTGCCCATCAGCAAGGTAAAAATGAACTCGCTGAGTTAACCGAATTTGCTAAAACACATTATGGTGTCGACACCCTTGAATCTTGGGATTTGGCTTATTACAGCGAAAAACAAAAACAACATAAATTCTCACTCAATGATGAGCAGCTGCGCCCTTATTTCCCAGAGCAACGTGTTATCAATGGCTTATTTGAAGTCGTTCATCGTATCTACGGTTTAACCGCTAAAGAACGCAATGATGTTGAGACTTGGCACAAAGATGTGCGTTTTTTCGAGCTGTATGATGATACTGGGGCGTTACGCGGAAGTTTCTATCTAGACCTATACGCACGTGAACATAAGCGTGGCGGGGCTTGGATGGATGACTGTCTTGGTCGCATGGTGCGTAAAGATGGTTCACTGCAAAATCCAGTTGCCTATCTGACCTGTAATTTCAATAAGCCACTTGGTGATAAACCCGCGCTGTTTACCCACGATGAAGTGATCACCCTATTCCACGAATTCGGACATGGTTTACATCATATGTTGACGCAGATTGATGTTGCCGATGTTGCGGGCATCAATGGTGTGCCATGGGATGCGGTAGAACTACCAAGCCAGTTTATGGAAAATTGGTGCTGGGAGCCAGAAGCGCTAGCCTTTATTTCAGGCCATTATGAAACTGGCGAACCATTACCAACAGAAATGCTAAACAGCATGTTAGCGGCTAAAAATTATCAGTCTGCCATGTTTGTTTTACGCCAACTTGAGTTTGGTTTGTTTGATTTCACCTTACACGCCGAATATGACCCAGCCAAAGGTGCTCAAGTGATGCCAACACTCAATGCAATTAAAGAGAAAGTGGCCGTTGTGCCATCGCCAAAATGGAGTCGTTTCCCTCATGCATTTAGCCACATCTTTGCTGGCGGCTATGCGGCGGGTTACTACAGCTATCTCTGGGCTGATGTGCTGGCGGCAGATGCTTACTCGCGTTTTTCTGAAGAAGGCATTTTTAATCGCCAAACAGGCCAATCATTCCTCGACAATATCTTAAGTCGTGGGGGTTCAGAAGAACCAATGGCACTATTTGAGCGTTTCCGTGGTCGTAAGCCTGAATTAGATGCTATGTTGAAGAGCTATGGTATCAATGGCTGATCACATCGCGATCCAATTGATCTGCGAAGAGGGTGCTGATATCAGCACTCTTTCTCAACTTGCGGAAAAATGGCAATTGTTGCATACCCCTGATGCCATGATGGCTTTAGTGCTAACTCCTGAAAACTTACAACTCCGTAAAATCGACGAGCCAAAGCTTGGCGGAATTTTTGTGGATTTTGTCTCAGGTGCGATGGCTCATCGACGGAAATTCGGAGGCGGTAGAGGTGAGGCCGTTGCTAAAGCCGTTGGGATCAAAAAAGGGTATTTCCCCGATGTTATTGATGCGACGGCGGGATTAGGCAGAGATGCTTTTGTGCTTGCCGCATTAGGCTGCCGTGTACGAATGCTTGAACGTCATCCGGTGGTTGCAGCATTATTGGATGATGGATTGCAGCGGGGCTATCAAGATGCTGAAATTGGTACTTGGCTGCAACAACGCATGTCACTAATCCACGCATCAAGTATTACGGCATTGAGTGAAATTATTGACCCACCGGATGTAATTTATCTCGACCCCATGTATCCACACAGGCAAAAAAGTGCGTTGGTCAAAAAAGAGATGCGGGTGTTTCAGTCATTGGTTGGGGCTGATGATGATGCGGATTCTTTATTGGAGCCGGCTATTACGCTAGCAAAACGTCGTGTTGTCGTAAAACGTCCTGATTACGCAGAACCCCTTGCGGGTAAAAAAGCACCTTCCGCGATTACAACCAAAAGCCATCGGTTTGATATTTATCCCTGTATTAAAAGTAGCGATTAAAACGTAACGGCGAAGGGCGTATGTACAGGTGAATTATCAGTATGATACAGCCGCCCTTTCGCGTACGTTTTTGGTCAGGGTATTACAAAATGCCCTGCGCAATCATTGCATCAGCGACTTTGACGAAGCCTGCGATGTTAGCACCTTGGACATAATTTGTTTGTTTCCCTTCACCGCCAAATTCAACACAATGATGGTGAATATCCAACATAATGTGATGTAAGCGTGCGTCGACCTTCTCAGCTTTCCAACTTAAGCGCGCTGCGTTCTGAGCCATTTCAAGCCCGGATGTTGCAACACCACCTGCGTTAGCTGCTTTACCTGGTGCAAATAAAACACCCGCCTCAAGGAACAGCTCAGTTGCTGGGATAGTCGTTGGCATATTTGCACCTTCACCTACCGCTTTAACCCCATTTTTGATCAGCAATTCTGCCGCATCAGTGTCGAGCTCGTTTTGTGTCGCGCAAGGCAGTGCGATATCAACAGGGACACACCATGGTTGTTTACCCGCTAAGTAAGTCAAACCAAACTCTTTCGCATATTCTTCAATGCGACCATAGTTATTTTTGATCTCTTCTAAACGAGCCAATTTCTCAGGTGTAAAGCCAGCTTCATCCACTACAGTTCCGCTTGAATCAGAAGCTGTAACAACTTTAGCACCCAATTCCATACATTTTTCGATGGTGTATTGAGCCACGTTACCCGATCCCGAAACCGCGACACGCATGCCTTCAAAGCCTAAACCATGACGCTTTAACATGGCATCAGTGAAGTACACTAAGCCATAACCGGTTGCTTCTGGGCGAATCAAACTACCACCAAAAGAGAGACCTTTACCCGTGAACACACAAGAGGTATCGTTCGACAGTTTTTTCATCATGCCCGTCATAAAGCCAACTTCACGGCCGCCCACACCGATATCACCCGCAGGGACGTCAGTATTTGAACCAATATGGCGATAAAGCTCAGTCATCAATGCTTGGCAAAAACGCATAACTTCGCCATGGCTTTTTCCTTTAGGATCAAAATCTGAACCACCTTTTCCCCCCCCCATAGGTAGGGTTGTTAATGCATTTTTCAGTGTTTGCTCGAAACCGAGGAATTTTAGAATCGATAAGTTCACTGATGGGTGGAAGCGCATACCCCCTTTGTACGGGCCGATTGCAGAGCTAAACTGGACGCGCCATGCACGGTTTACCTGCACTTGACCACGGTCATCTACCCAGCATACACGGAATTGAATCACTCTTTCAGGCTCAACAAAGCGCGCTAGAAGTGCTTGATCACGGTATTTTGGGTTTTGCTCTAAGAAAGGCCAAAGAGAAGTAAAAACTTCGCGGACGGCTTGAAGGAACTCAGGTTGTGAAGGATCTCTTTTTTGGACAGACTCCAAGAACGAAGATAGTGATTGTGTCATCTATGTCTTCCTTTTTTAACGTTGGTTGTTGTGATGTATCTCACTTTTTCTTGTCATTATTTTTAGGAAATGTGAGATTGATTTGTGTTTGCCTATTGAATATATCACTAGTTTGTATTCTTAATTCAAGGTTTTTTTTCACTCTTTTGAAAAAAAAAATGCTTGACCTGCCAATATCTCCCTAAAATTACATATTTTGATACAAAAAAAACGCCTGCATAAGCAGGCGTTTTCAGTGAATAATATTTCAATTTTAATGCGAGAGGTTACTCTTCTTCGTCTTTTAATGGCACAATCAACATATCCACATGGACAGTATTGATTAGCTGACGAGCCGAAGACATCAATTTACTCCAGAAATCTTGATGGTGGCCACAAACAACTAAGTCCATATTATATTTTTTAATCGCATCAACAAGTACTTGGCCTAAATCACCGCTACCACTGAGTGTTTCAGTAATTTTATAATCTGCCCCAGCGGAAAGGTCTTTAAGCGCATTACGGGTTTCATCTGTGATCCGTTGCTGCATGTCACCCAGATTGACATCGATAAGGCCGGTGTAAAGATCTGAATAATTAACGTCTACGTGGATCATGGATACTTTGGCCCCATACGGTTTTGCCATAGAGACTGCTTTATCCAGTAATACCTTACTTTCAGGTGATAAATCTACCGCAACGAGAATATGTTTGTAAGCCATAAGTAAACTCCTTCCGAATGCTAATTATCTGGTGGTTATAAACCTTCACCACATCTTATGAATACTATACCTGCTAATTGTGACTATTAAGTGTCGCGTTGATCACATCTAAGCAGATTAACCTTAAAATCATCAGTTCATATAACATTTTATAAAACAATAACATCATTCATTCAATATTTATATATACCCTAATTAATTTGAGATATTACAAGTGCATAAAACAATCCAGAATGAAGCAATAACGGCGTTGTCATAAGCATAGTATATTGTGTGGTTCGATAGATTGAGCATAGTCAACAATGCTGAAATTTAAAGGATGATAAGAACAAATAGGAGCATGATTACGTTTTTTACCCCTATAAAAAATAGTCATCTCATTTTTGATTATACTGCACTTTTTTTAATCAACATTTTGTCCTACAATAAAATGACTTAATCTAAGTACAATGTTTTTGATGTATTTCCTTTGTTACAACGACGGTAAGCGAAGTTCTAAGGGGGGATTATGTTCAGTATGATTGCATTGTTTTGGGCGCTATGTATTCTCTGTATCTTAAATATGATGCGCTATTTTTCTTCGATTCGTGTTTTATTGTCTATTCTGCGGGATTCTGATCCACTGCTCTACCTATCTGTTGATGGTAATGGTTTTTTCACGACTCATGGTCAGCTGAACAAGCAACTCCGTCTGGTTCGTTATATCAATAGTCAGCAGTACCTTGAGCATTATGACCCTGAAGTTATTCTCCGCTGCGAACGTATTCGCAAGCAATTTATGCTGATCAGCCGATTGAGTATTCTGGTTGTTGTCAGTCTGGTGTATTTAGTTATTTTTGGCTAACTATTCAGAAGTTAATGGATACTCGAAGCCATCAAACACATTCAGCCCTCGTTCTAAAAACAAAAAAATAGTGATAGCCCAAAAGGCCATCACTATTTCGTCTTGTTCATGTAACTCGTTTACGTTTTTAGCTTATGCTTAAAAACAAGTTAGCTGCTGTTAGATAAACAGCAATGATAGCCAGTATAGTCCGCCTGATAGCACGATTGATACCGGTAAAGTTAGAAGCCATGCCAGTGCAATGCTCTTAATGGTTTTGCTTTGTACGCCACCACCATCAACAACCATTGTACCCGCCACCGCAGAAGACAATACTTGCGTGGTTGATACAGGCATACCCGTGTAACTAGCAACCCCAATGGAAACTGCGGCAGTGACCTGCGCTGAAACACCTTGCGCATAAGTCATGCCTTTCTTACCGATTTTTTCACCGATAGTCACGGCAACACGCTGCCAACCAAACATGGTACCAATAGACAGTGCTAAAGCAACTGCAATGATGATCCAAAGTGGTGCATATTCAACGGTATACAGTAGATCATTACTGAGTTTTTTCAGCAAGCTTGCATCTTTAGAACTGGTTTCTGGTAATTTAGCAACCGCATTCGCTGTATCAGAGATACACATAAGTAGGCGGCGTGCATGGTTACGCTGATCAGGACTCAGTTCATCATAGCTTTGAATGCCACTCAGCATCGTTTGAGCTTGATTCAAAACAACGGCAGTACGCGTGTTATCACAATGGAATTCGCCACCAACTTCATCGCTACTTTCCGCAATGACTGGAGTATTTTCTATCGCATGGTTTAGCGCTGGTTTATGTGTTTCGTAGTACTGTTGCAGATGGACAACTGCATCATGAGTCCGCGCGATATCATAACCGTTAGAATTCATATTGACGACGAAACCTGCCGGTGCAACACCTATTAGCACAAGCATGATCAGACCAATCCCTTTTTGTCCATCGTTCGCGCCATGAGAGAAACTGACGCCAACGGCAGAAAGAATCAATGCGGTACGAGTCCAAAATGGGGGTTTACGCTTACCGTCTTTTTTCTCTCGTTCAGCTGGCGTTAAGTGAATACGACGACGTTTTTTTGTCCCACTCCAATAGCGACGTAGGAAAAAAATCATCAAACCGGCAATCACAAATCCGATAGCGGGGGAAAGAATAAGAGACAGGAAAATACTGATCATTTTCGGTATATTCAAAGCATCAACCACTGATGAGTCAGTCACGATTGCGTTGGTCAAACCAACACCAATAATGGCCCCGATCAGGGTATGAGAACTTGATGCAGGTATACCTAAATACCAGGTTCCAAGGTTCCAAATGATTGCAGCCAGTAGCAATGAGAAAACCATCGCAAGGCCGTGAGCTGAGCTCACATTAAGCAAGAGGTCTGTTGGTAAAAGGTGAACGATCGCATACGCTACGCTCAACCCCCCCAGCAAGACGCCGAAAAAGTTAAAGACGCCAGCCATGACAACTGCGAACTGAGCCCGCATCGCTCGGGTATAAATAACCGTCGCAACCGCATTAGCGGTATCATGGAAGCCATTGATAGCCTCATAGACCAGCACAAATAACAGTGCCAGAACTAATAACAGACCGGTGTAAAATTCTAAACCTGTAAAAAGATGTAGCATAGACGTTAAGCCATTATATGTTGGACATGAACGCGGCGCATTATCAGTGACAAACGCAAGCGGTGGAAGCAAAATCTAACCTTTTTTTGATTTAACTACTCATCAAAAAAGTACCTCATATCAATTACCCCATAAATATCAATGCATTGAACCAAACAAACTTATTCTGATTTTTTGAAACTTTTTGGCGCTATTTCCAGAGAATAAACGTTATTTGGACTTTTTTGCCGAATTTTAATAATTATAATACGTCTTTCATACTTTTCATTAGATCTTCATCAAAGCTTTACAATACAACACCATAAAGATGGCGTAAAATACGCATTCATATAATGGTAATTATGCTTAAAATCAAACATATATAGAGAATTTTATTGTGAAAAATATCGACGTTATTATTTTAGGTGCAGGTGCTGCAGGTCTTTTTTGTGCCTCACTTGCCGGAAAACGGGGTTTAAACACACTCGTCCTTGATAACGGAAAAAAACTAGGTAGAAAAATTCTCATGTCTGGTGGTGGCCGCTGCAATTTCACTAATATGTATGCAGAGCACAGCAATTACCTTTCATCAAATCCGCATTTTTGTAAGTCAGCACTTGCTCGCTATACGCAGTGGGATTTTATTGCATTAGTCAGCAAATATAATATCCCTTATCACGAAAAAACATTAGGCCAGCTATTTTGTGACAACAGTGCTCAAGATATCGTAGACATACTAAAAAGTGAGTGTGATTTACCCAATATTTCCATTAAATTACGCAGCGAAGTGACTGAGGTTGAAAAGTGTGACGATGGCTTCACGGTTACAGTTAATGGTTCTCAGGTAAGTGCGCGCTCACTCATTGTCGCCACAGGTGGATTATCCATGCCAGCTTTAGGGGCGACGCCGTTTGGTTATCGCCTTGCAGAACAATTTGGGCATACCATCGTGCCAACTCGTGCAGCTTTAGTCCCCTTTACACTGCACAAGCCTTTACTCGAAGCTTTACAGGTACTTTCCGGTATTTCTGTTGCCGCCACAGTGACCTCCACCAGTGGCACCCTGTTCAAAGAAAATATCTTATTCACCCATCGAGGATTGTCTGGCCCTGCAATTTTACAAATATCTAATTATTGGAAGCCCGGTGAGTATGTAAGTATTAACTTACTGCCCGAAACGCCTATTGACCGTTTTTTATCCGACGAAAAGCAGGCTCACCCAAACCAATCCTTAAAAAACACACTGATTAAGTTACTACCCAAGCGGTTAATTGAGGTATTACAAGGGCTAGGCCAAATCCCTGATTGCAATCTAAAACAACTTAACCATCCCCAAATCGAAGCACTGCATAACACGCTGCATCATTGGCAAGTCCAGCCTAACGGCACCGAAGGGTATCGTACTGCTGAGGTGACATTAGGGGGTGTTGATACCCGTGAAATATCATCAAAAACAATGGAATCACTCAACGTCTCAGGGCTCTATTTTATTGGTGAAGTGATGGATGTAACCGGTTGGCTTGGGGGATATAACTTTCAATGGGCGTGGAGTTCCGCAGCCGCTTGTGCCGAAAGCTTACCGAATCACCAATAATAACCCTACAATTTATTCGGTATAAAATAAAATCGATAAAAGCCTGAATCCCCTTAATCCATTGAAAAATAATGGTTAATATTTAATTTCATATAAATCATATAATTGCATTTTAAATTATAAGATATATTAATTTGGTTAAAAATAGTGCTTTACAAACGATAGTGATAACTATTATCATTATCATCACTTCCTCAAGAGGGCTAACTTAGTCACCGTCTTGTTGGAAGTACGACATTGCTCACATTGCTTCCAGTGTTTACTTTAGCCAGCTCCGTGCTGGCTATTTTTTTATCTCTACTTACCCAAAGTTAAATTAAATTCCCCAAGAATATCCTTGGTATTCGAAGCAACTTGTTCAAATTTTTTGGATCCTATGGTTAATGGCAGCTACTTTTCTCTGCGCTCAATTCGTCTAAACTATCATCAACACATTAAGAGCGGATCCCTTCATCACTGGATAACCGCTTTCAGGAGATGAGATTATGATTTATTTACGTAAAGCAAACGAACGCGGTCATGCAAACCATGGTTGGCTAGATAGCTGGCATACTTTTTCATTTGCCAATTATTATGATGAAGAATTTATGGGCTTTTCTGCACTTCGCGTTATTAATGAAGATGTTATAGCGGCAGGAAAGGGTTTTGGTACCCATCCTCATAACGATATGGAAATTCTGACTTATGTTCTAAGTGGTACTGTAGAGCATAAAGATAGTATGGGAAATATGGAGCAAATACCGGCAGGTGAATTTCAGATAATGAGCGCAGGCACAGGTATTCGCCACTCTGAATACAACCCTGATGCTGAAAATGAGCTGCATCTGTATCAAATTTGGATCCTTCCTGAAAAAACGGATATAGAACCTCGTTACGAACAAAAACGGTTTGATTCTAATGACGGAAAACAACTCGTTCTATCGCCTGATGCACGAGATGGCTCATTAAAAGTTTATCAAGATATGCAATTATGGCGTTGGGCGCTGACAGCCAACGAAGTGCAATCTCATGATATCGCGGATAAGCGCGTGATGTGGATACAGGTTGTCAAAGGTACCGTTGAAATTAACGGCCAAAAAGCCACAACCAGTGATGGCTTGGCTATTTGGCAAGAAAATAGCCTAACCATAAAAGTCGATGAAGATAGCGAGATTTTGTTATTCGATTTACCTTCTGCTGACTAATAATCAAGCACCCATCACCCTGTGTGTTTTTCATACAGGGTTTTTATTTATGTTAATCTGTACTCACTTCTTTGATTGTTGTGAGTCTTTAAATAATGAAAATCAGCCACTGCGCAATCCGCGATGTCGTTACCGGGGCAAATATTCATATTGTTGAGCCGGTAAACCTGTATGAATGTACGATCAACGATAATGTGTTTATCGGTCCTTTTGTCGAAATTCAGAAAAATTGCCATATTGGACCTAATAGCCGAATTCAATCCCACTCATTTATTTGTGAAAACGTGACAATTGGCGAAAATTGCTTTATTGGACACAATGTTACTTTCGTGAATGACCTTTTTAAAGGTGGTGCACCCGACGCCGATAGTGAAAATTGGCTAACAATTACGATTGAAGATAATGTCACGATTGGTAGTGGCGCAACAATTCTATGTGCATTTATTTGCCAAGATGCCGTAGTTGGCGCAGGAAGCGTTGTCGTCAAACCAATTACACAGAAAGGGATTTATGCAGGGAACCCCGCAAAACTGCTCAGAACACTGTAGCAAGCGCTTAAAATGGAAAAAAGGCCCTACACTGTAGAGCCTTAATCGAAAAATCACATTTGCTGATAACTTACTGTTTAGGGCCTGCTTTGACCAGTGCAGCACCTGCCGGGGTATCCGTGTATTTATCGAAGTTTTTCACAAAACGGTCAGCTAAATCTTTCGCTTTTTCATCCCAGATTGCTTTATCTGCATAAGTATTACGCGGATCAAGGATATGAGTATCCACACCTGGTAATTCTGTCGGAATGTCTAAGTCAAATACTGGCAGTTTTTTCATTTCCGCTTTTTCAATGTCGCCACTTAAAATCGCATCAATGATTGCACGGGTATCTTTAATAGAAATACGTTTACCCGTACCATTCCAACCGGTATTCACCAAGTAAGCTTTCGCACCTGCAGCTTCCATACGTTTTACCAATACTTCAGCGTATTGCGTTGGATGTAGAGATAAGAATGCTGCACCAAAACATGCTGAGAATGTTGGTGTTGGCTCCGTAACGCCACGCTCTGTACCGGCTAGTTTTGCTGTAAACCCAGATAAAAAGTGGTACTGAGTTTGCTCTGCGGTTAAGCGAGAAACAGGTGGTAATACGCCAAATGCATCCGCGGTTAGAAAGATAACCTTGGTCGCATGACCGGCTTTAGAAATCGGCTTAACAATGTTCTCAATGTGGTAAATCGGATAAGAAACACGGGTGTTTTCTGTTTTTGAGCCATCATTGAAATCAACTGTACCGTCGGCTAATACCATCACGTTTTCAAGTAATGCGTCACGTTTGATTGCACCATAGATGTCTGGCTCAGCTTCTTTAGACAGGTTGATTGTTTTTGCATAGCAACCACCTTCAAAGTTGAATACGCCATCATCGTCCCAACCGTGCTCATCATCACCAATTAGCTTACGTTTTGGATCTGTCGATAATGTCGTTTTACCGGTTCCCGATAGGCCGAAGAAAATCGCAACGTCGCCTTTTTCACCCACGTTAGCAGAACAGTGCATTGATGCGATGCCTTTTAGCGGTAGAAGGTAGTTCATCATAGAGAACATGCCTTTCTTCATTTCACCGCCATACCAAGAGCCACCAATCAACTGCATACGCTCAGTCAGATTGAAAGCAACAAAGTTTTCTGAATTCAAACCTTGCTCTTTCCAATTTGGATTAGTGCATTTTGCGCCGTTCATCACGATAAAGTCAGGTTCAAACCCAACCAACTCTTCATCTGATGGACGAATAAACATGTTTTTAACGAAGTGTGCCTGCCATGCAACTTCTGTGATAAAACGCACTTTTAAACGTGTATCTGCGTTTGCGCCACAGAATGCATCGATGATAAATAAGCGTTTGCCAGAAAGCTGCTCAGTCACCAACTGTTTTAAATCTGTCCAAACCTCTTGTGACATAGGTTTGTTATCATTTTTGCCTTTACCTTGGTCTGCCCACCAAACGGTGTCGCGAGTCACATCATCACGCACGATATACTTATCTTTTGGAGAACGACCCGTAAAGATACCAGTATCAACAGCAACAGCACCGAGTGTGGTAACTGTGCCACGTTCATAACCTTCAAGTCCTGGCTTGGTTTCTTCCGTGAATAATAGCTCGTAACTTGGGTTATAAACGACTTCTGCTACATCATGAATACCGTACTTTTCAAGTTCCTTCAGGGTAATGCTTTTAGCGCTCATTATATTGCTCCTGGTAAACATAACTAATCTGCAGATGATCATAATTCTTTACGACTAATTAACAGCGATAGCTATCAAAGAATTGAAAATGTATAATTTTTTTTAATTCATAATGAGACTTAGAGCACGTTATAATGCTTTAAAATTATAAAAAAAAGGTGCAGAATTGCACCCTCGTCACATAATTAGGTTGCTAAATCGTATCAGTGAAGTTGCTGATTTCGCTCATTTTTTAACCCATCAATATCAGATTCAATAAATACGTAGTGTGAGCCACAATATTCACACTCCATATCAATTTTTCCATCTTTCTGTAATATGTCGATAACATCTTCTTTTGATAATGTCGCTAAACTGCCTTCACAACGTTCACGGGAACAAGTGCAACGAAATTCGACCGCTTGAGGGTCATATAGAGTGACATCTTCTTCATGATACAGACGATGTAAAACCTCTTTAATATCAAGCTCGCTAAGCTCTTTACCTTTGATGGTTGCCGTTAATTGCACCAAATGCTCAAAAATATCGTGGCTAGTTTCATCCGCAGCAGGTAATACCTGCAATAACATGCCACCCGCAATCGCATTTCCATCAAGCTCCCCAACACGAATGAATAAACGGGTTGGTAACTGTTCAGATTGAAGGAAATAGGCATCAATACACTCTTCGAGTGTTTCCCCTTCCATCGCAACAATGCCTTGATAACGTTCACCTTGGCTTGGTGTAATGGTGATCACCATATAACCATTACCAATCATCTGTTTTAAGGTGCTTCCGGCTACAACGGGGCCATTAACGCGAGCGACACCGCGCATTTGCTGAAGATTATTTCCGTTAATAACCGCCAGCTTCACAGGGCCATCACCTTGAATTTGAACGGTAATATCGCCATCAAATTTTAGTGTTGCCGTTAATAAACTGGTAGCAACAAGGAGCTCTCCCAGTAAGCCTTTTACCGCAGCAGGGTAGTCGTGATTTTCCAAAATATGGTGGAAAGTCTCATCGACAGTAATTACTTCTCCACGCACGGCATGCTGTTCAAATAAGAAACGGTGGAGTTGGTCTTGTTTAGCCATAATTTGCTCTCTATTACTCAATCCGTCGATTAAGACGGTTCATGGGAATTTGTTTGTTTAAATTTTAGCAGAGTTCGGCGTTCTTTTTTATCAGGACGTCGTTCTGGATGGGGCATCGTGAGTGCATTCATTTTCCGGGCTTGTGCTATCTTTTCCCGTTGTTCAATACTTTCTGATGTTTCACGATAAAGCAATTGAGCATCAGGGGCACCTTTGCGTTGGCTACTTATTTCGAGAATTTCGATAATCCGTTCATCATTACCTTGGCGTAATTTAACTGTCGCATTTAACTCAACAATCTTACCCGGCTTAGTTCTTTGTCCATTATAGTGAACTTTACCACCGTCGATCATCTCACGAGCCATAGCGCGTGTTTTATAAAATCGCGCTGCCCATAGCCATTTATCGAGGCGAACCGGTTCTGTGAGTGGTTGTTTCATGATGTCTTCCTCAATTTAAGTCGGTATTCAAGTACTGAGGCGACCACCATTTCGGGGAGTGACACTATCTGTGATAGGAAGGATTGTCGGCCTCAAAGCATTTATCGTAATATTGAATAATCTTACGTAAACGCCTTTTATTGTTCAAAACGCGAATAACAATTAATGAGCCATTGATCAGCGCGCAAAAGATCAGAAATAGGACAAACAGTGAGCTACACACATATTGAGATAAAACATCGGCGTTTGGCTCTTCATGTAAAACAATGTACAACGTGCCATTAGCATCAACCGATAGGTGCGTAATAATTCCCTCAATATCAAACGGTGTATTAATTAAAATACTCGATAACCGTTTCAACTCCTGCCAACGCTGTAATTGCGTCATATCATTAAATGAACTACCCGAAATTAAGTCCACTAACGATTTATTTTCATCGCTGATGAGTAAAACGCCACCCGGCGGTGGACTGTTTAGCTTACGGACTTCTCTATCTATTTCTTTCCTGATAAATTCATATGTGGTGGCTTCAACGATGTTTTCCAAGGCCTCCGCACTTCCTGCTCGTAATAAAACATGCGCACCACTCAATTTTCCTGCTGATGCTTTATTAACAAGTGTCCCCCAATCATCAGTGCTACCGAGATTAATCAGTGCATTTTTCAGCTTAGAACAGGCGGCATCTTCTTGGCATAATGCATTGGTTTTTAATATTATTTGTGAAAAATCAAAAATAATATTCATGCCTGACTTCATAATGTCACGTTGTAATCTAGGGTTAACACCGCCAGCGTCTTTATCTGGATGCAATTGATTTTTAACCGTATTAAGAAGCTCAATAGAAAGTTCAACTTTCTCTGATTCCGGCTCATTCACTAAATTAATATTATTCCAATACACGCCTGAGCAATCAAAGGGGACAAATAGTGCCTGCTCAGAATCATTAAGATTCGGTGGGCGATAGCACATCCCCATACCTTTTGCGCTCAGGGTATCACCCACTTTTAGCTTGCTCGTTTCTAACTCAGTTGAACTTGTTGCCGTAATTTTTTCGACACCTTCAAGCCAAGCAAAGCCGAGTTTTACGGGTAAACTCATTGATTGATAGGAAAAAACCAAGGCTAAAACGAATAATGCTCCAATAAGCATGACGATATTCTTTTTAAATCGCTTGTAAGGATAGTCCCGTTCTTCCTCGTGGAGAGAAAGATATTGCCCATACTTGAGCACGTCCCCTGAAGCGTAAATATCAATATTCGTTGGTTTGTTTAATTCATGATGAATATACGGAGCCCAATGAGCGGGGTAATGTAGATCAACACCACCAATCGATACTGTTGATGAGTATTTTTTATCCAACTCACCATAGAGTTCCCAGCGTTTAGGTTGCCCATAAATACATTTAACATCTTGATATTTTTTAGGGAAAACTTTCGAGCGAAATAGCACAAACAAGCCAAATATAAAACAAAGCGCTGCACTAACAAGCCCCCATCCCTGCAACAATGGAATAGAAATTAACGTTAAATACCCTAAAAGAAAGCTCAAACAGATGATTGCTGCGCCTAACCAACCCGATGAATGATGCAATCGATACTCTTCTCGAGTTTCCTTACGCATCCGCAATAATTCAATGTTATGTTGTCCACGCTCCTGAATCGCCGCCTCAGGAAAAATGGACTCTATAGCAGGCTCAACAAGCCATTCATGACTAAAATCTTTTAGCGAGTGACTATTCATCGATACAATCAGTGGTAAATGGTCAGTCTCCACCAACTCCATCACGTTTTGTCGTTGTAAAAAAGGTTCTAATTGAGAGGGAAGCTGAACTTCAATAGTATCAATGAAATAGCGCCATGCATAACCTTGCTCTTGGCCTAAGTTAAAGCGAGTCACTGAGTTACAGATCGTGGCAATTGTTGCGTTTTTTTTAATTTGCCATACCGTCTGGGAAGGGTTATGAGAGGCTGATGCACAATGTTTTAGGTACTGGGAAATTGTCTGGTAATCGGTATCAATCATTTTTCTAAACGACGGCGTAGCCAAAGAAGGTATTTGATAGACACCAGAATGCCGCCCCCGCCTGAAATACAGGAAGGAAGCCATTATAGTTAGGCTAATAATGATTATAGCCGTTATAATGACGTAGTTAAGCATGTGTTCCCCAATAAAATATCCATCAGAAAAGCATAGCAATCACTCCCTGATCCCTATATCAGCCAATTCCTATTCTATTTCTGATTTTTATGTTTATTTACAATATGTTGTAAATAAATATTTTTATTTGTTAATCTGTGCGGTAATTAGCCGCCAGCTATACTAACAGCATTTTATCTACCCGATAATCTCTATCATTTTTTTTTGATATAGGTCATAGTTGAATATGAAACAAAAGCCTCTCTTTTTGAAGTTAAATAGGCTTTTACCAATAGATTTTTACTCATCCGTTCGGAAATCGTTATGACAGAGTTGAAAATGCCAAAAATCTTGAATATTCAAGATGTTGCAAAATCAAAATTATTCAGTATCCAATCTGTTGACCTCGAATTTAGCAACGGCGAAAAACGCGTCTATGAAAGAATGCGCCCAGCTAAACGTGAAGCGGTTCTTATTGTACCTATTATCGATGACCAATTAATTCTAATCCGTGAATATGCTGTTGGTATTGAAAACTATGAATTAGGCTTCCCTAAGGGTGCAATTGACCCTGGTGAAGTCCCGCTTGAAGCAGCACAAAGAGAACTTAAAGAAGAAATTGGTTATGGTGCTCACGACATTATTCAACTGGCTAAACTCACCATGTCCCCATCTTACTTCTCTAGCAAAATGAATATCCTAATTGCGCAAAATCTTTATAACGAAAAACTTGAAGGCGACGAACCAGAACCGCTACAACAAGTTAGATGGCCGATTGCAAACATGATGGCGTTACTCGATCATCCCGACTTCAATGAAGCTCGGAATATTAGCGCACTCTTCTACGTTGAGCGTTATTTAAAAAATATTACGTCAAAATAGCAATATAACGCCCCACTAAAAACCGACTACCGCTAATTTCAGTTTCTTAAAACGAATTACACCCCATGTTATTCATATAACAATGGGGTGTAATTTAGTCTTTTATTCGAAATTTAAAACAACTCTTGGTTTGCCCCACCTTCAGTGGAAATCGTTGTTCCAACTTCTTGTACCGCATGCTCTTTCGGTTCGGTTCCTTCAATAAAGTATTCACGTCGAGAAGAACCTAATTTACCGGTTCGACTGTCGATAGAAACGGAAATCACACCTTTTGGTGGCTTCATTGTTTTGACAGGAACGCCTTCAAGGATTGATTTCATAAAATCATCCCACATTGGCTGAGCACTCTTTGCCCCTGCTTCACCACCGCTTGCGGCTGTTCGACCTAAAGTACGTTTATTGTCATCAAAACCTATCCAAGCCGAAGCTACCACATCAGGGCCATAACCGGAGAACCAAGCATCTTTTGAGCTATTGGTCGTTCCCGTTTTACCGCCAATATCACGTCGGCCACCCAAATCACGAGCCGCTCGCCAACCCGTTCCTGACCAACCGGGTTCACCGTAAATATTGGTCATCATTGCATCCCTGATGAGGAATGCTAGCGGCGTACCAATAACATGAGGTGCATACATATCGCCAGAATTTGCCCCTTGCTCTGAAGCTGTGGCAAGTTCCATTGTCGGTTCCTGTACAGCAACGCCGCTACCTGACTGCGTGACTTCCTCGGTTGATGCATCATCAACGCCTTCAACAGTAATACTGCGTTCGGTATCACCGTAAACGACTGGAATATGAGTACAATCTGGACAGGCTATTTTGGGTTTCGCCTCAAAAATCACTTCATCATCATGATTTTCAATTTTCAAAATATAATAAGGGTCAACAAGGTACCCGCCGTTAACCATAACAGCATAACCACGCACCATTTGCATTGGTGTAAATGATGGTGCGCCCAAAGCGAGTGCCTCTGTGCGATTAATATTTTCTGCTGGGAAACCAAAACGAGTGAGATAATCAGCCGCATAATCAACGCCCATAGCCCTCATTGCGCGTACCATGACAACGTTTTTTGACTGACCTAATCCTTGTCTTAAACGAATTGGACCGTCATATCTAGGTGGTGAATTTTTAGGGCGCCAATCTGAGCCAGCCCCAGCATCCCAACGACTAATAGGCACATCGTTAAGTAATGATGAAAGCGTCAGGCCTTTATCCATCGCAGCGGTATATAAAAAGGGTTTGATGTTCGAACCGACTTGACGCAGTGATTGCGTAACACGGTTAAACTCACTCATATTAAAATCAAAGCCGCCGACTAGCGCGATAATGGCACCATCATTCGGATTTAAAGCAACAAATGCGGCATTAACGTCAGGAACCTGTGCAAGCCATAAATTATCTTTTACTTGGCGAACCCAAATTTGCTCACCCGCTTGCACAACAGAATTAACTGTTCTTGGCGTAGCGCCTTGCTGCGTATCTGAAATATACTTGCGAGCCCAGCGTACACCCGCCATTGTGATCTGTGCTTCAGTTCCATCAGCTAATAACACCTTAGCGTCATTATTTGTCGTAGAAAGCACTACTGCAGGCATTAAAGGGCCATAAACAGGTGATTTTTTCAGTTTTTCAACGATTTTTTCAGCCGGCCATGCCGCTTCTGATGGTTTCCATAACACTTCAGTCGGGCCGCGATAACCATGTCTTACATCATAATCGATCAGGTTATTGCGAACAGCCTCAGTCGCTGCCAACTGATCTTTACGGATCACCGTTGTATAAATTTTATACCCGTCAGTGTAGGCATCTTCACCATATTTATCATACAAAGTTTGACGCGCCATTTCGGCCAAGTAAGGAGCCGAAAAATCAACTTTAGGTGCATGATAAGAGGCTTCTATTTTCTCATTTCGCGCTTGCTCGTACTGGTCTTGCGTAATGTATTTTTCTTCTAACATTCGCATCAAAACCACATTACGGCGGTTAACAGCTCGTTCATAAGAATAAAGCGGATTAAATGTTGATGGTGCCTTTGGTAGCCCTGCAATCATCGCCATTTCACTTAGTGTTAATTCACTGGCTGTTTTTCCAAAATAAACATAAGCCGCTGCACCAACACCATAAGCTCGGTTACCTAAATAAATCTTATTTAAGTAAAGCTCCATAATTTCATCTTTAGTAAATAGCTGCTCAATACGTATAGCAAGAAAAGCCTCTTTAGCTTTACGCATCAGTGTTTTTTCAGGGCTTAAATAAAAGTTTCTTGCAAGTTGTTGTGTGATTGTACTCGCCCCTTGTGAGGCGTGGCCTGATGATGCCATGACAGTGACTGCACGAAAAATACCAATAGGGTCAATACCATGATGATCGTAGAAACGGCTATCCTCTGTTGCGATAAATGCTTTCACCATCAAAGGTGGAATTTCATTTAATGGCAACGGGATACGGCGTTTTTCACCATATTGCGCGATCAACTCATTATCGGCGCTGAATACCTGCATCGGTACTTGCAAACGGATGTCTTTCATTGTCGCAACATCGGGCAACTCACCTTCGACATATTTGTACATGCCAAAAATCGAGGCGGTTCCCAAAAAAATGCAACAGATAACAAAAATGAAAAAATATTTTACGAACTTCACCTGAGAATTCCCATACTCGACTGACAGGAGGGTTTAGATATCACTGAATGACAGTATAAAGCTTATACAACGCAATAGAAAACGTAATTTATTTTTTGATGATAAGGAAATTATCTATGTATTCACAAAAATGGAACATTGGGATCGACCTATATCGAAATAAAATTCAGCTGGTTGCCATAAAGCAATACCGGAAATACTGGTCTCTATGCGAATGTTGGCAACATTCTTTCCCGATAGATTTCAGCGAAAAAACGGCGTTTGAACAGCGCGAAAGTCTACTAAAAATATTCATACAATGGCGTCAGAAATTACCGAAAAATTGTACGGTTTCTATCGCGTTACCTTCCCTGCGTACAATAAAGCAACATTTTACGCTGCCTGAACAAATGAATTTACAGCAACCTGAGCTAGGTTGGTATTTACAATCTCGGGCTGAAAAACTGTTCCCGATGCATGCTCAAGAACTCGTTTTAGACTATCGAGTGATTGAATCAAACGTGTATCTCAATGCTGCTCGCCAGTCAGATATTACGTTCTGGCAAAGCTTGCTTGATGATAGTGGCTTTAATCTCCTCGCGATTGATATTGCCCCCATTGCTTTACGCTATGTTGCGCGCCATGCAGGTTTGCCTGATGAATGCTGGCTCGTGCATTATCGACAAGGAGAATGGTTATGGTCAGGGCCCATTAGCCAACCGGCAAACTATAACCATATCCAAGATACCGAAATTACAACGCTTTCCCAATTGATCCCATTACTAAGTAGCGGTGAAGGTGAGGCAACATTTCCAATTTATTACATCAGTGACCGCCACGCCCCAGACTCACATAATCAATGGCAGTTATTACAAGCATTTCATCATCACTCGATCAAAATTCCCCATCAACTTGGCGACTTTGTTATCGCGGCTGGTTTAGCACTACGCCATGGAGACATTTGATATGTATCAAGTTAATTTTTTACCATGGCGGAAAAAACACATAACCACGCTAAAGCGTCGATTTATAGCATTGACGGTAATAATTACAATTTTAGCAATCATCAGCTGTAGCTATTTAGCATTCCTTCAATATATTAAACTGCAGCATTTAGAATCCAATTTGTACAACCATAATCTTCAGCAACAACAAACGGAACAATTAAAGTTACTGCTGATCGACAAGCAAAAGTATCTTGAACAACTCATCACCCAAAGACAGGTGATCAATAAATATACTCAGCGCAATCATGCACTACTTGAACTGTTACAAGCGCTTCCCACAATAACACCCACCAAAAGCTGGTTAGGCTCATTCAAATTATTGCAAAATCATCTTGAGATAAAAGCACATAGCTACCATTTTCAAGAGATGAATAAACTGGTTCTTCAATTAGAAAGTAGCCGTCTACTGAGTCAAATTCACCTGAAAAAACTCAGCCGAGTAAAAAACTTAAATCATTTATATTTGAGTGCCGTATATCAGGAGGAAGCCCATGAATGAGACGGCTCATACTTTTTGGTATCGCCCACTCTGGCAACAAATATTATTTATTTGCTTAATCATTTTCTTATGCATTATTGGGTATTATTTCAGCTATTGGGATGACAGAGAGCAGCAATGTGTGCAATTTGAAAAAGAAAATAAACTGTTGATGGGCAGCATTCACCAAGATAAGCAATTTATTCACCAATCACCTTCACTATCTCAACTCAATGAAAAAATTAGTGAGTTATCCCTAAACGCTGAATTAAACCATGATCCTTTCATTTTTATTGCACAGCTGCAAACGCTTATCATCCAATCGAATATCACACTCAATCAATTACGACCACACCATTCAGCAGCCGAATATAACCATACTTATCAACTCGACATTCAAGGTAGCTATAATGATATTTTCCAATTTATTCAATCAGTCACATTACAATATGCTGGAAGACTATGGTTATTCTCCGAAATTAATATCAAACCTAAAGAGCATAAGCTAACAGCAACTCTCTCAATCTCATTTCTAAATAATAATGCATTTATCAAGGATGAAAACAGCGATGAAGACTAAATTTCTTAGTGCGGGAATACTCTCTTTCTTAATTATTTTGTCTGCTCACGGGCAAGAGATACGTGATCCCTTTATACCTCTTTCAGAAACCAATGAAGTACAAACTTTATTGCTAACAAAAACCAACCAATCCAAGGCTGTATTGGTCGAAAAAATATTTAAATTAGTCTCCATTGATGCCAAAGAAGTTGCTCAACAACTCATACAGCCCAGTATGTCTCTATTATCAAGTTTATCCACCGTTCATCATGATGACATAACGAATAGCTTACTGATAAAAGATAGCCAAGCGCGATTATCACTGATTGCAGAGTGGTTAAAACAAAAAGATATCCCACAACAGCAAGTTCAGATTACAGCCCATATTATTAGCAGTAGCCGAACCGCATTGCAGGAGCTGGGGCTTGAATGGGGAATGTTGGCCGGCAGTTCAACAAAGAGTCATCATAATAAATACAATCGTTATAATTCAGTTCCAGGTCAATTTTCGTTCAACATGTTAAGGTTAGGCGAAGGATTGCTTGAAATGAAACTCAATGCACTCGAAAAAGAAAATTTACTTTCTATTATTGCTAGCCCACGATTGATGGCATCCCACAAACAGCCCGCGAGCATTCAACAAGGGACTGAAATTCCTTATGTCACCAGCAGTGAAAAGAAAACGCACGTTCAATTCAAAGATGCGGTACTGGGTATGGATGTGACTCCCACCATTTTTCGCGATGAAAAAATTGAGTTAACACTCAAAATTAGCCATAACTCTCCAGACACCGCATTAACCAGTAGCCAAAACCATCATTTAGCGATAAACAAGCAAGAAATCGCCACTTCGGTCACCATTAAAAATAATGAAACACTGATCCTCGGTGGAATTTTTCAACAAAAACAAGAAAAAACAGAAACAGGATTACCCTTCCTCTCCCATTTACCCATTTTAGGATCTTTATTTACAAACAGTGCTGAGCATATCGATAGAAGAGTTCTTGTGGTTTTTATTACCCCAAAACTCATCAATATTTAGCACTAATAAAATAATGTCTATACTTCAACCAGTTGAACGAGTAAAAAGCAAAAGATTGATGAAAATATTATTTTTTATGACATAAACCTGCCGGATAAATTTGACGCTGACGCCGTTTTAGCATACAAGGTTATCCATTGAGTGTTCTAACTATCGGTAGATTAAAGAACAAGCTATCAGCCGCTTATAAACTAGTCACAATAAATTTGCTTCAGAATTAACAGTAATTAAATGCTCATGGCAAAATTTAAAAACTGTTAAATCTCATGCTAAACAACGCGTTAGACATTGTAAACGGCTCAAATATAGAAACCAGTAACATAAGTTGAGGCACTTTGTTCACTTAGTGCCTCATTTATATAGTTGCAATTCAGGTTGATGTGTTGAGATAATTTTCTCATCTGATCTCACATCATCACTAATGAGGTTTCAGTTTAGGTCCCGCCGCTAGTTCGATTGGCGGGGCGGGTGATCATTAACGAATAATCGTAGTAATACCAAAAAACATGGCAGAGAAACGCAATATCTTTCTGGTTGGACCGATGGGTGCTGGAAAAAGTACTATTGGTCGTCAGTTGGCTCAACAGCTTAATATGGAGTTTTTCGACTCTGATCACGAGATAGAAAAACGCACCGGTGCAGATGTAGGTTGGGTATTCGACCTAGAAGGTGAGGAAGGCTTCCGCGATCGCGAAGAAAAAATCATCAATGAACTCACCGAAAAACAGGGCATTGTATTAGCGACGGGTGGCGGTTCTGTTAAGTCAAAAGAAACCCGCAATCGCTTATCGGCTCGTGGCGTTGTTGTTTATCTTGAAACCAACATTGAGAAACAGCTTTCTAGAACACAGCGTGATAAAAAACGTCCTCTTTTACAAGTGGATGAACCCGCACGTGAAGTTCTTGAGAAATTGGCATCTGAACGCAATCCTATGTACGAAGAAATTGCAGACATCACGATTCATACTGATGAGCAAAGTGCAAAGGTTGTTGCAAGCCAAATTATTGAGTTGTTGGAAAAAAATTAATTAACCATTGGGTTATTTTCATACGTAATCAATTCAAGGTAAAAGCAAGATGGAAAAAGTCACTGTTACTCTGGATGAACGCAGTTATCCAATCAATATTGCACCCGGTTTATATAACCAAACCGATGCATTTTGGCCATTAACTGCGGGTCAACGGGCAATGATAGTGACAAATGAAACACTTGCGCCTATTTATTTAGATAAAATAAAGCAAGTACTTGAATCATCAGGTGTAAAAGTAGATTCGATCACTTTACCCGATGGAGAACAGTATAAGTCTTTATTTATCATGAATGATGTTTTTACCGCATTACTTGAAAAACACCATAACCGTGACACTACCCTCATCGCTCTTGGTGGGGGGGTCATCGGTGACTTAACCGGCTTTGCAGCCGCAAGTTATCAACGAGGCGTGCGCTTTATTCAAGTGCCGACGACCTTGTTATCCCAAGTGGATTCATCTGTTGGTGGCAAAACAGCCGTTAACCATCCATTGGGTAAAAATATGATTGGTGCATTTTATCAACCCGCATCTGTCATTATCGATCTTGATTGTTTAAAAACCTTACCAAAAAGAGAGCTCTCTTCTGGCCTTGCTGAGGTCATCAAGTATGGCATCATCCTTGATGGTGAGTTTTTTAGCTGGTTAGAAGATAACATCGACGCATTAATGCAACTTGACGATAAAGCAATGGCTTACTGCATTCGTCGTTGCTGTGAGTTAAAAGCACACGTCGTTGCCGCAGATGAAAAAGAGACCAGTGGATACAGAGCATTACTGAATCTCGGCCACACTTTTGGCCATGCTATCGAAGCCGAAATGGGTTATGGCGTGTGGCTACACGGTGAAGCCGTTGCTGCTGGTATGGTCATGGCAGCAAAAACCGCTGAACTTATCGGTAATTTCACACCAGCACAGACACAAAGAGTCATCGCTCTACTAGAGCGAGCACAACTTCCCGTCACCGGCCCATCTCAAATGAAGCCTGATGACTACCTGCCTCATATGATGCGAGACAAAAAAGTTATGGGTGGAAAGTTACATTTAGTTTTACCCACCACGATTGGGCACTCTGAAGTGCGTTCAGATGTTGAAGCCCAGATTGTCATCGCAGCGATATCTTCCTGCATGTCTTAAAAAACACTAAAATTAATCGTAATCAACAAGCGCATGTAAAAGCCCTGAATATTTAAGGGTGTTTTAAAATGTTGCTGGTAGATATGTGCTAAACTCGTTAAATTATATGGCATGCCTAGTACCTACAGACGAAACTCTTAGATATAGCCGCAATCTCATTGAAATTCGTATGAAATTGCTAAAGAATCTATCCTTTGAAAGACAGCGGCGATACACTGCTTGGTCGTGAAAAGGTCGTAATGATAAGAGACATTTTATCTCTACTACAGGCGAACTTTATTCGGGAGAGGAAAATGGACGAATTTAAACCAGATAATCAGCCTCAAGTACAAAATGATTTAAGGCCTGATACATCAGATAGACCAACAGGGCGTTCTCGCCAACCAGCAACGACAAAGCCAAAAATAGCACTATCACGCCAGCACATCATGATTGGTGTCGGTGTTCTTGTTTTATTGCTATTAATCATTGCGATCAGTTCAGCCCTAAAAGCACCAACAGAACATGAGAAGTTACAATCTGATAGCTCAAATGAGCGTAATATTGATTTATCGAACTCCTCATCGTTGACGAACACTCAAGGTCAAGCTCAAGAACTTACAGGTACACAAATTACGCCTACCCCAACACAGGGTAACTTGCCACCACAGCAAACCGGCCTTGGTGAACGAATTGAGATCCCTGGTGATGTTGCTGATGCCCTTAATCAAGGCCAAATGCCAACTCAAGGCATAACGACACCACAAAATGTCACACCACTGACACCACCGGCGATAAAACCCGCTGAACAGCAACCTGTGACCACTCCTGTCACACCCGAAAGAACACCACCTAAAGCGGTTGAACCTAAAGCGCCAGTTCAAACCAAACAGCCTGCAAAATCAACCACAGCAAGCAGTAGCCAAAGTGGAAGCTCAGCGGCTGCGCCTTCAGGTAGCTACACACTGCAATTGAGTAGTGCTAGTCGCTCTGACACACTAGAAGCTTTTGCCAAAGAAAACAAACTGGCAAATTATAAAGTCTATAAAACTATTCGTAATGGCCAAACTTGGTATGTGCTCATTCACGGAAACTATAGCTCAGTAACTGACGCAAAAAATGCGATAGCCACTTTACCCACCTCTGTTCAAGCAAAAAAACCGTGGGTGAGAAACATGAAACAAGTTAAACAGGATCAAAAATAACAACGTTTTCCCCCGGGCGCATTATGTTGTCCTGACAGAGTATAAAGTTGTTACTCTAAACGATTGTAATTATAAGACGGCATGAAAAAAAAACGCGCTTTTTTAAAATGGGCTGGGGGTAAGTACCCACTTGTGGAAGAAATCAAAAAACATCTTCCACAAGGTGATTGCTTAATCGAGCCCTTTGTTGGTGCAGGGTCAGTGTTTTTAAACACCAGTTATGATTCTTACATACTGGCTGACATTAATAGTGACCTCATCAATCTCTACAATACAGTTAAATATCGCACTGATTCTTTTATCGAAGAAGCACAGCAGATCTTCACACCCGAATTTAATACCTCAGAACAGTATTATCAGATGCGTGAAGAATTTAACAAATCGACAGATACAAAAAGGCGTAGTGTCCTTTTTTTGTATCTTAATCGTCACTGCTATAATGGATTATGTCGTTATAATTCACGCGGTGAATTTAACGTTCCTTTCGGTCGTTATAAAAAACCTTACTTCCCTAAAGATGAATTATTGTGGTTTGCCGAAAAATCGCAAAAAGCCACATTTCTGACGCAGCATTACAATGAAACGCTGCTCAATGCAAAAGAAGGGTCCGTTATTTACTGCGATCCCCCTTATGCGCCTTTATCAGAGACCGCAAATTTCACGGCATATCATACCAATTCATTTAATGCCGTAGAGCAACAAAATTTGGCTTTATTAGCTAACCAGTTGTCATCTGTGGGCAAAATACCCGTTCTGATCTCAAATCATGATACCCCTCTGACTCGACAGTGGTATCATCAAGCTCAGTTGCATATCGTCAAAGTACGTAGAACCATTAGTAGAAACATATTAAACCGCACTAAGGTCAATGAGTTACTGGCTTTATATGCGAGAGCACCTAATAGCCTTTCTCCTAGTAATGCTGAAAACATCAATACTCCAAGCCTTGAACCTAGCGCGAAACGGCTCTCAGATAACGATTAATAATCGGAGACAATTATGAAAGATTTTCTCATTGCCCCATCTATTTTATCTGCTGACTTTGCTCGTTTAGGCGAAGACACCGCAAAAGTACTCGCTGCCGGCGCGGATACCGTTCACTTTGATGTGATGGATAACCATTATGTTCCAAATCTAACGTTTGGAGCGCCTATCTGCAAAGCCTTACGTAATTACGGTATCACAGCACCTATTGATGTTCACTTGATGGTAAAACCGGTTGACCGGATCATTCCTGATTTTGCGAAAGCAGGTGCAAGCCATATTAGCTTTCACCCAGAAGCAAGTGAACATATCGATAGAACTCTGCAATTGATCAGAGAGCAAGGTTGTACCGCAGGGCTGGTATTTAACCCTGCAACGCCTTTGAGCTACCTTGAATATGTGATGGATAAAGTTGATATGATCTTACTCATGTCAGTCAATCCAGGTTTTGGTGGCCAATCGTTTATTCCTCAAACACTCAATAAATTGCGCCAAGTCCGTAAATTGATTGATGAAAGTGGCTATGATATTCGCTTACAAGTCGATGGTGGTGTCAAAGTTAACAATATTGCTGAAATCGCGGCTGCAGGCGCGGATACTTTTGTTGCAGGTTCTGCAATCTTCGATCAGCCTGACTACAAAACGGTCATCGATGAAATGCGCAAAGAACTGAAAAAGGTATCTCAATGACACAAGTGGTTTTAGAGAATATCAAAGCAATCGCTTTTGATTTAGACGGCACACTTGTCGACAGTGCGAGTGGTTTAGCCGAAGCCATAGACAACATGCTGAAGGAACTCGGCTTTTCACCTGCGGGTAAAGAGCTTATTTCCGTTTGGGTTGGTAATGGTGGTGATATTCTCGTTGATCGAGCGCTAAAATGGGCTGGGGCAGCAATAACACCTGAATTGCAAAAATTAGCTCGGGAAAGTTTTGCTCAGCATTATGCCGTTTCCGTAATGACAGGCAGCCAATTGTTCCCTGAAGTCAAAGAAACCCTCGACATACTGGCAAAAAGCGACCTTCCTCTTGCTATCGTCACCAATAAACCTACACCATTTATTGCCCCTCTTCTAAAGGAATTAGGCATAGATAAGTACTTTTCACTGGTACTCGGTGGTAACGATGTTAAAGCATTAAAACCACATCCCGCCCCACTTTACTTAGTGATGGGGCAATTTGGTTTACGCAAAGAAGAATTGCTGTTTGTCGGTGATTCTCGTAATGATATTATTGCTGCGCAGAGTGCGGGATGTCCATGTGTTGGCCTGACCTACGGCTATAACTACGGTGAATCAATTGCTCTTAGTGAACCTGATTGTGTATTAACACACTTCTCAGAACTGTTGCCAACGATCGGTTTATACTCCAAATAATTCAATTTGCTTGTAGGCGCAGAAACGATAGCCGATAAGCATAGGTAAGCTCTACAACTCGGGAAGCTGAGCGAATGGAGCATCCAAGCAAATTGAAGGACTAAAGGTATACCTGAAATAAAATAAGAAAGGACATTATAGAAATGAGTACTCCCACTGAAAAATCAAAGTCATCCCAAAAACCTATCGTATTCAGCGGCGCACAGCCTTCCGGTGAATTAACCATCGGTAACTATATGGGTGCATTGCGTCAGTGGGTACAAATGCAAGATGATTATGATTGCATTTATTGTATCGTAGACCAGCACGCGATTACCGTTCGCCAAGACCCTAATGAACTGCGTAAACGCACTCTCGATACACTAGCGCTCTATCTCGCTTGTGGCATTGACCCGAAAAAAAGCACTATTTTTGTTCAATCTCATGTCCCACAACATGCGCAACTTAGCTGGGCACTGAACTGCTACACCTATTTCGGTGAATTAAGCCGTATGACGCAGTTTAAGGACAAGTCAGCACGTCACGCAGAAAATATCAATGCAGGGCTATTTGATTATCCTGTTTTAATGGCAGCAGACATCCTAATTTATCAAACAAATCAAGTGCCTGTTGGTATTGACCAAAAACAACACCTTGAATTGAGTCGTGATATTGCCCAGCGCTTCAATGCTATTTATGGTGATATTTTCACCGTACCAGATCCATTTATCCCAACGGGTGGCGGTGCACGCGTTATGGCTCTGCAAGACCCAACTAAAAAAATGTCAAAGTCAGATGATAACCGCAATAACGTCATTGCTTTATTGGAAGATCCGAAAGCCGCAGCGAAGAAGATCAAACGGGCCATGACTGACTCGGAAGAGCCACCTCGCGTTCGTTATGATATTGAAAATAAAGCAGGTGTCTCTAACTTGCTTGATATCCTCGCGGGTGTGACAGGCAAAAAAATCGACGAATTGGAAGCCGAGTTTGAAGGTCAAATGTACGGTCACCTAAAAGGTGCGGTTGCAGATGCCGTTTCAAGTATGCTCACCACGCTACAAGTGCGCTACCAGGGATTCCGTAACGATGAAGCGCTACTGAACCAAATCATGGATGAAGGCGCAACCAAAGCCGCTGCTCGCGCTCAAGAAACCCTTGATAAGGTCTATGAGGCTATCGGTTTTGTAAAACGCCCTCAGCTATAATTAATCTGAAAAAATGATAAAACGGGGAAATAACTTCCCCGTTTTTTTATGCCTCTTATTCCGCAACGCTCACCTTCTTTCTACTTATTTTATATTACGTAAACATTGTAATTAATTGTAATCGCATGCATTAATCATTGCGTCTAGAGTTAACTTTAGGGTTTATACTTACTGTGAGCTAGATAAATAACGGAGGGTTACTTATGTCATTTCTCAGTCGATTATTTGGAACAGGTAAAAATTTACGCCATTCAAAGTCTGGTCGTTCATCTAAACATGGTCAATCATCAGGTCATGGAGATAAGCAATATAGTGATGACAGAATTGACAAGCTGTACCGTAATATCCTGCAATGTCGACAATGTCGTACGATAATAAAATCAGAAGATAAGTTCTGTAATGAATGCGGCCTTCCCACTTCTGGGTAAATAAAAATATTCATCCAGCCCCTTTAAGAGGTTTAATTATATGAAAAAATTTTTATTTAATTCGCTCAATCCATATACGCTCTACATGAAAAATTTTATTGCATCCCCAACTAAAATGGGCACCATCATGCCCTCATCCTATTGGTTATGTGATGCAATCCTTAATAATATTGATTGGGAACATGATATTCATATTGCAGAAATCGGCGCTGGAGATGGTGTTATCACTAAGCATATTTTGCAGAAAGGCACATTTGAGACATCATTAAATGTTTATGAAATAAATGATGATTTTATTGAATTACTACAAAAAATTGATGACCGACGAATAGTTATTAATCATCGTTCAGCAGAACATCTTTCTGGTGAATATCATGCCATTATTTCAGGTATTCCATTTCGTTCCTTAGATAAAAAAACAAGTATGAAAATACTCAAAAAAGTCAGAGAATGCTTAACTCAAAAAAAAGGTGTTTTTGTATTATTTCAGTATACACAAAGCTGCGAACCCATGTTTGAACGTTATTTCAACTTTACCAAACAGCGTGTATACCGCAATTTTCCACCCGCTTGGGTTTATACTTGCCAACCAAAATCGTTACCCTTAATTTAAAATATATATTTACTTATCAAAATAGGGAAGCCAATAAAGGTAATACGAGCTTTTTCATTCTGTTTTTCCTAAAAATCATTTTATTAAAACTCGCTTTACCTCAAAATACCTACAGCTTGAAATAGAGCGAGTCGTTTTAATTCGTAAGTTCGTTATGAGTCGATAACGTATTATTTCTGTGAATCTAGCTGCTCATTGTTTTTCAACACCTCTTGTGCCTTGCTATAGCTCTCAATAAGCAGCTGATAAGCAGGGAAAATTTGCGTATACGCTTGAGCCCATTCACCCGCATCTTCACGGTTCCACGTTTTTTGTAATTCAGAGGCAACTGCCGCAGTATCCATCGGTACAACACCCGCTTGGACAACACGCGCTAAGGTAATTTCTTGCGCCATTTTGCTGTAAGTACCTGAAGCATCAATCACAACAAAAACTTGGTAACCATCAGCAACCGCACTAATCGCAGGAAAAGCCATACAAACGCTGGTAATTGTTCCAGCAATAATAAGCTGTTTTTTACCTGTCGCTTTTACCGCAGCAACAAATTCAGGGTTATCCCAAGCATTAATTTCACCACGGCGACCAATATATTGAGCATGTGGTGCATTTTGATGAATTTCAGGAATCAATGGGCCATTGGGTCCTTGAGGCACAGAAGCCGTCGTGATGACTGGGATATTGGCAAGTGACGCCATTTTGGCAAGCACAGAGGCTCTAGCACGAAGTTCCGTCATTGGCATATCACCAACGGTTTGGAATAAACCACTTTGGTGGTCTATCAATAACATGACAGCATCATCTGGATTAATAACTGGGCGTTGACCATTAAAATTTGCGGGAATACTCATGATAAAACCTCTCTAGCAATAAAATGATGAAATCTATTTAAGTTAGAAAATAGAACACTGACTGGCTCTTTTTCATGCTATTTAGATTAATACATCACTTTTACACTGAGTAGTCCGAGTTTTGATAAACACCGTTCTATAAATAGAATAATGCTATCACCCCATATTGTCCTATTATTGAAACAATGAAATCTATTTTTGCCACTACTCCAGCACGTTTTACTCCTTTATTATTTATCCATCAAAACAGAATTAGGAGTAAGACCATGAAAAAGATCATCGGTATCTACAAATCCCCTCGTAGTCATTGGGTCGGCGATGGTTTCCCAGTTCGTTCAATGTTTACCTACAGTAACCATGGGAAATACTTAAATCCCTTTATCTTACTTGATAGAGCGGGACCATTTGACTTCCCAAGCTCCAGTGCAGAAAACAGAGGGGTTGGTGAGCACCCACACAGAGGCTTTGAAACCGTCACTATCGTCTACGATGGCGAAGTTGCACACCATGATTCAACTGGAAAAGGGGGCGTTATCGGCCCCGGTGATGTGCAATGGATGACGGCAGCATCTGGAATTTTACACCAAGAGTATCAGTCAGATGATTTTATGAAAAATGGCGGTACTCTTGATATGGTTCAATTGTGGGTTAACTTGCCGGCGAAGGATAAATCAGCGGATCCCGGCTATCAATTACTGCAAAGTCATGGGATACCAAAAATCACTTTACCTAATGAAGCAGGTACATTACGTGTTATTGCAGGTGACTACTTAGGTAACAAGGGTGCTGCACGTACCTTTACATCACTGGATGTTTGGGATCTTCAACTCAATAAAGGTAAAACCGTTGGATTGCAAACCAAACCTGGTCGTCATGTAGGTTTAGTCATGCTACGCGGGTCGCTATTTGTTGATGGACGAGCCAGTTTGAATGAGGGTGAACTGATGATCCTCGATAACAGTGATAGCAATATCATACTGGAAGCGACGGAAGATACATTGGTGCTATTTTTAAGTGGCGAACCTATCGATGAGCCAGTTGTGGGTTACGGCCCATTTGTTATGAATAGCGACCAAGAAATTATTGAAGCTGTTAATGATTTTAATAGCGGTAAATTTGGCCGGATTCCAGAAGACCACTAACTTATATTCCCCAGTTCAAAACAACTGGGGAATATTTTATTTCACCGCTGGAGAGATATTATCCGCAAGATAGTTTAATAATAACTGTACTGCTGGCAGTAATCCCTTACGCGATGGATACACTGCATGAATAATATCTTCAGCAAACCTCCACTCAGGTAAAACCTCAACCAACTCACCCGTGTTCAATTCATTTTCAACAACACCATAAGGTAGCCTAGCAATACCAATCCCCTTTAATGCAGCGCGATAAAGCGTCATAACATCTGTGGTTGCCAGTTTTGGCGTAAAGTGTTGGGTAAAACTCAACTCCTCACTATTTTTCAGTGTCAGACTATAGCTTTGCGAATGCTCAGTATTCGCAAGCATGGGGTAATCCACCAGCATTTCAGGCTCTTCAATAACACCTTTATCCTTAAATAACAAAGGGCTAGCTACTAATATTCTGCGTGAATATCCAAGGACTTTCATCATCAATCCTGAATCATCCAATGGCAATGAACGTACCCGTAATGCTAAATCTAGCCCCTCACTAATCACATCAACAGGGCGATTTACCGCTAAAATTTGAATATCAATATCTGGATATTGCACCATAAAATCGATAAGTAGATCATTGAGATAAACCTGTAATAAAGCGACAGGGCATGACAATTTGATAGTGCCTTTAGGATGAGACTGTACCGAGCAAATTAACTCATGGGCAATTTCTGCCTCATCAATGACATTTTTACACTGCTGATAAAATACTTGCCCGATATCCGTTACATGAAATTGACGTGTTGAACGATAAATAAGTGACACTTTCAGTTTTTGTTCTAAATCAGCAACGCGTCGACTTAATTTTGATTTTGGGATGCCAAGTGCGAGGCCCGCTTGTGAAAAACCGCCATGTTCCACTACTTTTACATAATAATAGAGGTCATTTAAATCATATTGCATATTGTATTTATCCACTGACTAGCGAAATAAACTCAATTTCTATGAAGATTTTTGTATTTATCGCGCATTATGGCCTCTCGGCTATATTCTTGTACCAACAGCTTACTCAGCGTGGTATCTCGAATGCATTAGCCTCGTCGGCCAAATAAACGATGAGAAAACTCTTCAATACGATGATTATCCAATCGATTTTGCATCGTTAAGCTCCAACTTGCAGACAAACCCGCCGCAGACAAAAGGCGTTGATACAGTTCTTCATCATAAGGGGCATGAAAGGCAATCATTATTGCCTCTTTTACAGAAACATCGCTATTGCGGCTCAATAATTGAATTGGCGTATCTACACTGACGGTGCCTGTTTTAATAATGCGATACAACCAGCCACAGCGCCCCGTTTCTTGCATCACTTGGGCAAAATTTTCAATACCCGTTAATCCATTGAGCTTATAGCAAGGGGAACGCGGTTGAGTTACTTGAATACGCGCATCACCCCATGCAAAAATATCACCGATAAACACATTTTCTTCCGTCATATTTTGGGTCGAAATGTTTTCACCAAAGGCCGAAGGCATAAATAAATCATCCAATTCTGGATAGGCATTTAGCCAAAAAGAGTAATGCTCTCGTGGATATTGGCAAAGCGCCCTATCAGGACCGCCATGAAAACGTTTCTCAGCCTGTTCATCACCCTCAAGGCCTAATTGACCTAATGTCAGTAAACCATCAGCCTCACGCTTATGGATAGCACTTTGACCACAATGAGATGTTGCTTGGACTTTACCGATAAAAACTTGGGGATGAATTTTCATGACTTAACTTCCTATTCCTACAAGGCGAGTACGAAAGAACTTTCATCATAAAGAATGGAGTTAGAGATAACAATGATCTGTAAGGATATATCTTTTGGCTGATAAACAAAAAACGCGGCCTAATATTAGCCGCGTTTATTTACAAATTTTGAGTAATTATGTTTGAATTACTTTGTTTTTTCTGCAAAACGTGTTGCAGCTTCATCCCAGTTTACCACTGACCAGAAAGCTTTAATGTAGTCTGGGCGACGGTTTTGGAATTTCAGGTAATATGCGTGTTCCCATACATCAAGACCGATAATTGGGTAACCAGAAGTACCTGAAATGGCTTCACCCATTAATGGGTTATCTTGGTTTGCGGTTGAAACAACGGCTAATTTACCATCATCTTTCAGTACCAGCCACGCCCAACCAGAACCGAAACGAGTCGCAGCTGCTTTCTCGAATAATTCTTTAAATGCATCAACGCTACCGAAATCGCGCTCAATCGCTGCTTTCAGCTCACCTTTAAGTTCTGTATTCAGCTTCAAGCCTTTCCAGAACATGCTGTGGTTTGAATGACCACCCGCATTGTTACGTACAAAAGTACGTTGATCCGCTGGGATTTGATCTAGCTTTTGAATCAATACATCGATATCTAGACCGGCGAGTTCCGGTAATTTTTCTAACGCTGTATTTGTATTAGTCACATAAGTTTGATGGTGCTTAGTGTGGTGGATTTCCATCGTTTGCTTATCAAAATGAGGTTCCAGTGCATCATAAGCATAAGGTAAAGCAGGTAATGTATAACTCATATTATTGTCTCCAGTGACTTGAATTATTTTAGGTACATACCACGACGTTACTTATATCAACACAAGGTTCATGGGTATGTACTCGCCCCTTGTGAATAACTATCACCTTGTGAATAACTACCATTATAGTTATTTTACTGTTAATGAAAATCATTATCAAACCCACAAAAATATAGTGGTCTTTCTCATCCGCTATTAGAGTTAGTTTATTCAGTAACTAATACCAATTTTAATCCCTTTTGTTTTTCTTTAATTTTGCCAATTTCTATATTTTTAGTTTTTTATATCAATCCAGCAATTAGCATCAAATGATAATCCTGCAAATCTCGTTGCAATTAATACGTGATCTTCCGCGCAAAAGAAAAACAAATTTATATTTCCTGCTTTAGTTAACCATTTTTTGACATAGTATTAACATCTGCAAGGAGATAAGAATATGACTCAAATAACAAAACATCCGGTTCCTGCTGAAATTGCAAAAAATGCCCTGATAAACGAACAACAGTACAACGATGAGTACCAACGCTCGATTCAAGACCCTGAAGGATTTTGGGGCGAAAAAGGAAAAATCGTTAATTGGATAAAACCGTATACCCGTGTCAAGAATACTTCTTTCGACCCCGGGCATATCGATATCCGTTGGTTTGAAGATGGCACTTTAAATTTAAGTGCAAACTGCTTGGATCGTCATCTGGCTGAAAAAGGCGACCAAACAGCAATCATTTGGGAAGGTGATGATCCCTCATCATCAAAACATGTCACTTACCGCGAACTGCATCATGATGTTTGCCAGTTTGCTAACGTATTAAAAAAACAAGGTATCCGTAAAGGCGATGTTATCGCTATTTACATGCCAATGGTAGTTGAAGCCGCCGTTGCAATGCTAGCTTGTGCTCGTATCGGTGCAATTCACACGGTTATTTTTGCTGGCTTCTCCCCTGAAGCGGTATCCGGCCGTGTTATTGACTGTAAAGCTAAGCTCATTATCACATCAGATGAAGGGTTACGTGCTGGCCGCGCCATTCCGTTGAAAAAGAATGTTGATGATGCACTGAAAAATCCACAAGTCACATCAGTATCCAATGTCATTGTTTATCGTCGCACAGGTAATGCGCCTAGCTGGGTTGAAGGCCGTGATCTCTGGTGGCATGACGTTATTGAAGGGGTGAGTGCCGACTGCCCGCCGGAAGAGATAAACGCAGAAGATCCGCTATTTATCCTCTATACCTCTGGCTCAACAGGCAAACCTAAAGGGGTTCTTCATACCACTGGTGGCTACCTTGTTTATGCAACCTTAACCTTTAAATATACCTTCGATTACCATCCAGAAGAAGTTTACTGGTGTACTGCCGATGTTGGCTGGGTAACGGGTCATAGTTACCTGTTATATGGCCCATTATCGAATGGTGCAAAAACCTTAATGTTTGAAGGTGTACCAAACTATCCTTCAGTCAATCGTATGAGCCAAATTGTTGATAAACATCAAGTCAATATCCTGTATACCGCACCAACCGCTATTCGAGCCTTAATGGCTGAAGGCGATAAGGCGATTGAAGGAACTGACCGCAGCTCACTGCGCATTCTGGGTTCTGTCGGTGAACCAATCAACCCTGAAGCATGGGAGTGGTTCTATAAAAAGATTGGTAATAGTCGCTGCCCTGTCGTTGATACATGGTGGCAAACTGAAACAGGTGGATTCATGATAACCCCACTTCCGGGTGCTACCATGTTAAAACCAGGCTCAGCAACCTTACCTTTCTTCGGAGTACGTCCTGCACTTGTCGATAATCTGGGTGAGCCACTAGAAGGCGCAACCGACGGGAACTTAGTCATTATTGATTCGTGGCCAGGTCAAGCTCGTACTCTATTTGGTGACCATGAGCGTTTTGAACAAACGTACTTCTCAACCTTTAAAGGTATGTACTTTAGTGGTGATGGTGCGCGTCGTGATGAAGATGGTTATTTCTGGATAACAGGCCGTGTTGATGACGTATTGAATATTTCAGGGCACCGTTTAGGAACCGCTGAAATTGAATCGGCACTTGTCTCACATCCTAAAGTTGCAGAAGCTGCGGTAGTTGGAATCCCTCATAATATCAAAGGGCAAGCAATCTACGCTTATGTCACTTTGATATCTGGGGTAGAGCCTACTCCTGAGCTTTATACCGACGTTCGTAATTGGGTACGTAAAGAAATTGGCCCAATCGCAACGCCAGATGTTCTACATTGGACAGATTCTTTGCCAAAAACTCGCTCTGGTAAAATCATGCGCCGGATCCTACGTAAAATTGCATCAGGAGACACCAGTAACTTTGGAGATACTTCCACTTTGGCCGATCCAGGTGTTGTCGAAAAACTACTCGAAGAAAAACAATCGATGAGTATGTCATAGCTTAAAGGGTCGCCCTTGTGGCGACCTTCATATAAATACTCAGTATCATTCAAATGCAGTAAACGGTAAGTGAAATACCCTGATGAATTTTGTCGGGTAGTTAAGCGCAGCCCAATCAACTGTATTTTTAAGAAAAAGAGTATACCAATACTACAATAACAGAGGAGAACTCTGATGGATGCTACTGCTTATAAAAAGGTAGAGGATAACCCTCGCTTTAAAGAATTGGTCAGAAAACGTAGTCGCTTTTCATGGTTATTATCTGCAATAACATTAATTCTGTATGTTGGTTTTATCTTTCTCATCGCTTTTGACCCCAGTTGGCTAGGAACGCCAATCTCAGAAGGCTCATATATCACACGGGGGATCCCTGTTGGTGTTGGGCTAATTGTTATTTCGTTTGTTTTGACTGGGCTCTATGTTATTCGAGCAAACAGTGAATATGACCGTTTAACCGCAGAAATATTACAAGAGGTAGAAAAATGAAAGCCTTACTCTCCATCATTCTCTTTTTTACCTCCACACTCGCATTCTCTGATGCGCTAACGGGAGATGTTGAACGTCAACCCGTTAATATTGAAGCTATTGTTATGTTCCTATTGTTCGTAGGTTTTACACTTTATATAACCTATTGGGCATCTAAAAGAACTCGCTCTCGTTCTGACTACTATACGGCTGGCGGAAAAATTACCGGCTTTCAAAATGGGATGGCAATCGCAGGTGACTTTATGTCTGCGGCATCATTCCTCGGTATTTCTGCGCTTGTTTATACCTCGGGTTATGACGGTTTAATCTACTCCATCGGTTTCTTAATCGGTTGGCCAATTATTTTATTCCTCATTGCCGAACGCTTACGTAACCTTGGTCGCTATACTTTTGCAGATGTAGCATCTTATCGATTAAAGCAACGCCCTATTCGCATACTTTCTGCTGTGGGTTCATTGGTAGTTGTTGCACTATATCTCATCGCTCAAATGGTTGGCGCCGGTAAACTTATCGAGCTCCTATTTGGTTTGAATTACCATGTTGCCGTGGTTATTGTCGGTTGTTTAATGGTTCTTTATGTTTTGTTTGGCGGTATGCTCGCCACAACATGGGTACAAATCATCAAAGCAATCCTCTTGCTTGCTGGTGCAACATTCATGGCAGTTATGGTCATGAAACATGTTGGCTTTAACTTCAATACCCTGTTCAAGGAAGCCGTCGAAGTTCATAAAAATGGCATGTCCATCATGAGCCCAGGAGGACTTGTTTCTGATCCCATATCAGCACTATCACTTGGTTTAGCACTGATGTTTGGTACTGCGGGTTTACCTCATATAATCATGCGCTTCTTCACGGTAAGTGATGCAAAAGAAGCACGTAAGAGTGTATTTTATGCAACTGGCTTTATTGGTTACTTCTATATATTAACCTTTATTATTGGCTTCGGTGCCATCGTTCTAGTCAGTGCTAATCCAGCCTTTAAAGATGCAGCCGGCGCCTTAATTGGTGGAACAAATATGGCAGCAGTACATCTTGCTGATGCTGTAGGTGGTAAATTCTTCTTAGGCTTTATTTCTGCCGTTGCATTTGCCACGATATTGGCGGTAGTTGCAGGATTAACCCTTGCAGGTGCTTCCGCGGTGTCTCATGACCTTTACGCAATGGCAATGAAAAATGGTCAAGCAAATGAAAAAGATGAGTTGAGAGTTTCTAAAATTACAGTGGTTATTTTAGGCTTTGTTGCGATAGGCCTTGGTATTTTGTTTGAGAAACAAAATATTGCCTTCATGGTCGGCTTAGCATTCTCCATCGCGGCAAGTTGTAACTTCCCTATAATTTTGCTTTCAATGTACTGGCGTAAGCTGACGACTCGCGGTGCACTTGCTGGAGGTTGGTTAGGCTTGCTAACCGCGGTTATCTTAATGATCTTAGGACCAACTATTTGGGTTGGCATCCTTCATCATGATAAACCTATTTATCCATACGAATACCCTGCCTTATTTTCGATGGCAGTCGCCTTTTTAGCCTCATGGTTTTTCTCTATCACTGATAATTCAGAGCAAGGGAAAATGGAAAGAGAGCGCTTTAAAGAGCAATTTGTTCGTTCTCAAATCGGTTTAGGTATTGAGCAAGGTAAATCTCACTAATTTTCTCTTAGTCTCGCGACAAAAACGACTCAATGAGTCGTTTTTTTTGCATTAAATAACACATTGATTTTCATTATTTAATTAAACAATAGGCGAATAGTTACATTGATTTATTATTATGAATATAGATAATTATTATACAGTGGGCCAAGCTTATACCGTTCAATGGAAATTGGTCAAAAAAGGAAAAAGTATTATTGATAAGCAACCATCAACATGGGAACAAGTTAGTCAATTCCTCGTGCCTGAATTAAAAACAGCAGAGGGATTAATCTATGTGGCTGGTGCAGGTGATTTAATTAAGCACGCAGCCTTAGCTGGAGGAATGAGCTGTACCTATTTCCAAAAGCTAGGGTTTAATGCCATTATCTTAGGTGGTGCAGTCAGAGATATTAATGAACTTAAGGAATTAGATATCCCTGTTATTGCAAGTAACATCATACCCTCAGATACGCAAGGTGCTTACTGTGTAAGTGAAACCGGCACACACTGCCGAATTGAAGATAATATTATTCATACCGGAGATTTAATTATCTCTGACCCAAATGGAACTGTTGTTATTCCATTTAATTTAATAGATCAAGTTATTGATGCAGCAATACTGATTAGTAGAACCGAAAATACAATGCTAGAAAAAATAAAGTCAGGACAACGATTGCCCGAGCTAATAAATGAAACAGGACGAATATAGTTTATATGAGGTAATAATATTATGTTTACCATCCATACATTAGGCCCTAAAGATACTAATTGTGAAAAAGCAGCCCATTACTGGTTAGAACAGAAAAAATTACATGGTGATATTATATTACATGAGACACTTGAAGCGGCTGTAGAAAAAATAAAAGGTGATAACAATTGTATTTTACTTGGTTGTATTGTTTATCCCTATTTACATAACATTGTTTTTAAAAATTTAAATTTATTAAAACTAACAGATTGCTTTGTTATGGATACACATAATATGTTATTTGCGAGTCGATTTACTGATTTAAAAAAAATAAATAAAGTGGGCTCTCATCCTGCACCTAAGGATTTAATATCTCAAGTTAATAACTTAAATTTAAATATAGAATCAATTTTATTTAATTCAAATAGTGAATCTGCATTACAGTGTGCAAACGGAACTGTTGACGCCTGTATTACAACATTGAAAGCCGCAAATAATAATGGTTTAACTATCTTACATGACTTCGGCCCTGTACCGATGGGTTTTTCTATTCATACAAAAATCAATTAATTATTAATCTATATCCAAACTAATTCAATCCGCAGGTAGACAATTACCTGCAATATGAAGAATCCCGGATATACTACAAGGACACAATATGAGCCTCTATTTATCAAATGAAATGATCTCCTACGATATGGATTTAAATCGTAGCGAAGGTGAAGATAGTAAAATACAAGCAAAGTTTATTCACGGCACTGGTTTTACTATCGCTTTTTGGACATTTAAAACAGGTGCAATTATTCCTGAACATGTTCATGAACATGAAACCGCAACAACTATCTTAACCGGTTCTTTAAGACTAACCGTAGACGGTAGAACAGTCTTTTTACATGCGGGCGATTCTTTTATTATTCCCTCTTGGGCAACCCATGATGCCGAAGCACTTGAGCCATCAAAAGTTATTGATGTCTATACCCCTGTCAGAGAAGACTATCTAGCAAGACAAAATGGTTCTATTGAAACTTACCTGAATACATCTCAAGATAAAGCCTAAGCCTTTGTTGTCATATCTCTAGTTTTATTGTTAAGGAGTGAATATGTTGCATTCTTACGATTATGACGTTATTACCGGAAAGCATGATTATATTCCCAATAAAGGCGATATTTCCTTCACCAATAACGGCAGCAAAACATCATGGAGCCCTTCATCATGGAAGGGGTTCCCTATTGAGAAAAACCCAGTATATCCCGACCAATGTGCTTTAGATTACTTTCAGACACGATTAAAGAACCACCCGCCTTTGGTACTAGCTTCTGAAATAAGAAGCTTCAAAAAGACATTAAGCTTGGCAACAAATGGAAAAGCTTTTATCTTACAAGGCGGAGATTGTGCTGAATCTTTTGATAATTGCAAATCAACAGTGATCCGTGATCTAATTTATACTTTCAACCAAATGTCAGGGTTAATACATCAATCCACCAAGCTCCCCATCATACAAATAGGTCGCATAGCAGGACAATATGCGAAACCACGCAGTAGCCCCTTTGAAACAAAAGAAGGTATAGAGCTACCAAGCTATCGAGGAGAGATTATTAATGGGCTGGATTTCACGGAAAAAAGCCGTACCCCTGACCCCCAACGGATGCTTAATGCATATCACTACTCATCAGCTACGATGAATTTAATCAGAGCAATAAATTCCTCAGAACACCCTGAATATCAGTATAAGTTAAATATAAAAGTGTACCCAGGTTCAACAGAGTAGCCACACTATATCTCTTTTCTGGAGAGCTTATATAAAACTGTTGGTTATCTTTCCAATAAAGAAAACTTGGCAAAGCCGATGTATATCAGCCATGAAGCATTACTCCTACCCTATGAAGAAGCAATGACCAGACAAGATTCAAGTGACCATAAGTGGTATAACTGCTCAGCGCACATGGTTTGGGTTGGCGAGCGTACACGAAATATCGATCAGGCACATATAGAATATCTTAGGGGTATAGAAAACCCAATAGGCATCAAATGTGGTCCAAAGATGACCGGTGACTTACTAATCAAATTGATTAGTAAGTTAAATCCAAACCAAGAATTAGGAAAAATTATTCTTATTGTCAGAATGGGTATTGATGTTATTAAAGAAAAACTACCCATGTTACTAGAAGCTGTCAAATATCACGGTTCACCCGTTATTTGGATGATCGACCCAATGCACGGTAATACAAAAAGTGCGAGTAATGGGTATAAAACAAGATATTTTTCAGACGTCTATAATGAGGTTATTCAATTTCTCGACATACTGAAAGCATCAAAAGTACACCCGGGAGGGATCCATCTTGAAATGACGGGTCAAGATGTCACTGAATGTACTGGTGGGCTTCAAGAGATCAATGCAAACGATATCCCCCATAAATATCAAACATTGTGTGATCCTCGACTCAATAGAATGCAATCTTTAGAACTTGCTTACCTCTTTGGAAAGAATTGGCAATGATAAAGCGCAGTCACTATCGCAGTGTTAATTATTAAATAAAACAAATCCCCGGCTTATATAAGAACGGGGATTTTTAGTATTCACAACACTCAGTAGTCCTCAACACAAACTCTCTTTACTTTGAATAGTATTGCCGTTCAACCTCGACCCAGTCATTAACTAAAGTAAAGAAATTTTGGGGATCAACTTGCCTTTCTTCCTGTAATTTTTGATATTCACTTTTATTTTTAGGTGTATAACGGGACAGTAACTGATTTAAAACAGGCCCTTTTTCAGCGAATCGAGAAGAAATATTGAATTTTTTATATAAAATAACTGTCACTAATCCACTTAAGGCTAGCATACCTGCAGCTGCACCGAAGCTATAATCGATTGAAAGAAAGTGTCTTGCCGTATTTAGCAAAAGAAAGGGAATAAAAAACATCATTAACAGTGACAAAATGATTGCACCATCCTGGCCATTATTGAATTCATTTTCTTTTTGTTTGTTTACAGACAAAATTTGGTCAAAAAGTTGATTATTCGCACTTTTTATTTTTTTCATTTTATCCACCTCTGATAAATAATTTTAACAAGCAATACAAATGGTTAATTATATAAAGCTTGTTCTAACCTAGCTTGTTACTTAGCTTATAACGGGTAAGATCTTTCCTTGAAAATTGAGATTAATTAAGTAAACCTTAGCGATAATGCTATCATTTTATTTAAAATAATTACTTATTGCATAGTATAAACCCATGAAAATGAAACATCAATTTAACAATTTTGACCTATTTTAATTCACTTATGCTTAATTTCATTAACACTAACAAGTAACCATATCATTATTATTTATCTGTAAAATAGATAGATACTTCATTATCTATTGATATTTATAGTGTTAATGTTTTTTCATTCATATTTTATTAAATATAATTATTTTTAAACCATCAGTTTTACGTTCAGAAGCATGCCTAAATAATAAAATAATTTCACTTAATCATTATTAATATTAATAGATAGTCAGTGTAATCAAAATTTCTTCAACTAATTAAATCAATACGAGTTGCAGCTAGGCGAAAATGCAGATAGTCAGAAAGAATAGATAAATTCTGTAGATGAGTGTCGTATAACCCTATAGCGAGATCCCCTGACGAGAAAGCGGTGTCTTTAATCAAGGTGATAAGACAATAAAATAGACGGTTTGGTAAGAATAAAAAAAGGGAGGTCTGCTGTATTGCGTATTGGCAAGGCCCTATCCGTGAAGTCGGCGGTTAATCGCGAGAGCAAATGGTAAAAGAGG
>NZ_LXEW01000031.1 GCF_001655055.1 Providencia heimbachae ATCC 35613 | reverse complement strand
TTCGCGTTTTTTTTCACCAAATATAGGTATTTAAGGTAAATAGCCTCTGTATATTGACTATTTCAGCAGCAATTATCCATTTACTCACGTAATATAGCTATCTAATGATAAGTATTGAGATTAATTATGGAATTGAGTAAACAGCAAACGGCTTCGCAGAAGAACCTTTCTTATATTATTGCAGAAAATCTTGGGCAACTAATTTTAAAAGGTAGCTATTTACCTAGTTCAATCCTGCCTAGCGAATTGGAGCTGTCAGAAAAATTCCAAGCAAGCCGTACTGCAATACGGGAAGCTATCAAAATATTGGCGGCAAAAGGCATGTTATTAGCACGCCCTAGAATAGGTACTCGAGTCATGCCTTCTTCTAATTGGAATTTTTTGGATCAAGACCTTTTGAATTGGTGGATAAATAGCGAAGAACAAACTGTTGTGATCAAGCATTTCCAAGTTGTCCGCCTCGCAATTGAGCCCCAGGCTTGTTATCTTGCCGCATTACATGCAACGGAAGAACAAAAACAGTCACTACAACTTTTAGCAAATGAAATGTTAACGCTTGCGAATACGTTTGATAGAGAACTTTGGATTAAAGTCGATTACCATTTTCATCTCACCATCTATCAAGCTTGCTCTAACCCTTTTTTGATCTCTTTTGCTAATTTATTTCGTTCCGTTTATCAGCGTTATTTTGATGCCATTACACTGGATGATGTCATTGAGGTTGATATCCACCAGCAACTTGCTAAAGCTATAATTAATGGCAAGAGTACTAATGCACTCGATCTCTGCTATAAACTACTCACGATTACCCAAAAATAAAGCCAACAAAATAATGTCTTTATATTTGGCTTTTACTTTTTAGATAGGTAACAAATGCTAAAAACAGCGAAAAATATGTCAGGCCTTCCATGGATTGCTGCAATGGCTTTTTTTATGCAAGCGCTCGATGCCACTATTTTAAATACGGCTTTACCTGACATAGCCAAAAGCCTCCATCACTCTCCTCTTGCCATGCAATCTGCGGTTGTCAGCTACACACTGACCGTTGCCTTGCTCATTCCCGTTAGTGGCTGGTTTGCAGATAGATTTGGAACTCGCCGTGTTTTTATTCTAGCTGTTACTTTATTTTCATCTGGTTCTTTATTATGCGCTCTTTCCCCAACACTCGATTTCTTAGTTGCATCTCGAGTTATTCAGGGTATTGGTGGGGCAATGATGATGCCTGTGGCCCGCCTTGCATTAATTAGAGCTTATCCACGAAGTGAGCTACTGCCGATTTTAAATTTCGTCACTATTCCAGGTTTAGTCGGGCCTATCTTAGGACCGCTTTTAGGTGGGATACTTGTAACTTATACAACATGGCATTGGATATTTATTATTAATATTCCGATTGGCGTTTTAGGTATTTTTTATGCATTGAAGCATATGCCTGACTTTAAAATGCCAAAACGTAAATTTGATACCTTCGGGTTTATTCTTTTTGGTTTTGGTTTAGTGATGTTATCCGTCAGCTTAGATTTGTTCAGTGATAAGTCACTTCCTAGCTATATACCTATCGCAATTGTCTTAACCGGTTTTCTTTTTTTATTATTTTATATTTTATATGCAAGGCGTGTTAAGCATGCAATTATTCCTTTAAACCTCTTTAAGACACGTACTTTTTCTATCGGTATTAGTGGTAACTTAGCAACTCGCTTAGGAACTGGGAGTATTCCTTTTCTTATGCCATTAATGTTGCAAGTGGGCTTCGGTTATGAAGCTGTGGTAGCAGGTATGATGATGGCACCTTTGGCGATAGGTTCTATTACAGCTAAATCAGGTGTTACTAAGATCCTAACTCATTTTGGCTATCGGAAAACCTTATTTGTTATCACAATCATCATTGGTTTGATGATCACACAGTTTTCTTTGCAATCGCCAAATATGTCTATCTACCTACTTGTTATTCCTTTATTTATTTTAGGTATGGCAATGTCTATCCAATTTACGGCCATGAATACAATTTGTTTGGCTGATTTAACGGATAATAATGCAAGTGCAGGTAACAGTATGCTTGCTGTCACGCAACAGTTATCCATAAGCTTTGGGATTGCGGTGAGTGCCGCCATTCTGAGTTATTATGATGGTCAACCTAGCGGTAATACCGTAGATAACTTCCACTATACTTTTATTACTGTAGGTGTAATTACCTTAGCTTCTGCTTTTGTCTTTTTACTCTTAAATAAGACCGATGGTGATAACCTTATTAAGAGTAAAATTAAAACACCCGTAGACTAATGCTTTTTAACTGATTGGCGCTCAATGAGTTTAGGTGTTAAAACCAGAACCATTGCGTCCGCTTCGGGGTTATCCATTCTATATATAAGCTGATCAACCGCTTGCTGACCAAGTTTATCTTTTGGCTGATGGATGGTGGTAAGTGGTGGGATCATATAAGGAGATAAATCGATATCATCATAGCCAATGATGGAGATATCTTCAGGCACTTTCATTCCTTTGCGAAAAATAGCTTGATATGCACCAACCGCCATTGCGTCATTACCCGCAAAAATAGCTTGTGGTGGATTGGGTAATTCAAGCAATTTATTCATTGATTCAAAGCCACCCGCAAATTCAAAATCACTAAAAATAATATACTCATCAATAATTTGAAGACCAGCCTGATTCATGGTTTCAATAAAGCCTTCATGACGTGACCGAGCCGGTGATTTATCTTGGGGCCCTGCAATACAAGCAATTCGCGTGAACCCTGCATCGATTAAATAACGGGTTGCTATTTCACCACCAAGAAACGAATTGTCTTGTATCACATCCCCTCCTGATTCAAACGGCGACCAATCCATCATTACAGTCGGAACAGAAGGATAACGAGAAAGAACACGTTTTGATGGCCCTTGTACCTCGGTACACATAATAATTAACCCATCTACGCGCTTTTGCAGCAATGTTTCCAAGCTATGATCCATGCGCTGAAGATCGCCTTCAGTGTTACACAAAATCAAGCTATACCCACGCTCATAGCAACTACGTTCCACCCCACGAACAACCTCTGCATAAAATGGGTTGTTACTTGTTGTCAGCAACATACCAATGGTATTGGTACGGTTCATTTTTAAACTTCTCGCCAACGCCGATGGCGCGTAATTTAATTCCTCAATCGCATTTTTAACGCGTAACGTAATACTTTCGCTAACATAACGATTTTGATTGATAACATGAGAGACTGTGGATGTTGACACGCCAGCAAGGCGTGCAACATCTTTCATTGTTGCCACAAGTTAATCCTATTGAATTAGAAATTGGTCAATCTCATTACGCCAAGGCACAGACGGCTGAGCACCAGAGCGAGTCACTGCAATCGCCGCAGCTGCGTGAGCAAAAATAATGGCTTCTTCATCAGCTTTACCTTCAAGCAATGCCGTAACATAAGCGCCATTAAATGTATCACCTGCCGCGATAGTATCCACTGCTTTAACGCGGAAACAGGGAATTATTTTCCCCTGACACCCTTTTTCACTGAACCAAACACCACGAGAACCCAAAGTAATCATAACTTTAGCGATACCTTTTTTATGCAACACTTCTGCAGCCGCTTGAGCGCCTTGGTTGTCATTAACCGCGATACCAGTTAAATGCTCCGCCTCAGTTTCGTTTGGAGTAATAATATCAACTAACGCTAATAATGAATCAGGTAATGATTGTGCAGGTGCAGGATTAAGAATCACTTTTGTTTGATTTTTTTGTGCAATTTCAGCGGCTAACTGTACTGTATCTATGGGTGATTCTAGCTGCATAAGCACCGCATCTGCATCCATAATTTTTTGCTGATAACAGGTTAACCTTTCAATAGTAAGATGGGCATTGGCCCCAGCGTTAATACCAATAACATTTTCACCTTGTTGGTTTACATAAATTAATGCAACGCCTGTTGTTTCACCTTCAATTGTGTCAATACATTCGGTTTTAATATTATCTTGTTGAAGCTGCTTTTTAACGTTAGCACCAATATCATCATCACCAACACAAGCAATAAAGGTTATGTCAGCACCGCTTCTCCCTGCGGCAACAGCTTGATTAGCACCTTTTCCGCCAAATGCGACCTGATAACTATCACCTCTTACGGTTTCCCCTGGCTGAGGAAATTGTTGAACATTCAAGATATGGTCAACATTGATACTCCCTAAAACCACAAGCTTAGCTGCACACATAACATTTATTTCCTTTTGATATTTTGCTCAACTTATTTTCTTCACAAATAAAGCAAACCGCCGCTATGACTAACGGCGGTAAGTTAATTTTATTTTTTTACTACAAGTTCTAGTTCAACAGGCACTGTTGCTTCTACTTTTTCACCTTTTAGGATTTTATCGGCTATTTGAATACCAACAATGCCGATTTGATCAGGACGCTGAGCAATTGTTGCACCTAATTTTCCACCTTGAACAGCTTTGATACCGTCATTTGTTCCATCGAAACCAACCACTAAAACATCATCACGACCTGCTGTTTGTAATGCTCTTAATGCACCTAATGCCATTTCATCATTTTGAGCAAATACGGCTTGAACCGCAGGATGTGCTGTCAGCAAGTTTTGCATAACATTCAACCCTTTAGTTCTATCAAAATCAGCTGGCTGGCTAGCGAGTACATTGAGTTTATGTTCTTTAGCGCCCGTATTAAAACCTTCACCACGTTCACGCGCTGCTGACGTTCCAGAAATACCTTCTAATTGAATAACTTTGGCATCATTACCATTTTTTTGAGCAATATAGTCTGCCGCCATTTTTCCGCCCATGCGGTTATCAGAAGCAACATGACTGACAACCTCACCTTTGTTTGCCGCTCGGTCAAGTGTAATCACCGGAATTTTCGCTTTATTTGCCATCAAAATAGCGTTACCAACCGCATCTGAATCTGTAGGGTTGATTAACATCAACTTAGTTCCACGAACCGTTAAATCTTGGACGTTAGCTAGCTCTTTAGCTGGATTATCTTGAGAATCTAAAACAATTAATTCGTAACCCAGTTTATCCGCTTCTTTTTGTGCGCTATCTTTCATCGTCACAAAGAAGGGGTTATTTAATGTGGAAATAACTAATGCAATGCTATCTTTTGCCATCGCATTGGCACTCACTGTTGCACTCAGTACAACTACAGATAATAAAGTTGCTAATTTATTTAGTTTCATAATCGTTTTCCTGTAGGGGACATATATTCAATTTACTTAGCATTACGGCAGACTGCCGCGCTAAGTAGGGCGAATAAAATTATTTTTTGTTATCAACAAGTACAGCAAGCAAGATGACGAGCGCTTTAACAATCATCTGATAGTTTGAAGAAATGCCCAGTAAGTTTAAGCCATTATTTAAAAAACCGAGAATAAGAGCACCAATCAAGGTTCCAACAATACGACCTTTACCACCCGCAAGGCTTGTGCCACCAAGTACAACCGCAGCAATAGCATCTAATTCATATCCATTACCTGCCATTGGCTGAGCAGAAGAAAGACGTGCAACTTCAATCACACTGGCCAGTGCTGCTAATAGTCCACATAATGCGTAAACAATAATTTTAATACGATCGACATTAATGCCCGATAAGCGAGTCGCAGATTCATTGCCACCTAATGCGTAGATATAACGGCCTAACCGGGTGTGATGAAGTAAATACCACGCGGCAGCAAAAACAATAACCATTAGCCAAACCGGCGTAGGTATCCCTAATGGGCGACCAATACCGAACCAACCAAATAGGTCGGCATTATCAGTAAAACCGGTACTGATTGGGCTACCATCGGTATAAACTCGAGTCACACCGCGTAGAAGTAACATCATCACCAGTGTTGCGATAAAAGCTTGGACTTTCCCTTTTGCAACAATGATCCCCGTGCAAGCGCCGATTGCAGCACCAAGTGCTAAAGCGCCGGCAACAGCCACGAATGCATTAACTTCAGCACCGACCATTGATGCCGCGACTGCACCAGTCAAAGCCAATAATGAGCCAACAGAAAGATCAATACCTGATGTTAAGATGACTAGCGTCAGCCCTACCGCCATAATGGCGTTAACAGAGGTTTGTTGAAGAATATTAAAGAAATTATTAACCGTAAAAAAATTAGGACTTAATGTTGATACGATGGCAATTAAGACTAATAGCGCAATTAATGATTTTTGCTCCATTAGCCATGCTTTGCTAAACCAGCGTTTTGACGATGCGGTAGTTGAACTCATGCTGATAACTCCTGAACTGCGCCATAATTTTTACCCACTGCGGCTGCCATTAAGGCCTCCTGAGTTGCTTCTTTGGCTGAAAATTCACCACTGATATGACCTTCATGCATCACTAAGATACGGTCACTCATTCCAATAACCTCAGGCATTTCTGATGAAACAAGAATGATGCTCAGGCCTTCTTTTTTGAATTGATTAATGAGTTGATAGATTTCTTTTTTAGCACCGACATCTACACCACGAGTAGGCTCGTCGAGGATCAAAACTTTTGGTCTGGTCATCAATCCCCGAGCAATAGCGACTTTTTGTTGATTACCACCCGACAGATTGCCGATAATCTGATCCATTGATGGCGTTTTGATATTAAATAGCCGAATAAAATCACCAACTGTTTGTTGTTCTTCTTTATGTTTAAGATTTCCACCCGTACGACTAAAATAACGAAGTGCTGTTAATGACATATTTTCTTTGACAGACATGCCAAGCACTAATCCATCACGCTTACGGTCTTCTGAAATATAAACAATGCCGTTATTTAAACCATCCTGTGGTGTTTTTAAGGTAATCGCCTTACCTTCAAGCAAGATAGAACCCGCTTTTTTAGGTGCTGCGCCGTAAATAATTTTCATTAATTCAGTACGACCTGCTCCCATCAAACCAGAAATACCCAGTATTTCACCGCTGTTGAGAGAGAAACTTGCCTGACTAACGCCGTGCCCTGAAATGTTATCGACCTGTAAGCGAACATTCCCTACGGGGACTTGCACCCTTGGGTATTGATCTTCCAATTTGCGTCCAACCATCATCTCGATGAGTTTTTCTTCTTCTAATTCGCTAACTGATTTTTCGCCAATAAATTGTCCATCACGAAAAACAGTTACGTCATCGCAAATTTCAAAAATTTCTTTTAAACGATGAGAAATATAAACAATACCGCAACCTTGCGCTTTTAGGTCTTCGATCACCCTAAACAATGAAGCTGTTTCTGTATCAGTCAGTGCATCTGTAGGCTCATCCATAATAATTACTTTGGATTGAAAACTAATTACCTTTGCAATTTCAACCATTTGTTGCTCACCAATAGAGAGCTCTGCAATGGTTTGATGGCTGTCATAGTCCAGATTTAGCCGTTTTAGCAGTTTGTCTGATTCGCTGAACATTTTTTTCCAGTCGATTTTGCCAAACATGCCTACAAACTCGCGACCAAGAAAAATATTCTCCGCAATGGTTAATTCTGGAATGAGATTTAACTCTTGATGGATAATACCAATACCCGCATCTTGTGAACTTTTAGGTCCATGAAAAGAGACTGTTTTTCCGAGATAACGAATTTCCCCTGCATCTTTATTATAGATACCTGTTAGGACCTTCATCATCGTCGATTTACCTGCGCCATTTTCCCCCACCAGCGCCATAACCTTTCCTGGATAAACTTTTAATGCAGCACCGGAAAGCGCTTTCACGCCAGGAAATGATTTATCAATACCGATAAGTTCTAATAACGGTTGCATACTCACCTCAGAAAGTCACACCAGAACAGAGGATCACGTTGGCAAAAGGCGAACACTCTCCTGTCCGAATAACTGCTTTGCTGTTATGGGTCATTTGTTTAAGGCTTTCATGACTGCAATAAACAATTTCAATACAATTACCTTGAACTTGTTCAAGCTCATGTAAATGCGCCAAAATAACCTTTTCCATTTGTGGATTCATCGTGGTTATTTCTCCCGCAAGGATCGCCTTTTCAACTTGTATTTCCTGTGTCACTACGCTTAGCACTGACATAAAATTGGGTAAGCCTTGTGTTATTGCGAGATCAATACGTTCTGGCCCTTGAGGGATAGGAAGCCCAGCATCGGCTAGAGTGATATGATCGGTATGACCCATTTTAGCAATAACGGATACGATATTTGCGTTAAGCAAAACACCTTTTTTCATTGTTCCCTGCCATTTTCATTCCTAGCGAAACGTTTCGCTAAACTAATAGTAGTTAAGAATAATCACAACTCAACTTTCTTATTTGATATTTGTGATCGCTATCGAAACGTTTCGTTACCTTAAGATAAGACCAAAAACAATAACTTATTGAATCATTTATAGCTGAATCGTTTTTTCTTATTATTTGGAATATATCAAAGAACAAAAGAAAAATTGATTGCACAATGAATAAAAGGATGGCAATTCTAATGATTGATAGGGTTAACTATTAATATATCGAAAGGTTAAAGGAAACACGCATGCAATTATCTGAACGGATAGCCCAACTTAGTAATTACCTCGAAGGTGGCTTATATGAACGCCAGCACGCTATTCGTTTATGTTTGTTAGCAACTCTCAGTGGTGAAAGCGTTTTCCTTTTAGGTCCTCCAGGGATCGCCAAGAGTTTAATAGCAAGACGAATGAAATTTGCTTTTCGCCACGCTAATGCTTTTGAGTATTTAATGACTCGCTTCTCAACACCAGAAGAAATTTTTGGCCCCTTATCTATTCAAGCATTAAAAGATGAAGGCCGTTATGAGCGACTCACTAAAGGTTATTTACCAGATGCTGAAGTGGTTTTTCTCGATGAAATATGGAAAGCGGGCCCCGCTATTCTCAACACGTTATTAACGGCCATTAATGAGCGTAAATTCCGTAATGGGGATGAAGAAAAAACCATTCCAATGCGTTTATTAGTGGCTGCATCCAATGAACTTCCAGATGCCGATAATAGCCTTGAAGCACTTTTTGATCGGATGCTAGTCCGTATCTGGCTAGATAAAGTGCAAGAAAAGCAGAATTTTCGTGCGCTACTAACCGGAAAATCGTCATCAGATGAAACTTTAGTTCCGGAACATCTTAAAATCAGTGATGAAGAATATTACGCATGGCAAAAAGAAATTCCCAAAATTACGCTACCCGATCACTGTTTTGAGTTAATTTATCAATTACGCCAGCAGTTGGATGCGATAGATAAAAGCCTTTATGTTTCAGATAGGCGTTGGAAGAAAGCGGTTTATTTATTACAAGCTAGTGCTTTTTTTAATGGCCGAAGCACCGTTTCCCCCCTTGATATTATATTACTGAAAGATTGTTTATGGCATGACATGCAATCTATGAATACTTTACCTCAAATTCTCAAATCTATGTTGCAAGAAGATGGATGGCAGCAAAGGAAATTAACCAGAGAAATTGATCAAGTCTACCAACAGTGGATGTCATCAACACAAGATCAACATAATCAAGACGCTTTTAAAGTCAGTAAAAATAATGCCATGTTTGCTCGTAAAGCCTCTTATTTATTATCAGATAATCTTCATGAAGGGCAATTAACCTTTTTTTTGCATCGGCCATTACAGTTACACAACATGAAAATTACGTTTATCACGACGGATAAAAAATCACTTTTAACCTTTTTGAATAAGGGAACAACGTTATCCGCTCACTTAAATGGGATTGGTTTTGCGCAAGAAATTGCTGCTGAAGTGAATAATTTAAACCAAATTCAGTTATTAGATGTAAGCCATCAATCATCAACTTTATATATGCAAGAAAAAATGACAGCGGTACCTGACCATACCGAATGGTTAGATAAGCTAGATAAAATTCAAACTGAAATTCAAACTGCCCGTTATCAATTTGAAAAACAACAACCTAATTTATTTATTGAATCCCATTGGCTAGCAAGTATTGAAGAAAGTTTTATCAAGTTGTCGGATAAGCTCACTCAGTTACGTAACCAAATTTCTGGCAAAGTGACCTCATCCTTATGATGAGTTTAGCCACGCTCGATTTATTGCTTTCAGTGAATGAAAGCCAATTAATTGAAGAAATTATTATTTCCCTTCTGGCAACGCCACAATTAGCGGCATTTTTTGAAAAACATCCTCGCTTAAAAAAAGCATTATTAAAAGATTTATCGGGCTGGAAAAAAGATCTCAAACAAAAACTGCAAGATGCATTAGTACCGCAGCAACTATCCGAAGAGTTTATGCTCTATCAGCAATCGCTTGGATTATCTACAGATGTTTTTTTCACACAATTACCTTCCGTGATTGAAAAACTTAATCAGCTTGATTCTCCCTTTTATCATGAAGCCTATCAGTTACAGAAAGGCAAAATAGAAAACCGTAGTGCTCGCCAATCTTTATTTGTCCAGCGGTGGCGAATTAATTTAATCCTGCAAGTTACTACCTTGCATAAAGATCTGTTAGAGCAAGAAAAAGAGCAACTGTTGGCCGAATTACAAAGACGCCTTGCCTTAAGTGGTAATTTGGAAGAAGTTTTAGGTGAAAATGAGCGAGCAGCGGGTCGGTTATGGGATTTAAGTAAAGGTATCAATACCCATTCAGCTTATAACGACCAGTTATTAAATCGCTACAGTGAATTTTTACGTCAACAACCCGAGTTAGAAAAAATTGCCCAGCTACTGGGTCGAAGCCAATCAGCTCGAGCCATTCCTGATGATAGTGTGGTACTTGAGCCGATGACAGTGATGGAGAAAGTGCCTGAAACGGTACCCGAGCAAGTTAATGGTTTAGGTCAAAGTGATGATATTTTACGGTTATTGCCGGCTGAATTAGCGATGCTAGGTCTCGAAGATATTGAATTTGAATTTTATCGTAAATTGTTAGAAAAACAGTTACTCACTTATCGCTTACAAGGTGAAAGCTGGCAAGAAAGGAAAATACTACGTCCTGTCACCCATCATCAAGATGAAGAACAACCAAGAGGCCCATTCATTGTCTGTATCGATACATCAGGGTCAATGGGTGGACTTAATGAGCGATGTGCTAAGGCCTTTTGTCTCGCTTTAATGAAAATCGCGCTGGCGGATAACCGTGCCTGCCACATCATGTTATTTTCAACTGAAATTATTCACTATGATCTGTTATCTGCGGATGGCTTAGAACAATGTATTCGTTTTTTACAGCAAACGTTTCGGGGAGGAACCGATCTTGCCGCCTGTTTGCAAGAAACGACGATTAAATTAGAGTCAAAACAATGGGTAGATGCAGATGCCGTAGTGATATCTGATTTTGTAGCACAACGTTTACCGGATGATTTAGTACAGAAAATAAAATCCCTTCAAAAAATTGGGAAATACCGCTTCCATGCGGTATCAGTCTCAAATTATGGGAAGCCCAGTATCATGAGGATATTTGATCATATCTGGCGTTTTGATACAGGACTAAAAAGCAGACTACTACGCCGTTTTAGTCGCTAATTAAAGCATACCTTCAACAGACTCTTGCATATCTGGAGCCCAAACGCCGCACTGGACTTGACCAATGTGTTGACGTTGTAGAAGTAACATTACCAAGCGAGATTGACCAATACCACCACCGATGGTTTGCGGCATATCGCCTTTAACGAGTGCTTGGTGCCATTCTAATTCCATACGTTTTTCATCACCGGTTAGACCTAACTGATAAGTTAAACATTCAGGGCTGACGCGGATCCCCATCGAAGACAGCTCAAATGCGTCTTGCAGTACAGGGTTCCACACTAAAATATCACCGTTCAAACCACGGAAACCCTCTTCGTTTTCAGTCGTCCAGTCATCATAATCCGGTGCGCGAACATCATGAGATTCACCGCTAGATAGCTTACCACCGATACCGATAAGGAATACGGCACCAAGTTCTTTAGCAATCGCACGTTCACGGCCTTTTGCGTCTAAATCAGGGTAGCGTTGTAGCAGTTCTTCACTGTGGATAAAGTGAATTTGGTCTGGCAGGAACGGTGCCAGTCCAAACTCTTTACTTACGGCAGCTTCTGTTTGTTTTATTGCCTTGTATATTTTACCCACTGTCTGTTTCAGATAAGGAAGTGTACGTTCCTCATCTGCCATCACTTTTTCCCAATCCCACTGATCGACATAAACAGAGTGGATTGGCGTTAAGCGATCCTCGTCCGGGCGCAACGCTTTCATATGAGTGTAAAGACCTTGGCCTTCGCTAAAACCAAAACGACCTAAGGTTTTGCGTTTCCATTTAGCCAAAGAGTGAACCACTTCAAACGTTGCTCCTGGAATTGATTTCACTTTTACTTGAACCGCTTTTTCACAGCCTGATAAGTTATCTTGAGTACCATCACCTAAACGGCTGAGAATCGGTCCTTGAACTTCAATCAAGCCAAGCTCTTTTTCAAGTAAACGTGAGAAATAAGATTTAACAAAACTAATTTGTTGCTGATGTTCGATGAATGACTTGTCCATAATTAATTACCCATAATTTGTTTGCTGTATTAGCTGATGTATAGATTAAGCAACAAAATGAGGTATAAATTCAATATACTTCATCAAAAAAACCCTTTACTGTTTATATTAATCAATAAAAGCGCTATAAAATTGAATAATCGTTAAAATGGAGAGCTAATAATGCCGGAAAATTATCAAATCGATAATCTCGATCGTGACATACTTCACGAATTAATGGGAAATGCGCGTATTGCTTATGCTGAATTAGCTAAAAAATTCGCAGTGAGCCCCGGAACAATTCATGTACGCGTTGAGAAAATGAAACAAGCGGGGATCATTAAAGGAACACGAATTGATATCAGTGCGAAACAACTTGGTTTTGATGTGTGCTGTTTTATCGGCATTATTCTAAAAAGCGCTAAAGACTATCATACCGCTTTAAAGAAGCTCGATGAATTAGAAGAAGTCGTTGAGGTTTATTATACCACAGGACAATACAGTATTTTTACTAAGGTAATGTGTCGATCGATCGATGCGCTACAAGACGTACTTATCAACAAAATTCAAACCATTGACGAAATTCAATCCACAGAAACACTAATATCCTTACAAAACCCGATCATGCGGACAATCAAGCCTTAGAAAAAAAATGATATAACCATATTATCCACAGGTAGATCCCAGCTCATTCACAGCGTACAATAGCGTCCAATTATAGTGAAAGAGAGTCACCATGACAAAAATAACCCTAATAAGTGGCAGCACCATGGGCAGTGCTGAATATGTTGCAGAACATATGGCTGAGATTTTAGAAGAACTCAGTTTCGAAACGGATATTCAACACGGTCCAACACTTGATGAACTGCCTCTTGACGGGTTATGGCTGGTGGTTAGCTCAACACATGGCGCGGGGGATCTTCCTGAAAATATTCAACCTCTCGCAGATGCTATTAAAGAGACATCTCCTGATCTCAGTAACGTGAAGTTTGGCGCTGTCGGGATCGGCAGTTCTGAATATGACACTTTTTGTGGTGCGATCCATTCCCTTGATGCTTTATTACTCGAAAAAGGGGCTAAAAGGATCGGTGAATGCTTTGAAATCGATATCCAAAAACACGAAATTCCAGAAGATCCCGCCGGAGAGTGGGTTAAAATTTGGGCAAACGAACTGTGATTTGTTCAAAAAAGCAACACTCAGTTGTGGATAACTCAGGGAGTATCCCGGTATTAACCGGTAGTTATCCAGAGTATAACTTTTAGGCCTCACACTGCCTGTGCATAAGTACCCTTTTTGATCCCAGCTTATACGCAATAGGATCACGTGTCATTCACAGTATATGATCCTTTACACTTAGATGATCTTTAAAGTGAAAATCCACTTATCCACAGAAAACGGTGATCCTAATAGTAGATCTAATAAAGAGATCTTTAAATAAAAAGATCTTAATACTATAAGGCTGGGAAGGCAGAGGTTGGTCTATCCTTTAAACTTGAAGTAGAATTCATTTCTCAAATGCACAGTCAGCATTTTTCTAACGTAAGGTTCACACATGTTTTATCCAGAACACTTTGACGTCATCGTAATTGGTGGTGGTCATGCCGGTACTGAAGCAGCAATGGCAGCTGCACGTATGGGGCGTCAAACCCTATTACTGACTCACAATATTGATACTTTGGGTCAGATGTCTTGTAACCCAGCCATCGGTGGGATCGGTAAGGGACATCTGGTCAGAGAAATTGATGCCTTAGGTGGCCTAATGGCTACTGCAACTGACAAGGCTGGTATTCAATTTAGAACACTCAATGCCAGCAAAGGACCCGCTGTTCGAGCAACCAGAGCTCAAGCAGACCGTGTTCTGTACAGACAAGCCGTTAGAACCGCGTTAGAAAATCAACCAAACTTAATGATTTTTCAACAACCGGTTGAAGATTTAATTGTTGAAAATAATGCTGTAACCGGTGCTGTAACCCGCATGGGGTTAAAATTTAAAGCAAAATCCGTTGTACTAACCGTTGGAACTTTCCTTGATGGAAAAATTCATATTGGTTTAGAAAACTACAGTGGTGGACGTGCAGGTGATCCACCTTCGATTTCGCTTTCACAACGTTTGAGAGAATTGCCTTTACGTGTTAATCGTTTAAAAACAGGTACACCACCAAGAATCGATGCAAGAACTATCGATTTTAGTCAACTAGCGCAACAGCTAGGCGATGATCCAATGCCCGTATTTTCGTTTTTAGGTTCACAAGATCAACATCCACAACAAATGCCTTGTTATATCACCTATACCAATGAAAAAACGCATGATGTGATCCGAAATAATCTGGATCGCAGCCCAATGTATGCAGGGATCATCGAAGGGATCGGCCCTCGCTATTGCCCTTCGATCGAAGATAAAGTGATGCGTTTTGCAGATAAAGATTCTCATCAGATCTTCCTAGAACCGGAAGGGTTAACGAGTAATGAAATCTATCCAAATGGTATCTCCACCAGTTTGCCATTTGATGTACAAATGAAAATTGTGCATTCCATGAAAGGAATGGAAAACGCAAGGATCATCCGTCCTGGTTACGCCATTGAGTATGATTTTTTTGACCCCAGAGATCTAAAACAAACTCTAGAAAGCAAATTTATCCATGGCCTTTTCTTTGCTGGTCAAATTAACGGAACAACCGGTTATGAAGAAGCAGGCGCTCAAGGCTTGCTTGCTGGACTCAATGCTGCTCAACATGCCTTTGGCTTAGAAGGTTGGTTCCCTCGTCGTGATGAAGCTTACATGGGGGTTCTTGTGGATGATCTGTGCACATTAGGAACGAAAGAACCATACCGCATGTTTACTTCCCGTGCAGAATACCGCTTGATGCTCAGAGAAGATAATGCCGATCTACGTTTAACGGAAAAAGGCCGTGAATTAGGTTTAGTTGATGATGTTCGTTGGGCACACTTTAATCGTAAAGTTGAACTGATTGAAAAAGAACGCCAACGCTTAAAAGATATTTGGGTTCATCCTAAATCAGAAGGTCATGATGAAGTTGACCAAATTTTAACCGTACCGTTATCAAAAGAAGCCAGCGGTGAAGATTTGCTGCGTCGTCCTGAAATGAATTATCGTTTGCTTACTTCTTTAAGTCGATTTTCGCCAGGCATTGAAGATCCACAAGCCGCAGATCAAGTTGAAATTCAAGTTAAATATGAAGGCTATATTGCTCGCCAAAAAGAAGAGATCGAAAGACAATTACGTAATGAAAATGCATTATTACCGCTGGATCTCGATTATAAGCAAGTTAAAGGCCTGTCCAATGAAGTGATGGCTAAACTCAACGATCATAAACCAACATCGATAGGCCAAGCATCTCGTATCTCGGGGATCACCCCTGCGGCAATCTCGATTTTACTCGTTTGGCTAAAAAAACAAGAGATACTGCGTCGGAGCGCTTAATATGGATTTATTATCAAAACTGACTCAGTTGCTTGCAAAAGCCAATATTAGCCTGACAGAACAACAAAAACAGCAGCTTGTTGGTTATGTTGAAATGTTAGTTAAGTGGAATAAAGCCTATAATCTGACTTCTGTTCGTGAACCTCAACAAATGCTTATTCGTCATATTATGGATAGTATTGTGGTGAACGATCACTTATCAGGCACCACCTTTATCGATGTAGGAACAGGTCCTGGCTTACCAGGGGTTCCTTTAGCGATAGTTAGACCTAATGCACATTTTGTATTGTTAGATAGCCTAGGGAAGCGTATACGCTTCTTAAAGCAGGTACAGCATGAGTTAGGGTTAAATAATATTGAACCTGTTCAATCTCGTGTTGAAGAATATCAACAAGAAAATGGGTTTGATGGCGTTATAAGCCGTGCTTTTGCATCTTTGAATGACATGTTGAGCTGGTGCCATCATTTACCGTCTTCAAATGGTAAATTCTACGCATTAAAAGGTGTGATCCGTGGTGAGGAAATTACTGAATTACCAGAAGGTTTTATCGTGGAATCGATCACTGAACTGAAAATTCCAGAACTTGATGGGCAGCGTCATTTAGTTAAGTTATCTATAAAATAAAGTTACTTTTTATCAAATAAATTTACCTTTTTGAGCTGTAGCCGTGCATTTACAATGTTACGGCTATTTTTATTTTATTCCGCTTATTTTTTTTCATTATTTACGTTATGTTTACAGGATAATAACGAATAAATAGCAAAAATAATGCGTTGAAAGAAAAAATGAATCCTAACTGCCTATTTTTACTTAATCGTTTTAGCTAGCTAAATAATTAATAATGAAATATTTCATTTTTTTCATCATTTTTTTGGTTAAAAATTGCTATCTTTAATTATTTGATTTACTGGCTAAAACCCTTTTTTTATTGTGTAAATAGCGGTGAATCAAACAAAGGGTAAAATACAGAATGTGATATTCATCACATAAAAATGTTTGTTGCTGTTAAGTTGTTAACTATTTATTAATAATTACTGCGTCAATTCTGCGCTATCTCGAAAAAATTAAATATTTATTCACCTTTTCGCTACTTACTGATTGAATTCATTTCGCCTGCCCGTATAATTTGCTCGTTTTTGTCTCTTGACACATTTAAGCAAAGGCAGTTTTATACAACACTTAGCGTTTCTGTGGCTGAGAAAAGCTGGGAGAACATCAAAAGTTATGTCTGTATCCCTTTATGACAACAACAATGCTGCAAAGTATTTGTCTGTTCAGTTAATAACTTTTGTTATCCTCAGTGGGGCTTTCTGTGCAAATAGTATAGAATGGGGGGCCTCTGCTCTTGCGGGTGGGTTAGCATGCTGGTTACCAAATATCGTATTTATGTTGCTAGCGCACTTTCAGAAAGCAAAAGAAGAGGATGAACCTGTCCGCATTGCCTGGTTCTTTGCATTAGGAGCAGGGCTGAAGGTTGTTACAACTATCGCTGTATTAGTTGTTGCTTTCGGTGTGTTTAAAGCGTCATTGACACCACTGGGTTTGACCTATTTAGCGGTGCTAATTGTTCAGATTGTTGCACCAGCCGTTTTAAAACGGTAAGTATTTTTAAACTACAAAAGGGTAAGAGGCATCATGTCTGCATCAGGAGAAGTGATGACTACAAATGAGTACATAAGTCACCATCTGAATAACCTTCAGTTAGACTTACGTACCTTTGAGTTGGTCGATCCCCAAGCTAGTCCAACATTTTGGACGTTGAACATTGACTCGCTTTTTTTCTCGGTAGTTCTCGGGGTTCTGTTCCTGTGGCTATTTAGAAAAGTTGCCGTTAATGCGACTAGTGGCGTACCCGGTAAGTTACAGACTGCAATAGAACTGATCATTGGTTTCGTTGATAATTCAGTCCGTGATATGTATCACGGTAAGAGCAAAGTTATTGCCCCTCTGGCTTTAACCGTGTTCATCTGGGTTTTCTTAATGAACCTTATGGATTTACTCCCAATCGACTTCCTTCCTTACATAGGTGAACATTATTTAGGGTTACCTGCTCTGCGTGCAGTTCCGACAGCAGATGTTAGTGTGACTTTATCTATGGCGGTTGGTGTGTTTATCCTAATAATCTTTTATAGCATCAAGATGAAAGGAATTGGCGGATTTACGAAAGAGCTCACTATGCAGCCTTTTAATCATCCGATCTTTATTCCTGTTAACTTGATTCTTGAAGGGGTAAGCCTGCTATCAAAACCTGTATCACTCGGTCTGCGACTGTTTGGTAACATGTATGCAGGTGAATTGATCTTTATTCTTATCGCGGCACTGTTACCGTGGTGGTCACAGTGGTTGTTAAGCCTACCGTGGGCTATCTTCCACATACTGATTATTACGCTACAAGCCTTTATATTTATGGTTCTGACTGTTGTCTATCTCTCGATGGCATCTGAAGAACATTAATTAACTATCAATAAATAATTGAATTAACTGAAACAAACTGGAGACTGTCATGGAAAACCTGAATATGGATCTGCTGTACATGGCTGCCGCTATTATGATGGGATTAGCGGCGATCGGTGCTGCGATCGGTATCGGCATCCTAGGTGGTAAATTTTTAGAAGGTGCTGCTCGTCAGCCGGATTTAATTCCTTTGCTGCGTACACAGTTCTTTATCGTAATGGGCCTAGTTGATGCTATTCCGATGATTGCTGTTGGTCTGGGCCTGTATGTAATGTTCGCTGTTGCTTAATTTACGTTACGGAACACATTAAGAACATTAACTCACTAATGAATAAGAGGTATTGTCTGTGAACCTGAATGCAACAATCCTCGGCCAGGCTATCGCGTTTGTCCTGTTTGTTTTGTTCTGTATGAAGTATGTATGGCCACCGATTATGGCGGCCATAGAAAAACGTCAAAAAGAAATTGCTGACGGTTTATCTTCCGCAGAACGTGCTAAAAAGAACCTGGAACTGGCGCAAACCGACGCAACCGACCGACTGAAAAAAGCGAAAGCTGAAGCGCAAGTCATCATCGAACAAGCGAATAAACAACGCAGTCAGATGATTGACGAAGCGAAAGCCGAAGCTGAAACAGAGCGTGCAAAAATCGTAGCACAAGCGCAAGCCGAAATTGATGCTGAGCGTAAACGTGCACGTGAAGAGTTACGTAAACAGGTTGCGATGCTTGCTATCGCAGGTGCCGAGAAGATCATTGAACGTTCCGTGGATGAAGCTGCTAATAGCGACATCGTTGATAAACTAGTCGCTGAACTGTAGGAGGGAGGGGCATGTCTGAAATTGCTACTGTAGCTCGCCCCTACGCCAAAGCAGCTTTTGACTTTGCTGTCGAAAACCAATCTGTTGAAAAATGGCAGAAAATGCTGGCATTCACCTCTGAGGTGGCGCGCAATGAACAGGTTGGTGAGCTGCTTTCTGGTTCTATGGCACCAGAAAAATTAGCTAAAACGTTTATCTCTGTTTGCGGAGATGAAATTGACGAGCATGTTCAAAATCTGATTCGTATTATGGCTGAAAACGGGCGTTTAACCACGCTTCCAGAAGTACTTGTTCAATTTATACAATTGCGCGATACGCTGGAATCAACGATTGAAGTTGATGTTATTTCTGCTACCGAATTGAATGAACAGCAGTCAGCTAAAATTTCTGCCGCGATGGAAAAACGTCTGTCACGCAAAGTTAAGCTGAATTGCAAAACTGACAAGTCTGTTATTGCTGGAGTGATCATTCGTGCGGGAGACCTCGTCATTGACGGAAGTGTCCGCGGTCGCTTAGAGCGTTTAACTGACGTCTTGCAGTCTTAAGGGGACTGGAGCATATGCAACTGAATTCCACCGAAATCAGCGAACTGATCAAACAGCGTATTGCTCAGTTCGATGTTGTGAGTGAAGCTCACAATGAAGGTACGATTGTATCCGTTAATGACGGTATCATTCGTATTCACGGTTTAGCCGAAGTCATGCAGGGTGAGATGATCGCACTGCCTGGTAACCGTTATGCAATTGCACTGAACTTAGAGCGTGACTCTGTGGGTGCTGTTGTTATGGGTCCGTATGCCGATTTGGCAGAAGGCATGAAAGTTAAATGTACAGGTCGTATTCTTGAAGTTCCAGTAGGCCGTGGTCTACTTGGACGTGTCGTGAATACACTGGGTCAACCTATTGATGGTAAAGGCCCTGTTGAGAATGATGGCTTCTCTCCAATCGAAGTTATTGCTCCAGGTGTTATCGAGCGTCAATCTGTTGATCAACCTGTACAAACTGGTTATAAATCAGTCGATGCGATGATCCCAATCGGCCGTGGTCAGCGTGAGCTAATCATCGGTGACCGTCAGACAGGTAAAACTGCGCTAGCGATCGACTCCATTATTAACCAGCGTGACTCTGGCATCAAATGCGTTTACGTTGCTATCGGTCAGAAAGCTTCTACGATTTCTAACGTAGTACGTAAACTTGAAGAGCACGGCGCTCTGGAAAATACCATTGTTGTTGTTGCAACTGCATCTGAATCAGCTGCGCTGCAATACCTATCTGCATACTCAGGTTGCGCAATGGGTGAATATTTCCGTGACCGTGGTGAAGATGCGCTGATTGTTTATGATGACCTGTCTAAACAAGCGGTTGCATACCGTCAGATTTCACTGTTGCTACGTCGTCCACCAGGACGTGAAGCATACCCAGGTGATGTTTTCTATCTGCATTCACGTTTACTTGAGCGCGCTGCTCGTGTTAACGCTGACTATGTTGAAAACTTTACTAAAGGTGAAGTTAAAGGCCAAACAGGTTCATTGACAGCTCTGCCTATCATTGAAACTCAAGGCGGTGACGTTTCTGCATTCGTACCGACTAACGTAATCTCGATTACAGATGGTCAGATCTTCCTGGAATCTAACCTGTTTAACTCTGGTATTCGTCCAGCGGTTAACCCAGGTATTTCAGTATCTCGTGTTGGTGGTGCTGCTCAGACTAAAATTATTAAGAAATTGTCTGGTGGTATCCGTACTGCACTTGCTCAATATCGTGAACTGGCAGCGTTTGCTCAGTTTGCTTCCGACCTCGATGACGCAACTCGTAAACAGTTGAGCCATGGTCAGAAAGTAACTGAGTTGCTGAAACAGAAACAATATGCACCTATGTCAGTAGCAGAGCAGGCTCTTTCTCTGTTCGCTGCGGAACGTGGATATTTGGATGATGTTGAGTTAGCGAAAATTGGTGCATTTGAAGCTGCATTAGTTTCTTTTGCACTGCGCGAGCATGCTGACCTTATAAACGAAATCGGCCAGGCGGGTAACTATAACGATGATATCGAAGGTAAGTTGAAAAAACTCCTCGAGTCATTTAAAGCAACTCAGTCCTGGTAATACTATTCGGCCTATGAATTTTATGGGCCGTCTGGTTAATAAGGAGAAGCAGTAATGGCCGGCGCAAAAGAGATACGTTCCAAGATTGCCAGCGTGCAAAACACGCAGAAGATCACTAAAGCGATGGAAATGGTCGCTGCGTCCAAAATGCGTAAATCGCAGGAACGCATGGCGGCTAGCCGTCCTTATGCGGAGACCATGCGCAGTGTGATTGGTCACCTAGCGTTAGGTAATCTGGAATATAAACATCCTTATCTCGAAGAGCGTGAAGTTAAACGTGTCGGGTATTTGGTTGTTTCAACAGACCGTGGTCTGTGTGGTGGTTTGAACATTAACTTGTTTAAAAAACTGCTCTCAGATATGAAATTATGGTCTGAAAAAAATGTTCAGGTTGATTTGGCTTTAATCGGCTCTAAAGCGGTTTCATTCTTTGGTTCTGTTGGCGGCAATGTCGTGACACAGGTAACTGGAATGGGGGATAACCCAACGCTTTCGGACTTGATTGGTCCAGTTAACACGATGCTACAAGCCTATGATGAAGGGCGTTTGGATAAACTGTATGTTGTGACTAATAAGTTCATCAATACAATGTCTCAGGAGCCTACTATTCTTCAAGTATTGCCATTGCCTCCAAGCAATGACGAAACACTGAAGAAGAAATCTTGGGATTATATCTATGAACCCGATCCTAAGGCGTTGCTGGATACCCTGCTGCGTCGTTATATCGAGTCGCAGGTTTATCAGGGCGTCGTTGAAAACCTGGCTAGTGAGCAGGCCGCACGAATGGTAGCGATGAAAGCCGCTACTGATAATGGTGGAGACCTGATCAAAGAGTTACAGTTGGTTTACAACAAAGCTCGTCAGGCCAGCATTACTCAGGAGCTTACCGAAATTGTTTCGGGCGCTTCCGCGGTTTAACAGCTAGGTATACGAATTACGTAGAGGATTCAAGATGGCTACTGGAAAGATTATCCAGGTAATCGGCGCTGTTGTGGACGTCGAGTTCCCTCAAGATAGCGTACCAAAAGTGTACGACGCTCTTGAGGTGATGAACGGTAAAGAAAAACTGGTGCTGGAAGTTCAGCAGCAGTTAGGCGGTGGTGTTGTCCGTTGTATCGCAATGGGTACATCAGACGGCCTACGCCGTGGTTTAGAAGTTATAAACCTAGAGCACCCAATTGAAGTACCAGTAGGTAAAGCAACTCTGGGACGTATCATGAACGTTCTAGGTGACCCTATTGATATGAAAGGTGATATCGGCGAAGAAGAGCGCTGGTCTATTCACCGTCCAGCACCAAGCTACGAAGAGCTATCAAGCTCAGCAGAACTACTCGAAACCGGTATCAAAGTAATGGACTTAATCTGTCCATTCGCGAAAGGTGGTAAAGTCGGTCTGTTCGGTGGTGCGGGTGTTGGTAAAACAGTAAATATGATGGAACTTATCCGTAACATCGCGATTGAGCACTCAGGTTACTCAGTGTTTGCCGGTGTTGGTGAGCGTACCCGTGAAGGGAACGACTTCTATCATGAAATGACTGACTCAAACGTTCTGGATAAAGTATCACTGGTTTATGGCCAGATGAACGAGCCACCAGGAAACCGCCTGCGCGTTGCGTTGACGGGTCTGACTATGGCTGAAAAATTCCGTGACGAAGGTCGTGACGTACTGCTGTTCGTTGATAACATTTATCGTTATACACTGGCAGGTACTGAAGTATCAGCTCTGTTAGGTCGTATGCCTTCAGCGGTAGGTTATCAACCAACACTGGCAGAAGAGATGGGTGTTCTACAAGAACGTATTACATCAACCCAAACAGGTTCAATCACTTCTGTACAAGCGGTTTACGTTCCTGCGGATGACTTAACTGACCCATCACCAGCAACCACATTTGCTCACTTGGACGCAACCGTCGTTCTGAGCCGTCAAATCGCATCATTGGGTATTTACCCAGCGGTTGACCCTCTGGATTCGACAAGCCGCCAGCTTGACCCTCTCGTTGTTGGTCAAGAGCACTATGATGTTGCACGTGGCGTTCAGTCTATTCTGCAGCGTTACCAAGAGCTGAAAGATATCATTGCAATTCTAGGTATGGATGAGTTGTCTGAAGAAGATAAACTGGTTGTTGCTCGTGCTCGTAAGATCCAGCGCTTCCTGTCTCAACCATTCTTTGTTGCAGAAGTCTTCACTGGTTCACCAGGTAAGTTCGTTTCCCTGAAAGACACTATTCGTGGCTTCAGTGGTATCCTGAACGGCGATTATGATCACCTGCCAGAACAGGCGTTCTATATGGTTGGTACCATTGACGAAGCCGTGGAAAAAGCTAAAAAGCTTTAATCCAGCTGACAGGAGGTTGATATGGTATCTGCAATGACATACTACCTGAAAGTTGTTAGTGCTGAAAAACAGATGTTTGAAGGCCTAGTACAGAAAATTCAGGTGACAGGTAGTGAAGGTGAGCTGGGGATTTATCCACAGCATACCCCACTGCTGACTGCCATAAAACCGGGCATGATACGTATTACCAAGCAGTTTGGTGAAGAAGAACTAATTTACCTCTCCGGCGGTATGTTAGAAGTACAACCAACTGGTGTAATCGTACTTGTTGATACAGCGATCCGTGGTAAAGATTTAGATGAAGCTCGTGCAGTGGAATCTAAACGTAGAGCGGAAGAACATGTTCGCAAAGCGCACGGTGATGTTGATTATGCTCAGGCATCGGCAGAACTTGCAAAAGCGATAGCCAAACTTCGAGTAATCGAATTGACTAAAAAGCTAATGTAATGATAGCAGTATAAAAAAAAGCCAGTTGGTTAAACCTAACTGGCTTTTTTATTTGTGCGAAATATGTAGTAATTTATACAGGAAATAGGTTTACTTTCACCCCAAAGTTGGAGTTTCAGGAAAATATGACTGTGCAAAGAAAAAGTGTCGTGATTTTAGCTGCCGGTAAAGGCACACGGATGTATTCAGAGTTGCCTAAAGTATTGCATTTGCTTGCAGGTAAACCGATGGTTCAACATGTCATTGATACAGCAAAATCTATCGGTGCATCAGATATCCATCTGGTATACGGGCATGGTGGCGATTTACTGAAAGAAAAACTGGGCGAGCAAAACTTAAATTGGGTTTTACAAGCTGAACAGCTTGGCACGGGCCATGCAATGCAACAAGCAGCCCCAAGCTTTCATGATGATGAAGATATCATCATGTTATATGGTGATGTTCCTTTAATTGCTCAGGACACCTTACAGCGTCTTATTGACGTGAAGCCCGAAGGTGGAATTGGTTTACTGACTGTTATTTTAGATAATCCGACAGGCTATGGTCGTATTATTCGTGAAAACAATGAAGTCGTTGGTATTATCGAACAAAAAGACGCGACTGAAGCACAACTCAAAATCCAAGAAATTAATACCGGGATCATGGTTGCAAGCGGTAAAGATTTTAAACGCTGGTTAGCTCAACTCAATAATAACAATGCACAAGGCGAATATTATATCACTGATATAATTGCGTTAGCTCATAAAGAAGGGAACAAGATTGCCACGGTTCATCCAAACCGTCTTAGTGAGATGGAAGGGGTTAATAACCGTCTGCAACTTGCGGCTCTTGAACGTATTTACCAAAAAGAGCAAGCCGAAAAATTACTGTTAGCGGGTGTGATGTTAATCGATCCTGCGCGCTTTGATATTCGCGGAACCTTAACTCATGGTCGCGATATTATCATTGATACCAATGTTATTATTGAAGGTAATGTCACTTTAGGGAATAACGTTCATATCCAATCTGGCTGTATTTTGAAAAATTGTGTGATTGGTGATAACTCGGTTATTAGCCCTTATTCCGTAATAGAAAATTCTGAATTATCGACGGAATGTACTGTTGGTCCTTTTGCTCGTTTACGTCCCGGTGCTAAATTAGCAGCAAAAGCGCACGTTGGTAACTTTGTTGAAATAAAAAATGCGTCTTTGGGTCTTGGTTCAAAAGCGGGACACCTCTCTTATTTAGGGGATGCTCAAATTGGTGAAAACGTCAATATTGGTGCAGGCACAATAACCTGTAACTATGACGGTGCGAATAAACATAAAACCATTATTGGCGATGACGTATTTGTTGGCTCAGATACGCAATTAGTTGCACCTGTTTCGATTGCTAATGGCGTAACCATTGGTGCAGGCACGACAGTGACTCGCGATGTTAATGAAGGCGAGTTAGTCGTCAGCCGCGTTAAGCAAATGCATATTAAAAACTGGCAACGACCAGTAAAGAAAAAGTAAGTCAATTTTAAGGAGAGCATGCTTTTTGTCTCTCCTATTATAAAAATGTTAGTAAAATAATTCATATAAAAATATCCCCATTTCTACAAGGCTGGGGAACAGTGAAAACTGAATAATAATCAGGTTGCGACAAAATAAAGAATAATCCTTAAAGGATATTCTTTTGTTTAGGAATTAATAAATATGTGTGGAATCGTAGGTGCTGTTGCACAACGTGATATCGCAGAAATTCTGTTAGAAGGTCTTCGTCGTCTTGAATACCGTGGTTATGACTCGGCCGGTATGGCTGTTGTTGATCATGAAGGTCATCTGCAACGCTTACGTGAAGTCGGTAAAGTGCAGATGCTAGCGGATGAAGTAGAGAAAAGCCCTGTATCTGGCGGAATGGGGATTGCACATACCCGTTGGGCGACTCATGGTGTTCCAAGTGAGCGTAATGCTCACCCGCATACATCCGGTTACATTGCCGTTGTGCATAACGGTATTATTGAAAATTATTTAACACTAAAAGACGAGCTTAAAAAGCTTGGCTATGTGTTTAGTTCTGATACCGACACCGAAGTGATTGCCCATCTTGTTCATCACGAACAAGAAAAAGGTGGCACATTACTGGAAGTGGTTCAGCGCGTTATCCCACAATTACGGGGTGCATACGGTACTGTCGTGATGGATAGCCGTATTCCTGAATTATTAGTCGCCGCACGTTCGGGCAGCCCATTGGTGATAGGCCTTGGTGTTGGTGAAAACTTCTTAGCCTCTGACCAACTCGCTCTTTTACCGGTAACTCGTCGTTTTATCTACCTTGAAGAAGGAGATATCGCTGAGGTAACGCGTCGTTCTGTGCGTATTTTTGATAAACAAGGCTCAGCAATTGAACGTGAGACAATTGAGTCTAATGTTCAATATGATGCCGGTGATAAAGGTATTTATCGCCACTATATGCAAAAAGAAATTTATGAGCAGCCATTAGCGATTAAAAACACGCTTGAAGGGCGTTTTAGTAAAGACAATGGTATCGACCTTAGTGAATTAGGCCCAAGAGCGAGCGAAATTCTTTCACAGGTAGAGCATATTCAAATCGTTGCTTGTGGTACATCGTTCAATGCCGGAATGGTTGCACGCTATTGGTTTGAATCATTGGCGGGTATTCCTTGTGATGTTGAGATTGCTTCAGAATATCGCTATCGTAACCCCGCACATCGTAAAAATAGTTTGATGATCACCCTTTCCCAATCAGGGGAAACCGCAGATACATTAGCCGCTTTACGTTTATCGAAAGAGCTTGGCTATTTGACATCATTAGCCGTTTGTAACGTAGCGGGTTCTTCATTGGTACGTGAATCTGAGTTTGCTTTGATGACCAAAGCCGGCGCTGAGATTGGCGTTGCATCAACCAAAGCATTCACAACGCAATTGACTGTTTTGTTGATGCTGGTGGCCTATATGGGGCGCTTGAAAGGTGCAAAACCAGAGCTTGAAGAAAATATTTCTCATGCACTGCATGCATTGCCAGCTCGTATTGAAAGCATGTTGTCACAAGATAAAGTGATTGAAGCACTGGCTGAAGATTTTTCTGATAAGCACCATGCCTTATTCTTAGGTCGTGGCGATCAGTTCCCGATTGCAGTTGAAGGGGCGCTGAAATTAAAAGAAATTTCGTATATTCATGCTGAAGCTTATGCGGCGGGTGAATTAAAGCATGGTCCATTAGCGCTGATTGATGCTGATATGCCGGTTATTATCATTGCTCCTAACAATGAGTTGCTCGAAAAACTTAAATCTAACATTGAAGAAGTGCGTGCACGCGGTGGCTTGCTGTATGTATTTGCTGACCAAGATGCCGGCTTTACCGCAAGTGAAAATATGAAAATTGTTTCATTACCACATGTTGAAGAGCTAATTGCCCCGATTTTTTACACTGTACCGCTACAATTACTGTCATATCATGTGGCCTTAATTAAAGGCACCGATGTTGACCAGCCACGTAATCTGGCGAAATCAGTAACGGTTGAGTAATAACGCATTGTGTTAAAATAAGTGTTGGTTAACAATAAAGTTGTTACGTACACAATATAGTTGTTAACTTTACAATTTAGTTGTTAATTATTGCCATCTAAGCTACTTTTAAAATAAGTTAGTTTAGATGGCATTTTACTATGGGTAAGAAACAATACTGGAACTCTGAGGTTAAAAATCGACGTTGGATTAAAGAAGGTCGAGGTCAAGGCACCGGAGCAGACTATAAACCATGGCTTACCGTTCGAGATGTAGCTTCAGAAGGGCGCTCTCATCGTGTTTTTGGACATCTTTCTCAACGAACCCATCATCTACTATCTGATCTAGAGCTTGCAACATTTCTTTTGCTTCAATGGCGCTCAACTACTATAGATATTCGTGAACAATTCCCCCTCGATCGTACAGTGACGCTGGATATCAGTAAACTATTAGGAATAGAACATCCAAACCATCACGGGGTGGATCAATATATGAGTAGTGATTTTGTTGTAGATACTGAAGAAAAAGATAGGCGGCGATTTGTTATTCAAGTTAAAGCTACTGAAGCCTTTAATGACTCTAGAACAATTGAAAAGCTTGAAATTGAAAGTTTATATTGGCGTGAGAAAGGAGTACCTTTTTTTTGGGTCACTGAAAATCAGATTCCACCAATTGTATTTGAGAATATTAACCTTCTTTATAACCATATTGACGATGATACCGATCAGAATGAGCTATTAGTTCAATTAGACGTTTTTAGTAAACATATACGACAGAGTGAAAACCTGAGGGTTAAAGAGTTATGTATGAAACTCGACGCTTCCTATGGTCATGAACCTGGTGAGGCTTTATATCAAATTAAACGATTGCTTGCACATCGCTATTTTCATTTTGATATAACGAAACCATTTACAGAGCTAAGGTGTTCTGACATAACAGCTGAAACTTTCAATGCTTTGCAGGAGGGGGGGCGTGTTTCAAGTTAACGAGGTGATCAAGCTAGAAGACAAGCTTTATAGAGTGCTTGTAACTACAAATACGCATGCTGTATGGATTTCCCTTGAAGATCAAAAGGCATTCCCAGATCTTGTTGAGCTTTCACAACTCGAAGATCTTTTATTAGAAGAAAAGCTAACTCGCGTTGATGATCCATTTGAATATATAGTAAACCTCTTGCCTGAACCTGACTCCAAAGAAACAACAATTCGAAATAGAAATTATCAAATCATAAAACCGCTTGTAGAAGATCCTAATTTTTATATAAAAAAAGTTAGAGCAAAACATGTAGCGACTATTCTCGAAACTGGTGAAATATCAAGGCCACACATTTATAAGTTGATTCGTCGTTATTGGCAAAGAGGACAGGTTTCCAATACCTTATTGCCTGATTACAGAAATTCTGGAGCTAAAGGTCAGAAACGTGTTGCTAATGTCAAAAAACTCGGCCGTCCAAGAAAAATTATGGATGGAACTGGTGCCTTGGTAGATGAGCCAACTGAAAAACTATTTCGAATAATTATTGATAAATATATTTTCAATAAACAATTCTCTATTGCTCGTGCACATCGTAAATTCAAAGGTCTTTATGACAACATATTTCCAGGTGTTCCGGAATCAGAAAAACCAACAAAACGCCAATTAAGCTACTTCTTTGACCGTGAATACAAGAGTGTAGATAAAATTAAAGCTGGTGTATCGGATATTATTTATAAAAAAGATGTCCGCCCTTTGCATAGTACTGCAACAATTCAAGCTTTAGGGCCTGGTTCTCGTTATGAGATAGATGCCACCATTGCAGACGTAATATTAGTATCAGATCATGATAGAAATCAGCCTGTCGGGCGACCTACTGTATATATTGTAATTGATGTTTTTTCTAGACTAATTGTTGGCTGGTACATCGGTTTTGAAAAACCATCTTACGTAGCGGCAATACAATCACTTTATTTGGCATTAAATGACAAAAAGCATTTATTCAAAGATTTAGATATTGAAACTGATAATTTTTCTTGGCCTACTCCTGGCTTACCAGAAGCCATACTTGCAGATAGAGGCGAACTTATCGGTCATCAAATTGAAGGTCTAGAATCAAGTTACAGAGTTCGAATCGAAAATACGCCCCCGTATAGAGGAGATGCAAAAGGAATTGTCGAACAAAGGTTTAGAACGCTACAGGCAGAATTCAAAAAATTTACGCCAGGGGAAGTGATTGGCCCTACAGTAAGAAAGAGGGGCGGTAAGAACTATTGGCTTGATGGGAAGTTAACTATTTCAGAGTTTACCGAAATCATAGTTTCATCTATTGTGATGAGAAATTTTGTAGATCCTATGTCAAAGTATGATCGAGCAAAAGATATGCCTGCGGATTTACCTTCAATACCTATTCATCTTTGGAACTGGGGCCTTCAAAATAGGTCAGGGCGGTTACGTAAAGCTAACGCAGAATCGGTGCGAATTGCATTATTGCCTAGAAATCAAGCTAGTGTGTCAGCGCAAGGTATATGTATATTTGGGGTTTATTACTCCGGACCTGAAATTGTTGAACTTGGCTGGATGCACCGTTCGGACAAATCAAACAGGCCTAAAAAAGTTGAGGTAGCTTTCGACCCAAACTTTGCTGATGAGATTTATTTATTTCATACAGTAGGAAGTCGAGATCACTGGGTCTGTCGCATTACTGATTTATCGCGGGAGTTTAGAGGGCAAACATTTTGGGAAGTTTGGCGAAAACAGAAACAGATCAAGATGCAGGCATCGAAAGATCAGCTACACGCTGACAAACTTCGAAAACAACATGAAACTCGTGTAGAAGACATTATTTCGTCGGCAATTAAGCAAACCCCGAAACAGACTGCTACAAATGTAGATCGTATGAAAGGAGTTAGTCATGCTAGGTCTGATCAGCTTGCTAAAGAACGGGAATTGCGCCGACCAAAAAGAGCAGAACGCCAGCAAACAGGAAAGATAGTTCATCTAACTAAGCCTGAAGATAGTGATGAATACCCTGATTTTGAAGATGAATTGTTTGATGGTGGAGACTCTTGATGGAACAACCCAATCACTTTGTTATAGCATCTTACCAGTCTACGGGCATTAAGCGTTACGATGGTAATCCATTTATTGAAGCGCTTCCTCCTATATTGTCTGTTGCTCAAGCAGGCAACAGTATCAAGGGAAAGGTAGATTTCCATCCTTCCGATCGGCTATCCAGTCCAAAATCCAGAATGCACATGGCCGTTTCGCTGTTGGATGATTATTTCCAGCCTCTCTCACAACATGTACTGTTGCAAGAGAAAATCGACATGATGTTACGTATGGGGTATGTCGGTCGAAATATCAGCGACGGTTCATTAAACAGGAAACTTCAAGAAGGCTATGATCTGATCAAGTCAGGCGGAGAAATTACTGCAAATTTTAGTGTTGAAAAAACAACAGCTAGAAGTATGTCTTTAGTGGGTATTTCTGGCAGCGGTAAAACCAGTTCTTTAATACGGGTGCTGGAAACTTATCCGCAAGTTATCTACCACGAACAACAAAACTTTTTTCAAGTTACTTATTTAAAAATTGAATGCCCTAGTAACGGCGATCTCGAGAGTCTTTGTCTGAATTTCTTCAGTGCTGTTGATGGTGTACTGGGCACTGATTATGAACGCCGTTATGCAAAACAACGTCTTTCAGTTCCTAAAATGCTGGCTCTGATGCGTCAAACTGCGAACAATCGTGCAATTGGAATTTTGGTTATCGACGAAATCCAACGCTTAAGCCAGGTGCGCTCTGGCGGCAAGGAGCAGATGTTGGAATTCTTTGTCGAATTAGTGAATACGGTCGGCATCCCTATTGTTTTAGTTGGCACCCCAAAGGCTCGCCCAATTTTCGAGTTGGAATTGCAGTCTGGAAGGCGGAGTGCAGGCCTTGGTTCAATATATTGGGAAACCATACAACAAAATGTAGATAAAAGTAGCGGAAAGGTACCAAACCTAAATTGGACTAGATTCTCAGATAACCTTTGGAAGCATCAATGGTTAAAACACGGAGATGATCCACTCACTGATGAGATTAGAGATTGTTGGTATGATCTATCACAAGGGGTACTAGACATTGTTGTAAAGCTTTTTGTGCTAGCTCAACTTCGTGCAATAGCTAATAAGAAAGAGCGCATCACTGTTGGTATATTAAAATCAGTATATAAGCAGGAATTGAAACCCGTTCATCCAATGCTTGATGCTTTGCGCTCAGGTGATGCAGATAAAATTGTGAAGTATTCTGATATGCGTGTCGTTGACCTTGATAAACGTCTCATCCAACTTGGCTCTGAAATTATGGAGGTCGTTCAAAAACAAGAAGAACGACTTTTTGGCGGCAATCAGGAAGCCTTACGCTTGTACAATGTGATTTTGCAAATAGAGGAAAACTTTGACGAGCAGAACGTCGTAAAACTCGTTGAAAGGATTTTTGAAGAACATCCAGGACAAAGTATTCATGAAATGATCCCTATTTTGGTTAATTGGTATCAATCGTATGAAGAACCAGTACGGAAAGAAAAAACAAAAACTAAAGTTAAGCAGAAAGATTGGCACGATTTAGACGTCAGTGACTTAAGGTATCAATATGCCTATTGCAAAGAAGAAAGACTATCACTGGTAGAGAGGCTTGAGCAAAACGGCCAGATGTTTGATCTTGATAGCTGGGCGGCTGGCTTCTAATGCTTGGATTTCCGATACCTTATTCTGAGGAGCTACTTTATAGCACTATAGCAAGATCTGGTGTTCATGATGGGGAGATCTCACCAAAGCAGTTATTGGAAAAGGTGTTTAATAATCGCAGGGTGATTGCTACTGTCGATTTGCCAAGTCATGTGCAGGCTTTAGCAAACCAGTATCCTAATTTGTTAGGCTTGGATGCTAAAACTTTAATATATCGCCATACACTCTGGCCTATTTATGCTCCTTTTTTACCACCAGAGAGAAATGATAAGGTAATAAAGTGGATGAGCGGAAGCTCCCAGGGAGCGGCGCATTTAGCAAGTGGTAATGTAGCTTCGAGAGTAAAGACAAAGGGCAGACTTTATGTCTGCGTAGAGTGTTTAAAAGAACAAAAAATAAAATACGGTGAATGTTTTTGGGAACGTTTTTGGCAAATTCCTATAGTAAACACATGCCCAAAACATGGACCTTTGAATAAGACTACTATCGTCATCGATGGTGAACACCGGCATACCTTCACTGTAATAGAGGACGCTGAAGTACTTGATAAAGTTAACGCAACTAATATCGACAAGTTATTTTCGCATCAAGTCTCTCAATTAATGCAGGTTATCAGTCAAGGTATAAGCCCCGCTCAATGGACAGTATTTTATGAGCAATTTGCATCAAACCTGGGTTACTTAAATGGTCTAAGGATTGATCATTCTAGGATTTATGATTCCGTAATAAGGTTTTGGGGTAAAGGTTGGCTTCATAAAGCCGGTATTTTACCTTCTTTTATTGAAACTTCTTGGCTTAAAGCGTTGTTTCGAAAACACAGAAAAAGTTTTAGTTTTGCTGAGCATATAGTGGTAATCACAGCTCTTTCAAATGGAAGGTTCAGTATCTGTGAGGCAATTGATAAAGCCTCGAGTATAGTAATAAAAAGCGAAAACAATATTCCTCCCCAAAAGCGGGATCTAAACACTTTAAACACGCTTAGCCCAGACCAAATAGATTGGAAGGTGTTAATTGAAGTTGTACCACCAAAGGCTGCCCGCCTGCTAAATAAAGCTCTCTACGCAAGGCTTTATCGAAACCACTACGATTGGCTAATTCACATCAATAGTTTATTTCATGCTGAAAAAGTAGTGGTCAATAACCGCGTCGACTGGCCACAACGAGATAGACAAATTGCTCAAAATCTTCGTCGTGTTTGTAAAAATCTATCTGAAGATTTAAACGCACCACACCTGAGCAGAACATTCCTAATTCACCAACTTGAAAATAGAGCAACGGTCGAAAAAAATTTGCATCGGCTACCTCGTAGCAGCCATTTACTGGCTCTTTATTCTGAAAGTACGGATGAATATCAAGCAAGAAGGCTTACTCGTACCTACCTCGATATGCTGAAAAATAAGAAACATATTAAACGATGGTCGCTATTGCGTGCAGCAGGTTTAAGTGATGAGCGGATGACAGGTATTGTGAGTAAGCTATTAGAGGAAATTTTGAGTGAGTAAGAGTGAAGTAAAGTTTCAAAAATTAAACGATGATGCAAAGATTTTGGGCATTGGTGCGTTGTTTCGAAGTATCGGTAACAAGTCTTGGGCCATTAACCTGGATTTTAATGGCAATACGTCACAAAGCCTACAATTCAGTAATATTCCAGTGCTAGCCCGTAAACGGGTGTTAAATGCCACAAAACCTTATGACCTAGCTGGGTTACCTTTTTCGTTTACCATTTCAAATGCTCAACAGTGGACTGTTGCGAACGCGACAGATTGCCCTGCCTATCAGGCTCATCGGCATGGAAAAGACTCAAATCAACTTTGTTTTGTCGTTCAATTAGACGATGTTCAAGTTTATATTCCACAACTTGAAATGGCGCGAGTATTATTCTATCACGATCCATTTTTAGCTCGTTTAAGTTTGCAGCACAATGCGCTTATAGAAGATTTCTTTCTTAGTGAAAATGACAACGGTCAACCAGTTGTGACAGTTCGTGAAGGCGCTGAATATCCAATTACATATTTTAACCAAGATGATAATAGACGATTCTTAACTTGGGTCCTATTAGATAGCGCTGCCAGAGCATCATTTGAAAGTATCAGTACAAACTTAGTAAGAAATCAGTATCAGAAAAATAAATATCAATATTGGAATTTTCAATTCACTCCACCACCTCTTGATGGTGTAGATATTGGATTGCGAGGTTGGGAAGATCGGGAGTCAAAAAGCTTCTTTGTATGGGAAATAATAAGTTTAAATGGATTGCCATCTGAAGTTACTGGTGAAGTTGATTTTTTTCATCCTGGCTATGAGCGACAAGTTGGTGGCAAACCAACAATGGGTGATGGAAAGCAAGCTCAAGCACCGGAACAGTATGAACTCGATGATGATGAATTGTCGGATACCGACAAACCCACAATGGGATTAGCATCAGAGCGTGTCAGCATTTCATTTAAGACTCCATTCATAACCAATCGCGTAAGTAGAAGAATAAAATCTGTAAACAATGTATTTGGGGCGGATGAAACAGAAGTTTTAGACTCAAAGCTTAGTACCAATGAAAAAGAAGATTCTGGTGAACTTTCTGGTGGGGCTTGGAATAATATCGACGACCAAACAGATGATGCTCATCTTTATCTTGGTAAGTTTCAGTCATTTATTAATATGGTTGATGTACTTGAATTGGTACATGGTTATGAAATATTAAGCAGAGAAATTATCAAGTTGCCGAGAGTTGGTGAAGGCAAAAAACACTGGCTATCCGATACACAGAACCCTAGGTGTATGGCTGTTGTAAATCTAAGACATACTAACCAAAACATAACTCTATTTGAGATTGATACTTCAGATAACGCTGCAAAATTATCAACAATGATGATAAAGGGCGCTAATAAAGACGCATGGATTAGCCAAAATTTAAATCAAGTTATGGTGGAGATAATGAAAAAGTCGTTAGGTTGGCCAACAGCTCTTTTTAAAACTGCATTCACGAAAGATGGATTTGCGGGTATCCCTCACCCTAAATCTAAAAATCCTGGCTCCTTACCCCCTGAAGAAATCGGCCCATGGGCACAGCGTTTTGCTAATTGGGCAAGTCGTTCATAAAAACGCAATCAAACTTGACAAAACTTGACTTAAGAATATACTTCGCACATGCAAAAAACACTTAATACTAAAAAAGCCAATTTGGCAATGGAACGAGCTGGACTGACACAAACAGCAGTGGCAGAGAGTCTTGCTGTCTCAAAAGAAGCCGTCTCACAATGGCTAAGCTCTAAATCTTTTCCACGTCCAAATAAACTTCTACAGCTGGGTAAGTTGTTGGGCCTCCCTTTTGATGAACTGGTTATCAAAGAAGATCCTTTTGCTCCTAAAGTTGCTTTTCGTAAGAAAGCTGGAACAAAGACAAAAGATCACCATATAGAAAAAGCTCAGGAAATGGGCCGTTTCTTGCGCCATCTAGTGGCTTACTTGCCTTTTGATACTTTGGAGATGCCACCAGTACTTAAGTCTCCAAGTTGTGAATATGATTATCTTTGTAAAGTTACAGCAAAAGTTAGAGAAGACATTAATGTTGGAACCGCTGAGTGCATTGACTTTTCACACCTTATTCGTCGTTTCTCTGAGTTACAGGCGGTTGTTGTCCCTGTAATGTGGGGAGTTAAACAACGCCATGAAAATGCTGTTCACATACACTTACCAGACTCACAAAGTACTTGGGTTTATCTAAATCTTGATACCAATATTCATGATTTCAAATTTTGGATGGCGCATGAGCTAGGGCATTGTTTATCTCCAAGTTTAGAAGGCGACAATGCTGAAGATTTTGCAGATGCTTTTGCAGCAACTTTATTGTATCCACATGAGTTGGCAGAGAAAGCGTATACCTCTATCAATGCACAACCATCTCCAGCTGCAAAAATTGCACACGTTGTAGACTTAGCGGATCAATTTACCATTTCACCTTATACCGTGCTTGGTCAAGCAAATAAGTATGCACTTTTAACTGGGCGGAATGAAATTAAGCTAAGTAAATCATTTCATGGTGCTGTAACTAACTTTAATAAGCGCTATAAAAACTTAAGTGATGCTCTATTTGGTAGTGTTGAGCTTGATGAACACGGAAAACCAAGTGCTAAAGAGTATATAAATAAAGCTGAAACAGCATTTGATACGCCATTTTTTGAACTACTCAGAAAGTACCTCAAAGAACACGATAAAGGCCCTGGTTTTGTTCAAACTGTACTGGATATGCCACTTCTTGATGCGCGAAGTATCCATACAGAGCTAACCTAATGCCTCAATCGAAAATACTGGTCGATACTAATACCTACTTAAGATTAGCAAAAACAATAAAGCCACTATTGTTTATGCCTTTTGGCGTTAATGAATATTGCTTGTATATTTTACCAGAGTTGAATAAAGAGCTTGGTAATCGAACACTACAAAGCAAATTTCCTTGGGTAGAGGAACAAGAGTTTTCAGAAAACCGCAAATGCTTCCCTGTTATTAGCAAAAAGCAAAAAAAAGCTATCCAACAAACATTTGATTACTTATGGGATTATGTTCAGGATAATCCGGGTCCATCGAGAGTAGATACCCTGTATGTTGCTTATGCGTTGGAGCTTGGAGTCCCACTGATTACTGATGATCAAGATATGGCTGAATTAGCTAATGTTTTTGACGTGCAAGTCATGTCTACACTTGAGCTCCTTAAAATCATGTTAGATTGTGGCCATACCGATATGAAAACGATTGATGGTTTATGTGATTACTGGCGTTACATTTCAGATATGCCTGCTCGATTTCATTCTGATTACAAACGTTTATTTGGTGCCAAGTAGCTCAAAATATTACATTCTTTCTTGTACTCCTTCCCATATACGATATATTGACAGTCTTGTACTTTCTCGACATTGGTAATACTTTTCGTCATGAGCACTCCCATACTGACCATCAAAGATGTGGCTAATTACCTAAAGGTCAATGAACGGACGATTTATCGACTTGCCGCTAACGGTGAACTGCCGGGTTTTAAGGTGGGCAATTCGTGGCGCTTTAAACAAAGTGAGTTAGATCATTACATCGCTTCTCAACATAACCGCGCGAATACCATCGAAACAATCAAATCACCAAAAAGTAATTAAGTGATAATTAGGAATTTGGCCCCATGGCACAACTAGAAAATATTGAAGCAATTGAAAAACGCCTTTGGAAATCGGCTGATACCTTACGCGCCAACTCAGAGCTGGCTAGCAATGAATACTTTTTACCGGTAATGGGACTGATTTTTCTACGTCACGCTTACAGCCGCTATTTATCGGTAAAAGATGAAATCATCACAACTCTGCCCAGCCGTGGTGGTAAAACGCGCGAATTAACTAAAGAAGACTTCTCGAAAAAGAGCGCTATCTTTCTAAAACCTGATGCTCAGTTTGATGCGCTTATCGCCTTAACTGATGCCGATAATCGCGCCGAAGCCATCATAAATGCGATGGACTCTATCGAGGCTGACTATACCAATCTACGCCATCAGCTACCCAAGCAGGAATACAACAATATTCCTAATGATGTTTTGGGTATGTTGTTACGTACGTTAAATCCAGAAGAGTTAAAAAAAGCCACTGGCGATATCTTTGGCCGTATCTACGAATACTTCCTTACTCAGTTTGCTGATCAAGGTGCCCACGACGGCGGTGAATTCTTTACCCCCGTATCGCTAGTACAGTTATTGGTAAATGTGATTGAGCCCGATCACGGCAAAATTTTTGACCCTGCTTGTGGTTCTGGCGGTATGTTTGTGCAAAGTGCCCATTTTATGGCGCGTCACGCTCAAGACCCACACGAACTCACCTTTTATGGCCATGAGAAAAATCGAGTCACGACACGCTTAGCGAAGATGAACCTTGCTGTACATGGCTTAGAAGGTAATGTTGAAGGTGGTGAGAGTGCGATTACCTACTACAATGACCCACATGAAGGTTTGTTTGGCACTGTCGATTACGTGATGGCCAACCCGCCGTTTAACGTGGATGAAGTCGATGCAGATAAAATCAAAGGCGATAAGCATCGATTACCGTTTGGTTTGCCCGGTGTTAACAAAAATAAAAAGGTCAGTAATGGTAACTATCTTTGGATTCAGTATTTTTACAGTTACCTGAATGAGACTGGTCGTGCCGGTTTTGTCATGTCATCTCAAGCATCCAGTGCCGGTCGGGATGAAGCTAAGGTGCGCGAGCAGTTAGTAAAAACCGGCGATGTTGACATTATGGTCGATATTCGCGGCAACTTCTTTTATACCCGATCTGTGCCTTGCCAGTTGTGGTTTTTAAATAAAAATAAACCAGCGCACTTAAAAGATAAGGTGCTGATGCTGGATGCTCGCAACGTCTATCGCAAAGTGACTCGTAAGATTTTCGATTTCAGCCCCGAGCAGCAACAAAACCTGACCGCTGTGGTCTGGCTCTATCGCGGCGAGGGTGAACGATTTATTGAGTTGGTTCAGCAGTATATCGACAAGACCTTATTTGAAGCATGTTATTGTGAGTTCTCAGAAGAGCTCATGTGCAAACCTATCCCCGATTTTGTTGAGCAGCTGGATAAACTCAGCAATGCCTTCAAACCTTTCATGGATAAGCTAGAACAAGACGGCACTTCTGTTGAAGCCTATGTAGATTTTCTCAATGCCAAGGGTACCGTTGAAGGCGGTTGGTCAAGGTTTCAGATCCTAGCGAACGATCTGCAAACGTGGTGGAATGACAACCAATATAACGATGCCACCAACCTGCTGGACTTTATCGACAAAGATGTCTGCTTAAAAGATTTAGCCGAGCAAAGCCGTAACCTGATTAAAGAAATTGACCTGGCTTACAAGCTGGCAACCCGTGTGATTGAGCAGGCTGAAACCAATGATGCTAAAGACAGTAAGCTTTGGGATAACAGCATTCTCAATAGTCGTGGTCATGGCCCCAAAAAAAGTAACCTTAAAAAATCTGCTGAAGAAGCGCGAAAATTGGCAGTTGAGCAACTCAAACAAGTCCGTTACTTCTACAAGCAAGCACACTGGCTGTTAAGCCGTTTCCCTGAAGGAAAACTCAGGGATGTTGAAGGACTAGTTAAGCTAGTAGATATTAAAGCTATTGAAACAGCCGATTGGAGCTTAACGCCTGGTCGCTATGTGGGCGTGGCACCTGAAAAAGTGGATGAAGATTTCGACTTTGAAGAAACCTTACGTGATATTCACATTGAGCTGCAAGGCTTAAATTCTGAGGCCATAGAACTGGCCGAAAAAATTGCCCGTAACTTTGAGGAGTTGGGGCTATGAGGTTATACGGACCTGTAAAGCTCTCTGATTACTGTGAAATCACTTCCAGCAAGCGCATATATGCGAAAGAGTATATTGATTCAGGTGTGCCTTTTTATAGAGGGAAGGAAGTTGTTGCTAGCTTCTCAGGAGGTAATGTTAGTGACCCTCTATTTATTTCAGAGAATAGATTTGAAGAAATAAAGCATAGGTTTGGTGCTCCAGAAAAAGGGGACTTGTTACTCACATCTGTCGGGACAATAGGAGTTCCATATCGGGTTACCGGAGAGTTTGATTTCTATTTCAAAGATGGAAATTTAACATGGTTTAGAAAGCTTAATGGTGTAGATCAAAACTTCCTATATTATTGGCTTCAATCCCCACAAGGCAAGGCGGAGCTTTCAAAGTGCACTATTGGTGCAGCTCAACCTGCTTACACGATTGAACGCCTTAAGGAAATATCAATTGAGCTTCCTCCAGAGAATATTCAAAGAAATATAGCGTCTGTAATAGCGGACTATGACATTGCGTTAAAAAACAACCGCCGCCGTATGCAGTTACTGGAAGAATCTGCTCGACTGTTGTATCAGGAATGGTTTGTTCACCTGCGCTTCCCCGGCCATGAGCAAGTTAAGATTACCGATGGTGTGCCAGAGGGGTGGGAAAAGAAACCAATTAAGCAAATTGCAACACTCAATTATGGCAAAGCTCTCAAAGCCGAAGTGCGTGTGCCTGGACCATTTCCTGTTTATGGTTCAAGTGGTGAGGTTGGAAACCACGAGAAAGCCTTGGTAAAAGGGCCTGGCATAGTCGTTGGAAGAAAAGGCAATGTGGGGAGCATCTTTTGGGTCAATACTGACTTTTACCCTATTGATACAGTGTATTTTATTTCCGCTGACGAAAGCAGTTTATTCCTATATCACGCGCTGCAAAATGTTCAGTTTATTAATACTGATGTTGCTGTTCCGGGGTTAAATCGCGATATGGCTTACAGTCGAGAAATTCTTATCCCTGACGACAAGAATTATCAGCGCTTTTTGTCAGAGGTTCAACCAATACAAAAACAAATTAATAACTTACAGGACTACAACAATAAGCTTGCTCAAGCTCGCGACCTGTTACTACCCAAACTTATGAGCGGCGAACTGACCGTGTAATCAAAGGACTGATGAAATGAATAGAGATCAAGCTAAGCTCCACCTGCAAACTGCTTTGGCAAATACTGACGCCGATTTCCGTGATGGCCAATGGGAAGCGATTGATGCTCTGGTCAATCATCGACAGAAATTGTTAGTGGTGCAGCGTACAGGTTGGGGTAAAAGCTCGGTTTACTTTATCAGCACAAAAATTTTTCGTGATCGCGGTATGGGGCCGACCATTATCGTGTCGCCTTTGCTGGCGTTGATGCGCAATCAAATTGAATCTGCTGCGCGTTTAGGTATCGTTGCTGAAACCATGAACTCCACTAATACCGCTGATTGGCAGGCGGTTACTCAACGGATTCTTAATAATCAAATCGATTGTTTGCTGATTTCTCCTGAGCGGCTGGCCAACGATAACTTCATTGAAACCGTCTTACAGCCTATTGCCGACCGTATCGCCCTGATGGTGATTGATGAGGCGCACTGTATTTCTGATTGGGGCCACGACTTCCGCCCCGACTATCGCCGTATAGTAAATATCCTGCGCCAGCTACCCGCTAACACACCGGTTTTAGGCACCACTGCAACCGCGAACAATCGCGTCGTCGCTGATATTCAAGAGCAGATTGGTGACATTCAAATCCACCGTGGCCCACTGACTCGCGAAAGCCTTACTCTGCAAACCATGCTATTGCCTGATCAAGCATCTCGCTTGGCTTGGTTGGCTCAAGTCATTCCGACATTACTGGGTACGGGGATCGTTTATACTTTAACGGTGCGCGATGCTGAGCAAGTCGCCAACTGGCTCACTAATAATGGTATTGATGCTAAGGCTTATCATGGCAGCGTTGAGGCAGAAGGCTTTGAAAATAGCAATACGTATCGCCAACACTTGGAAGAGTTGTTACTCAACAATCGGTTAAAGGTGTTAGTCGCAACCTCGGCTTTGGGCATGGGCTATGACAAGCCGGATTTAAGTTTTGTTATCCACTACCAAGCGCCGGGCTCTATCGTTGGTTATTATCAGCAGGTAGGTCGAGCTGGGCGAGGCATTGACCATGCAGTTGGCGTATTGATGTCAGGTGTGGAAGATCAGGATATTCATGAATTTTTCCGCGAGTCGGCGTTCCCATCTGAGGCGCAGGTGAATGAAATTTTACACGTACTGGAACAAAGCGATGGTTTGTCATTGCGCAGTATTGAAGAGCAAACCAACCTGCGTCATGGTCAAATTGAAAAAGTTCTTAAATTATTGAGTGTGGAAAATCCGGCTCCTGTAATCAAAGACGGCAGCCGTTGGTTCAGAACCCCTGTTCGCTATCAAATGGATCATGCCCGAATCGCTCATTTAACAGGCCAGCGTGTTCAGGAATGGCAAGAAGTTCAGGCATACCTTGCAGATACTGATTGTAAGATGGCCTTTCTTCGTCGAGCGCTTGACGATCTTAATCCAACGCCCTGCGGTAAGTGCGCATCTTGTATCGGAACCCCGATAATTCACCAGAATATTGATCCAACTTTGGCGCATAGTGCAGGAACCTTCCTTAGGCACGCAGAAATGGTCATTCAGCCTAGAAAGCAAATCGCGCCTTCTAATGCAGAGACCATTCGTGCTTTCCCCACTTATCAATTTCCACGTTTACTCGGTGCATTGGCGTCACAACCTGGGCGAGTACTTTCGAGATGGGGTGATGCAGGATGGGGACACACGGTTGCAGATGATAAACACAACGGTAAATTTTCAGACGAACTTGTTGGAGCTATGGCTGAAATGATTCTAGAACGCTGGCAGTCCAATCCTCCGCCAGAGTGGGTATGTTGTGTGCCTTCGCGCAACCACCCAGAACTGGTGCCAGATTTTGCTCTCAGGCTAGCGGCTCGTTTAGGTTTGCCTTTTGTTGATGCTGTCAGTAAGGTGCAAAATAATCAACAGCAGAAGGGCCAGCAAAATAGCTTCCATCAATGTCGTAATTTGGATGGGGTATTTGCTGTTAATCGAGATATTCCAACTACTCCAGTGTTACTTGTTGATGACATAGTAGATTCTGGTTGGACGCTGACCGTTATATCAGCATTATTACAACAAGCAGGTAGCGGTGTCGTGTATCCCGTGGCACTTGCTTCCTCTTCGGTGAAAGACTCATGAATTTATCGCCAACGGCTCAAGCTACATTACTACTTACTTGCTATTTTTCCAAAGCGAGTAACGAAAATGCTAAACCCCTTACAAATGCTGAATGGGGCCGCTTTGCGTTATGGCTAAAAGAAAAATCTACAAGCCCGGCTGATTTGTTGGGAGCAGATCCTTACGCTTTACTCAGTGGTTGGCATGATGATCGCGTTAGTGCAGAGCGGATTATGCAATTGCTCAATCGTGGTCACAGTCTAGCCTTAGCAGTAGAAAAATGGCAGAGGGCTGGCCTCTGGGTGGTTACACGTTCTGATCCTGAATATCCAAAACGCTTAAAACAACGGTTGAAGACCGCTTGCCCTCCTGTACTGTTTGGTTGTGGTAATAAGGCATTACTGAATGAGGGTGGTTTGGCCGTAATTGGTTCTCGAAATGCCAGCGATGACGATTTGTTTTTTACTCAGCAAGTTGGTGCTAAAGCTGCGAGTGAAGGTGTCGCGATTGTTTCCGGTGGCGCTCGTGGGGTTGATGAAACGGCTATGCTAGGAGCAATGCAGCAAGGTGGATTTGTAATAGGTATTATGGCAGACAGCTTATTGAAAGCGGCGACGAGTGCTAAGTGGCGCAAAGGCTTAATGGATAATAATGCTGTGCTGATTTCGCCATTTTATCCGGAAGCCGGATTTAATGCAGGTAATGCCATGGCACGCAATAAATATATTTACTGTTTAGCTGACAGCTCCCTTGTTATCCATTCGGGTAAAAAAGGTGGAACACTTAACGGAGCAGAAGAAAACCTGAAAAAGGCATGGGTACCGCTGTGGATTAAACCAACCACGGATAAGGACGCGGCCAATGCTGATTTGGTGGTTAAAGGGGGCCAATGGTTAGGGACTGAACTTCAAAGTTTGGTTGTTGCTGATTTGATGATAAATGAAGGCAACCAGATGAGCCCTCCTAAGGAAGTGCAGGCCGATTTATTTTCAATGCCGGCAGAGTCTGGATTATTTACTGAGCCTGAGCCAGAAAAGGTTGCTTCTTATACTGAGCACGATATTTCACCTGCTGAACAACAAGCAGATAAAGAGAGTCTCTCTGCGCACATTGTTGAAATAGAACCAGCGTCAAACCCTATCGATTTTTACCAATTGTTCATAGCAGAGCTTAATAGGCTTGCTAGAGAGGCTGTATCTGTCGATGAACTAATTGAAGGCACAGGGCTGCACAAGTCGCAGCTAAATGAGTGGTTGAAACGCGCTGAGGAAGACGGTTTGGTGAATAAGCTTAATCGGCCCGTACGTTATCAATTCGAAAACAAAAAATAAAAGGATTTAGCCATGGCGATGACAGAAGATACTCTGGTTCAACAAGTAACAGCCGATTACTTATTAAATGAATTACAGTGGGATGCCTCTGTCATGGGCATGTATGAGCGTTTAGGCAAAGAAGGGGACTTTGGGCGAGAGTCAGAGAAGGACGTTGTTCTTACCCGATACTTAGGAGAGAAGCTGATAGCGTTGAACCCTGGTTTGCCAGAGGCGGTTTACCAAGAGGCACTTCGTCTTGTTTGCGAAATGCCATCTTCAACCAATATTCTTGCTGTTAATAAAGAAAAATATTTGTTGCACAAGAATGGGGTGGAAGTCAGCTACCTCAATGATAAAGGTGATCGGGTAAAGAAACGTCTACGTCTTTTCGATTTTGATAATTATGAAAACAATCACTTTTTATTAGTACGTGAGTTTTGGGTTAAGGGCGATATTTATCGTCGTAGAGCTGATTTGGTTGGGTTTGTGAATGGTATTCCGCTACTGTTTATGGAAGTGAAAAACGTCCACAAGGATATTAGGGCTGCCTACGAACAAAACCTCGCCGATTATAAAGACACTATTCCGCACCTGTTTTATCACAATGCTTTCATTATTTTGGGAAATGGTATTGATGCCAAGATTGGATCTGTCTCCAGCAAATTTGAGCATTTCAATGACTGGAAGCGATTAAAAGAGAACGAGCCTGGTGTTGTGGATATGGAAACCCTGCTGAAAGGTACCTGCTCCAAAACCAACCTCATGGATATCTTTGAAAATTTTACCCTGTTCGACCAAAGTTCTGGACGGCTAGTGAAAATTGTCGCCCGCAATCATCAGTATCTCGGTGTCAGTCGAGCCATAGATGCGGTTATTAATCGTGGTGAACGTTTGGGTAAATTGGGTGTTTTTTGGCATACCCAAGGTTCAGGGAAATCTTATTCAATCGTATTTTTTGCGCAGATGGTGCATCGAAAGTTGGGGGGGAATTATACCTTTGTAGTGCTGACTGATCGGGAAGATCTCGATACGCAGATTTATAAAACTTTCGCAGGAAGTGGCGTCGTCGACAATGATAAAGACCCATGTCGTGCCGATAGTGGTAAAACCCTTAAAGAACTAATAGGCCAGCAGAAAGCTTTTGTTTTTACTTTGATTCAAAAATTTAATGAAAAAATTGATCCTCTGAAGCCTTATTCTGTACGCGATGACATTATTGTTATAACCGATGAGGCTCACCGCACACAGTACGGAACGTTGTCTCTAAATATGCGTAATGCTCTGCCTAATGCCAGCTTTATCGGCTTTACGGGCACTCCATTGTTCAAAGATGACGAGATAACCAAGAAGGTATTCGGTGATTATGTTTCCACTTATGATTTTCAACGTGCAGTTGAAGATAAAGCTACGGTACCTTTGTATTACGATGCTCGTGGTGAAGAATTAATATTTACTGATGAGGATGGTAACGAGCATACAGTAGCTGACCCCAAAGGAATTAATGAGCGCATAGCAGAAAAACTTGAAGAGCTAGAAATTGATGATGTGGATGTACAGCAACGATTGGAGCGTGAGCTTAAACGCGACTACCACATCATTACTTCAACTAGCAGGCTTGATCAGATTGCTCAAGATTTTGTTGTTCATTATGCCAATGGTTGGGAAACGGGCAAGGCCATGTTTGTTTGCCTTGATAAAATCACCTGCGTGCGAATGCACAAACTGATCGACTTTTATTGGCTGCAAGAAATTAAAGCAAAAGAGAAAGAGCTTTCATCGGCCGCAGATGAGCAAGATTTAGCTTGGCGAGAACGACAATTGGCGTGGATGAAAGAAACGCTGATGGCCGTTGTGGTTAGTGAGGAACAGGGTGAGGTTGCGAAGTTTGAAAAGTGGGATTTGGATATTAGACCGCATCGCCTGCTAATTAAAACAGGTTTTGAGTTACAGGATGGCTCGCGTTTGGATATGGAAGAGGCGTTCAAGGCTAACGAACACCCTTTCAGAGTCGCGATTGTTTGTGCTATGTGGTTAACAGGCTTTGATGTACCAACACTCTCCACTCTGTATTTAGACAAACCCCTTAAGGCTCATACTTTAATGCAGGCCATTGCTAGGGCAAATCGTGTGGCGGAAGGCAAAAACAATGGCTTGATTGTCGATTACAGCGGCATATTCAAAAACTTACGTAAAGCGCTGGCAACATTTGCTGGTGCAGGTGACGAAGGGCATGGTGGTGAAGAAGGTGAAAATGAACCAGCCAAACCCAATGAGGAACTTTTAGAAAGCCTAAATGAGTCGATTAGTTTTGCCGCTGAGTTTTTACGGAAGCATGATTTTGAATTGAGTCGAATAATCACCGAAACTGGATTTGCCAAGAATGCGGCGATTGCACAGGCCAAAGAAGTCATCAATATAAATGATGAAACCAGAAAACGATTTGAAGTGATTGCCAGAGAGGTATTCAACAAATTCAAGGCTTGTATCAACGTGCCGGGTATTAATGATTATCGTGATCTGCGTGATGCTATTAATGTTCTTTATAAGAGTTTACAGGCAGATAAAGAGAAAGCTGATATTTCCGATATCATGAAAGAGCTGTATGAAATCGTTGACGGTAGTATAGACACTACATTTAAAATCAAAGAGCCAAAACCGGATAGCGAGCGAATTTACGATATTAGCAAGATCGATTTTGAACGTTTGCGCCAGGAGTTTGCAAAATCAGAACGAAAAAATACAACCGTGCAATCTCTGAAGCATGCTGTTGAGAATAAACTTGCTCGCTTAATGATGCAAAATCCGTTACGCACAGATTATCAAGAGCACTACGAAAAACTTGTTAGAGAATACAATCAGGAAAAAGATCGCGTTGTAATTGAGAAGACATTTGAGGCGCTCATAAAGTTCAATGAAGAACTTTCGCATGAAGAAAAACGTGCGCTTAGGGAAGGAGTGGACGAAGAGTCTCTAGTGTTGTTTGACTTACTGAGCAAGCCAAATTTGAAACCTAGAGAGATAGCGAAGATTAAGCAAGTGGCGACGGCTTTACTTTCGACACTTAAGGCTGAGCGACTGAAGGTCGCTAATTGGCAGCAGAAAGAATCATCGCGGGATGCGGTAAAGCAGCAGATTTATGATTTTCTTTATGACGAGAGAACGGGGCTGCCTATTGAGCAGTACGAAGAAGATGAAATTTCCGATATTACGGATAGAGTGTTTCTACATATCTATCGGGCTTATCCAGAATTGCCATCGCCCATATATAGTACGTGATATTGATTTGTTAACAACTTTATTGTGATATTTTTGTTGGGGTTATTCCTTAGAGCCTTAAAAATTAACAACTTTATTTTTATTAGATATAATCGCGCCCCATTAAAATCAATGGTTTACAAATCTATTTGTTAGCAACTTTATTGTTAACCAACAATAAGACATAGCCGGTGTAACCTATAAAGTTACACCGGTTTTTTATTTTTTTGGCCAATGTAAATATTGTATTTAATGTATAAGCTTTAAAGCGATTAAATGATAAAAATTCGACTATATTTTATTGATTAATTATTTACGCTCAATTTTAGGTGATACCCTATTTTCTGGGTGTCATATTGAACGATAAGTCTTCGATGATAGGTTCTGACCATTAAAAATTATAAAAAGGCAAAGTAGATGACAGAATTAGAATGGCTAAGTGCAGTGGTTATTGCGGTAACCATTGGATTTTGGGCGACAGGAAAACTGCCTGAATATTTGGTGGCGTTACTCTTTTTTGCTACTGCTGCATGTTTACACTTGGCACCTACAAGTATTCTATTTTCAGGGTTTACTTCAGAGGCATTTTGGTTAGTTCTTAGCGGGTTTATTCTTGGATTTGCTATTAATAAAGTGGGGCTGGCGGAACGTATTGCCCAGCAGATATCGGGGCGATTTACCCAGTCGTGGCTGAAATTGATTATTGGTGTAGTGCTCCTAGCCTATGGGCTGGCATTTATTATGCCATCAAATATGGGGCGAATTGCGCTACTAATGCCGATAGTGATGGCGATTGCGGATAAAGTTGGATTAGAAAGCGGCAGTCGTGGGCGGATTGGTTTGGCGTTAGCCGTCGGGTTCGGTACTTTTCAACTTTCAGCGACAGTTTTACCGGCTAATGTGCCTAATCTAGTGATGGCGGGAGCAGTGGAAACCACCTATGGCATTAAATTATCCTATCTGAATTACTTATTCCTTCATATGCCAATTTTGGGGCTAGTGAAAGGGGCATTGATTGTTGGATGTATTTATTTTCTATTTCCGGCAAAGCTTCAACCAATTACTGAGCAAAAAATATTAAAACCCATGAGCCGTGACGAGAAAAAGTTAGGGGCTTTGTTGGCGATTACGCTGTTATTTTGGGTCACAGATACCACTCATGGGGTTTCACCTGCATGGGTTGGCTTAGTTGCGGCTTGCATATGCTTATTGCCAAAAATCGGTTTTCTTACTAATGATGAATTTGCGAAAGCGGTGAATATTCGAACTTGTATCTATGTGGCAGGGATCCTGAGTTTAGCAACATTAGTCAGTTATTCAAATGTTGGAATGGTTTTGGGAAATTACTTACAAAAAATGTTGCCGTTAGATCCTGATAGCCCTTTGATGGATTTTGGTAGTTTAGTTGGGCTAACGAGTGGCTTAAACTTTATTGTTACCGCTAATGGAGTGCCGGCACTGTATACGCCGCTAGCAGAATCACTTTCTACAGCAACGGGCCTACCATTGATTGCTGTTTTGATGATCCAAGTGATTGGCTATTCAACGCCATTATTACCTTACCAAGCTTCTCCAATTGTGGTGGCGATGGGAATGGGGAGAGTACCTCTAATGGATGGGATCCGTTTATGTTTTATCCTATTTGTTATGACGTTTGTTTTTTTAGTTCCTCTCGATTATTTTTGGTTTAAATTGATGGGTGTTATTCCTTAAATATTAAAGGTCAGTACCGTTATTATCGGAACTGACCTTTTGGCTTCAGAGTAACTGAGTTAGCTATGTATTATCTAGCTTGGATGTATCGAGCAGTTCAATACATGCACCTTTAAACAATATTTTACTGTTAGGGTCGTTATTTTCGGTAATAAACAATTCACCACTATTTTTTATCATTTGCCACTCCGTCGGAGTGAGTAGGCGGACTGATTGTAGTTCGCTGAAGTGCCCTAATAATGATATTTGCCCTGTAGTTCTGTCTTTTGCCCAAATCATGGCGCTCGCCATATTTCCTTGTTTGTATTTGAATGTCTTGAATAGAGACGACAAGGAAATGGATTTGGATGCAGTAGATGCAAAATATTTTTAGCTTTATTTTTTTATAGCAAAATGCCTGATTAGATTATCTCCTCACAGGCATTTATTTTTCATAAAAGACGATTATAAGAATGCTTTATATGGCAGTTCTGGTTCGTTTTTGAATATATCTTGAAAGCCTCTAAAGTGCTGATAATGAATGCGACCTTTATCTGTTGGATAAGTGTATTTACCACCTACTTGCCAGAAGAAAGGTGCAAATGTATATTGCAGGCGCTCTTTTTTCATATTCCACAGTACTTCAATTTCACGAGGGTCATTTTGGAAGTTTGCCCAAATATCGTGGTGAAATGGGATCACTGTGCTGCAGTCTAAGGATTCTGCGGCACGAAGAATATCTGATGAGGTCATTTTATCGGTCACACCTCGAGGGTTTTCTCCGAACGAGAGCAATGCGACGTCGATATTGTAACGGTTACCATGTGCAGCATAGTAATTTGAGTAGTGGGAGTCACCAGAGTGGTAAATTGTGCCGCCAGTCGTTTCGATAAGATAGTTAACCGCACGCTCATCCATACCGTCTAAAATTTCTTTATCATAGGAAGAAACACCTTTGGGGAGAGTCACGAGTGCGGTACGGTCGAAAGAGTCAAGAACGCGGATTTTCATATCGCCAATGTCAATAACATCTCCTACTTTGGCAATGATACAACGGTCTTCCGGTACACCCCAGCCTATCCATAAATTAACACAGGCTTGTGGACCAATAAATTTCACATGCTCACCACAGTTTTTTAGTACTGCCGCAGCAACGTTAATGTCGATATGGTCGGCATGGTCATGGGACGCTAAAATGGCGTCAACGTCTTTAATTGCAAATGGGTCGAGTGGAAAAATGGCGGTGCGTAGGTTCGGTTGTAGTGCTTCAACACCACCCATTCTCATCATTTGATGCTGCTGATTCATGAGTGGATTCTTTTGGGTTTTTTTACCTGTACCACACCAAAAATCGATAGAAATATTGGTGTTACCTGCGCTTTTCAACCAAATACCAGTACATCCAAGCCACCACATTGAAAATGTGTTTGGTTCTATAACTGTTTTTTCGATCTCTTCATTGAGCCATGTACCCCACTCAGGGAATGTGCTTAAAATCCAAGACTCACGGGTAATTTCATTTACTTTACTCATAGCAACACCTTTTTTATCTAGAATTTCAAATGTAAGGGATGAGCGCCTTATTAATGAAAATAAGGCGAAATATATAATAAAATCGTTAATCTATTGAATTAAATAGTTAAATTTAATTATACGAGTATGACTTGAGTGCCCTGAGCTTCAATCGCTTGGATAATATTGGCATCGGCATTTTTCCCTGTGATCAGATAATCAATTTTATCAGTGGGACAAAATAGCATGCCAGTACGACTTCCCACTTTTGAACTATCGACGACGACGACCAGTTTATCGATACGATCGAGCATTTGTTGTTCAGCAACTGCAGTCAGCATATCGGTTTTGTACAACCCTATTTCTGTTAAACCTTTTCCAGAAGTGAACATCCAGTTACCGGCATAACCTATTAAAGTATTGAGGGCTGGGTTCAGAAAAATACCTTGTGCTCGGTTATATTGCCCGCCAATCAGTACGACATCCTCGTGTTCTTCTTCTATTAAATAGTTAGCAAGAGGAAAGTAATTAGTGACTATTTGCACACTTTTGCCACACAGGTGTTGCCCAAGAAGAAAGGCAGTGGAACCGCAGTTGATCACTACGCTATCCCCAGGTTGGCAAAGCTCTGCTGCTTTTACGACTATTTGAGACTTCTCTTCGTAGTGGTCGGTACTGTTGATGTTTAGTGGAGACCACTTGTATTTTTTTTCTTCAATGCGTTCTGCACCATTACGTATTTTTTTTAACTTTCCTTGTTCATCGAGCTTAGCGATATCCCGACGTGCAGTTGCGGGAGAAATCTTAAAATGATCCGTAATAAAAGATACGTTAATTATTTGATTCTCTTTAAGTAAAGACAATATTTCGTAATGTCTTTGTGTCTCATTCATATCTAGAACCTTATTTATGTATAATCATTTTCAGCATTTAGTTATGACAAGTTATGATTAAAAATGATTAGATTTGATTCTAATGATCATGATGAATATTGTCAACTAGCTAAAAATAAAAATAGTCTCATGTTAAGTTAATTATATAATCTATTGTAATTTAATGTTTTATTATATTTGTTGTGATCTGTGCAACAATTGTACGGTTTTTTTCTGGTCAAAAAGCGTTAAATAAAACAATCATAAATGAGCTCAATATGATTACTTGTGATTGTAATGTGCGTTTTAGTGATTGAATTAATGGTTTGTTTGATTATAGCGTGATAATGCTTGTCTGTGATCAGGGTGATTTTTTTAATTAGATAATAATTCAAATTTAATTTGATTTAGGGGTGAAAATATGGATTTTTTGTACAATGCATTCTATATTTTTTACAGCCAAGTGATGACTAAAGCCCCTCTATTACTGGGTTTAGTAACATTCATTGGCTATTGGCTACTAAAAAGAGATGGAACCACCATCCTCAAAGGAACAATCAAAACTATTGTCGGTTTTATGTTAGTACAGGTCGGTGCCGATACGTTAGTTTCTAGTTTTAAACCTGTCATTGCAAAAATGTCAGAGTACCATAATCTCACCGGTTCAGTGATTGACCCCTATACCTCAATGATGGCAACCATGGAGACTATGGGAGATAACTATTCATGGGTGGGATATACCGTTCTAATTGCCCTCGCCATTAATATCCTTCTTGTGCTTTTTCGTCGTATTACAGGTATTCGCACCATCATGCTGACTGGGCATATCATGTTCCAGCAAGCCGGATTAATCGCGGTATTCTACTTTGTACTCGGAACTAGTATGTGGGAAACCATTATTTACTCCGCTATTTTGATGGCGTTATATTGGGGAATTTCATCCAATATCATGTTTAAGCCTACTGAAGCAGTGACGGGAGGCGCAGGGTTTTCTATTGGTCACCAACAGCAGTTTGCTTCATGGATAGCAACCAAAGTTGCGCCGAAGTTAGGTGATAAAAATGATAGCGTTGATAATTTAAAATTACCAAAATGGCTGCATATTTTCCATGACAGTATCGCAGCAACAGCGATAGTGATGACAATTTTCTTCGGCATTATATTGCTTTCCTTCGGGTTAACCAATTTGCAGGATATGGCTGGTAAAACCCATTGGAGTATCTATGTTATAGAAACAGGTTTGAGATTTGCCGTTGCAATTCAAATTATTGTGACCGGTGTTCGTATGTTTGTTGCTGAACTTTCAGAAGCATTTAAAGGAATTTCTGAGCGAGTTATCCCCAATGCAGTGCTTGCAATTGACTGTGCCGCTATCTATGCATTTTCGCCAAATGCGATGGTGTTTGGTTTTATGTGGGGGGCATTAGGGCAATTTACGGCAGTGCTGATTATGTTGGTCTTCAGTTCCCCGATCATGATTATTCCTGGCTTTATTCCGATGTTCTTTTCGAACGCGACTATTGGGGTGTTTGCAAACCACTTTGGCGGTTGGAAAGCGGTGATGAAAATCTGTTTTGTCATGGGGATCATCGAAGTTGTGGGCTCTGCATGGGCTATCCAGTTGTTTAGTCAGCAAGATACCAATTTTAGTGGTTGGATGGGAATGGCTGATTGGGCGTTAGTCTTCCCGCCAGTGATGCAAGGACTTTCATTCTCTAAATATTTCTTCTTTGTCATTATCGCTCTATCGTTTGTATACATGTATTTTGCATCGAAAAGATTACGTGCAGAGGAAGATGCGCAAGTGGCTGACGTTGTAATCGCTAAGAATGTCCAACCTGAAGAGTGCGCACCTGTTGCACCAATAGATGTACTATCAAATAGTAGTGCAAGACCTGTCAGTATTCTCGCTGTGTGTGGTAATGGGCAAGGTTCATCAATGATGATGAAGATGAAAATTGCTAAATACCTAGAAAGCAAAGGTATTCCTCATGTCATGGATTCCTGTGCGGTATCGGATTACAAATCTAAGTTGGCGAATACAGACATTATTGTGTCATCAAAACACCTTTCTGCCGAAATGGATGCGGGAGAAGGTAAGTTCGTTCTAGGTGTGCAAAATATGTTGAATCCACACTCATTTGGCGACGAGTTACTCGATATTATTCATAATAATTTTAGTGGGTCGAAATAAATTTAATAATTAAGTTTGAATAAAAATAGGTCATTAAAATTCAACATTCCCAAGGAGAGCATGTCATGGGTTTTAAACAATCATTGATTGATAATAATTCAATTAAGCTACAAGTCTCGGCAAATAATTGGCAGGATGCGATCAAAATCGGTACTGATATGTTGATTGCCTCTGGCGCTATTCTACCTGATTACCATGAAGCAATTATTAATAGTGTTAAGGAGTTAGGTCCTTACATCTGTATTGCTCCTAATTTAGCATTACCTCACGCCCGCCCTGAAAATGGTGTTTTAAAGACTGCATTTGCTCTTGTAACCCTTAAGGAGCCTATTTTATTTGAGGGGGAAAATGAGCCAGTGGATGTGTTGATTACCTTGGCGGGCAGTTCTTCAGATGAACATATGGAAGGGTTAATGGAAGTAACCCAGATTTTGGATGATGAAGAGAGTGAAACGGGGATTGATCTCGACAAAATTCGCCGTTGTATCAATACCGAAGATGTTTATAAGGTTATCGATGAGGCATTGGCCTAAGTTTCTATTCATTTTATAAACATTAGGTAAAGGTGTTGGCGTTAGAGCTCGTGCGGATATCACTTGCCCAACAGACAACAACTAGGGTGGGCTTTCCCATCTAATACGTTAAAAAATATTAGGATAATCATATGACTAAGCCTCTGATTCAAATTGCGCTAGACCAAACGAATCTCAATGATGCGATTGAAGTTGCCAATAATGTGGAATCCTTTGTGGATATCATTGAAATTGGTACTATTTTAGCCTTTGCTGAGGGAATGAATGCGGTCACAACGTTACGCAAAGACCACCCATCACATATTATTGTTTGTGACATGAAAACGACAGACGGTGGGGCAATTTTATCGCGTATGGCATTTGAAGCGGGAGCGGATTGGATCACGGTATCTGCTGCGGCGCATATTGCCACGATTGCGGCATGCAAGAAAATTGCTGATGAGTTTAATCGTGAAATACAAATTGAGTTATATGGCAATTGGACTTTAGATGATGCCAAAAAATGGGTTAATTTAGGTATTAAACAAGCTATTTATCATCGTTCAAGAGATGCAGAGCTGGCTGGAGTGGGTTGGGGATCTGATGATTTGACCAAAATGCACCAACTTTCAGATTTAGGACTCGAACTATCGATAACGGGTGGAATTGTACCGGAAGATATTCATTTATTTGAAGGAATTAAAGCAAAAGCATTTATTGCTGGGCGTGCTTTAGTGGGGGATAAAGGAAAATCCACCGCCGAAGCCTTACGTGCGCAAATAGATCGTTTTTGGAAATAAAATCTGCGGATAAATCCCCTCTAATATCCTGAGGGGATTATGAGTTTACCCCATCTACAGCCGTTTGTTTGGTAATAACATCACGGCAATGCCGCCAATCACGGTGACCGCAGAGAATGCCGCAAAGTTCCAACTGCTGGCGACGCCTAAACTGGCTATATAGGCACCAAACATAGGACCTGACATTGCTCCAATACGGGAAATACTCATAGTCCAGCCTGTCGCTGATGCCCTAACACTCGATGGGTAAAAATGTGCCACATAGCCAGTTAAAATCAAAGGTGCGGAAATACAACCGATTCCAGCAATACCGACGAGCAGATAATTCATATAGATACTTTGTTTGAAGACCATCAGACCGATCCCTAGAGCACCTAGCATGAAGAAAAAGGCAACAGTACCTCTCGCACCACATTTGTCGGCGACTTTTCCGAGAAATAAACCGCCTATTGCCGAAGACAAGCTAAATACCACTAAGAACGTTAAGCTTGAACCGAGGTCGTAACCTTCTTTGCGCATGATTGAAGGTAACCAAGTATTTAAGCCATAAACAATAAATCCACCGCAAAATAGCGCCACCCAAAAACAGCAAGTAGCGCGCAAGTAGTCTTTTGAAAAAATGATTGCGACGACTTCTTTTAAACTATGGCGCTTTTGTTCCAGTTTAACGGGTTCGTGATAGGTGATTTCAAGCTTCTGAGCTAACTTTTTCGCCTTATCGTGTAACCCTCGGTTACTGAGATATTCGATAGATTCAGGAAGTAGCCGAGACATTGGCCAGATAAGTAGTAAGGGTAGCGACCCAACAATCATAACGCCGCGCCAGCCAAACTGGCCGAGTAGCCAGATAGCGACTAATGCGGCACATAAGATACCTAAAGAGTAGCCAGAATACATAATTGCATAATTAAAAGAGCGTTTTTCGGTTGGCGAGTATTCAATGGTGAGTGCTGCGGCAACGGGGATCACGCCACCTAACCCAACACCACCGATGAAACGCATTAGACCAAAAAACCAAGGTGTTGGCGCTAAAGCGGTCGCTAACATTGTGGACGAAAAGAGCGTTACACAAATTAAAAGCATGCGCCTTCGACCATATAATTCACTTAATGTACCGATAATAAAAGCGCCAAAAAACATACCGACTAAGGTATAACTACTTAATGCACCTAATTGTATTGGGGATAAATTCCACTCTCTATACTCAGATAATGTTGGCAAAACGGCGCCCATAACGCCAACGTCATAACCTTCAAATAAAATACTCATCCAACAAACTAACATAACTTTAAATGTGGTGCGTTTTGAGGATACAGATGTAATTTCAGATGTTTGTATTGTCATAAATAACTCTCTAATCGTAGTTCGACTGATATTATCAATAGCAGGTATTGTTATTTTTTTTAGAATCTGAAAAGCCGTATCTACCATTTACTTTTTTAATCAAAATCACAATGTAAATGTTAATTAATTGTTTAATAAACGCAGTATTTGGATATTGTATGCAGCTTTTGTTTTTGTTCTTTTATTAATTAAACTTAATTTTTATTTAATTTTATTTTTAATTTTTAAGAATGAAATTGATTTCCTTAATTAATTTTTATTTAAAACAAAAAAACACGCATACCTGTATCTAATTGATATTTAAGTTTTATTTAAAATGATAACATAAGGTTATATTTATAAAAAATAAGCTATTCTGTTTTTTGTTAATATATTAATACTATTTTTTATATTTTAAATTATGGACTGTCAATCGAGTTAAAATAAATATTAAATATCCAAAACGTAGATTTAATATTTGTTTGACATAAAATTAACATATGCATAATATTCTATAAGTTTAATTTTTGAACGATACAAATGTAGATAACACAAAAATAAAATCGGAGAATTATTATGATCAAACCATATGGTGTAGTTGGTTTAGTGCCTACAACTTGGGGTATACAAACACGTAGCGATATTATGAAAAATATCGACCATCTTGAGGAGTTATCCCATGGTGCGTTATGGTTATCCTCATTAGATCTTCCTGTCCGATTGTTAGTTCTTCCTGAGGGCGCTTTACAAGGTTTCAATGATGAAGCGCTGGATTTGCCTATTTCAGAATTTTTAAATGATGGCGCAATCGATATACCGGGACCAGAAACTGATCGATTAGGGGAACTCGCTAAATCTCAAAATGTATTCATTATGGCGCAGGCCAAGACTCGTGATCCTGATTGGCCGGGAATTATGTTCAATGTAGGGTTTGTTATCGATCCGAAAGGCAACATTATCCTGAAGCATCATAAAATGTCATCGCTATTACCTTGTGAGCGCTCCGCTTCTCCTCACGATTTATATGATGAATGGATTAAAAAATATGGGCGTTCGCTACAATCGTTTTGGCCAGTAGTCGATACTGAAATAGGTCGTTTAGGCGTTATGATGGCAATGGAAGGTAACTTCCCTGAAAATGGTCGCGGGTTGGCTTTAAATGGTGCGGAAGTGGTATATCGCGCCTCTTTGCCTACCCCGTTTACTGAGAATGACCTATTTGAAATTTCTAATAGAGCCAGAGCGCTTGAAAATAATTTTTATGTAGTTGCGCCTAATATCGGCTCTATGTATATGTTTCCAACCACCAAAGCGCCAATAGATTGTGGTGGTGGGCGTTCATTGATCGTGGATTACAAAGGTAAAATTGTCGGTAAACAAGAAGATACGAACGGTTCAACCTATGTCTACGGTGTGATTGATATTGAAGCAATGCGTTATCATCGCTCTAATGCCTCAGTGAGTAACTGGCTGAAAGATATTCGTACCGAATGTGCTCAGCTGATTTATGAAAATCCGATCTACCCGAAAAACACCTATTTACATGAGCCACAAGGTAATCATCAACACTATCGTGAAACGATTTTGAATAAACAAATTGAAAAAATGATTGAAAAAAATGTTTTTGTTCCAAGTGTTTATGATAAAAAATAATAATCGAATATATAAATATAAATCCGGTGTTTATTAATATTAAACCGGATTTATATTTTAGATTATTTATTTATTAGTTAATAAATAATTGATTTCCGGATAATATAATGGCGTTGTTTCGTTTAATCTTATTGGGTGTTTTTTTAAGTGACTACTATAGATATGATGTATCGTAAATGTTCCTAATGAAGGTGTTCTGTATAGCCTTCTTGGTTGAGCAATAAAGTCCGCATCAATTAAATAAAGCTTACCTTGCTTGTCCTCTCTGACATTTCCTTTTGAACCATAATCAAAAATAATACGTCCTTGTGATCGAACAAAATCAAATGCTTTTTTATTTTCTACCGATTTACCATCAATAAATTGAGTTACTAAAATTTGGTTACCATTATTTAAGGTTATAACACGAGAAAAATTAATATCATGATTTATATCATTTAATATTCTTGAGCAACGGTCATAATCAGCATGCTTATTATATTTAAAATCTATATGTTCATGGGGGATCTTAATGACAAATTTGCCTATCCTATAAGCTGAACCATACTCGCCTTTACCAAGGTAATTAGCGTTAGTGATCCTTATTGTGTTATCTGAATTATTATAGCGAGGAATAGGTTTATTATGGTTTTTGATTAAATATTTAGGTTTATGGTTCGTTCCAAAATCATTGTTTTTATATATGACATTTATGTTTTTTAATTTTTCAGAAAAAACATCTATTTCACTGATGTTTGTTTCTTTTTTTACTGTGCTCTGAATTGAATTCGCCTTAATTAAAGGTGCTTCATGTATTGATAACTTAATTTTTTTATTATCAATAATGTGATTTTTTACGGGTTTAATCGGTTCTTTATGTGTTGATAACGTAATCGTTTTACTATCAACAACGTAATTTTTTATGGATTTAATTGGTAATTGTTCTTTTTGGTTTTTGATTTTTTGTTTTTCTTCAGTTTTAATTTTGTTTTTCTTGTTATTTGAATATAATACTTTGATTTTTATTATGTTTTCAAGAATAAAGTTTCGTTTCTTTGGTGGGGTCGGTTTGGGATAATGATGACTCGGTATTACTTTTTTATCGAAAAATATCATAACAACCTCCATTTATGTTTGTTTTCATTAGTTTATAAAATGGCGATTAATACTGATATCAAAAAAAGATTATTTATCTTATATATTCAATAAGTTATTCATATCTGAAAACATTGATTGCCATTCATTATCATCAATTTCCATTAGCCCAAAATAACGCATCATAAAAGCCCCTTCTGTGGCTAAGAAGATCAGTCTGGCGCGTTTCCCTTTTTCTGTGCTGGTATCTAAATTTGCGATCCGTTCACGATACCATTGACGGGTGCTTTCTAGGTATTCAGGGGTTTGTAATAAAGAAGCCATCAGTGCAGCGCCTTTTGCCATCGCCACTTTATCGTGCTGGTGGGTGGCTTGCATATGGGCAAAAACATGGCCTTCGGGTGAATCATCGCCTTTTATCGTTTTTTCAAAAACTTCGTCATAAGATTGTCCCCAGCGCTCAAACATGGCATCAATTAAGGCATCTTTATTTCCAAAGCAGTATTGAACGCCACCTTTTGATATCCCCATTGCTTTAGCAACCGCATCAATGGTGAGGGCGGAAGCGCCTTGAGTGACGACAATCTCTTCCGCCATGTTTAATAATTTTTCTCTGTCGATTGTTCGTTGACGTCCCATTTAGAAAAACCTCTTTTCAATACATACGTATGGATTTATATTGTAGCACGATCACCACTAAATGGCGGTCAAATAAACTTATTGAGATGATTTTATGTTAGCAGATTATAAACGCTGGATTGTTCTTCTTTTAGTCTCGAGTGTACTGTTTCTTATCGTTATTGATGTCACGGTACTTTATACCGCATTACCTAAATTAACCCATGATTTGGGGGCAACCGCGTCTGAAAAATTGTGGATTATGAATGCTTACCCACTGGTTGTTGCTGGGCTATTGCCAGCGGCGGGTATGTTAAGTGATAAAGTGGGTCATAAACGTATGTTTTTGCTGGGGCTTCCTCTTTTTGCTCTTGCATCATTGTGCGCGGCATTTTCCCCCACAGCGATGAGCTTAATTTTATCACGAGGCTTTCTGGCTGTCGGTGCAGCGGTGAGTATGCCCGCAACGCTAGCGATTGTCAGACATGTCTTTTTAGATCCAAAAGAAAGGGCGTTAGCGATTGGTATTTGGTCTGCGGTTGCATCTGGCGGCGCTGCAATAGGGCCTTTAGTCGGCGGAGCGCTGCTGAGCCATTTTTGGTGGGGTTCGGTCTTTCTAATTAATGTTCCCGTTGTACTGTTGGTGCTGCCATTTGCTTACTACGTGATCCCTAAATGTGGGGAGCCTAGCCAGAAAAAAATTGATTATATTGGTTCAGTTCTGGTGTTGATTGGGCTAATAAGTTCGATTTATGCGATAAAAGAACTCGGTAAACCTTATACGGATTGGCTAACAGTGGTTGTCTCCGGGACGATAGGTATCTTTTTCTTGGCAATTTTCAGTCGTCGACAAGTGACCTCTGAATCACCGATGATTGATTTTGCATTAATGCGCAATCCGAGATTTAGCGCTGGGATCATCATGGCGATACTCTCCATCGTCATTATCGTTGGCGTTGAATTATTGTTAAGCCAAAGATTGCAGTTAGTTTTGGGATATACGCCACTTCAAGCGGCTTTGTACATTATTCCAATTCCAATTGCCTCGGTACTGGCCTCACCACTGGCCGGTGTCTTTTTACATAAAATTGGCGAAGGCCGACTTACCATACTGGGGTTTGGTTGTACATTAATCGGTGTTATTGGGTTAGCGTATAGTTATCAAATATCTACCGGAATTATGCTGTTGTTTTTCTTATTCTTAATTGGCTTTGGTTTAGGCGCTATTTTTACAACCGCATCTACGGCTGTCATGCTCAATGCACCAGATGAAAAAACGGGAATGGCGGCCTCGATTGAAGGTGTTGCTTATGAATTGGGTAGCGTATTGGGTGTCACTTTTATGGGCGGTTTAATGAGTGCGATGTACACCATTAAATTATCTTTACCTGAGCGTTTGGCATTCAATAACAAAGCCTATGATAGCCTTGATGAAGCCTTGATTGTGGCAGAGAAATTGCCTAAACAAGATGCGCATTTATTACTTAACCAAGCCAGTATGGCATTTGATCAGGCATTTTTTGCGGTGATGGTCGCAACGATAGTGGTGTTAGTGTTGTGTATTACTTTCATTCCTCTATTTTTCCGTAAAAACAGATGATTAGAACGTTAATAGCGTCGGCTTGCATTAAGTAAGCCGACGCTATTAATGCATTAAGGATTTAAAGTAATGAGCGGAACACCATAATTTGGGTCTGGAATAATGGAAATGTCTGCTTGATAAAGGGGGCTAATATGTTGTTCAGTAAGAATTTCATTTGGTTTGCCATTAGCCACAATACGTCCTTGTTCCATCAATATAACTCTATCAGTAAAGCGAGCTGCAAGGTTTAAGTCATGAAGTACACAACAGACGTTTAATTTTTGAGCCTGTACTAAATGGCGTAATAACCTAAAAAGATGTTGTTGATGATGAATATCAAGGGCAGAAGTGGGTTCATCGAGAAATAACCATTTAGGTGAAGGTTCATCTTCCCAAAGCTGCGCCAGTAATCTCGCCAACTGAACACGTTGCTGTTCACCCCCAGATAAGCTCATATAATCACGTCGTGCTAAACTCTCACAATCACATAACGCCATGATATGGCGTGTATTATCCTTATTTTTTGATGAAGAATAGGCGTGACATCCCATACGAACAATATCATGAACGCAAAATGAAAAAGCCATATGGCTACTTTGGCGCATAACGGCTCGAACACGTGAAAGAGCTTCGGGTTGCCAACTTTTGAGTGATTTTCCCAATAATGAACAATCGCCGCTATCTGAGGGTAGATAGCCGGTGAGTTGGCGTAATAGGGTTGATTTTCCTGCACCATTTGGGCCTAAGATAGCGGTTATTTCACCATTAGGTAAAGTTAAAGAGACATTATGGGTAATTTGTCGCCCACCAGCACGATAGTTTAAGTTATTAGCAACAATCATTATTGTCTCCGCACACGTAAAATCAGCCACAAAAAATAGGGGCCACCAATAAGGCTAGTGAGCAGCCCAACAGGCATTTCCGCAGGTTGGACAACGGTTCTGGCTAGTGTATCGGCGCCTAATAATAAACAAGCCCCTGCCAGTGTTGAGCAAGGTAATAACCAGCGGTGATCAGCACCAATCGTCATACGGACAAGGTGAGGAATAACCAAACCAACAAAGCCAATTACACCGCTGACTGCAACGGCGGCACCAACAAGTAACGAGCTTATTAATAACAATTGTTGTCTGGTACGACGAACATTGATGCCGAGGTAGTGGGCTTCCTCATCACCGAGTTGTAATAGGTTTAGGCGTTTACTCAGGTTATTGGCAAAAATCAGTGCAGGAAAAATAAAGGAGGTACATACCAGCAATGTTGGCCATTGTGCCTGACCCAAATTTCCCATCATCCACAGCGTGAGTTGGCGCAGTTGCTGCTCATCGCCAACATAGCTCAGTACACCAATTGCTGCCCCACAAAGGGCATTAATCGCAATACCAGCGAGTAATAATTGCATGACGCCACCGTGGGTATAACGACGACTAATGAGATAGATAATGGAACAGACGACCAAGCTACCAACGATAGCGTAAATCATCTGCTCATAGAGCGCTAAAATGGCAGGAAATGAAAAAGGAAAAACGATCGCAATCCCAACCATTAATGCGGAACCGCTGCTCACACCAAGTAATGCAGGATCTGCCATTGGGTTACGGAAAAGCCCTTGCATAATCACCCCTGATGCAGCAAGCGCACCTCCAACGAGTACGGCAAGTAATACCCGAGGAAGCCTAATATTCAGCCAAATATCAAAATAACGTTCATCTTGTAATGAAGAGAAGGTGAGCTTCAGAGCCCCCTGTCCTGATGCAATAAAGACCAATGCGGCAAGTAGAATACTGAGTCCAATCAGTGTATGAAGAGGGGATCGTAAATCGGTCATATTCCATTATCTCACAAAAGATAAAGCGGCCAGATTTGAGCTGACCGCGATGTTTTAAGCCGGCGTTAACGCGGGTTGAACTAGGCTATAAATTTGTTTTTTTAATTCAGTCTCAAGCGCTAATTGGTGGATATGAGCGGCAACATCGGCACGCATAACTAAGCCATGAGCTTCATTATCTTGTTGGCGTATCGCTTTACCCGTCGCATCCCCATGAAGAAGCCCTCCGGGGCGTAAGATAGCAAAATCCAGTTGGCTACTTTGTAACCATGATTCCGCGAGTGATTTTTCCCGAACGGCTTGGCCAAATGCTGCGCGGGCTCGAGGGGATAAATACTGCCAAGAATCGCCGCATCCGAGAGATGTGACTAATATCATGCGAGAAATTCCTGCTTTTTCAGCACAATCAATGACGGTTCGATGAGCCAGATAATCTTGCGAGCCCCCCATGGTCGATATGATCGTTGCGGACACCCCTGCTGCTTGGCAAGCTTTAGTCACGATGGCTTCATCGCAGGCATCGCCAACAAACACTTGAGCACCAAGTGCGGTTAATTTATCGGCGGCATCTTGGTTACGCACTAAGGCAATCACAGGCCGTTTTTCAGCGAAAGCAAGGCTAGCTGCCAAGGCGCCAACCCCTTTACCACCGGCACCAAAAATTAACCAAGGACTCATTGAATTGCCCCTTTTAAGGTTTTAGCGAGAGAGCGGAAGGCTTCTAGCTGTTCGATGAGGAGTTGGCGATGCTCATCGCGACCTAAGAATATTTTAAACATGGCGTTACCTGATTGATTAAAAAAAAGGATTGAAGCGGTATCCATTCCCATAAACTTTCGTTCTACCAAAGCAATATGTGTGCAATTTTCAGCCTTGATATGCCCTGTCATACCTTTTTTGCCGCGCAAATTAAAGTAGCCATGGCGATGAAAGCCCGAAGGAAGTTCACCCGAAAACTCGAGAATAACATCATCGGTATGCACCAAGGTTGTTACATTTCCCCATTCATTTACGGTATCCCAGACAAGGTCAAAAGAACCGCCTTGAGTTAATACATGAACGGGAAGATTTTTCACGACTTCAAGTAGGGTTGTATTATATTGTTTTGCAATGGTTTCTAACGTGCCGTCGGGTTCAGTTTTTAAAAAATCAGATAAACTAGCGTTGCTCATTAAAAGCTCCTTTAAATTATTTTTTCGCCCGCAGGTTGCGGCAAATTGAGTTGTATAATCAGTTCTTGGAGTGACTGTAAAATATTACTGGCCCAAAAACGTCCTTCATTAGTGAGTCGAAGGCAACTTGAGTTATCTAGAGTGAGCCCAGCTTGGTGCCATTGTTGTAATAATGGGATGAGTTGCGCTGTGTGTGGTGTGAATTGGTCGAGAACAATGCGTGCTGTTTCTATCCCTGCTTGAAGCTGATGGCGCCATTGATATTGTGAATCAGTGGTGTGCATTAACATCATCAACGGTTTTTTCCCTGCATTAACCGCATCATAGTAAGCCGTTAAGTTACGCTCTCCCATCCAGGAATAACCGTTAACCGAACCTCCTGCGCCTGAGCCAAAAGCAAAGCAATCAGCCCCTTGTTTTATCAGTAAATTATAAAGGTTACGTTCTCGTGTGGTACGAGCCCAGTGACTATTACTAATACAGTGCCAGCCTTCTTTATCCATAAATTCGCAACCTTGTAAATAGAGGTCACGGCGTTCAGCAGGGTTTGGGATAGTAGTACGGCCATTCTCTACGGCTTTGCCGAGTGGGGTATTGGGTATCAGGTTAAGGGCATAGAGATCGACACCATCTAGGCCAATATCACGTGCAATAGCCAGATCTTCCCCCCAAATTTGTGCATTTTGTTCAGGGAGACCAAACAGTAAATCGCAAACAACGGCAGCACGATCACGGCGGCATAAATTTTCCATAAAGGCTCTAGCTTCTTCCCCTGTCGAGGTGCGAGCCATTTTCTTACGAATTTTACTGTTAAAAGATTGAATACCAATAGAAAAACGATTGGCACCTGCATCTAAGCAAGCATCAATACGCTCATCATCAAAATTTAATACCCGTCCTTCAATGGTGATTTCACAATCTGGCGCTAAAGGCAGGCAACGCCTAATGGTGGTAATAATACGAGCGAGATCATGCGCTGATAATGCAGAAGGCGTTCCCCCGCCAAAGTAAACCGCATGAACGGGGGATGATTGATGAAGTTGGCTATCAGCCTCGGCTTCAATTTCACGTATCAACACATCGGTGTAGCTATGGCATTGGTCGGAGTCATAGCGATTTTGATAAAAGCCACAGAAGGTACAATGGGTAGCACAAAAAGGAATATGTAAATAAACCAGTCGTTTACGGGATTCAATTTTTGATGAAATGAGTTGTTGCCAAGTTTCTTGGCGTTTTTCTGGGTTAATTGGCATTGCACTACGCCATGGCATAGTGGCATGTCTATCTTTGAATGGCTGATTGCCTTCTTGTGCAAAATGCGCGGCTAAATTTAGTTCAGATTTCATTATTGTCACTCTTGCTCATGAGCATCAGGCCAAAATGCGTGATTTAACTGCTCTACTGCATCGGCAATTCGTGGCCCCATTCCTAAAATCAAGGCTTGATCAATGGTCACTATGCGTTTGTTTTTCCATGCAGAGGTGTGGGTAATACCCGGCACTAGGTTGAGTTTATCAATCCCGTTTTCAGCCATTTGGCTTGTGACAATAATCACTTCGGGGTTTGCGGCAATAATTGCTTCAGCGCTATAACTTTTATATTGCGAGTGGCTAGCCAAGTTATTCGCACCCGCTAAAGTTAGAATAATATCTGCAACACTGCCTTTTCCCGCAATTTGTGGTGCGCTGCTACCCGCCGAAAGAATAAACAGCACATTCACCGTTTGCCCTCTCGCGGTATTTTTCTGGGTGACATTGGCCAAACGCTCGCGAAGTTGTGTGACGAGCTTTTCTCCTTCAGGTTTAAGGTTAAGGGCTTGTGCGAGTGTGCCAATATTGTTGTACATTTGTTCAACCGTGGCAGGGATGCGCGGTAGGGTCAGTACCTCAATTTGTTGGGTTTTTAGTTGGTCAAAAATAACCTGTGGGCCTGCGTCCTGCCAGGTGATAAACAAGGATGGATTAAGCGATAAAATGCCTTCTACACTTAATTGTTTCCAATAACCAATATGAGGAAGTTTTGCCGATTCAGGGGGCCACGTGGTTGTTTCATCAACGGCAACAACCTGCTTACCCGCACCTAATGCATAAACCAATTCAGTTAATGACCCACCCGCAACAACAATCCTTTCGTTTGCTAATGTCGTGTAGGAGCAGCTTAAGGCCAGTAAAGCTAACAGTATTTTTTTCATCTTAGAATTTCCATACAAAGCCAGCAGCGGTATTAAATCCGGCAGCAGGGATAGATTCATGGGCGGTTTGATATTTTTTATTGGTGAGGTTATTTAAGGACAGATTGAATTGATATTGGTCTTCTATTCCAAACTCGGTATTGAATGCGAGGTTTAATGTTGCCCAGCCCGCATAATTAGTTGCTTTGTCATTGGTATTATTTTTTGCGTGGGAAGCGGCTCGTACAAAGAGGTCGGATGTTAAGTTCACTTGGTCAAAAAGTAAGGTGTGTTTTGCACCAACTCGACCGGTAAGTGCCGGCTCTCCGGTATCCCATGTTTTGATATTTACACCATCAAATTGACGACGTAGGTAGTTACCACTGACATAAGGTGCGATATCCCAGCCGTGATATTCAGCGGTGAGCTCTAATCCGTAGGTTTTTGCTCGATCGATATTGTCGTAATAGTAATAACCTGTTCTTGATGTGTTGGTATTGCCGTTGCAAACAGATTGACCGGAACAGGCCACCGAAGCGATATAGTCTTTAGCTTCTGAATAATACAGCGCACTATCGAGATACCACTGATTACCGTTATAACGTGCACCAATTTCGTAGTTATTTGAGTGTTCCGCTTTTAGGTCGGTATTACCATAATTAATGCTGCCGCCCGCAGAAGTTTGCATAAATAATTGACTGAGTGTTGGGAAAACATAGCCCTGAGCAAAGGCGAGGCGGAGCTCTGTATTTTCAAAACCTGAATAGCGCAGGCTACTCGATGCAATAAATTGGTTATCGTTAGTTTTGCTATTATCTAAATTACGGTAAGTACTGCCTGTCATTGAATGCTGGATATTTTCATTGCCACTGGTTAGCTCTGAATTGAGCCAATATTGGCGAGCACCTAACGTCCATTTCCAGTTATCGGCAAAGGCATAGTCATTTTGTGCAAATAAAGACCAGTTAGTCTGTTCAGTTCGATTATGCGTCTGTGTACTTTTTGTATAATTGACGGCGGGTGGGAATTTTGTCGAGCTTGCCGATGTACTATCACTATCAGAGGCTTGTTTTACTCTATCACGCTGATATTGTGCGCCTACTATTAATTGATTATCAAAGGGTAGGGTAAGGTTCGACTGTAATGTCACCCCTTGAGTATATTGTTTGTCTTTCGAGTGAGTTTGGTTGGTAACGCGTAAGTTGCCAATCATAGGACTACCCGTCGGGGTATTGACGGCGACTTCATTTTTAAAGTCTCGTTCAATCGTTTGCTGATAGGCATCAACATGGATATTTTTTAAATAATCACCCTCGATAGCATAATCATAAAATAGGCCAACTTTTTCCCGTGTTAAATCAGGGATCTTGACACTGAAATGTTCATAAGAGGGGTCGTCATACCAAGTTTGTGTGGTGAGTTTATAGCGATCGACAGACAATCCAAATTTGTGTTTATCTAAGGTATAGCCTAGCCATAAACCTTGGCTGTTATTGCGGTGATTAGTGTTTTTTAGGTGGCCATCGGGTGTATCTCTATCACCTTGATCGGAATAGCTACCATTAAGGCGGTAATCAAAATTACCCACACTTCCCCATGCCGCCGCAGATTCATCCCATCCCTTGGTTGCCGAGCTATAAACGGCTTTAAGCGCACCACCAAAAGGCTTATCCCCCCCTTTTTTGGTAATAAAATTGACAACGCCACCAATGGCTTGTGAGCCATAAAGGACAGAATAAGGGCCTTTGACAACCTCGATGCGCTCTAAAGAAGATTCATCAATTAATAACCCTGCACCAAAATCTTGTCCTGCTCTTTGATAAGTGACTTCTTGGCCATCAATTAGGATCAAGACACGAGAGGACGCTTCCCCTCTAATCCGAATTTGTTTACGTCCAGCAAGGGCATTATCGGTAATTTCGACCCCTGGAATGTCTTGTAAATCATCCGCAATCGAAGTGTTTGTTGAATTATCTAATTCTTGTTTATCAATTACCTGAATAGTTGCAGGACTATTCCAAAGGCTGGATCCCAGACGGTTGGTTGTCACAACCATAATGTCATTTTTTTCAGACAAATTAGTTTCTGGTACGGTTTGTGCAGCAAAGACAGTTTGACTAACAAACAATGCTAATGTGGAGATTAACAGCTTTCCTTTGATGGCGGCGTTCATAGATAACCTTTGGTAATCGGAATGATAATTAGTATCATTCCGATTTATAGTTAAAGATGCGTAAAGGGTCAAGAGATAAAGTTGCAAATAATCTACATCTTTGATGTGTATCAAACAGAAGATAAAAGAGTGGAGGGAGTTTTGTGACCAATCTCTATTCTTAAAAAGAAGCGAGACAAGGTGATGACTTATTCAATAAGGAAAATAAAACAGTTTTTTGGCAAGCATCCTTGCTTGCCCTATTTATGTCAGCTATTTCACTTTTCGGATCAGTAATGCACCAAATAATGGGCAGATAGCAAATATCGCGAATAACCAAACAGATGATTGTTGTGCACCTTCAATACCGCCAGGGTTTATTAGTCCACTATTATTGACAACTACCCCAACAAGAGCGGCAGACAGCGCTGTGGCATAAAGCTGGATAGTAATAATCGATGATGAAGCAATGTTTTCTTCACCCTCTGGTGCGGCATTAAACACACGAAGAACAAGGTGAGGCCAACAAACACCAATCCCTAAACCAACCCCAGCCATGGCGAGTAAATAGAGAACAAATAAGGGTATCGATTCTACTAGTTGTCGATTCGGTGTTAAAACGGCCAGTATAATTAGTGAAATAAAGATGATCACAGGCCCAATTCTAAGAATTCGCAAAACAATCGAACCAGTTTTATTGGCACTAAAGAGCGCCCCGACTGTCCAGCCTGCCGCCATAATTGCCGTCAGGTATCCTGCAGAAAGTGGCGAAAATTGATGAATAGTTTGCAGGAAGTAAGGCACATAAATTTCAGTTGTCATCCCGCCAACCAGTAAACACATGGTTAGAAATATAATTCCAAGAGGGTGTTTTAATGAATAAGCCCCTGTCGGTAATAGGCGCTTTCCATTTTTACCATCAATACGAGCAATGGTAATAATTAGAATAATACCAATCAATAAACCCGCCAGATTTGCGATGAGCTTTTCAGATAAACTGCCAATGGAAATAGCTAAAACAGAAATCACCAGTAATGAGATAGCTAAAAATGGAATTTTATTATTTTGGGTTTGTTGGGCTTTTTTCCCGGGAAGTTGATTAATTACAATGATAGCAAGTAGCGCTGCGACCGGTAAAAGTGACCAAAAAGCCCAGCGCCAATGGCCGCTTTGCGCAAAAATACCCCCAATAGCAGGTCCACATAGTGTGGCAATACCCCACATACCAGACACGACCCCCATTGCGCGTGACCAAAGATTTGGGGTAAATACCACCCGGATTAATGCATAGCTCAGTGCAAATAAAATACCACCGCCGAAACCTTGAAGTGCTCGTCCACCCAGTAACATCAACATTGAAGGGGATGATGCACACCAAATAGAACCTAATGAAAATAAAAATAATGCGGTGAGATAGGCAAATTTAGGGCCAAAGCTGTCGAGAATTTTACTCGATAAAGCTGACCCAACAATGGAGGTTGCGACAAATATGGTTGTGTTCCAGGCATAGTACTCTAGGCCACCGATATCGTTAACCACACTGGGTAATATGGTGGTAACGATATAAATATTAATAGCATGTAATGCAACACCACCCGTGAGAGCGATGGTCAATAATGCATTGGTACCACTGAGTAAATCAGCCCATTTGGCTTGTGGTGCAGTTGATGGTTCATTGCTCATATAAAGGCCTGCTGGACTAAAGGGTTAGAAAAGAGGTAATATCCAAGTATTATCTTGGATATTAGAGTCACATAATGATTAATGCAAGTAATTACTTTGATAACTTAAACCTGACTCAAGCAGTCGATAAAGTGCTGTTTTGTATTAAAACAAAAGGGCCAATCTCCACTGCCGTGATTGCTCACGATTTGAATATGACCGGAGAAGCCGCTCGTCAGCATATTCAAAAATTGACCTCTTTAGGGTTAGTTGAAGGGGTTCAATGCCCTTCACAGACTGGTGCGGGCAGACCTCGACAAAATTGGGTACTAACCGAATTAGGGCATCAGCGTTTTCCTGATACCCATGCTCAGCTTGCATTACAGCTAATAGATTCAGTGCGAACTATTTTTGGTGATGAAGGTTTAGAAAAGCTGATTAGCCAGCGAGAAGCGGAAAGTCGGGCTAAATATTTAGCACGTTGTAACAATTTATCTTTTACTGAACGGCTTCATGCCCTTGCAGATGTGCGCAGCGAAGAAGGTTATATGGCGAAAGTTGAGCAGCAGGAGGACAGCTGGTTATTTATTGAAAATCACTGCCCAATTTGTGCCGCCGCCACAGCTTGTCAAAACTTTTGCCGCTCCGAGCTTGAACTATTTCGTGACGTGATGGGGGAAAAGGTAACGATTGAACGCGAGCAATATTTGCTCAATGGTGCAGGGCGCTGTGTCTATCGCGTTAAGTTGAAGGCGTAGTTTTATGATGCTTATTCATCAACCAAGCATACAAAGCACCTGAAAGAGCCCCAGCAATATGGGATTCAGTGGAAATATATTGATGAACGGGCAGTAAGCCGGAAGCCATGGCACCGAAGTAAAATAAGACTAATAGTGAAATTAAAATATCGATGAGGTTGCGGCGAAAAAAGCCTTGTGCGATCAATAGCCCCCATAAGCCAAAAACCCAACCGCTAGCACCGACATGTACGGCATCACGCCCAACAAGCCAAACAGCAAGACCGCCTGTGATGATGATAAATAGCGATGCATATAAATATTCTTTAATAGCGCGGTGAAGCAGTAATGCGCTGAGTACCATTAAAGGGGGGAGGTTACCCAGTAAGTGCCCCCAACTTCCATGAATAAAGGGTGCAAGAGGGATCCCAATGAGCCCATTTAATGTTCGTGGAATAATACCTAAATGTATTAATGAACCCCCAGTCAGGCTATTAATAAGTTGTATTAAGAGCAAAAACCCCGCTAAAACGGCTAACAATTTAATTCGCGTGTTTAACCAAGGTTTCATTATTTTATCCTACTAGTTTGGGCTTAGCGCCTGAACACTTTCAACCAGAGATGCAAGCTGTACCACAACGCGATCGCCAATATCGGCATTATCACCCCCAAGGGCTTTATTGCGCATAAAGTCTTTCTTGATTTGTTGCCAACGAGCCGCGTCTTTTTCTGTTAAGGTTCCACGTAATTCGGCTAATTTTAACAGGTTTTCTTCTGCGCCTGTGGTCAGTAGCTGTGCTTCACCGAGGTAGTGGTCGTCTAAAAGACGTTCAAGTTCGTCATCATTCATAACGGATGACACTTTTTCACTGAGCTTATTCATATTACGGTAGCTACCTTGCAAACGGAAGGCTGGTTCTGTGCGGTATTTATCTGACTGAGCTGCACTCGCGATATATTGCTGATTGACTTTTAATACCACGTCTCGAAGTGTCATTAACCGCTTGATGACAGAAACAATTTCGCTAATTTCCGCATCTGAATAAGGGTAGCTTAGGGTATTGGTTGAAACGGATTTACCCATGGCTTTATCCACTAAAAGATAAAGGTCATTTAAATCGCGTAGTGCCAGTGGTGCGAGTACAGAGTTTGAGGTTAGGCTATTTTCGATATAGCTTAGTGCGAATGCGTCATCCATCCCACCTAATACTTCACCTAAGTTATAAATGTCGGCGCGGTTCGCTAACATGTCAGGAATACGGAATACTTCCCCCGATTCGGTATAAGGGTTACCTGCCATTACAACACAGAATTTTTTACCCCGCATATCATAGGTTCGGGTTTTACCTTTCCAAATTCCCTCGATGCGTCGAGTTCCATCACACAGAGAAATGAATTTTTGTAAAAACTCAGGATGGGTGTGTTGAATATCATCCACATATAACATCACGTTATTACCCATCTCAAGGGATAAATTCAGTTTTTCAAGCTCTTGCCTTGCGGTTGCATTCGGAGCCTGCTCAGGATCGAGAGATAACACATCGTGACCCAAAGCAGGGCCGTTAATTTTCATAAAAATTAGTCCCAAACGGTCGGCAACATACTCCATCAACGTGGTTTTACCGTAACCAGGGGGAGAGATCATCAGCAATAACCCCATTAAGTCAGTACGTTTTCCTTCCCCTAACGCACCGATTTGTTTTGCCATATTGTCGCCAATAATCGGCAAATAGACGTCATTGATCAGCTTGTTGCGGACAAAAGAGCTTAAGGGTTTAGCTTTGAATTCATGTAGCTTGAGTCGACTACGTTCTTGGGTTGCAATACGTTGGCGTAGTGTTTGGTACCGACGAAAGGCAGGAACAAAGCGTTTTCTTTGACCACGCATACGGCTAAAGTAGTTGTCCAAACTGAGTGAAAGTGTTTGGTTTTCAATGGTTGGATGCTCACCGAGTAACCCACTGACTTTAAAGTAAAGATCTGCTTCGCTATAACGGGCAGAGGCAACTTTATCTAAAATGATAATGGCAATGGCACCCGGTATATAAGGCATTAGGTGAGCAAATTCAGGAATAGAACATAACCCTTGTAGCCAATTTTGAATGAGAGACCAACGCTGGGCGTAGCGTGTGCCTAAATTTTGCTGTGAGCGATTAAAATCAAGCCACATATGCGCTTCTTCTAATCGGCTTTGCAGAGCGACAACTAATTCCCGTGCATACTTACTATAAATGAGTTCAATCGGTGTTCTAGACAGTGCAAAGCTAAGATATTCAGCGGCTTGAGTTTGCTCATAGCTTTGGCATTCAATCGGGTTATCCTGTAAAAACAAACTAATATCGGCTTCAATCTCAGCTTGAAGATCAAGTAATGCATCGTCGTTATGAAAGAGCTGGTGGATATTCATTGCTGTTCTGGCGCGTTCTGGCCAAAGCGCAGGGAAGTCACCATTTTGTACAGTATCCCAAAAAATAGCCGCGATTGCCCGAGCGGTTGGGCTATAACGCAGTAAATCTGCGCTTTCCCCAATTGGGATCAACTTTTTCAAAATAGCGATAGCATCATGGTCATGAATCCCTTTCTCATAACCTTCTTTATAGCGCGGAGCGGCAAAGTCTCTGACCAGCTTTTCAAGTTTATCGGGAGAGGTTAAGGCACTTTTTAGTGACGCATAGTCAAGGCCATCTTGGCGTTTTGATGCAGAGTATATTATTGAATAAGCAAGATATTCTGCTCGATAAACAGTTTCAGATTCAGATTCTAGCGTTGCTGTCCAATAAGGTTGTAGTTCGGCTAACTCGGCATTTTCTATGGACTCTTGGAAATCAGTGCCTGTCAGGTATAACCAAAGTTGATTATCTTTAGGGAGAATAGTGAGGTCAAGTTCTTGAGTGTTCACACTAAAGCGGTGGCGAGGGCCTAATTTGATGATGTTGCCACCATCTTCAAAAATATCGGTTTTATCGCGTAAAATACGAATGGCTTGATCACGTGAGGCTTTTAATCGCGCATCAATATCATCAGCTTTAACGTTATCGTTAATTTCCCTTAATTTTTCAATGATTTCTCGGGTTTTTAGCGCTAATGGGTCTGAGGCAAAAAAGGCATTAAGCTCGTCTTGTGATTGTAAACGGACGGTTCGGCGTTGCAGGCTATCTAACAAACGATTTGCTGCGGTTAACAGGTTTTGTGAGCGGCGTTGGCGTTCATCAAGCAAAACCTGTTTATGGGACTCAAAGGTTTCCACTAACTCTTCGCGCTTTGCCAATATGTCATCGAGGAATTCTTCTTGATGACTGAATTGACCTTCAAGCTCTTCTAACTGCACCAATAATCGTGATAGCTGATCATCACAACGTTCGGGGTCGGTAGCAAGGGAAAGAGCATTGGTGATCCCTTGGCTAAATAAACGAAATTGGGCGCCAAATTGTGCAACTGTTTCAACACTACTTTGTGATTTTCTTTTTTGTTGTAAGCGTGCGCGTGATTGATTTAATTGCGCATAAATTTGCGAAATTGAGTCAATAATCTGAGTCTGTTGAGTGACATCATTAAAGGTTAGTGACGCCATTAAATTCGATAGCATATCCAAGTCGGTAGACATTTTTTCCATGTCTTTCATCGGAATATCGAGCTGTGCACTATTTTGTGCATTTTCTATTTGTTGTTCAAAAGTGGTTAGTTGAGCTTTGAAAGGTTGTAATGCTTTTTCACTGGCTAAGAAAATGGCAGTTGCCTGAGATACGCGCTGTTGAGCATCACTTATCTCAGTTTCCATTGCACTGAGCTTGGTTAAATCCATATAGCGGAATTCGCGTAATGAAATTAAATGCCCACGCTGTGTACTTAGTGAATTTAGCCCATCAACAAATTGTTGAATATCCGTCCAACTTTCGGGTAACGTCAGTGAAAGTAAGGATTGTTGGCGACTAACTGCCTCATTCATTGATTTAACAGATTGTTGGCGAATACTCTCAACTTTTTCATATTCGTCGAGAACCAATTCACTGGTTTGCGTTATTTCTTTGAGTAATTTACCTATGCCTAAACAGTGTTCATCGGTAAACCAATAATAGATATCCAATAAATTTTTGGGCTGCTGGCTGAGTTGTTCGTAACGTGCAACAGAAACTTGGTTGCCTTCAATTTCTTTGGCGATATGGAGTATTTCAGAGATACCACGCACTAAATCTGCGTTACCAATTCGGCCATAAAAGCCGCCACGAGGCTGCTGCTGGTCTGCAAATTCCTCAGTATAAAAAGGGGTTTGCCAAACTTGCATTGGGTGAACACGCGTAGGTTCATCACCTTCACCTTCAAATAGCACCATTTTGCCATCTTCTAGCATGGCATAGCCGTGACCAATCAGGGGGACAGCCAACTTTCGCTCAATTAAATTATAATTGAATAGGGATAAGCGACCTTGGTTTGGTGAATAGAAAACATACAGTACATCTTCCCCATTTGGTGAGCGGCGCAAACGGCGAAAACGCATACCATCCATCGGTTGCTCAAAGGTTTTATAATCGCCATTTTGTAGGTAATAGCCACCCGGGAAGATAATGCCATGGTCTTCAGGAAGTTGTACACAAGCTTGCCCAATAGCATCGATACGTTGTACTGACTGTGTGAGCGTGTTGTAAACCAAGTAGCGCCAGCTTTCTTCCCGATAAGGTAATATTTTTAATAAAATTAAGCTGCCTGTTTGAGCATATTCAATTTGTGCATCATCAAGGGATTGATTTTTATCGAGCACCGCTTCACGGTAAATCCCTAAGCCATCTTCGGTGTTGTTTTCACACTTAATCGTAAGGTCACCACCGATAGCCTCAACAAATACAGTATCGAGGATATTGATATGAGGAAAACGGCCATTAACGGTATCTTCTCGTGAGGTTTTTAGCCAATTAAAGTCATAGGCAGGGGGCAGTGCGATATCCCGCTCACCTCGGTTGTCGATGTATTCAATTTTGCTTTTATCACTGGAGATTGACCAGCGAAAAACGCGGACATCCGTAATACGCTCGCCTATTTGGAAACTGGCGAGAAGTTTGCCGTCACGTTCGACAAGTTGCAGTAATTGCGTGTTTTTATAATAGGTATAGAGTTCAGTGAAGTCCTGAATGAAGCGAGTATCGTTAAGGAAAGTCTCTTCATACGGTATTGCTTCAACATCGAACTCATCGGCATTTTCGATCAGCCGATACAAAGAAAACACATCTTCAAGATGGGTTTCTTTTTTTAGGCCAAGAAAAACGTTATAGCCAAACAGTAACCATTCACCAACACGAACAATATCCCTTGCTTGGCAGTTATTTTCGGTTCGAATACGGACTCGGCCAATAATATCCATTTGGCTTTGGCCGAACTCATCTAGCCGACTTTGATTTAACTGCGCCGCTTTTTGATGCAGCTGTTGCCCTTGTTCAGTGAGGCGCTTACGTAATATTTCATAAGCCCCTCCTTCTGCAACAGCGCTATCGAGTATTTCTTGTTCGCGATTGGTATCCTGAATATCTGACATTGTGCAGCGAATTCCCTTAACTAGACAATAAAAAAGAAAACAAAGTAAAGGGATACATTAGTGAGGTATCCCTTAGATATGCATTAATTAGTACTATTCATCTATAGGTGGAACGGGTTTCGCTGTTACCGTTTTAGCTAGTGCCCCAGTCCCTTTCGCTGCCATAAATCCATTGATTAAATCTTGTACTTCTGGATTTTTGAGCAATGCTGCGATATCAATTTTTTTGTCTTCAGTACTGCGATTGACTAATTTTTCAAAGTTCTCTTTGGCGAAGCTGCTTTTATCCATAAAACCATCAACGGCTTTACCTAAACTCAGTGCTTTAGAGAAGGTATTGAAGAAACTGCCATCACCGCCGACAATTTCAATATTGGTTTTCGTCAGTGCGGCGGCCAATACATCCGCTTGTTCACGAGCAATTTCTTTATTTGCGTCAATCGCTGCCATGGACTGTTCAAACTCTTTCTCAAGGCGCATACGGAACTCTTCGTGTGCTCTTGCCGTATCACTAAGGTGATCCATTGATTTGAATTTGTCAGTCAAACCATCCGCTTCGGCTTTCAGGCGTTGGCGAATAACTTCCGCTTGTGCCGATCCTAGTTGGCCTTCACCACGAGCTTGAGCCGCGAGTTTCTCTTCAAGTACTTTCGCGTCAGCAAGACCCAATTTCTCTTTTGCATTGGCTTGTTGCTCATCACCACGAGCCTGAGCGATAAGTTTTTCTTCTAAAATCTTCGCTTCTGCAAGGCCTTGCTGTTGCTCTGCATGGGCTTTCGCTTCCATCACTTGTGCTTCGGTAAAGCCTTTTTCTTTCATACCACGAGCTTCAGCCAGCAGTTTTTCCGCGGTGACATTGGCTTGTACTAAACCTTCTTTTTCTTCTGCTTCGGCGGTTGCTTGGCGAACTCTTGCTTCCGCAAGGCCTAAGGCTGCATGCTCGGCTTCAATACCTTCTGCTAGGCGTTTTTTAGCTTCCGCTTGTTTGGCGGAAGCTTCTAATTCTGCCTGCGCCATGGTACTGATTTCTTCTGCCTTGAATTTTGCGCTGGCTTCGTCCGCTTCGGCTCTCTTCACTTGGCGAACCAGTAACTCTTCAGCTTCTGCTTCCGCATTGATAATAGTGACTTGTTTCATACGGTCAGCTTCAGAGATTTCACGAACTTCTTTGATACGCTCTTCCTCTTGAGCCACGGTTTTTTCGACGACAACACGTTCACGAATCACATTAGCAATATTTTTGCGTTCTTCTTCTAATGCTTTTTCTTTTTCAATGCGCTGTAGTTCGACTTCTCGTTCACGAGCAACGATTTCAAGTTCGCGAGCACGACTAACGCGTTCGATTTCGATAGCCACTGCACGGGTGCGGTTTTGCTGAGCAACCTCAACTTCACGCATCCGATTTTCTTCACGAATTTCAATTTCTTGCTGTGTTTGAATACGCGCTTGCTCAGATTTTAGACGCTCTTCTTCTTGAACGCGTAATGTTTCTGCGGTTTCACGGGAGCGAATATTATCAATTTCACGTTTTTGACGGGCTTCTGCATCCGCTTGTTGGCGTTCTAACGCTAAGCTTGCCTCACGAGTTTCGACATTTTTCTTCTGAATGGCTAACTCTTGATCACGCTCTTTTTGGTTAGTTTCAATATTATGAATCGCAGTAATTTCAGTTATCTTGCGAATACCTTCAGAGTCAAAAATATTGTTAGGATCAAGGGCGGATTTTGGTGTTTGCTCTAAATAGTCAATAGCGACGTCTTCAAGTGCATAACCATTGAGATCTTTGCCAATGACATCGACGATGCGATCGCGAAAGTCTTGTCTGTTTTCAAATAAAGTGGCTAAATCAAGTTGTTTACCCACGGTTTTTAATGCCTCAGAAAATTTAGCGCTAAATAGGGCGCTAACAGCTTGGTGGTCTGAGGCGCGTTCAACACCAATGGCTTTCGCCACTTTTAACACGTCTTCGGTGGTTTCATTAACGCGTAAATAGAAAGCGACGGTGATATCAGCACGTAAGTTATCATGACAAATCAAGCCATCTTTACCACGACGGTCGACTTCTAATGTCAAAAGAGAAATTCGCATGAACTCTTTTTTATAGATAACCGGATAAACTAAAGCCCCTGTAAAATGCACTTTAGGCTGTGACGACATATCGTTGACAATCAACGCAGTACCTTGTGGAACTTTAATATAGAAGGCTTTGAATAATCCAAAGAATCCTAGAATGACGAGGATGATCCCCCCGACAATGGTTAAAAAAGGCATTAAAGCAGCCAAGTCCATACTCTCTCTCCATAGGTTTTGACGATGCCGTCATATTTAAAGTTGTTTTTTGATCTAAGTTTTATCAATATTTATTATTAAAGGCGAAACTCATCTTCTGTAACGACTTGATAGCTATGGGATTGCGTGTCATAACTAATAATAATGACGCGATCACCACGTTTAATATTTTCTGTCGATACCGCTCTGATTTGTAATATCAAGCCTGCACCGCCATCTTCTAAAATGGCTTCACCATTGTGTTCTGTCACGGTGCCCGAACGAACCGTTGCCAGTTTTCCGATCAGCTGATGCACTGTTTTGGGTCTATTTAGGCTCGCCAACTTTTTACGGATAGGTTTTAGGCAAAACGCAGTTAAATGGAGGGAGATAAATAGGGTAATGGTGAAAATGGCAAAGCCAACAAGGTAGCGTAGTATGTCCATATCAATAAAACGAATAAACAAATGGACACAGAAGTAGCTGATTATCCAACCGAATAGGGTGAATAATGTTAAAATAATGGTAACGGGGATACCTGCGAGCCCTAATTTAGTGAGCCAACCGGCGAAACCTGTCACATCTAAATTATTCCCCTCGATGCCACTATCAATTTCAGTATCAAGATTGAATAGGTCGATATCTAATAAGCCAAATGCCGCACAAAGCCAATAAAATAGAACAATGATTAGTAGGCCGCTAAAAATAATAGTGGGGAAAGCCAAGCTGTTATGGAAAAATAAATTCATAGGATTTTCTCTTTATTTTGGGTTTGATTTAATCAACCCATAACTCTATGGCATTTAATTTATCACGCTGATGCAATCATATCGTTTTTAATCAATTGCAGTATCAGACAAGTCTTTAAGTCTCTAATAATATCCCTCTGATTTCTATAAACAATTCAGAAAAGTTATTCTTAAAATAACATCTATAATGGGAAGTCATTGATTGATGGTAATTTTATCACTTTTTAATTTTAAATGATAATTATTATCACTTGTGGTGATGGTTTTGTGAGACGCGTTTTGGTGGTAAATAATAAGAGAGGAAATAAACACTCCATCACAAAAATTTCGAAATGGAGTGTAAAAGTCGGTTTAGTCGGTTTAGTCGATTAAGTTGAGAAAAGCTGCGCCTCGAGCTCCGCCAGAATCGCCATAACGTGCTTTCTCGATAGTGGGTAAGGTTGCGATGCCATAGAGATATTGAGGAAGAACTTCAGGCAATAACCGATAGATATCTTCGAATTGTGATAATCCACCACCAATGACGACCAAATCAGGGTCAAGCACGGTGACGACCTGTCCCATAAACATGGCAAGTACAGTTATATAGCGTTCAACATGCTGTTTAGCTTGGTTATCACCTTGTTTATAAAGTTGAATAATTTCAATTGCACTACGTTTTTCACCGGTAAAAGCGGAGTAGATACGCTCAAAACCAGGACCTGATAGATAGGTTTCAAAGCAGGCAACTTGGCCACATCCACAGGTGATTTCAGGTACCTTATCATCTAAAAGTTTGGCTGCGCGAACGCTTAGATTCATATGGCCAATTTCACCTGCAATGCCATTTTTTCCGGGTAGCACTTTTCCATTTATGACAAATCCACCCCCTACGCCAGTGCCTAAAATTAAGCCAAGTACACTAGGGTAATGTTTAAATTCAGGATCCCAAGCTTCTGACAAGGCAAAGCAATTCGCATCATTATCAACTTTGACTGAGCGCTGTAAGATATGGGCTAAATCATGAATTAAGGGTTTATATTGTGCGGTAGGGACATTCGTGGTGAATACCGTCCCTTTTGTATGATTAACAATACCGGGTACACCCACCCCGACTTTTCCTTGGCAATTAAATTTTTTGTCCGCTTCTGCGGTTAAATCACGAAATACATTAAGAAGCGCTTGGTAATCTTCTTTTGGTGTAGGAACACGTTTTTGCCATATCTGATTTAAATCTTGACTGAATACCGCAAGTTCAATTTTTGTACCGCCCATATCAAAGCCGTAATACATTTTCATCTTTCCTTTGTGGTTTTCTTATCATGAAGATTAACGTATCTATTTGATAAATAATAAATGTAAGAATGTAATGACTCAATTATACAAAAGATTGTCTTAGGATAAATTAGTGTTTTGATATTTATTTTTAATTAAGCATAAAGGGCATCATTTAAGGTGATTAATTCAAATATATTTTTCATTATTACCTTTTTATTGATGTTAATCATTTACTGAGTGGCTAAAAAAGAAGATAAGTAAATCTCTATTTAACTTAAATTATGGTGGTTTATGTCTAGTAAATTCTTTTTTACTACTGATAAGTGTCGACGTCGATTTGGTGTTGCATTTATTGTTGGGATTATTGGGGGAATAGTTTCGGCTTTTGTTAAATGGGGCGCGGAAGTGCCATTTCCACCAAGAACATTTACCGGAGGGCGCAATGAATTTAATCCGCCATATCTATTTTTACGGGATTATCTTGGCATTGACCCCACTTCAACGGTTTATACCTTTTCAGAGCATATAATTAATCCAGTGATGATAACGCACATTATTTTTTCATTGGTATTTGCTATCGGTTACTGCGTTGTCGCGGAAGTTTTTCCTAAGGTAAAAATGTGGCAAGGTGCTATGGCAGGCTTACTTGCAACTGTTGCAGTGCATGGTATTAGCTTCCCATTATTAAATTTAACGCCGCCTTTAACTGAATTACCTTTTGATGAATATTTCTCGGAAATATTTGGTCATATCGTATGGTTTTGGTCTATTGAGATTATCCGTAGAGATCTGCGAAATCGCATTACTCATCAGCCAGATCCCGAAATTCCGCTATCACAGAGTTATCGTTAATTAAATTATTTTAAAATAACGTATTAATAAAAGGGTTAGCTAATTGAAAAGCTAACCCTTTTTGTTTTTACATGTGGAATGAAGACACGAAAACTTGTTCAGCTTCGCATAAAATGATTGCACCATTATTTTAAATTAGATATTGTTATATTATAACATTACATATGGTGGTCATTATGAAACAGGGTATACATCCTCAATATCGCACTGTGGTTTTTCATGACACGAGTGCTGATGCATATTTTAAAGTCGGTTCAACCATTAAAACGGCGAAAACAATCGAGTTTGAAGGGCAAACATTTCCGTATGTCACTTTGGATGTTTCTTCTCAATCACATCCGTTTTATACCGGCAAACAAAAAATGATTTCACAAGAAGGTAAAACGGCTCAATTCCAGAAGCGTTTTGCTCGATTTTTACAGAAAGAGGACAAGCCAGCGTGAAAGTATTGAGTTCATTGAAAACGGCAAAGCAGCGTCATCCAGATTGCCAAGTGGTGCGTCGCCGTGGCCGAGTATATGTTATTTGCAAAACGGACCCACGCTTTAAGGCGGTGCAAGGCGGTAAGAAAAAGCGTTAGCGATTATTTTTCCTGTTAAACATACCTGTATCTTTGTATTTTTTATCGATTTAGCCATTACAGATTATGCTCACTGTAGTGGCTTTTTTTATTGTGGATTTATAAAGGAGGATACGCCGATTTTTATTTGTTCTCTTAGCCACTGAGTTTTTGAATTATAAGCATTTCGTTTGTGCCAAAGCATTAAGAAAGGAATTTCTAATTGTTGATATAAGCTTTCATCAATAGGAAGGGGGCGGCAAACTAAATTCAAATTAAATTCATTCACATAGTGTTGGCAGTAGCCTGGTGCGCAGGTGATCAATGAATGTTCTGAATGAGAGGACATTAATAGCGATTGTTCGAATGATGAATAAGATAAATGAATATGACGGGTTAACCCCATACTTTGTAATAGGTCATCGAGAGCCCAAGGAATACGGTTACCATATTCAGTACTAATATGCGGGTATTTTAATAGATTAGCTAAGTTCCACTCTTCATCTAATAGAGGATGATCTCGCCGAATAAAGGCGAGAGGCCGGTCGGTGAATAATAAATCAAAATTTAAAATATTAGGAATAGCACTAATCGATTCTTTAGACTTGTAGTAGCTTTCTCGTCCTAAAACCCCGATATCCGCATCACCAGCGATAATACTGGCAAGGGAGTTGTAATCCCAATCACGGACACTCACATTTGATTCTGGGTATTGGTTTAGTATTTTCAATGATAAATCATGCAACATGAGAAGATTAAGCGGTGCTTCCATCATTAAGCGAAATTTCATTCCCCTTGGCTTTTCGGTGTCGCGAATACCTGCAATATAATTAGATAAATTCAAAAACTCAGGTAAAGACTTTTCAATTTGGTGCATCAGTGGTGTTGGGACAAGCCCTTGCGGGCTTCGAATAAACAATGGGTCATCAAACCAATTACGTAACTTTGCCAATGATTTACTGACAGAAGATGGTGTAATTGACAGCCGATTTGCGGCTAAGCTGACACTGCGCTCTTCAACCAAATATTGCAAAATAACGAGTAAATTTAAATCGAGTCGATGCAATAACTTATTCACAGATGGCTACCTTTTTACTGGCCTGAGGAGCGGGTATTTTTAGTAATATTATTCCTAGCGTACCAGCTGCAAGTAAGATGATAAAAAGCATATTGAGTGACTGTACGCCAATCCAACCCATCATCCAAATATAAAATGAAGCAAAGCTGAGCTGAGAAATGGCGAGAACAGAACTGGCAATTCCTGCTCTTTTAGTAAAAGGCGATAGGGCTTGGCTCATGATTATCCCGAATAGCATCGAAAAACCAACGCCACAAAAAGCAAAAGCAATGAATAACAGCGCTAAGTGATCGAATGAAAATAGATATATCAATAAAATTAAGGCATTAAATAAAAATAAGCAAAGAGCGACATATAAAATAGCTTGGCTTCTAAAAATAGAAATTAGCGTTGGCATTAAAAAGGAGGTTGCCATACTAACCATCGCCAATAAGGTCATCGCGGTAGAATACTGCCCCGTTGTAAAGTGGAGATTACCCATCAAAATAATTGGCGATACGTTTACATAGGTTAAGATCACTGCCATACCAAAGCAGGAAATAATTAAACGAGAAACAAAAAAGTGGTTGAGTAAGTTTTCACTCGAATCATTAACCTCTAATGAAGTTTTTGCGGTATTTAAGGCGATAGTCGGTTTGGTTTCTTTGATGCTCACTAAGCAGAATATGATACTTAATATGGCATAGGCCGCCATAAAGTAGAACATAACTGACCAATGAAAAAACAACAAAATAGCGAAACCAATAACAGGCGCAAGTACCGGGGCAATACAGGTGACTCCATTCATTGCCGATAAAACTTTTGTTCGCACTTGTGCAGATAGCACATCACGTAATAATGCGAATGTTACGACATAACAAAAACCGGCCCCAATTCCCTGTAAGAAACGAGCCGCTAAAAATACGGTAATGGTTGAGGCAGACCCCGCCATTATGGATGCGATTGCAAAAAAGGTAGCGCCAACGAGTATGACCGGTTTTCGTCCTATATGATCCGCGCACCAGCCTGCAACGAGCATGGTTGATGCCATTCCAGCAAGATAGATAGAAAAAGCCATATGCAGTTGGCTTTCATTGGCTTGTAAATCAATTGCGATAAGTGGGATGCCTGTTAAGTGTAAATCAACGCCTAAAGGATAAATAAGGATTATCCAAAAACTAAAAAGAACATATTTGTTCATGATTACAACCATATCTTGATGATAAATAAGCCTGATTTTAAGCTCAAGTAGCTAATCAATATATTGATTAATTGTAAAAGGCGGTTTTCCAATTTGGAAAAAAGGACTTAAATTTTTTCGATCATTAGCGTAATTACTAATCTTCTTATTATTAGTGATGAAATTCACTTGCACACCGGTGCATATTTTGTCAGTTTTAATACAGCCGATAAGTTTCCAGCTTCGATTTTCATTATTGCGGATAAGTTTTGTAAAAATACGGCTTATTAAGGGCAATAAAGTCGAAACTAGAAATTTCTTGAGTCAAAATTTTAAATAGACAGGGTGAATAGAATGAAAAATGTAGGATTTATCGGCTGGCGAGGCATGGTCGGCTCAGTGTTGATGCAGAGAATGGTTGAAGAAGGTGACTTTAATGCGATTCATCCTGTGTTTTTTACGACCTCTCAACAGGGTACTGAAGCCCCTGTTTTCGGCGGTCATCGCGGCGTTTTACAAGATGCCTTTGATATTGATGCACTAAAATCATTAGACATTATTATTAGTTGCCAAGGCGGTGACTATACCAATGAAGTATACCCAAAACTGCGCGCATCCGGCTGGAATGGCTACTGGATTGATGCTGCCTCTTCTTTGCGTATGAAAGATGATGCGATTATTATTCTTGACCCAGTTAACCATCAGCATATCCAAGATGGATTAAATAACGGCATTAAGACCTTTGTTGGTGGTAACTGTACGGTCAGCTTGATGCTGATGTCTTTAGGTGGTTTGTTTACTAACAACTTAGTTGAATGGGCTTCTGTAGCAACCTATCAAGCCGCATCAGGGGCGGGTGCACGTAATATGCGTGAGCTGCTGTCCCAAATGGGGTCTTTGCACACTCAAGTGGCGAAAGAGTTACAAAACCCAGCTTCTGCTATTTTAGACATTGAGAAAAAAGTCACAGACTTTACCCGTAGCGGTTCAATGCCTACCGATGCGTTTGGTGTTCCGTTAGCGGGTAGCCTGATCCCTTGGATTGATAAAGCATTGGAAAATGGTCAAAGCCGTGAAGAGTGGAAAGGCCAAGCGGAGAGCAATAAAATCTTAGCGACGGGGAAAAATATCATTCCGGTCGATGGTTTGTGTGTTCGTGTTGGGGCATTACGTTGTCATAGCCAAGCATTCACGCTGAAGCTGAAAAAAGACATTGAGCTGAAAGAAATTGAGCAACTTCTTGCTTCCCATAACGAATGGGTAAAAGTAGTGCCTAATGACCGTGAAATTACCATGCGTGAGTTAACTCCTGCGGCAGTAACCGGAACACTAAGTACACCAGTAGGCCGTCTGCGTAAATTGAATATGGGGCCAGAATACTTATCAGCCTTTACGGTCGGTGACCAATTGTTGTGGGGAGCTGCTGAGCCCCTACGCCGTATGTTAAGGATCTTATTGTAGGTTTTTAATTTATCACGGGTAGCACGTGATATTTGAAACATTAAAACTGTATCCGAAAAGTTAATGATGACTGATTAGGGTACAGTTTTTTATTGAATACTTATCATTGGGGATCTATTTTTTCCGAAGGTAATGTCCCTATGGGTAAAGGGTTTCGGTTCCCATCAATGACCTTGATCTGTTTTTGGGGTTGATAGCAACTTCTTAGTGGCGATAAGCAGGCTTGTGAAGCACGCTGTTTTATTCCTAGCCAATCACTGATTAGCCAATAATTATTGGCAGTTGAATAGGGTGCATTGAGTGCCGCAGTATTTAATGATGGTTTTGAGGTCGTCTGGCTATACCAAATAAATAATGGGATTTCATACGACTCTTTTCTTGGGTTATTCACCCCATGATGATAATGCACATTATTATCTTTATCTAATCGTTGCAGGGCGTGATCAGAGAAATACATCAGTGTCGCGGGTTTACCATCAAGTTGTTGCATTAATTTATCTAAAAATTTATCAGTATAGGCAATAGAACTATCGTAACAATCGTCATCTTCTAGCCCACTAAATGTTTTTAACTCGTCTTGAGGGAAGCGATTACAAGCCGGTTCATGGCTTCCATAGGTATGCAAAACAATTAATTTTTTTTGCGATGTTGTATCGTTGAGTACCTCATCAAAGTAGTCGAATAACTCTTCATCATAACCGACAAATTCATTCCATTTTTTCTTTTGAGCCATGCTTGCTATTGCTGAAATCACACTGGTTTTTTTATTTGTTTTCCCTTGATTACTCAGCCAATAGGTTTTAAAACCGGCATGATTGGCTAAAGAAATAATGTTATCGGCATAGTGTTTTTTATCCTGCATTTGCTCAAAGCGAATATTAGATAATGAAATAGGAACAGATAAAATGGTGACAGGCGCAGGGGAATAGGCCTGCTCAAAATTTAACATTTGAGGCTTACGGTTATTCAAGTTTGGTGTTGTGTCATATTGGTAGCCATACAGGCTCATGTGATCGCGACGCACAGACTCACCGATCACCAAAACATAAATTTCAGCATCAGTTTCTTTTTTATCATAGTTAAAAGAGACAATTTGTGAGGATATTTTTCGGATCCCACGGTTTTCATATAAATTTTTTACGAGTGCCGCAGCATTATAAAAAGGAGTATGAAGTAAGTATTTTTCCCCGAGCAGCAAATGGCTATCGGGTTTTGTTAGTAAAGAAGAATAGTACAGGGGTATAGACAGTAAATATCCACATAACAGCGCGCTACTGGCGATAATACCTTGGCGAGTGACATATTTGGAAAAATGATGAATGCTAATAAAATAAACTGCAAAAACAAGAAGATAAAAAATCACATAACCGATATTGTAAGAAAGCATGCCGACAGTTTCACTGCTATTGGTGTTGATAAATGTTTCGGCAATAGAAGATGAAAATTGAATATCGTGTTTTTGATAAAAGAAGAAAGAGACTGATAAGTTTAGCGCCCACAATATCCCAGCAAAGGCAGTAAAGACCTTACCGAGTATAAAGCGATAGACACCGGCACATAACATCATGATCAGTGTGCCTGAAACCACTATCGCGATGTTTGCTACTAGACTGATATCCCCACTGAATAACATTGGAATAATGGATATCAATAAAAAATAAAGTGGAACAATTAATTGGCGTATCATCATTTGTCTTTTTATGTATCGCTGACCTTGCTTTGTTTTCTGTTTAAAGATGCTATATCGTTTTTTGATATTACATTTGATTAACGTTGAGTACGGAGTGTTTATAACATGAAAAAAGATAAGATAATCAAAATAGTGGCGTAAAAAACTGTAAAATAGCGTGATGTTAAGTCATGACAAAGAATCCCCCCCAATAAAATGAGAGGGATAGCTTAATTAAAAGACGATTGATATTTTTGCATCAATATTATTGTCACTATAATATTTTGATATGAGTTTATTATAGTCAAATGTTAGCTTAGTGCTTTCATTTATATTGATATTTGCGCCAATTTTCATTGTGAGTCCATGAGGTGATGCGGGTACGGACTGTGATATAAATGATGATGTTGTATCCGTGAAGTTCAGCTTGATACGTCTATCTAGACGACCATATTGATGCTGCCAGCTGGCCTCCCCATTCAGGTCAATACTTGATTTTTGACCTAACTTCCATTGATTACCAATACGAAGACCTAATGTGGATAATACGGTATCAGTATGTTGTTTACGCCCTTGTAGGGATGTTTCGCGACGCTGTTCATTGAAGGCATTATTTGTTGCATTAATATAGGCGAAGCGGGTGAACGGTTCGATATTGACTGCTTTGTGACTAAATGGATATGCGATTTCAATAAACGATTGGCTTGTATTTGCATAATAATTAGCCGAGTTATTGGCTAATTGTGATCCATTGTAAACTGAACGGTTAGTCTGAATGCGATGAATGCTATGCCCTAACCCAGCTCTAAGGATGATAGGGTCTAGTAATAACCCGCCATAAACCGCTAAATGGCTGTTATTACTGTGACTTTGACTCTGTTGTGCAGATAGCGTAGTTTGCGTAAAGCCCGCCGCTAAACCGAGAGTGACCTTATCGTTTAATAAGTGTTGATCTGCCCCGACAAATACACCATAAGTCGATGATGTGTAGCCGTTAGCATTACCATCATGAGTCGTTTTATCCCAATCATAGAGAATTTTTGTCCATACATTCCCTCTGTTATCATTCAGTTCTTTTGTTTTATTTAATGATTCAGATAAGCGCGTCTGTTCTAACAGCGTTTCTCTAATTTGTCGGCTATGATTTATTTGGTTTGATAATACATCTGCATGTATTTGTCCTGTTAGAGTACTAAATACCGTTTGTGCATCCCGTTTTGAATCACTTTTTAAGATACGTTGATAAAGAGAGTGACTTGCCGGAAGATTATCGAGGGCGTGTGCTACCGATTTTTGGTTTTCAGTTGCTGTGATACTGGCAAAAGTCGTGTGATTACGACCTAATTTAAGCGTCACATCTTTCGGTGAGTAATCTAATGTTGCACCGATAAACAGATAATTGGGCTTTACATGATCAAATTTACCCACAATGCCTTTATCGGCGGATAAAATTGTGTATTGAGTATTGAACATGTCATTGATGTTTTTCTGAGTAAGGCTGTCTTGTTTATTCTCGAGTGAAACCTGAACTGTGCCACCTTTGAGGATAGCAACGCCTTGGCTAGTAATTTGGTCACTTTTATTTTTGGTATTAATCTCTACTAAATAGTTGCTATCGGGCTGGAAAGTCACGGTATCGAAGATTTTAATTGTACCAATTGAGTGTCCTGGAGAAACAGTTGCACCACGATTAACCATTAGCTGACGTACATGCCCATTGCCGGTAATAATAGCCATGTTATTAGCGCTAACGGGGGCGTTAATCTGTCCATCACCTAATATGAGTTGGCCATGATTGACCTCTAATGGTGAATTGAGTTGGCCTTTGACAAGTAATGACCCACTATTAATGGTCGACTTTTGGGTATAACTATTTTTTCCTGTTAAGATTAATTGACCTTGAGTAACATCAATACTAGAAAAGTTATTTTCACCTGACAAGATAAGTGTACCATTCCCTTTTTTAATTAACTTACCATTTCCACTAATGTTGTTTTTCCATTCATCAAATTCACCAAAATTAGCAATATCAAAATCATTGGTGCTTTGATTTACAATAAAGTCATCGTATAAATAAGCGGGGCCATTATAAGCTTTAGGTAAGTTAATCAATCCCCAATAGCTATTAGGGTTGCCTTTTTTAATATTCCAGCCTGCAATTGAATGACTCGGGTAAGCGGTACTCGCTAAAATGCTTTGTCGCTGTTTTTCATTAAGATAAGGAAAGCGTAAGCGTAGTAAATAATTTGATTCTTTAGGTAGGTCATTAGGCATTATTTTTGATGCTATTTGATTACTACCTCGTTCGTAATCACCTAAATTGCTTTTGATATTATGATCGGATGGCGCTAAACAATGTTTAATCTCTTTTTGGCATAAGGAAGATATCTGGCTTCGTGTATTTTTGGCGGATGCTACAAATGATTTTGTTATTTCATCATTAGATAGTAGTTGGGCTAATAGATAATAATTACCCACTCGTGATGCAATGGTATCTGTTGCGAAATGTGCGCCAACAATCACGCGGCTTTCCCCATATTCAATGGCTCGTGCAAAAATCTCACTGCCTTTTTCTGGAAAGATAACGGCGAGGGTAGAAGCCTGTTTAAAACCATTCCAAGTATGTCCACTGGGGTAGGATGAGCCTTTTATTTTAGAATAATTATCGTGATAGTTTCCATTATCATCGATAACTTGGTAGGGACGTCCTCTCTGAAAGTGATCTTTAAGTATAAAGTCTATGGAGCGTAGCCGCTTTTTATTATTGTCATAGGCTCGCGTTGCTGAATCATACAAAATCCTAATGTTATGATAATCGATATTTTTATTTAAACTAATCGGATGTTTATTTTCTCCAAATATTTTATCTTGATAAGTATTGAAAAGATAATTTTCATTTTGTGATTTGTCTCTTTCGGCGAGTGCTTTTCGTTCTCCTGAAGTTTTAGTGTACTCATTACTAATTAATTTATCCCATTGTGCGATTTTTGAATCGTTGACAGGCGTTTCATTAATAATATTTTTTTTAATATTATCAAGCCAGCCATTCCTCTTATTAATAATGTCTTTTTCAATGGTTAATTGGTCGGTGTTGGCGGCGGATGGGTTAATAAATGAAATTGAAATCGATATTAGAACCGAGGAAATAAAATTTATATTCATGATAGTCCTATAATAAAAAGTGGTGATTTTTGGTACGCCAGATTTTATTTATAGAGTGTTAAGTTTAAATGACAATAATATTCAGATTTCATTCGTTATTCATTGGTTTTTTAATCGAACATTTTATTGGTAATCTACATTGGAATTTTGATTTGTTCCATTTTTCAATTTTATAAATTAATTGTTTTTTAATATATAACGACAAGAAAAATAAATTAAAAAAATAGCCCCTCAGTTTAACGAGGGGCTATTTATCAATATTGAGCATTCAATATTGTTATTAGATATCGATGTTCGCTGCTTTCAGTGCATTCTCTTCGATAAAGGCACGACGAGGTTCAACGGCATCACCCATTAAGGTGGTGAACAGTAAGTCAGTTGCAATCGCATCTTTAACCGTGACTCGCAACATACGGCGTGTCTCTGGGTTCATGGTAGTTTCCCATAGTTGGTCTGGGTTCATCTCTCCAAGACCTTTATAGCGCTGTACGTACAGACCACGGCGTGATTCACGGGTTAACCAAGTCAACGCATCTTCGAAGTTTTCAATGTTTTGGCGGCGCTCACCACGTTGGATGTATGCGCCTTCTTCAATCAACCCACTGATTAAATCACCTAAGTGAGTGATACGGCGATATTCGCTACCGTGAACAAAATCAAAGTCGAGGTTATAATCCGTGTCGACACCATGAGTACGGATGCGAATGGTCGGTTCAAACAATTGGCGTTCACGATTCTCAGTAACAAAATAGCTATAAGTGCTACCTGCTTGCTCATTATCTTCTAAGCGCTGAACTAATGTTTTTGTCCATTCGTCAACACGTTCACTGTTTTTAAGGTCATCTTCAACCAGTGTTGATTGATACACAAGGCTATTGAGTAGCGCTTGTGGATAGAGACGCTCAAGACGACGGATAATACGATGCGCAGCAGTATACTCAACAACTAATTTTTCCAGTTGCTCGCCTTTCATTGCAGGCGCATCTGCATTGACATGCAACTCGGCACCATCAAGGGCGATTGAGATAAGATAATCATCCATCGCTTCATCATCTTTAATATATTGTTCTTGCTTGCCTCTTTTCACTTTATACAGTGGTGGCTGAGCAATATAAATATGGCCTCGTTCAACGATTTCAGGCATTTGACGATAGAAGAAGGTTAATAGTAGCGTACGAATGTGTGAACCATCGACGTCAGCATCCGTCATGATGATGATGCTGTGATAACGCAGTTTATCTGGGTTATATTCATCACGACCGATACCACAACCTAATGCGGTGATCAGGGTGGCGACTTCTTGAGAAGACAGCATTTTATCAAAACGCGCTTTCTCAACGTTCAAAATCTTACCTTTTAGCGGCAGGATTGCTTGGTTTTTACGGTTACGGCCTTGCTTTGCAGAGCCGCCCGCAGAGTCCCCTTCCACAAGGTAGAGTTCAGAAAATGCGGGGTCGCGTTCCTGACAGTCAGCCAGTTTACCCGGCAGACCTGCTAAGTCCAATGCGCCTTTACGACGTGTCATTTCACGTGCTTTACGTGCAGCTTCACGAGCACGGGCAGCATCAATAATTTTACCCACAACGATTTTTGCATCGCTTGGATTTTCCAATAAATACTCAACCAGTTTTTCATTCATCTGAGTTTCAACCGCAGTTTTCACTTCTGATGAAACCAATTTTTCTTTGGTCTGAGAGGAGAATTTTGGATCAGGAACTTTAACAGAAATAACTGCAATCAGACCTTCACGGGCATCGTCACCTGTAGCGCTGACTTTAGTTTTTTTCTGATAGCCTTCTTTTTCCATGTAGTTATTTAGCGTACGCGTCATCGCTGCACGGAAACCGGCAAGGTGAGCCCCCCCATCGCGCTGAGGGATATTATTAGTGTAGCAGTAAACGTTTTCTTGGAAACCGTCATTCCACTGCATCGCAACTTCTACACCAATACCATCTTTTTCAGTAGAGAAATAAAACACGTTTGGATGAATAGGGGTTTTATTGCGGCTCAAGTACTCAACAAAGGCTTTAATTCCGCCTTCGTAGTGGAAGTGATCTTCTTTTCCATCACGTTTATCAACGAGTTTGATAGAAACACCTGAGTTTAGGAATGACAGCTCACGTAAGCGTTTTGCTAAAATGTCATATTCGAACTCAGTGATCCCTTTAAAGGTATCCATACTCGGCCAAAAGCGAACGCGAGTTCCGGTTATATCAGTTTCACCGACAACCGTTAGTGGGCCTTGTGGCTCACCATGTTTGTAGATTTGCTCGTGAACTTTACCGTCACGACGAATGATTAATTCGAGTTTTTCAGATAAGGCGTTAACAACAGAAACACCAACTCCATGCAAACCGCCGGAGACTTTATAAGCGTTGTCGTCAAATTTACCGCCAGCATGCAGAACAGTCATAATAACTTCTGCTGCGGACACGCCTTCTTCTTCATGGATACCCGTAGGGATACCACGCCCATCATCCTGAACGGAGACAGAATTATCAGCATGGATAGTGATAAGGATGTCGTCACAAAAACCTGCGAGGGCTTCGTCGATAGCGTTGTCGACAACCTCGAAGACCATGTGATGAAGACCTGTTCCATCGTCTGTATCACCGATATACATGCCCGGGCGCTTACGCACCGCATCCAGTCCTTTTAATACCTTGATACTTGAGGAGTCATATGTATTCGACATCAACGTTTCCTGCTCTTCTATTCCTGAGGTTGAACTTCTATTTTGCCATGTTCTACGCTAAACATCTTGCTGTTTACATCAATCATGTCATTTACTTGCTCTGATGTTATGGCACTGACAAACACCTGAGCTTGCGTAGCCTTGAGACGTGCTGCCAATAATTGACGGCGGCCTGAATCAAGTTCCGAGGCAAAATCATCCAGTAGATACAGGCATCGTTGCCCGCTCTGTTGGGTGAAATACTCACCCTGCGCTAACCTTAATGCACACATTAAAAGTTTTAGCTGACCGCGTGAAAGCATGTCTTCAACGGGAGTACCATTTGCTCTTATGCGCAAATCAGCTTTATGTGGCCCGGAGGCTGTATAGGTTAGTGCTCTATCACGCTCAAATTGGCGCTCTAATTGCACCGAATAATCAATGTCTTTATCCCAACCACGTTGAAAGGATACCGATAATGAAAATTCGGGTAAAAACTGTTGGCAGGTTTGCTCAATATTTCCGGCAATGCCTGCAATGTATTCATGACGCCACTGACTTATTTGTTCTGAAAGAGGCGCTAATTGTTTATCCCAATGACGAATTTGGTCATAGCGAGTCACTTGCCTTAAAGCGGCATTTCGTTGTTTTAATAACCGTTTTAAATCAGACCAAACGGAGAAAAACAGCGAGTTATTATGAAAGCAACCCCAATCAATAAATGCACGTCGGTACTTAGGGCCCCCATTTAACAGCGTGAATCCTTCTGGGGTGATCAGTTGCATTGGCAATAATTTTGCTAATTCTGCAATTTTATGACCATCAGTACCGTCGATTCTGACTTTGCTCTCGCCTTCACGGTTCTTGCTCAGCCCCAATGACAGGTCTTTGCGTTCCGCATCTAAGTGACTGAGTTTTCCGTGTAAAATAAATTGTTCTTGTTCATGACGGATCACTCGGTTTGCTTGGATGCTACGAAACGCACGTCCATGCCCTAATGTGTAAATCGCTTCCAGTACACTGGTTTTGCCACTCCCATTCGGGCCAATTAAGAAATTGAACCCATTAGCAAGGGAGAGATCGGCATCTTCAATGTTACGAAAATCGCGGATCAATAAACGCGAAAAAATCATAAGGAACGATTACAAACGCATTGGCATGACGACATACATAGCAGCATTGCTAGCAGCGTCTTCAATTTGAACACTGGAAACCGCATCGGTTAACAGAAGCTTCACGTTTTCACTTTTTAGGGCGTTCAAAACATCGAGTATATAACTGACGTTGAAGCCAATTTCCATTTCCGTACCGTGATAGCTGACATCAACGATTTCTTCAGCTTCTTCTTGTTCTGGGTTATTTGCCGTGATACGCAATTGGTTTTCACTGAAATATAAGCGAACACCACGGAATTTTTCATTCGATAAAATTGCCGCTCGTGAAAACGCTTGTTTAAGTAAATCACAGCGCGCTTCTAAGGTTTTATCCGGACTTTTTGGCAGAACACGACGGTAATCAGGGAAACGGCCATCAACCAACTTAGAGGTAAAAATAAAGTCGCCAACATGGGCGCGAATATTATTACTGCCAATTTGTAATTGCAGCAGGGCATCGCCGCCATCTAATAGGCGCATTAATTCCATTACCCCTTTACGAGGCACGATGACTGAATGAGAAGGCAATTCTTGGCCAATATCCATTGCACAGACCGCGAGTCGGTGCCCATCAGTTGAAACGGTCCTGAGCATTTGCCCTTCAGTTTCAAATAGCATGCCGTTAAGGTAATAACGGACGTCTTGATGCGCCATTGAAAACTGAGTCGCCTCAATTAACCGTTTCAGTATTGATTGCGGCAGAGAGAATTCAACTTCACTTTGCCAGTCATCCAAATTCGGAAAGTCGGCTGCAGGTAGAGTTGATAATGAGAAGCGACTACGACCTGAGCGGACGAGTAACCGGTCATCATTAAGCTCTACTTGAATTTCAGAACCTTCAGGTAAGCCACGCCAGATATCAAAAAATTTGCGTGCGGGAACCGTCGTTGCACCAACTTCATGTTCTTGAGTTAGCGAAACGTTGGCCATCATCTCCATTTCTAGGTCGGTTCCTGTGAGTTGGAGGGTGCCTTCTTTTACCTGTAATAAAAGGTTACCTAAAATAGGTAGAGTCGGACGTCCACCTAAAGGACCACTAACCTGTTGTAACGGTTTTAATAACTGCTCGCGTTCGATTATAAATTTCATAGCAATTAAGATGATAATGTTCTGATTAGATTGGAAAAATCTTCTTTGATGTCATGGCTTTCTTCTCGTAATTGTTCAATTTTACGACAAGCGTGTAGTACCGTAGTATGGTCACGACCGCCAAAGGCATCCCCGATTTCAGGTAAACTATGATTTGTCAGTTCCTTCGCCAGCGCCATCGCCATCTGACGCGGACGAGCGACAGAACGAGAGCGACGTTTGGAAAGCAAATCGGCCACCTTAATTTTATAATACTCAGCAACCGTTTTCTGAATGTTATCGATAGTTACTAGCTTTTCTTGTAGAGCAAGTAGGTCACGCAATGCTTCTCGAACAAAATCGATGGTAATTGCACGGCCTGTAAAATTCGCATTGGCAATAACACGGTTTAATGCGCCTTCTAGCTCACGGACATTCGAGCGTAAGCGTTTTGCGATGAAAAAGGCCACTTCGCCAGGCAGTTGGATTTTATTCTCATCTGCTTTTTTCATTAGAATGGCAACACGTGTTTCTAATTCAGGTGGTTCTATCGCAACAGTCAAACCCCAACCAAAACGGGATTTTAAGCGATCTTCTACCCCATTTATTTCTTTAGGGTAGCGGTCCGATGTCAAAATAATTTGTTGATTGCCTTCAAGCAGTGCGTTGAATGTGTGAAAAAATTCTTCTTGTGAACGCTCTTTATTGGCAAAAAACTGAATATCATCGATAAGTAATGCATCAACAGAACGATAGTAGCGTTTGAACTCTTCAATAGCATTGTTCTGTAAAGCTTTGACCATATCTTGCACAAATCGTTCAGAGTGCATGTAAACCACGCGGGCATTGGCTTTATGCTGCATGATACTGTTGCCAACTGCGTGTAATAAGTGCGTTTTACCTAAACCTGTTCCACCATAAAGGAATAGTGGGTTATAGGCACTCCCCGGATTTTCTGCGACTTGTCTTGCTGCTGCGCGAGCGAGTTGGTTCGATTTACCTTCAACAAAGTTATCAAAAGTATGCTTAGGGTTTACATTTGAACGATAAGCAACGTCTGGTAGTGCTTTGGTTGAGTTATCCCAACTTGGCCTGACTGGTGCAGATGACGGCATCACAAATGCTGGCGTATTATTTGTGTTACGTACCTGAGGGGTCACAGGTGCAACGGAAAGCGGTTTATTGCCCACTTCAAAGTGTAGGGCAGGTGCGTCAGAACCACAAAAATCATTGAGCAGTTCATTGATATTATTGATGTACTTGTCTCTCACCCAATCAAGGACGAAACGATTCGGGGCATAAAGTGCCAGTGTGTTATCGTTTAATTCAGCTTGAAGAGGACGTATCCACATACTGAATTCTGTGGCAGGTAGTTCATCCTGCAATCGGGCAAGACATTGCTGCCAAAGCGAAAGTGACACGTTGGACTCCCCTAAACTAAGGTCAATAAAACAAGAATTACGGATTTACACTCTTCATACTTCAAGATGCATGCTCGAAAGTGTCATTGCTGCTTAAAGTATTTTGCGTATAACAAAGAATTTTTTACTGGCAGATTTACATAAAAAGAGAGCCAGAGAAGTTTTTTGATTAACTTTCAACCGCTACGTGTTACCCACTGCCGAATATTATTGATCCTAGGATCATAATTAGACCCAAGATCATACCGTAAAATTCGTAAGAGATCTCCATTCTTTTACACAGTTTTTATGCTTTTTATCCACAGGTAAATGTGTTAGGGCACCTCTTGGAAGGACTAAACCCACTGATTGATCGTAATTCGCCATTATTTTTCCACATGGCTGGGGATAACTTTAGACGATTTATTGGAAATATTCTGCACTATCAAAAAATATTTTTAGATCCCGCTAAGATCCTTGCGCTTTAGGGTGGAGTCCGTATAATCTTTCTCCCGATGTGCGGCGCTGATGTGATTTTTACGGCGAGCTGCGATAAAACAACTTTGCATTGCGATTAAAACTAAAATTTTTAGTTTTTTTAGTTATAAGAACAAATGTAAAGCCAGTCGTCAGTAAGTATAAAAATCGTCTCATTAGTAGACTGTCACGGCATATGTCAGCAAACCTGTCAGCCAGGCTATAAATAAAAGTGGTTTGATTGCGTCATTTTATTGACGTGACCCCCTATGTTTTATTACAATCCTGCCTCTTTCTATATTGTTGCGACTGAGGCACAGGTGTAAAATCAGTTTTCACTGGTTGCCAACGCGTTTACTGAATCAGTAATAAATTTTAAAGTTAGGTAGAAATCGTTATGAAACGCACTTTTCAACCGTCCCTACTGAAGCGTAACCGTTCACACGGTTTCCGCGCTCGTATGGCTACTAAAAATGGTCGTCAAGTTCTGGCTCGCCGTCGTGCGAAAGGCCGCTCTAGTCTGACCGTTTCATCTAAGTAATAAAGCTAGCCCTCTATACAAGTGGTTACGCTCGCTTTTACCCGGGAGTTACGTTTGTTAACTCCCAGGCATTTCGACAGTGTCTTTAAGCAGCCGCAGAGGGCGAGTTCCCCAGAGATAACAATCCTTGGTCGCCTAAACGAGCTGGGGCATCCCCGCATCGGTCTTACCATCGCCAAAAAAAATGTTAAACGAGCTCATGAGCGAAATCGTATTAAACGATTAGCGCGTGAATACTTTCGTTTGCATCAACACGAGTTGCCTCCAATGGACTTTGTGCTATTGGTAAGAAAAGGGGTCGCTAATCTCGACAATCGACAAATCACCGAAGCTTTGGATAAATTATGGCGTCGTCACCGTCGCTTGGCTCAAAACTCCTGATTATGTTGATCAGAGGCTACCAACTGGCAATTAGCCCGTTGTTAGGGCCTCGTTGTCGGTTCAATCCAACTTGCTCGAATTACGGAATTGAGGCATTGCGCAGGTTTGGTATGTTAAAAGGTAGTTGGTTAACAGCGAAACGCATATTAAAATGCCATCCTTTACACGCTGGTGGAGACGATCCTGTTCCGCCTAAAAAAACTGATGATAATAGAGAATTATAACGATGGATTCGCAACGCAATCTTCTACTCATCGCTTTGTTGTTCGTATCGTTCTTAGTTTGGCAGGCCTGGGAGAGCGATAAAGTTGCTCAGGACGTAAAAACTGTCCAAACTACGCAACAAACGGATATGCCAAGCAGTGATGCTCAAGCTGTGACAAACAGTGGGCAAGGTAAGCTCATCACGGTTAAAACCGATGTATTAGATATTCGTATTAATACACGAGGTGGTGATATTGATGAGGCTGACTTGTTAGCCTATCCTGCGACCCTTCATTCGGAAGACCCTTTCCGTTTACTGGAAACGACACCCGGTTTTGTTTATCAGGCTCAAAGTGGTCTGATTGGCCTTCATGGTCCTGACAACCCAGCAAATAACAATGGCGTTCGTCCTCTTTATACAGCAGAAGCAGCAAGCTTTGCGTTAAAAGATGGGCAAGATGAATTACGCGTACCGATGACTTTCACTGATAACAACGGTGTTGTTTATCAGAAAACGTATATCTTAAAACGTGGTCATTACAGCGTTGATGTTGAATACAATATTCAAAACCCAACCGCTCAACCTTTAAGTTTAGCTTTCTTTGGTCAATTGAAACAAACCATTCAATTGCCTTCAGATCGTGATACGGGTAGCAGCAACTTTGCATTGCACACTTATCGTGGCGCGGCATACTCTTCAGATGAAACAAACTATAAAAAATATAGCTTTGGAGATATCGAAGATAAAAACCTGAGCATCACCACAAAAGGCGGCTGGGTAGCGATGTTGCAGCAATATTTTGCAACAGCGTGGGTTCCTGCAAGCTCAGAGAAGAGCACGTTCTATTCCATCGATTTAGATAAAAACTCCGCTATCATAGGTTACAAGAGTGAACCTGTGACAATCGCCGCTAACGGCGCGGGTGCATATTCATCTACTTTATGGATTGGACCTGAAATTCAATCAGAAATGGTTGAGGTTGCTCCTCATTTAGATTTAACCGTTGATTACGGTTGGTTATGGTTTATCTCTCAACCACTGTTTAAATTGTTGAAATTTATTCACGATTACGTTGGTAACTGGGGCTTCTCCATCATCGTTATCACCTTTATCGTTCGTGGTATCATGTACCCGCTGACTAAAGCGCAATACACCTCGATGGCGAAAATGCGTTTACTGCAACCAAAATTGGCTGCAATGCGTGAGCGTATTGGTGATGATAAACAACGTATGAGCCAAGAAATGATGGCGATGTATAAGGCCGAAAAAGTAAACCCACTTGGTGGTTGTTTACCTTTGGTTATTCAGATGCCAATCTTCCTTGCACTTTACTATATGTTGATGGGTTCTGTTGAACTGCGTCATGCACCGTTCATTGGTTGGATCCAAGACTTGTCTGCACAAGACCCGTACTACATCCTGCCAGTATTAATGGGTGTGACGATGTTTGTTATTCAGAAGATGTCACCAACTGCCGTTACTGACCCAATGCAGCAGAAGATTATGACCTACATGCCTGTCGTGTTCACCATCTTCTTCCTATGGTTCCCGTCAGGTCTGGTACTGTATTATATCGTGAGTAACTTAGTCACTATTATCCAGCAACAGGTTATCTATCGTGGTCTGGAAAAACGTGGTCTGCATAGTCGCGATAAGAAAGCGAAAAAATAATTAAATCTTAGGGAAACCTAAGAAGGTATCCCCTAAATAATTCGAGTGGCATGAAGGTGGCAACTTGAAGTATGGTGGGGATATGCATAGTATTAAGGCGACCAATTAGGTCGCCTTAATTTTTTCATTCAGAGACAGAGAAACATCATGTTAACCAACGAGACTATCGTCGCACAAGCAACTCCTCCCGGTCGTGGTGGTGTGGGTATTTTACGTGTATCAGGTCCAAAAGCGGCATTGATTGCAGAAACGGTATTGGGTAAATTGCCAAAGCCGCGCTACGCGGATTATCTCCCTTTTCGTGATGTGGATGGCTCTGTTCTTGACCAAGGTATTGCGCTTTATTTTCCGGGGCCAAATTCGTTTACTGGTGAAGATGTCCTCGAACTTCAAGGGCATGGTGGTCCTGTCATTTTAGATTTATTACTCAGAAGAATTTTGACCATTGACGGTATTCGTATCGCCAATCCGGGTGAGTTTTCTGAACGTGCATTCTTAAATGATAAGCTCGATTTAGCACAAGCTGAGGCCATTGCTGATTTGATTGATGCAAGCTCGGAACAAGCGGCACGTTCGGCAATGAATTCGTTGCAAGGGGCATTTTCTTCACATATCCACCAATTGGTGGAAGCACTCACTCACTTGCGCATCTATGTTGAAGCGGCTATCGACTTCCCCGATGAGGAAATTGATTTTCTATCTGATGGGAAAATTGAAGCCAAGCTGAATGAAGTGGTGGCTGACCTAGAAGCCGTTCGTTCTCAAGCTCGCCAAGGCAGCTTGTTGCGTGAAGGAATGAAAGTGGTGATTGCAGGTCGTCCAAATGCGGGCAAATCGAGCTTGCTTAATGCATTAGCGGGTCGTGAAGCGGCGATTGTCACTGATATTGCGGGAACAACTCGTGATGTACTACGTGAGCACATTCATATTGATGGTATGCCATTGCATATTATTGATACTGCAGGGTTACGTGAAGCTAGTGATGAAGTGGAGCGCATTGGTATTGAACGTGCATGGAATGAAATCGAGCAAGCAGATCGCGTGTTATTTATGGTGGATAGCACCACCACCGATGCGACTACACCACTGGAAATTTGGCCTGAGTTTATGGCACGTTTACCGGAGTCATTACCAGTCACTGTGATTCGCAATAAAGCAGATATGACGGGTGAACCAATTGAGTTTATCGAAAACACGGCTCATCCGTTGATCCGCCTTTCGGCTCGCGAAGAAAAAGGGATTGATTTGCTGCGCGATCACCTGAAAGAAACCATGGGCTTTAGTGGTAATACCGAGGGCGGTTTTCTTGCCCGTCGTCGCCATTTGCAAGCGCTCAATGCGGCTGCGGTTCACTTGGCTCAAGGTTATGAACAATTGGTTGTGGCTCGTTCTGGCGAACTATTGGCGGAAGAATTACGTTTAGCTCAACTCGAACTCAGCGAAATCACTGGCGAATTTACCTCTGATGATTTGTTAGGTCGCATTTTCTCCAGTTTCTGTATTGGGAAATAATCGCTTTGCGTGATACCTATCGATTCTACACGGTCTAACGTGTAAATTTTAGTTTACCTGCTAAAGCGTGTAATATTGCATTTACCGGTTGTAGCGTGTAATCTAATATTTACCGGTTTTAGCGTGTAACGTTATTGAGCTTAAGGTAGGTACCAAAATGAAAGTCACCAATACTCGGCAACTTAGTGCTTACATGAAAGATGTCAGAGAAACAAAAAAACTATCCCAAAGCAAAGTTGCGAGTAAAGTGGGTATTCGGCAAGATACTGTCTCCAATTTTGAACTTTCTCCAGACTCTACCAAATTAGAAACCTTCTTTAAGATTTTATCTGCATTAAATTTAGAACTCGATATTAAACCCAGAAATGAAAGTGGTTCATCAAACACAGACTCCGGATGGAAGGAAGAGTGGTAATGGCGACTTTGCATGTGTATATGAATGGTTATCTTGTGGGTGAATTTATTCGCTTAAGTACTGGAGCGCATCAATTTAAATATGATATTCACTGGTTGGAAACGCCGGGTGCTCGTCCTATCTCTTTATCAATGCCACTTCAGCATCAAGAATACAAAGGGGACGAAGTTTATAATTTTTTTGATAACTTATTGCCTGATAATTCAGAGATCCGAAAGCGGGTTGTTAGGCGATATAGAGCGGAATCGACACAGCCTTTTGATTTACTATCCAAGATAGGACAAGACAGTGTTGGTGCATTACAACTTGTTCCTAACGAACTTAATGTTAGCGATATTAAAAAAATAGAATATCGACCATTATCCGATGAAGCGTTGGAAAAAGTATTAAACGGATATAAATCAGATAGTCCACTCGGAATGATTGAAGAGGTTGATGATTTTAGGATTTCTATTGCAGGGGCTCAAGAAAAAACTGCCTTACTTTATTTCAATGACCAGTGGTACTTGCCACTTAGAACTACGCCTACAACCCACATTATCAAATTGCCTATAGGTGAAATACAAAGTCATTCTCATACTCTTGATATGTCAGACAGTGTAGAAAATGAATTTCTATGTTTATTGATAGCCGCAGAGTTTGGTTTTGATGTGCCTAAATGCACTATTATCAATGTGGGAGAAACGAAGGCACTTGCGGTTGAACGGTTTGACCGTAAATTTTCGGCCGATAACGCATGGATTATGCGTTTACCCCAAGAAGACTTCTGCCAAACGTTAAATGTGCTCTCTGAAAATAAATATCAAAAGGATGGCGGTCCAGGGATTTACGACATAATGACTTATCTTTTAGGGTCAATAAATACAGAGAAAGATAGATATCAATTTATGAAGAGCCAAGTTCTATTTTGGTTACTTGCTGCCACTGATGGACATGCTAAAAACTTCTCATTATTTATTGAACCTGAAGGGCGTTATAAATTAACACCTTTTTACGATATTTTGTCAGTATATCCCGTATTTGGCGGTAAAGGACTTAATCCAAGAGAGGCAAAATTAGCCATGAGCTTAAAAGGCACGAAAGGCAATAAGGATAAAATAGAACAGATTTTTCCAAGACATTTTTTCGCGACAGCTAAAGCGGTTGGATTTGACCGTACTGAAATGGAAAGAATATTCATTGAGTTTGATGAGCAAATGGAAAGTGTCATTACGAAAGTCAGGGATCAACTTCCTGCTGATTTTCCTGAACATATTGCAAACTCAATTTTGTCGGGATTACAGAGCAAAGCAATACGATTAAAGAAAGGGTGGGATTGAGGGTTTACCCCTCAGTCAATAACCCGGCTCGCATGGGTAAACACCGTCGCTTTCCCTTGGCGGCAGAACCCCACCAGCGTCAAATTGGCTTTCTCAGCCACTTCAATCGCTAGCGATGTTGCCGCAGAAACAGCGAATAAAATTTCTGCGCCACAACTGGCGGCTTTTTGCACCATCTCATAACTCGCACGGCTGGAAACCAGCACAGCACCTTGCTGCCAATTATTTCGGTGCTTCATACCTAAAAGTTTATCTAATGCCACGTGACGGCCCACATCTTCGCAACCTCCGACCAATAAACCTTCAGGGGAGATCCACGCTGCGGCATGGGTACAACCCGTTAACGCGCCGATTTCTTGGACTTTTTTTAGTTCGTGTAAGGCGTTATCGAGATAAGAAAGCGAGAAAGTTTGCGTAAAAGGTAAAGGGGGGATTGGCTTGAAAATTTCATCGAGTTGCTCTGTGCCACAAATACCACAGCCAGTACGGCCGGCAAGGTTACGTCGACGTTCTTTTAAACCCATAAAACGGCGGCTGGATAATTCAACATGAACTTCAATTCCGCGATGACAGCCTTGGACAATATCAATTCCACGGATTTCATCACCTGATTGTATTATTCCTTCGGAAAGCGCAAATCCAACGGCAAAATCCTCCAAATCTTTTGGTGTTGCCATCATTACCACATGGGATATTCCGTTAAAAACTAAAGCAACAGGGATTTCTTCTGCCACCCAATCATCAACTGGGGTACCGAGGTTGTTTTTTTGTTGCACGCTTGTTTGATTTGCGCCGATCATTTTGATTAATTTCGACTCATTTGTAGTATTTGTTTCATACATTAGATGAATTCCTAGCATTAATGATACATAATATTAATTATGGGTAAAAAGAATTTACACCATTTGCCGGGCAATGAACCTGGATACGATAGGGAAGACGTTAAATAAGAAGAGTTTACCTGATTATCTGCATTGAAGTTAGGTAAACATGAGCAATGTAAAAGAGGAGATCCCCATGCAAGTCAGCAGAAGGCGGTTCTTTAAGATCTGCGCTGGCGGTATGGCAGGTACGACGGTAGCAGCGTTAGGGTTTGCACCCTCGACTGCGCTAGCGTCAACGCGTCAGTATAAATTACTGCGTGCGCGTGAAACCAGAAATACCTGTACCTACTGTTCTGTCGGCTGTGGACTGTTAATGTACAGTCTTGGCGATGGCGCGAAAAATGCAAAAGAAAGTATTTTTCATATTGAAGGGGACCCGGATCATCCGGTAAACCGTGGTGCACTTTGTCCTAAAGGTGCAGGACTGATCGACTTCATTCATAGTGAAAGTCGTCTTAAGTATCCAGAAGTACGCGAACCAGGCACCAATGAGTGGAAACGTATTTCTTGGAATGAAGCATTCGACCGAATTGCTAAGTTGATGAAAGAAGACCGCGACGCTAACTTTATTAAACAGAATAAAGACGGTGTAACCGTTAACCGTTGGTTAACGACCGGTATGCTGTGTGCGTCAGCTGGAAGCAACGAAAGCGGTTTTGTAACCCAAAAATTTACTCGCGCCCTCGGCATGCTTGCCGTTGATAACCAAGCGCGTGTCTGACACGGACCAACGGTAGCAAGTCTTGCTCCAACATTTGGTCGCGGTGCGATGACCAACCACTGGGTTGATATTAAAAATGCAAACCTAGTTGTTGTTATGGGTGGTAATGCGGCAGAAGCGCATCCAGTGGGTTTCCGCTGGGCGATGGAAGCTAAAATCCATAATAAAGCCAAACTTATCGTTATTGACCCACGCTTTACCCGTACTGCAGCGGTGGCGGATTTTTACACGCCTATTCGTTCTGGTACTGATATCGCATTCCTATCGGGTGTCATCAAATACTTACTTGATAATGAAAAAGTTCAACGTGAATACGTTGAAGCGTATACCAACGCAAGTTTGGTGATCCGCGAAGATTATGGTTTTGATGATGGTCTGTTTACCGGTTATGACGCTGAAAAACGTCAGTATGATAAAACCACGTGGAATTACGAGATGGATGAGAACGGCCTTGCGCTGCGCGATCCTACACTCAAAAACCCGCGTTGTGTCTTGAACTTACTGAAAGAGCACGTTAGCCGCTATACGCCTGAAGTGGTAAATAACATCTGTGGAACGCCAACAGAAGACTTCTTAAAAGTCTGTGAGCTTCTAGCAGAAACCAGTGTAAAAGATAAAACAGCAACATTCTTGTATGCGCTGGGTTGGACACAGCATACCGTCGGCGCGCAAAATATTCGTACGATGGCGATGATCCAATTGCTTCTGGGTAACATGGGAATGCTAGGCGGTGGTGTTAACGCACTGCGTGGTCACTCTAATATCCAAGGCTTGACTGACTTAGGTCTGTTATCTCAAAGCCTTCCTGGGTATTTGACATTACCTTCAGAAAAGCAAACCACTCTTGAAAGTTACTTAGCAGCGAATACACCAAAAGCCACCGTTGAAGGTCAGGTGAACTATTGGGGTAATTACCCGAAATTCTTTGTCAGTATGATGAAGACATTCTTTGGTGATAAAGCGCAAAAAGAAAATGATTGGGGCTTTGATTTATTACCTAAGTGGGATCAGGGCTACGATGTACTGCGCTATTTCGAAATGATGGATAAAGGGGAAGTGAATGGCTATATCTGCCAAGGCTTCAACCCATTAGCCTCATTCCCGAATAAAAATAAAGTGGTTAGATCGCTGTCGAAACTGAAATTCTTGATTACTGTTGACCCACTGAATACGGAAACTTCGAATTTCTGGCAAAACCACGGTGAACTGAATGATGTGAAACCAGAGGAAATTCAAACCACCGTATTCCGTCTGCCATCTTGTTGCTTTGCTGAAGAAAATGGTTCGATTGTTAACTCGGCACGTTGGTTACAATGGCACTGGAAAGGTGCGGATGCACCGGGTGAAGCCATCAGTGATGGTGAGATCCTCTCGGGTATCTATCATCGTCTGCGCCAATTGTACGAAACTGAAGGTGGTGCGGTTCCTGAGCAAGTTCTCAGCATGACATGGAACTACTTTGACCGCGATAACCCAACACCAGAAGAAGTGGCGCAAGAAAACAACGGTTACGCATTAGTTGACCTAAAAGACGCTGATGGCAAAGTTATCGTGAAAAAAGGCGAATTGCTTAGTTCGTTTGCTCAATTGCGTGATGACGGGACGACATCAAGTGGTTGTTGGATTTTCGCGGGTAGCTGGACGCCGAAAGGCAACCAAATGGCTAATCGTGATAACTCTGACCCAACAGGCTTAGGTAACACATTAGGTTGGGCATGGGCATGGCCGCTTAATCGCCGCGTTATTTATAACCGTGCATCAGCAGACCCGATGGGCAAACCATGGGATCCAAAACGTCAAATTCTTGAATGGGATGGCAGCAAGTGGACTGGTATGGATATACCGGACTACAGCAATGCCGCTCCGGGAAGTGGCGTAGGGCCGTTTATCATGCAGCCAGAAGGTATGGGGCGTTTATTTGCCTTGGATAAAATGGCCGAAGGCCCATTCCCTGAGCATTACGAACCTATCGAAACGCCGCTTGATACCAACCCATTGCATCCAAATGTGGTGTCAAACCCAGCAGCGCGTGTGTTTAAAGATGACTGGGCGCAAATGGGTAAAGCAACAGAATTCCCATATGTTGGAACCACTTATCGTTTAACTGAGCATTTCCACTACTGGACAAAACACGCATTGTTAAATGCCATTATTCAACCGCAGCAGTTTATCGAAATAGGTGAACGCTTAGCGAAAGAAAAAGGCATCGAGCAAGGCGATACGGTTAAAGTCAGCTCAAAACGTGGCTATATCAAAGCGAAAGCGGTTGTTACCAAACGAATTAAAACCCTTAAAGTGGCTGGAAAAGATATCGATACTATCGGTATTCCAATTCACTGGGGCTTTGAAGGTTTGGCGGTGAAAGGCTTTATTGCAAATACGCTGACGCCATATGTGGGTGATGCGAATACTCAGACGCCGGAATTTAAATCATTCCTTGTCAATGTGGAAAAGGTGTAAGGAGATAAATTATGTCAATGCAATCACAGGACATTATTCGTCGCTCGGCCACCAATTCCCTGACGCCCGCACCTCAGGTGCGGGACTACAAGGAAGAGGTTGCTAAGCTGATTGACGTCACGACCTGTATTGGCTGTAAAGCCTGTCAGGTCGCGTGTTCAGAGTGGAACGATATCCGTGACAAAATCGGGACTAACGTTGGGGTATATGATAACCCAACGGACTTGACCGCTAAATCATGGACGGTAATGCGCTTCTCTGAAGTTGAAGAGAATGACCGTTTCGAATGGCTTATTCGTAAAGACGGTTGCATGCACTGTGCTGATCCGGGTTGTTTGAAGGCGTGTCCAGCAGAAGGGGCAATTGTTCAATACAAAAACGGTATCGTTGATTTCCAATCAGAGCACTGTATTGGTTGTGGTTACTGTATCGCAGGTTGTCCGTTCGACGTACCGCGCATCAATAAGGACGATAACCGTGCATACAAATGTACGCTGTGTGTTGACCGTGTTGAAGTCGGCCAAGAACCCGCTTGCGTGAAAACCTGTCCAACGGGTGCTATCCATTTTGGTAGCAAAGAAGACATGATCAACATGGCTGGTGAGCGTGTTGATGAGTTGAAAACTCGTGGCTATGCAAATGCTGGTTTATATGACCCAGAAGGCGTGGGTGGTACTCACGTGATGTATGTACTACATCATGCGGATAAACCTCAGTTGTATCATGGATTGCCGGAAAACCCGACAATCAGCCCAACTGTGACTTTCTGGAAAGGTATCTGGAAGCCGTTGGCAGCGGTCGGTTTTGCTGCAACATTTGCGGCGGCCATCTTCCACTATGTGGGTATTGGTCCGAACCGCGTCTCCAAGAAAGATGAAGAAGAGGCTCTGGAAGATTTGCATAACGCAATGTCATCCGACACTTCGAAATCAAAAGAAGGGGAGGATCAGAAATGATACCAGATGATAATGATAAAATTATCCGTCATAAGCCGATAGAAAGGATCAATCACTGGGCGGTTGTGATTTGCTTTTTGTTCACTGCCGTTAGCGGGCTGGGTTTCTTTTTCCCATCACTAAACTGGTTTATGAACATTTTAGGTACGCCGCAACTGTCTCGGATTTTGCACCCATTCGTGGGAACGGCGATGTTCCTGTTATTCGTCTTTATGTTCTTCCGTTATTTCCACCATAACTTTGTTAATAAAGAAGATATTAAGTGGGCAAAAAATATCGGTAAAGTACTTAAAAATGAAGAGGCTGGAGATGTTGGCCAATATAACCTTGGTCAAAAAGGGGTATATTGGGTTGTCACAATTTGCTTATTACTTTTAGTGATTAGCGGTGTGATTATGTGGCGTCCTTATTTTGCCGACTATTTCCCAATCCCGCTATACCGCGCCGCTATTTTAGTGCATTCACTTTCTGCTATTGCGCTGATCATTATGATTATTGTGCATGCTTATGCAGCGATGTGGGTGAAAGGTTCCGTGCGTGCGATGGTTGAAGGATGGGTAACACGGGGTTGGGCGAGAAAACATCACCCACGTTGGTATCGTGAAATCGTTGAAAAAGAAAAGCAGCAAAAGCAGCAAAAACAGCAGCAAGAGAAGAACTAAATTTCTTTGTCGCTAATATCGAACCCACAAACAATAAAACCTGTTTGTGGGTTTTTTTATATTTAAAAAATATAGAATTTAGGTGAAATAAACAGCGGCATTAAAAATCACTTAATTTATATTTAGCACTAAATTAGAATATTTAAATTTAATCTAAATAAGACGTAATTGAAAATATATATCAAATATTGATGTTCATATTATGCGTATTTTATGTGTTGAATTTAAATCAACAATAAGTACGATATTATTGAATTATTTTTTACAATCTAATAATTATATTTATAATTGCAGTTATCTAATTGATATTTAATTGTTATTTTCAGTGTTGTTATTTATTTATATAATAATTTCATTTGTTTTTTATTTAAGCAATTTAAGTTAAGTTTTATTTTTTAGTCTAATATTGATTATCTTAAATGGCTTATTTAGATGATTTGAATTTTTTTATTATCAATTATTGAATAGTGAAAAGATTAATGACTGTAATTAGATTGATTTTAGGTGAATGGCTTAAATAGATGCAAGTAAAATGAATGACTGGACATTAGCGGCAATATTTAATACAAATAGTTAATAAGTATTACTTAGGTAATACATTTTAATATAATGATTTTTATTTAAAAAATATCTTTTTAATACAGCTAAATAATAGAAATTCAATTTATGCCATTCATGATAGCTAAATAAAGAGGTAACGTATGGATCTTCCTTTACAAGGCATTAAAGTACTTGATTTTACCGGTGTGCAATCCGGCCCATCGTGTACTCAAATGTTAGCGTGGTTCGGCGCAGACGTAATCAAAATTGAGCGTCCTGGCGTCGGTGATGTGACGCGCAATCAATTAAGAGATATTCCAGATGTTGATGCGCTTTACTTTACAATGCTAAACAGTAATAAGCGTTCCGTTGAATTAAATACCAAAACGCCAGAAGGGAAAGAAGTGATGGAACGGCTGATTAAACAAGCCGACGTCCTTGTTGAAAATTTCCATCCCGGCGCAATCGATCATATGGGCTTCACATGGGAGCACATTCAAGAACTTAATCCCCGCTTAATTTTTGGTTCAATCAAAGGTTTCGATGATAATTCCCCATATGCGAATGTTAAAGCCTATGAAAACGTCGCTCAAGCGGCGGGTGGTGCGGCATCTACAACCGGTTTTTGGGATGGCCCACCGTTAGTGAGTGCCGCGGCTCTGGGTGACAGCAATACCGGCATGCACCTGTTAATTGGTTTATTAGCTGCGCTACTGCACCGTGAGAAAACGGGTAAAGGCCAGCGTGTCACCATGTCGATGCAAGATGCGGTCTTGAACTTATGTCGTGTAAAACTTCGTGACCAGCAACGTTTAGAGAAAATAGGTTACCTTGAAGAGTATCCGCAGTATCCAAATGGTGAATTCGGTGATGCGGTACCGCGTGGCGGTAATGCGGGAGGCGGAGGTCAACCGGGCTGGATTTTAAAATGTAAAGGCTGGGAAACTGACCCGAACGCCTATATTTATTTCACCATTCAAGAGCAAGACTGGGAGCAAACCTGTATTGCCATTGAAAAACCGGAATGGGCAACCGACCCTGCTTACAGTACGCCTAAAGCTCGCCAACCGCATATTTTTGATATTTTTGCTGAAATTGAAAAATTCTTGGCCACGAAAGATAAGCATGAAGCCGTTGAATACTTGAGTAAATATGGTGTTCCTTGTGCACCCGTATTGAGTATGCGTGAAATTGCTCGAGATGAATCTCTGCGTGGCAGTGGCAGTATTGTTGAAGTTGAGCAACCAAAGCGCGGTACTTACCTCACGGTCGGCTGCCCAATGAAATTCTCTTCATTTACCCCCGAGATAAAAAGTGCGCCATTGTTAGGTGAGCACACTGACGAAGTCCTGACTGAGCTAGGTTATAGCGCAGATGAAATTGCATCTATGCGAGCCAGTAAAGCGATTTAGTTTTAAAGTTGGAAGTGATTAGTCGCTTCCAACAATCTTTTACGTTGTTATTTATGAGGTAGATATGTCTGCTGATCAAACCCAAAACCTGACTGATGGTATGCATATTATTGTTGATGCGCTGAAAAAAAATGGCATCGATACAATCTACGGTGTTGTTGGTATTCCAGTCACTGACATGGCAAGACATGCACAAGCAGAAGGCATACGTTACATCGGATTTCGTCACGAACAGTCGGCGGGAAATGCCGCAGCGATTAGCGGTTTTATTACCCAAAAACCGGGAATTTGCCTTACGGTTTCTGCTCCCGGCTTTTTAAACGGATTAGTTGCTCTGGCAAATGCGACAACTAATGGTTTCCCAATGATCCAAATCAGTGGCTCGAGCGATAGAGCGATTATTGATTTACAGCAGGGCGACTATGAAGAGTTAGACCAAATGAATACGGCGAAGCCATTTGTGAAGGCTTCTTATCGTGTGAATAAACCGGAAGATTTGGGTATTGCGTTAGCAAGAGCAATACGTGCTTCAGTTTCAGGTCGTCCGGGCGGCGTTTATCTTGATTTAACCACTGAGGTATTAGCCGCAGTGATGGATAAAGACGAAGCGGATAAAACGATTTTTGTCGTTGAAGACCCAGCGCCAAGGCAGCTTCCTTCACCTGCATCGGTGAATAAAGCCCTAAAATTGTTGGCATCGGCTAAGCGCCCACTGATTATTCTGGGTAAAGGTGCAGCGTATGCACAAGCGGATGATAATATTCGTCAATTTATTGAAACAACAGGAATTCCTTATCTGCCGATGTCGATGGCAAAAGGATTGTTACCTGATACGCATCCTCAATCCGCGGCATCCGCGCGTTCATATGCACTCTCTAGCGCCGATGTGGTTGTCTTGATGGGTGCTCGCCTGAACTGGTTACTTGATCACGGTAAAGGCAAACACTGGTCATCAGAAACCCAATTTATTCAACTCGATATAGAGCCAACTGAAATTGATAGTAATCGCCCAATTACAGCGCCGATTGTTGGCGATATTTATTCAAGTATTGAGGCCTTATTGGCGGGATTAAAATCAACGCCAGTGAAATCTCCGAATGATTGGCTGGCAAGTATTGATGAACACAAGAAAGCCAATGTCGAGAAAATGGCTTCTAAACTCAATACCGACACTTCACCAATGAACTATTTCAATGCATTACGGGCTATTCGTGATGTGCTGGTGGATCATAAAGATGCTTATGTCGTCAATGAGGGCGCTAACACACTCGATAATGGACGTAATATCATCGATATGTATGAACCTCGTAAACGCTTAGACTGTGGCACATGGGGTGTAATGGGTGTGGGTATGGGTTATGCCGTGGGTGCCGCCGTTACGAGCGGTAAACCAGTTGTCGCGATTGAAGGTGACAGTGCATTTGGTTTTAGTGGTATGGAAATCGATACCATTTGCCGTTATAAGCTGCCCGTAACCATTTTAATTTTCAATAATGGCGGAATTTACCGTGGTGACGGTGTGAACTTACATGGGGATCAAGACCCTTCGCCAACCAGTTTAATGGGCGCGGCTCGTTACGACAAAATGATAGAAGCTTTTGGTGGAATTGGCTATAACGCGACGACACCAGCCGAGATTCAGCAAGCGCTGAAAGCCGGTTTAACATCGGGTAATCCAACCTTAATAAATGTGGTTATTGACCCTGCGGTTGGAACGGAAAGCGGCCATATTGGTAACTTAAATCCGAAATCTGTTGTGAAGAATTAACGCTTATATACCGCAAATAATTCAAGGTGCTTGTCAGAGCAGAGCGAATGTAGCACTTAAGTACCTTGAAGAGTGATGGATATAATTTTAACCCACGCCACTCATTTTAAATAAGTGGCGTAAGCATCTTTGTTGCCAAAAATAGGTGGGTCTTATGGCTGACTTTATGTATAAAATTTTTATGAGTGACCTATTGCCTATCATTATTATTATGGCTTTAGGTTATGTGAGTGGTAAACGCAATGTGTTTACTAGCGATCAGGCTAAAGCATTTAATAAGCTGGTATTGAATTACGCATTACCTGCAGCATTATTTGTATCAATCGCTCGCGCTAATCGAGAAATGATATTTGCGGATGCCAAGCTGACTATTATTTCGTTTGTTGTGTTGTTGGCTTGTTTCTTTTTCTCATTCTTCAGTTGTAAATATATCTTTAAACATACGCGTGGCGAAGCCGCAGTATGCGCATTAATTGCAGGTTCTCCGACCATTGGTTTTTTAGGTTTTGCGGTACTCGACCCTATTTATGGCGAAACCGTCTCAACAGGTTTAGTGATTGCAATTATCTCTATCATTGTTAATGCGATTACCATCCCGATAGGCCTCTTTTTACTCAATCCTGCTGATGCGGAAGGTAAGAAAGGGGGTGGTGGTATGGACGCACTCATCTCTGCATTTAAAGAACCAGTGGTATGGGCTCCGGTATTAGCAACAGCATTAGTGCTGATAGGTGTGAAAGTTCCAACAGTTTGGGACCCAACATTCGATTTAATTGCAAAAGCAAACTCAGGTGTTGCCGTCTTTGCTGCGGGTCTAACATTAGCAGCGAATAAGTTCGAGTTTGATGGGGAAATTGTTTACAACACCTTATTAAAATTAGTGCTAATGCCGGGATTGATGTTGCTTGCCGGAATGATGTTCAATATGGGTTCAGAGCAATTGCAGATGATGGTATTGGCAGGCGCGTTACCACCGGCGTTCTCAGGAATTATTATCGCAAGCCGCTTTAACCTCTACACACGAACAGGAACCGCTTCACTCGCTGTAAGTGTGCTTGGCTTTGTTATCGCCGCTCCGGCATGGATATATATTGCACGGATGGTTTCATAACGATACCCGTCATACTTCAAGTTGCTTGGGTGTTGCATTTGCTCAGTTACCCGAATCATAGAGTTTATCGCGGCTCTCGGTTATCTTTACTCTGCGCCTACAAGCAACTTGAATTTTTTTTGGTACATAGCAATTTCACAAAAAGGTAAATCATGGCTTCTTCAAAACCGCTTGATGGGATACGCGTTCTTGATTTTACAGGGGTTCAATCGGGTCCATCCTGCACTCAAATGTTAGCGTGGTTTGGTGCTGATGTGATTAAGATTGAGCGGCCAGAAGTCGGGGATGTTACGCGTACTCAACTGCGCGATATTCCAGATGTGGATGCGTTATATTTTACCATGCTAAATAGCAATAAACGTTCTTTAGAGTTAAATACCAAAACCCCTGAAGGCAAAGAGGTAATGGAAAAATTGATACGTCAAGCTGATGTATTAGTTGAAAATTTTCATCCTGGTGCTATCGACCATATGGGATTTACATGGGAGCACATACAAGAATTAAATCCACGTTTAATTTTTGGCTCGATCAAAGGGTTCAACGAAAATTCCCCTTATGCAAATGTCAAAGCCTATGAAAATGTCGCGCAATCGGCGGGAGGTGCAGCTTCAACTACGGGTTTCCCTGATGGTCCCCCAACAGTCAGCGCTGCGGCATTAGGGGATAGCAATACAGGGATGCACTTATTGATTGGGTTGCTAACGGCATTGCTGCACCGAGAAAAAACCGGTAAAGGGCAACGTGTGACCATGTCGATGCAAGATGCGGTACTGAATTTATGCCGAGTTAAATTGCGTGATCAACAGCGACTCGATAAATTTGGTTTTTTGGAAGAGTACCCTCAGTATCCGAACGGCGAGTTTGGTGATGCAGTTCCTCGTGGTGGCAATGCCAGTGGCGGTGGCCAGCCGGGTACAATGCTCAAATGCAAAGGGAGTGATACCGACCCAAATGCATATATTTACTTTATTAACCAAGACCATAACTGGGAAAACACCTGTGATGCAATAGGGCGTCCTGAATGGAAAACGGATCCCGCTTTTGCAACAACGCAAGCACGAGTAAGCCATATTCAAGATGTATGGGATGCCATTGAAGAAATTGCCAAAGATAAAGATAAGCATGAGTTAACCGATTATTTTGATCAATTTGATGTGCCTTGCTCTGCGGTATTAAGCATGAAAGAAATTATGGAAGACCCTTCATTGCGAGGTAGTGGCTCGATTGTTGAGGTTCAGCAGCCTAAGCGAGGTTCCTATTTAACCGTAGGCTGTCCGATGAAATTCTCTGGATTTACCCCTGAAATTAAAAGTGCCCCATTACTCGGCGAGCACAATAATGAAATTTTGAAAGAACTTGGTTATAGCGATGAGCAAATTTCTGAAATGAGAAAGAATAAAGCGATTTAATGATAAAAGAGCCTAGTTTAATTTATTAGGCTCTTTATTTATGGTGATTATCTCCGTCATCTTTCAGTTATTAAAAATAATAATTAAATCCAAAAATGACAATCTTATTTAAATGTCACAACATGAAATATAACCAATCTAAATTAATTTTTATTTAATTTCATTATCAATTTTATATCACAAAATGCATCAATAAATTGGCCGAAAAATCAATTTAACAGCTATTCACTTTTAACTTAATTAATGGTGAGTATTTTTATTTTTATTAAATAGCATAATAAAATAAGGGCTATAATATGAATCCTTCTGAAATTAAAAAAAGCAGTAAAGTTGCTGCGGTTGATTTTATTCCTGCATGGGGCGATTTAACGGGAAATATTCGACGTTTAGTTGAAGCAACAGAAAAAGTTGCGGAACAAGGTGTGAATTATGCCGTTTTTCCCGAAACAGCAGTGAGTGGATATTTATTTTCAGACTCAACTGAATTAGCCCCTTATTTAGATACTATTCCGGGAAAAACGACAGCGGCAATTTTACCAATATTAGCGCGTACTGGGATGTACATGAGCGTAGGTATTGCTGAGCGTGATAGTGAAAGCGGGTTGGCTTATAATTCTGCGGTACTGATGGGACCCGAAGGAATTATTGGTAAATATCGTAAAATTGGGCTGAATTCCCAAGATCAAAAAGTATTTGCGCCGGGGAATACCGGGGTAAAAACCTTTGAAACCCTAATAGGCCGTATTGCATTGTTAATTTGCTACGACGACACCTACTGGCAATATGTTCGTTTAGCGGCATTAGAAGGTGCTCAGATCATTGGTTGGCATTCAGTTTCAGACCGTATGATGCCAAATGCAACACCGGCCGAAATGCTCGGAGATCACTCAACCGTCGCGCATGTTCAACATATGAGTGCCCTTAATGGAATATGGGTGATTTGTGCAACACGCAGTGGTATTGAAACCAATCCTATCACCAAAGGGCAACTTTATTACAATGGTGGCTCAAGTGTTTGGGCACCGTCAGGGCACAAAGTTGCACAATCCCCGGTATTGAGCCCCTTAGAACTTGAGCCGGGATTGAACGGTATTTACAGTGCAACCATTGATTTAGATGAAGCGGATAAACAGCGTAATGCGTTGCTAGCCAAACGCCGACCTGATTTGTATTTCCCTACGCTTGCATTCCATCGTAGCCCAACAGATATCAATGCAACAACGACAATAGCGCAAACCACACTGATTGCTGCGCAGTGGGAAAAATCCATATCTGCGCTGGACGCCATTAAAGTGGGTAAAAATGAATTATTGGTATTACCTGAGCTTTCAGCATTGCCCTATACCAATGACCCTAACGTGCTACTCACTCATGCGGAAAAACAAGGCGGCATTTTTGAGCAAACTCTGGGTAAAGCTGCCTCTACAGGTCAAGGCTATATCGTAGGGAGCTATCCTGAAATTGATGTCGATAAGCTGTATCATACCGTTGTACTAGCAGGGCCAGCAGGGGAAATATTGGCGCGTTATCGGGTGACTCATCTCAATGAACGTGATAGTGGTTGGGCAAGTGCAGGCAATGCCGTAAGTGTCACAGTAACGCCGATTGGGCGTATCGCATTGGCCGCAGCTCATGAACTCGAAGTGCCGGAGCTTGCGGGGCTATATAGCACATTGCGTGCTGATATTATTGCTGCGCCAGCGGGTTTACCAAGTGATTTGAAAGTTGAGATTGAAAGCCATCTATTTTCGGTTGAAAACCCGCCAACAGGGCGTGCAGACTTTATTCCTTATGCTATCGCAACATTAAACCAATTATGGGTAGTCTGTGGTGGCCGCAGTGAGCGAGATTCAACCTCAGCGGCAATCTATGGGCCAGAACCTGTGGTTTTAACACCCACATTAACGGCCCAAAAGGGAGAACCCGAGGTTAGGTTACAAACGCAAGTGCCCGCACCATTTACGTGGATTAATCAGGAGAGGCTGATTAGTGGGCAGCAGGCAATATGGTTTGCACCTCTCACCAACTGATACCCGTCATACTTCGTGTTGTAGGGGTGTTGGCTACGTTTGTTCGCTCTAGTCACATACTTGTGTATGCTCCTAGAGTCTCACTCGCTTGCCGCTTACCTACAACACGAATTATTTAGGGTATCTGTACTTGTTATACTTCGTGTTGTAGGGGTGTTGGCTACGTTTGTTCGCTCTAGTCACATACTTGTGTATGCTCCTAGAGTCTCACTCGCTTGCCGCCTACCTACAACACGAATTATTTAGGGTATATAGGAATAATATAATTAAAATGAATACACCTATTTTTAAACGGTTAGATAGTAAGCAAACATTGATAAAGACGTTGCACTTTTTTGGGGTGTTGGCGTCTTTATTTTTGATTGCTAGTATCTCTATCGAAACTTTTCGGCATGATCCTTTTTTAAAACGATCTATTTATTTTGATATTCAATTTTGGATCTGTATTTATTTTACGGTCGATTTTTTTATATTTTTATTTATTTCTAAAAATAAAATAAAGTTTATTAAAAAATATGCAGTGATTGTTCTTCTATCTGTTCCTTATTTGACGATTTTAGATTATACCTCGATAAAATTTACCGAAGAGCAAATCTATTTAATTCGATTTATTCCGTTGTTTCGTGGCGGTGCAGCGCTTGTTATGCTAATGATGATGGTAGTTAAGCGAAATACAACGGCACTTTTTTTATCTTATATTATTTTACTGTTTTCCATGGTGTATTTTATTAGCTTAATTTTCTTTATTTTTGAGAGAGGCAGTAATACGGACGTTAAATCTTATAGTGATGCTATTTGGTGGGCAGCAATGACCGTCACAACACTCGGATCAAATATTATTCCGGTTACCACTGCGGGTAAAATTATTACCACCATTCTTGCCGCTACGGGTATGACCGTTTTCCCTATTTTTACGGTGTATATCACCACCGTTATTAGTCGGCTGAGTCAGTCGGAAAAAGAGAATGCAATACAGGTGAATAAAACATGACAACCACTTCCCCGCAAGTTCCTTTTATGCAATTACCGACGATTGCATTTTTATTGGCCATCGCCTCGGGTATGTTGGATGGCTATGCTTTTTTTACCACGAAATCATTTGCCACTTTCCAGTCTGGAAACATCATCATGTTGGGCTATGAATTTGCTAAAAATGGGCTTGCCGCCGTCACCCCATATATTATCTCGATCATCTCTTTTGGCGCAGGTGCAATGTTATTGGCACTGATCCGCTATCGTTATAATACGGATGAAAAAACGTGGACGTTCACATTACTGTTTCTTGAAATTATTCTTTTGCTATTGTTGATTGCTTATATTTATTTTTTCAACGTACAGGCGAATGGGTTTCATGCGGTCTGGGCATTGTCATTTATTGCGGGGATGCAAGGAAATGCATTTCATAAAATCAATGGGATGTTATATGGCAACATCGCAGTGACGTTGAATGTTCAACTTGGGTTTAGCTCATTAGCGGAATCTATTGCCTATAAAGGCAAGGCCAGAAAAAATGCATTGTATAAAAGCTATTGTTACTTTCTGACTTTATTTGGTTTTGCTGGTGGTGCGTTTATGATGGTTTTACTTGCAGATTATGCGAGGGAATATGCACTATTGGCAACACTTATTCCATTGTGTTTGATCTTACTTTCTGGGCGTCAATTTTCAAAAGAAAATAAAGAAATACCCATAGATTCAAATTGATGGGTCATAAAGATTAGGCGGAGAGACCCCGCCTAATCATCAGGAATTACAGTGAAGAATGGTTATTCAGATTTTCCACTGTCTTTTTAGCGCCATGATCTCTTAAGGACAAATAAAAGTGAGTTACTTTCCCCGTAAATAAGGCATTATTAACCAATTCAGGGGAGAACAAAGTATCCAATGAAAATAAGGCTTTCACACGATGTTCATCATCAGTACTGTTCGCTACTAATTCAGCCAGTTTATCTGCGAGTGGGTCGCTAACTTTAATTTCGGCACCATGATCATCTTTACCACTAACGTAGCGCATCCAACCTGCAACCGCTAAGGCTAAATAATCGAACGAACTGCCATTGCTTAAATGGATTTGAATGGAATCAAGTAACCGTTGGGATAGCTTTAGCGTTCCATCCATTGCAATTTGCCATGTACGATGCTTAAGCCCCGTATTTTTAAAACGGGCAATGAGGGCATCTGCATATTCCGGTAAATCAACATTTTTGATTGATAAAGTAGGCGCTTGCTCACTGACCATCAAATGATAAGCCGCTTTTTCATATGCGCTATCTTGCATGCACTCATTGATATATTGATACCCAGCTAAATAACCTAAGTAAGCCAGAAATGAGTGGCTGCCGTTTAACATACGCAGTTTCATTTCTTCGAACGGAATAACATCATTAACCAGTTGAGCGCCTGCTTTTTCCCACTCAGGACGACCGGCCACAAAATTATCTTCAATCACCCATTGCCTAAAGGGTTCACAAGCAATGGCAACCTTATCCTCGATTTGGCCGAGTTGAGATTGAATTTTTTCAGCCGTTTCAGGTGTCATTGCAGGCACAATGCGGTCAACCATCGTGGAAGGAAAGGAAACATTTTCCGCTATCCACTTTGCTAATTCCACATCACGTTTTGTTGCCATCGCTAAGATAACATTTTTAGTAATATGCCCATTTTCCGGCATATTATCGCAAGACATCACGGTAAAAGGAGCAATACCGCTTTCTTTGCGACGTTTTAGCGTTTCGACAATTAACCCTGGAAGCGATTTAGGTGCTTCTGGTGATTGTAAATCGTGAGCGATCGCTGCATTTTCGAAGTCAATGGAGCCTGTTGCCGGAACATAGCAATAACCTTTTTCAGTCACAGTCATTGAGACAATCGCAATATTAGGGTCTAGCATACGATTAATGACCGCATCGATTCCGTGAATAGTTGGGTGCAGTGCTTCTTTAACGATACCCACGGTACGGGTTTGCCAGTTATCTCCCTGCATTTCACAGACATTGTATAAATAATCTTGAGCGATTAAATCTTCAATTTGTTGCTCGCCCCCGACTAAGTTAACTTCACAAAACCCCCAATCACTTTGATGCTCTGAGGCTAAAATATCCGCAAAGATGGCCTGGTGGGCGCGATGAAAAGCGCCAAAACCAAGATGAAGCATTTTTGTTTTAATCTGGTTTCTATCATAGTTAGGCACATTGATAGAGTCAGGTAATTGATTGAGGTTATTCTTTGATAGTTGCATATTTTACTTTACCTTTGCGTTGCTCTATTTCTTCAACTGCATCGAGAGTGCTGGTTAAATCGCGATCTTTCACTTCTGGCATAATAATCGCCGTGATCAGTGAAATAGCGGAGTAAATGATGAGCATGACAGCAATTGGCCACCAGCTACCGGTAATGCTACAGAAAATACCCGCGAGAACAGGGCCTAAGCCAGATGCGATGAGCCCACCAATTTCTTTGGCGACAGCCATACCGGTAAAACGGTTACGGGAATTGAACATTTCAGCCATGGTAATATTTTCGAGCGCAAATAAACCGAGAACTGAACTGTTATGGATAACAATAATGCAGATGGTGATCATACTGACGCTATTTGCACCATTAACGATGACCGATAGCATTGGATAAGCCAATAGCATCGCCGACAAACTCAGGATGATATACGGAATACGGCGGCCAAATTTATCCGACAGTAAGCCAATAAGTGGAATGGTGAGGAAGCCGACTGCGGAACTTATCATGATGGCATCGGTGGGGATGCTTTTATCAAAGAGTAAACTTTGAACCAGATAACCGGCGAGGAAGGTTTGGATCAATCCTGAGTTACCTGCTTGACCAAAACGAATACCGGTGGCTAACCAAAATGCTTTCGTTTTAAACATGGCAAAGAAGCTTTCTTTCGCGGGTACTTGAGCCGATGTTTTAATTTTTTGTTCTTTGTTGTTCTGAGCTTTTTCAAAAACGGGACTTTCTTTGAGGTTGAGTCGTAACCAGACGGCAAAAACCATCACCACAAAGCTCGCCAAGAAAGGCACGCGCCATCCCCAAGCCAGTAAGTCTGATTTATCTAACCAAAAAAACATCACTGCCCAAATTGCAGTAGCACTGAGTGTTCCGCAGTTAGTGCCTAGGCCGACAAGGGATGCCACAATTCCTCGGCGTCCTTTCGGGGCATATTCAGCTAGCATGGTGCCTGCTCCTGAAATTTCAGCTCCTGCACCTAACCCTTGGATAATTCGCAGTAAAACCAATAATAGCGGCGCGAGGATACCGACTTGTGCATAAGTTGGCAGGAAACCTATCAAGGTCGTACATACCCCCATCATGGTGATGGTGATAAACAGGACCTTTTTACGACCGATTCTGTCGCCCATTTGACCAAAGAAAACGGCACCGACGATACGAGCCACATAGCCTGCACCGTAAGTTCCCATGGCAAGGATTAATGCCATTGAAGCGGATTGTTCGGGGAAAAATATTTCATGAAAAACAAGTGCTGCGCCTAGTGAGTAAAGCTGAAAATCCATAAATTCGAGTGCGGTTCCAAGCCAGCCTGAAACCGCAGCTTTGGTTAAATCACCAGAGCTGCGTTCAACCTTCCCTGTAGGGTCTATTGACTGAGTGTTCATATTATTATCCTATTAATCACGTCGGGTATTGTTCAAAAGTTTTTTTATTTTTTATAATTAAATTAAAAGGTTAAAAGAATCTTACAGCAGGTTTTTTGGTCTTTTTCAAAGGTTGAAATAGCATCTTGGGCATCAGTAAATACAAATTTATGCGTCAAAATTTTGGTCGGATCGATTTTGTGAGTGGCAATCCAATCAATAACCTCTGGGAATTTTTTGGCATTAAGGCGTGAAGAGAACAACGCAATCTCTTTACTGGTAATGCTCTGTTGTGTCACTGAACTGACTTCACTCGAGAATCCCATAATAGAGACTCTTGCTGCAGGAGATGCAATTAAAATTGCTTCTTGCAGTATCGATGGATGGCAAGCTGCATCGAGTACCACAGTAGGGCGAATATTTAACGCTTTCAGCTGCTCTGGTAGCGGGATTTGGGAATTATCAATCACGATATCAGCACCACATGCTGTTGCTCTTGCTAAGCGTTCAGCAACGCGGTCAACCACAATTAAGGTTTTGACTTGGTAAACGCCTTTTAAAACTTGAGCGCAAGTTAAGCCAATGGTGCCAGCACCATAAACAAGGGCGACATCCTCTTTGGTTGGGTGAACATGTGAAGTTACATTGGCTGCAATCGAGTAAGGTTCAACGGTTACCGCACATTCATCGGTGATAGTGTCTGGAATGGGATAAGCATTGTCTGCGGGTACTGCTACATATTCAGCAAAGCCACCATCCGTGTGCACACCAAGGACTTCTAATGTCTCACACACATTTGGTTTACCAATTGAGCATGGGTAGCAGTGACCGCAACTTAAAACAGGATCAATAGAGACTCGTTCACCAATGCGTTTGCTATTAACGCCATCTCCGACCTTATCGATAACACCAAAAAATTCATGCCCGATAATTCGAGGGTATTTAGCAAACGGGTTATGTCCACGATAAATATGGCTATCTGATCCACAAATACCGGCGAGTTGAACTTTAATTCTGACCTGATTTTCGGCGGGCTCTGGAATAGCTCGCTCTTCAATCAGTAAGGTATTTGGTTCTTTAATCACGATTGACTTCATAACGGTCGATTTCATTTTGAACTCCAAAAATTAAATAAAAATTACCAATTCCACAAAGTGCCATCTTCTAAACGTGCGACAGGAAGATAGGCTGGGTTGTATGGATATTTTGCTGCCAGTTTTTCATCAAAATCGATGCCTAAACCGGGCTTGTTGCCGGGGTGCATATAGCCGTCTTTGAACGTCCAGTTAATGGAGAACAGCGATAACATTTCCTCGGAGTAGCCCATAAATTCTTGTACGCCGAAGTTAGGAACCCATAAGTCAAAATGCAGAGCTGCGGCATGACAAATAGGCGAGAGATCAGAAGGGCCATGTGAGCCAGTTCTGACTTGGTAAAGGGAGGCGAAATCCGCGATGCGGCGCATACCCGTAATACCGCCAGCATGGGTAATCGTCGTGCGGATATAATCAATTAATTGCTCTTCAATGAGCTGTTTACAGTCCCAAATACTGTTAAAAACCTCGCCGACGGCGATCGGGGTGACGGTGTGTTGGCGAATTAATCTAAAGCAAGCTTGGTTTTCTGCGGGAGTCGGATCTTCCATCCAAAACAGGCGAGCATCTTCAATACTTTTTCCAAAGCGAGCGGCTTCGATTGGCGTTAAACGATGGTGAACATCGTGCAGGAGATGTTCATTGAAGCCATATTTATCGCGTACGGCTTCAAATAGCTTGGGCATAAAATCGAGGTATTTTTCAGTTGACCAAAGTTGTTCTTCAGGGTGATGCCCTTTAGTGGCGGGTTCATAGGCTAAATTTTGCCCTTTGCTTTGTCCGTAAGTGGTTGCCATTCCGGGAATGCCGCACTGGACACGAATTGCTTTAAACCCTTTTTCTTTATGTTTTTCGTAATTATCAAGAGCTTCAGGGATGTCTCTACCTGTGGTATGGCAATACACCATGACACCCTCTCGCGATGCACCGCCAAGGAGTTGGTAAACAGGGAGGTTGGCGACTTTTCCTTTAATGTCCCATAATGCCATATCAATAGCTGAAATAGCGGACATGGTGACAGGACCTCTGCGCCAGTAAGCGCCCTTGTAGAAAAATTGATAAATGTCTTCGATTCGATGGGGGTCTCGACCAATTAATTGTGGGCAGAGATGGTCTTGAAGGTATGAGGCTACTGCACACTCACGTCCATTAAGTGTGGCATCACCTAAACCATAGACACCTTCATCGGTGGTAATTTTTAATGTCACAAAATTACGGCCAGGACTGCACACAAAAACTTCTGCTTTAACTATTTTCATGTTTTCACTCTCAGTGTGTTGTTAATCAACTGATCAACCAAAGTGGGCTTATTTCACTGAACTGGTTTATCTATTGGTTAACCAAATTTGCTTTTTTTCACTCTACCAATCAAAAAAATAAAAGACAATGGCTAAAAAGACGACAATAAGTGAAGGTGATCACAAATTGGTTAACTTATTAAGCGGAAATATCGGATAAATTGGTTGACCATTGCGGTGGAGGGATATAATCTAGGATGGAAGAACTAAATTTAATTCGACAACGCGTTGTACATATATGAAAACTCAATACCGCTCGTACCAGTACCTAGGTCAGCAGTTAAAAGAGCTCATTGCATCTGGTGAATATCCGATAGGAAGTCGTTTAATGCCAGAACGTGAGATCGCCAAAAAATATGATGTTAGCCGCTCATTGGTACGTGAAGCGCTCATCATGCTTGAAATTGAAAAATTGGTTTCCATCAAAAAAGGCTCAGGTGTTTATGTGATTAACCACCCTGACCTATTTATTGATGAAGTTAAAAATTTGGATCATGGCCCTTTTGAAATCCTGCAAGCTCGTCAGGTGATTGAAAGTGCTATTGCGGCTTGTGCTGCTTTGGCAGCCACAAAAGCCGATATACAAGAGATCCGCGCATTGTTAGAAGATGAACGAATGAAAGTCGCTAATAATGAAAGTGATGACGAAAATGATCATAAATTCCATGTGTTAATTGCTCGCGCAAGCAAGAACGACATGATGGCGAAGATCATTGACGATATTTGGGCTGTTCGACGAAATAGCCCAATGTGGGACAAACTTCATGAGCATATCGATAACACGACTTATAGAAAGAAGTGGTTGATTGACCATGAAAATATTTTAAATGCATTGCAAAAACGCGATCCGGAATTGGCGAAAAAAGAGATGTGGCAGCATTTAGAGAATGTCAAAAATACGCTAATGCAGCTTTCGGATTTTGATGACCCTAATTTTGATGGTTATTTATTTGAAACAATTCCTTATCAGACTATTTTTGAATAATCGAAGGAGAAGCACCCATGGAGCATACGTGGCGCTGGTATGGACCTAATGACCCAGTTTCTTTGAGTGATGCAAGGCAAGCAGAGGCGACGGGGATCGTCTCTGCTCTCCATCACATTCCAAATGGCGAAGTTTGGAGTGTTGAGGAAATCCTTAAGCGCAAAGCAATCATTGAAGAAGCAGGTTTAACTTGGTCTGTTGTGGAAAGTATTCCTGTTCATGAAGATATAAAAACGCAGCAAGGTAATTTTGAGCAATATATTCAACATTACCAGCAAAGTATTCGTCATTTAGCATCATGTGGTATCCGAACAATTTGCTACAATTTTATGCCTATTTTAGATTGGACTCGTACTGATCTGGCTTATACGTTACCGGATGGTTCCAAAGCGTTGCGTTTTGATAATATCGCTTTTGCTGCGTTTGAAATTTATATATTAAAACGCCCGAATGCCCAAGAGAGTTATTCTGCTGATGAAGTTAATGCCGCAGGTGAATATTATTCTCGCATGTCATCTGATGATATTAACAATCTAATTAAAACGATTATTGCTGGTTTACCGGGAGCGGAAGAAGGTTATACATTAGACCAGTTCCGTGAGCGCTTAGCCATTTATGATCATGTTGATAAAAACCAGCTACGCGAAAATCTACGTTATTTTTTGCAGAAAATCGTTCCAGTTTGCGAAGAAGAAAATGTAGTACTCGCCATTCACCCGGACGATCCACCGCGCCCAATTCTCGGGTTGCCACGCATAGTTTCAACCATTGAAGATATGCAGTTTATTAAAGAAAGCTGCGACAGCATTCATAATGGTTTCACCATGTGTACCGGTTCATACGGCGTCAGAGCGGATAATGACCTGGTAAAAATGATTCATACTTTTGGTGACCGGATCCATTTTACCCATTTACGCTCGACTGTTCGTGAAGATAACCCAAATACTTTCCACGAAGGCAACCATATTGCCGGTGATGTTGATATGTTTGAAGTGGTTAAAGCGATTTTAGCGATTGAGCAAAAACGCCATGCAGCAGGGTTACCGCCTATTCCAATGAGACCGGACCACGGACATCAAATTTTGGATGACCTGAAAAAAGTGACTAACCCAGGTTACTCAGCGATTGGACGCCTTAAAGGTCTAGCTGAAGTGAGAGGTTTAGAGCTAGCGCTCAAGCGTATGTATTATCCTGAGTTACTAAAAGCGTAGACGGTTAATAACGATTTTACCTTTTCTTATTGGGTATTTTTAATACTAAGGTACAGTTATATCGTTAAAAACTAAAAACTGTTATTTCATGATTGCACGGCTGAACTTGTTTGGGTCGTGCAATTTATTGCTCTTTTTATGCTATAAAAATAATCAGCAAAGATCAGCACCCCCTATTACCCCTTAAATATATTTATGTTTTTATTCCTTTCTATTTCTAAATCCCAATAGCCGAACAAATATATCTAACCCTTAATATGTGTTTTCTACTCGTTTAGGCTCAAGAAAAAATTGTATTAAGGCTAGCGTCAAGTTGCTATTCATCGTGACAACCATCTGAACTTGTTATTTTATCGTTAGTAGATAGTGAAAATAGATTATTTATACCAAATAAATAAATCATGATACTTTTTAGCCTTTCACTTGATCTGCTACGGGTTTAACCACCTGATAATGAGAGTGCTAGAGTAGCCTATCAGCCACTTTTGTTTTATCCTGAACATTAGAGAACCGCATTTTTGCGGATATAAAATATGATGAGCAAAAACACCTTGAGAAAATGTAATAGAATTTCTCAAGGTTGGTCGTTATAAAAATTGGTCGTTATAAAGAATAGAAAAGAGAGAATGCAATGGGTATTCGTATCGTTCCTAAAGAAGAGTTAGGACAAGAAAGATTAAAAGAAAAAGGAATTGGTTTTATTCCTCCAGTTCTATTTCCTAACCTAAAGAGTCTGTATCAACGACGTGCTGAAAGATTGAAAGAACTCGGTATTGGCGAACATCCTTTTGCAGATTATCTGAATTTCGCTGCTGAAGTGGCTATCGCACAAAATAATGCGCAGCACGATAACCCATTAGAAATGGATATGGCGGAAGTCCTAACACGCTCTGCGACAACCAATAACCCACCATTGGATATAAAAACATTTCCACGCACAGCCCATTGGCACAAATTATTGCATTCCATTATTGCAGAGCTGATGCCTGTTGTTCCTGAGTCTGTTCGCCCGGCGTTAGAAAATTTAGATAAGGCCTCTGACTCCGAACTCGAAGAAATGGCAACGGCGTTACTCAATGAGCAATTTGAGAAGGTACCAGCCGACAAATCAATGTTTGTTTGGGCGGCTCTTTCCGTTTATTGGGCGCAAATGGCGGCCAATATTCCAGGTAAAGCACGTGCAGAACATGGTGACCATCGTCATTTTTGCCCAGTGTGTAATAGCATGCCAGTTTCAAGTATTGTTCAAATCGGGACTTCACAAGGCCTGCGTTATCTACATTGCAATCTGTGTGAAACAGAATGGCATATGGTGCGCGTAAAATGCAGTAATTGCGAACAAACTCGTGACTTGAATTATTGGTCTCTTGATGATGAAAATGCAGCCGTAAAAGCAGAAAGTTGTGGCGATTGTGGTAGCTACCTCAAAATTCTTTATCAAGAAAAAGAAGCTAAAGTGGAAGCCGTAGCGGATGATTTAGCCTCAATCATACTGGATGCGCGTATGGAAGAAGAAGGTTTTGCTCGTAGTAGCATTAACCCATTCCTATTCCCCGGCGAAAAGTAAAAATAGATAGAGAGAGAATAGTGACTATGGCTGAACCCAATTTTGCGTTGTATCGTCAACTCCCTGCTATTGATAAATTATTGCAGCTCGACGAAGTGCAAATTCTGGTTGAACAATCAGGAATTCATTGGGTAACTGAATGTTTGCGTGAAATGCAGGCGCAAGCCCGCGCTTGTATCTCACAAAAAGGGCAGCTACCTGAATGGCATGAAAATTGGCTAAAAGAATTATCGGTACGTCATAGCGCATTAGGCGAAAGTGCATTAAAAAATGTCTTTAATTTGACGGGTACGGTACTGCATACCAATCTGGGGCGTGCGGTGATGTCAAAATCGGCGATTGATGCAGTAAGCCAAGTAATGAGTTCGCCAGTCACATTAGAATATTCTCTCGATGGTGCGATGCGTGGGCATCGCGACCGCGCTATTGCCGATTTACTCTGCAAATTAACCGGTGCAGAGGATGCTTGTATCGTAAATAATAATGCAGCCGCTGTTTTACTGCTACTTGCCACTGTGGCACAAGGCCAGCAAGTTATTGTTTCTCGAGGTGAATTGGTTGAAATAGGTGGGGCTTTCCGGGTACCGGATGTAATGGCTCAAGCCGGTTGCCAGCTTATTGAAGTAGGAACCACCAACCGTACTCACTTACGTGATTATGAAAACGCAATTAATGAGCATACCGCGCTATTAATGAAGGTACACACCAGTAATTATAGTATTGAAGGGTTTACGGCTGAGGTGGAAGGCGCTGAATTAGCCGAGCTGGGTAAAAAGCATCAATTACCCACCGCCATTGATTTAGGTAGCGGCTCGATGATTGATATGACCGCTTATGGGTTACCCGCAGAACCCATGCCGCATACCTATCTTTCCCAAGGTATTGATTTAGTTTCAATCTCAGGTGATAAATTGCTTGGTGGCCCACAGGCTGGGATCATTCTCGGTAAGAAAAAATGGATTGATGCCATTCAAAAACATCCACTCAAGCGTGCCTTACGCGTTGATAAAATGACATTAGCGGCACTTGAAGCCACATTAAAACTCTATCTAACACCAGAAAAACTGATCACTGACCTACCAACACTGCGCTGGTTAACACGTTCATCAGAAACAATTAAAAATAGTGCGGACAGTATATTAGTCACGTTGCAGGCATTTTATGGTGACAAATTTATTGTTGAAGTTGAACCTTGCCTTTCGCAAATCGGTAGTGGCTCATTACCGATTGATAGGCTGCCGAGTTTTGCGATTACTTTTGCCCCGTTAGATGGAAAAGGCAGTTCTGTAGAATCTTTGGCAGCGAAGTGGCGGCAATTACCTCACCCGGTGATTGGTCGCTTGAAGGATGGCAAATTATGGCTCGACTTACGTTGTCTTGATGATGAACATGCGTTATTACAGGTTTTACTTTCATGATTTTTGCAACCGCAGGCCATGTTGACCATGGTAAAACATCCTTAATTCAAGCGATTTCAGGTGTGAACACTGCGCACCTTCCCGAAGAAAAAAAGCGTGGAATGACCATCGACCTTGGTTATGCCTATTGGCCACAACCGGATGGTAGTGCCATTGGTTTTATCGATGTTCCAGGACACGAGAAATTTTTAGCGAATATGCTGGCGGGGGTTGGCGGCATTAATCATGCGTTGTTAGTTGTAGCATGTGATGATGGCATTATGGCTCAAACCCTTGAACATCTCGCCATACTAAGGCTAGCGGGTTGCCAAGATATCACGCTGATTTTAACTAAGGCTGATAGGGTCGATGATGAGCGCATTGCGCAAGTTACCGAGCAAGTTAAGTCTGAGCTGTATCATCAGGGTTGGGCTGATGCGGCTCTATTTGTAACATCCGCCAGTGATGGCAGAGGCATCGAGTCTTTACGTCTTTATTTGCAGCAACTTCATCAGCAAAGTGATACCCATAAAAATCTCGCGCACCGTTTTCGTCTCGCTATTGACCGTGTATTTTTGGTTAAAGGGGCGGGCATTGTGGTAACCGGTACCGCTCTCGCAGGAAAAATCGAAGTGGGTAACACTTTGTGGGTCACCGGTGCCGAAAAGCAGGTTCGAGTAAGAGGTATTCATCGACAAAATCAGGCCGCAAATTTTGCTCAAGCGGGAGACCGTGTTGCAATCAACCTTACGGGTGATATTGATAAAGAGGATATTACACGGGGTGATTGGCTATTATCTGAGCAACCGGCTTTTGTGGCAACACGGGTGATTGTTGAATTGATGTCTGATCTGCCGATTAAACATTGGCAACCGGTACATTTGTACCATGGTGCAAGCCATATTACCGGACGTGTTTCTTTATTGGTCGAACCAGGGGAAACCCCTGTGCTCGCTGAGCTTATTTTAGATACACCACTTTGGTTAGTGGACAATGATCGGCTAATTATTCGTGATATTAGCGCTCGCCAAACATTAGGAGGTGCGCGAGTTATCCGCTTGGTATCTCCTCGTCGAGGTAAAAGACTATCTGAATTCTTAGATTGGCTCTCTCGCTTATGTGCAACAAATGACGAGTTAGCGCAATTTAAATTGCAATTACCGAATGGTGAATTGAATCTTTATAGTTATGGTTGGTCTCGACAATTAACGCAATCGAATCTGAATACATTATTAGCGCAAGTCGAAGTTGAGCGTGTGGGAGACTACGTTCTCTCTGAGTTTAAAGCACAGTTAGCAAAAGAAAAATTAATCCAAGTGCTTGAAAATTTCAATGAAATTCACAGTGACCAAATAGGGGTAGGAAAAGCGCGTTTAAAACGCATGGCATTACCTACCATGAGCGAAGGGCTTGTATTCAAATTCATTAATGATCTCATCAGCGATGAATCTATTAAGCAAACCCGTGGTTGGTTACATATGCCTCAACACGGATTGGTGTTTGATGTACAGCAGCAGCAAATTTGGCAACAGATACAACCGCTACTTTTCCGTACAGAAGCCTGGTGGGTACGTGATCTTGCCTCCGAAACAGGTCATAATGAAGACGTCGTACGTAAGGTATTGAAAAAAGCTGCACAAATGGGGCTGGTTACCGCGGTTGTTCGCGATAGATATTATAACCATGAACAGATACAAAAATTTGCTGAGCTGATACTGCATTATTGCTCTGAGAATGGCTTTATTTTAGCGGCAGATTTCCGCAATGAACTCGGTATTGGTCGTAAGCTCGCTATTCAAATCTTGGAATTTTTCGATAAAAGCGGGTTCACAAGACGTAAAGGTGATGGCCATTATTTACGTGACAAAGGCATTTTTGTTGAATAAATTGATTGCTTCAATCCGCTATAGTATGTCTTCTTAGTTAATACTCAACTCGTGGTAAATTTGATGAAGAAACGGTTATTTGCAGGCTTTTATCTGGCATTGATTTTTATTGGCTCGCTTTTCTTGGTATTTGAAAAAAGCGGCGTTATTTATCCTGCATTTATTTCGATTGGAGTCTATGCCGTTTTATTTGGTGCATTATTGACACTCACTTCGCGCTGGTTATTTTCAGCGATTGTAACGAGTACGCTGTTTATTATTATAAAATTTTTCAACCAGCTGAAAGTACATTATTACAAAGAACAGCTCTTTTTCACTGATATTAATATTATGACGGATGCCTCCAATATGGGTACGCTTAGCCATTATTGGCTTGCGGGTGTTGCCGTGATTGGGCTACTTATTTTATTTATTATCAATGCCATTATTAGCTGGCGTTTACTACGGCCGTGTACCTCATTCGTCCCTCGCATTCTCGGGTTATTATTCGTGATTGGCGGCTATTTTGGCACCGGGTGGGCAAGTACTCATTATTATGAAGTATGGACACAAACGCTACCTAAAGGGCGCGGTACAGTAACCAACTTAATTATGTCGGCTCAAAATTCCACGTATCAATCACCAAAATTTTCGAGCACTTCTGATTATTTCACTCAGGAAGCGGCTAAAGTGACGTTAGCGAATAACGGAGCGACAGAAAAACCCGATATTGTCCTGTTATTACAAGAGTCTACCGTTAACCCCAAAATTTATGATTTACCCGAAGGGACTAAATTACCTGAATTATTTATGTTCCAACAAGATGCGGGTGTTATTGCTCATAGCCAGATGCGAGTACAAACTTTTGGTGGAGGAACGTGGCTATCTGAATTTTCAGCATTAACTGGGCTTGATAGTGATGATTTCGGTTCTCAAAAAAGCGGCGTTTTCTATTTTATTGTGGATAACCTAAACAATAGCTTATTTAAAGAAATGAAAGCGAATGGCTATTATACCGTTGTATTAACACCTTTTAATCGTGGTGCTTATCATTCTGGGCATGCCTATGAAACATTAGGTGTAGATAGAATTATTCAGCCACAAGAGTTAGGCTATCCCGGAAAGCTACAGGATAATTTATGGTCCATCAGCACAGAAGATATGCTGAAATATGCCAAGGAAATATTAGCTAAAGAGACTGATAAACCCGTATTTATTTTTTCGTTAACTATGTATGAACACGGCCCTTATAAAGAAAGCCATCGTGATGATTTTGGTATAAAAGACAAACTGAGTAATCAAGATTCGGCGGGTGAGTTCAGCCATTATATGGAAAAAATAGTGGCATCTGATGATGCGATGAAGGATTTTGCTAATTTTATTGAAAAGCGCGACCGGCCTCTTATGTTTTTGTACTTTGGTGACCATCAACCCGGTATTAGCTTAAATAAATATAATTCGACGTTCCCATCACCTGCTTATATTACCCAATTTACACTGAGAGATAATTTGAAATCAGGCACAGCAATTAAAACAGGCGAGCTGACGGATATTTCTTTCTTAGGAGGGATATTACTTGAGCGTGCAAACCTGAAGATATCGCCATTTTATGAAGCTAACATTAAGATGCGCCATCTGTGTGACGGTAAGTTGAATGATTGCGAAGATAAAAAACTGTTAGATAGCTATCGCCACTATATTTATCAAACTCTGCAAGCAGCGGATAACGTGGTAGCCGAATAAATTTCAATAAATAGCGGGTCATCATGCCTGCTATTTTAACTTAAAATGTATTTGACGGTTATTTTCGTGCAGCAAAAAAAACATTTGAAACCTTAATTTAACCCGCTTATTTTAAGTTTTCACTGGCAATGCTTGCTGTCAGGTTAATACAGTAATCAAAGAGATTACTGATAGTTTATTCTGTTTATTTCCTTGATAATAAAACCATTGATAAATTTATTTGTCATATACTCAGGTCAACTGATTTTAATGACATAAATGAAGACTCTATTGAGTCTTGAAAACCGACTAACGCTAGAAGATAAATAACATGAAATACTTGGTCACTGGAAGTGCGGGTTTTATTGGATTTAGGCTGTGCCAGCGTTTATTAGAAAGTGGGCATGAAGTTGTTGGAATAGACAACATGAATGCTTATTACGATCAGGGGCTTAAACAGTCTCGTTTACATATTCTTGAGCAATATTCCCAGTTCCGATTTATTCCCCTCGATATTACTGATAGGGAAAAAGTGCTGGTATTATGTACACAAGAAGATTTCGATCGTGTCATCCATCTTGCTGCACAGGCAGGTGTTCGCTATTCATTGCAAAATCCATTTGCTTATGCAGACAGCAATCTTAATGGGCATCTTGCTATTCTAGAAGGTTGTCGTCAGGCGAAAGTGAAGCATTTAGTCTACGCCTCTTCAAGCTCAGTGTATGGCATTACGGATAAAACACCGTTTACCACTGACATGCCAACCGATCATCCGATTTCATTGTACGCAGCAACTAAAAAAGCTAATGAATTGATGGCACATTCGTATTCACATCTTTATCAATTGCCAACAACAGGTCTACGCTTTTTTACCGTTTATGGCCCATGGGGCCGCCCTGATATGGCGCTGTTTAAATTCACTAAAGCAATTTTAGCGGGTGAATCTATCGATGTTTATAATAACGGCGATCTCAGTCGTGATTTCACTTTCATTGATGATATTGTCGAAGGTGTTATTCGTATTTCGGATATAATTCCACAAGCAGACCCACAAAATCCGTCTATTTCACCCGCACAAAGCAGTGCACCATACCGGATATATAATATTGGTAATGGTCAGCCCGTGAAATTGATTGAGTTTATTTCGGCATTGGAAAAAGCGCTGGGCAAAGAAGCGATTAAAAACTTTTTACCGATGCAAGCTGGGGATGTTTACACGACATGGGCAGACACTGAAGACCTGTTTAAAGTCACAGGATATCGCCCTCAGGTGTCTATTGAACAAGGTGTGGCGGCATTTGTTGAATGGTATCGGTCTTATTATCATCAATAATAAACCATCAATCATATTCGACATCCGTTATATCCGTAGAAAGATTTGAGAGGCAAGTTTGAAAATAGCAATTGCAGGCACAGGCTACGTTGGTTTATCGAATGCCATGTTACTGTCACAAAATCATCAAGTTGTGGCTGTCGATATCATTCCTGAAAAAGTGGCGATGCTCAATAATAAGCAATCACCGATTGTTGATACTGAAATTGAACAGTTCTTACGGGAAAAAACACTCAATTTTCGCGCAACCGAAGACAAAATTGACGCTTACACCGGTGCACAATATGTGATTGTGGCAACGCCGACGGACTATGACCCAAAAACGAATTATTTTAATACCAATTCGGTCGAGTCGGTTATTCATGATGTGAATAAAATTAACCCCGATGCGACCATTATCGTTAAATCTACTATTCCGGTCGGCTTTACTGAACGTCTGCGTGAAGAATTTGGTTATACCAATGTGATTTTTTCGCCGGAGTTTCTACGTGAAGGCCGTGCGCTGTGGGATAACCTCTATCCATCCCGTATCGTGGTGGGTGAGCGTTCTGAACGTGCACAAATTTTTGCTGATTTACTGCTTGAAGGGGCGATCAAAAAAGATGTTCCGGTGTTATTCACCGATGGCACTGAAGCCGAAGCGGTTAAATTATTTGCTAACACCTATTTAGCGATGCGTGTGGCTTACTTTAATGAGCTAGATACCTACGCAGAAAGTCGCGGATTGAATGCCCGTCAGATTATCGAAGGGGTGTCATTAGACCCACGTATTGGCGGTCATTATAATAACCCGTCATTCGGTTACGGGGGGTATTGTTTACCGAAAGACACCAAACAGTTACTGGCAAACTACGATGATGTACCCAACAACCTGATTAACGCTATCGTTGAATCAAATCGTACCCGTAAAGACTTTATTTCCGATGCCATTATTGCCAAAGCCCCCCGTAAAGTGGGCGTTTATCGCCTAGTGATGAAAACAGGTTCAGATAATTTCCGTGCCTCTGCGGTACAAGGCATAATGAAACGCATCAAAGCGAAAGGGATCGAAGTGGTGGTTTATGAGCCAGTTTTAACGGAAGACGAATTTTTCCGTTCGAAAGTGATCCGTGATTTAGATACTTTCAAAGCCGAAAGTGACATTATTTTAGCGAACCGTATGGTGCCAGAGCTGGAGGATGTCGCGGAGAAAGTGTATACCCGCGATCTGTTTGGTAGTGATTAATTATTTAACTATCATAAATTAATCATGTTGATGCTGGTTGGTAAATAATTTAGCTGATTGATTTTTTATTGTTATTTCTATATCAAGCTTACCTTTTAGGGGTAGGCTTGGTCTTCTTTTATCCTCTCCACTCATATTGTGCAATAATCGCTAAGAAATAGATAAATCCATTTGTTAGCATTCATCTAACCTTTAAATAATTGGCTTAGATGTTATGCAAAAAATAATAACAACACAAAAAAATGGATTTAACCTCTACCAAAAAGAGAGCAGTATTGATTATTGGCAAGTCATTGATGATTATATTCATGGCAATATCGTTGGCAAAGATCTCGGTAGTGGCAATATTGAACGTAGCGTCGCACGCATTAATATTGATGGCCGGAATTTTATTATTAAATGTGAAAAGGAGCGAGATAAGCGTTTTGAAAAGCGCATCATGCGCATGATTTCTGGCCCTTATTTTTCACGCTTATTATCTCGGTTAACTCAAGCTCAGAATCAAGGTTGTACCATTACCAACGACATTTATTTTGTTGCCGAAAAAATGAAGTGGGGTGAATCAGTGGAAACGTGGGTTATCGCTGAATATGTCGAGGGAACCGTTTTATCTGAAATTGAAGATATCACACCTTATTATGCTGAGATAAAATCCGTTGTTAATCAATTGCATGAGTATGGATTATCTTCGAATGATATTCATGTTGGCAATTTTGTTTTAACTGATGAAGGGGTGAAAGTTATTGATTTATCGGATTATGGAAACTTAACTATCTGTAAAGCCAATGATTTGATTGCACTTAAACGTTTCTATGGTATTGAACCGAATAACAAGAGTTTTAGCTACCGCTTTGTGATGTTGAGAGATAATTTTCGGCATTGGTCACGAAAAATAAGAGGGAAGAAAACCCGATTATAGTTAGCGGTTTGTCAGGCTTTCATTTCAGCATCAGTGAACTATTGATTTGAAAGGTATAGTGCATCTAAAAATTCGGGAATAAAGCTTCCAGTACCTTTACTCTTCTGTGTTGCTGTTTTTCCAGCTTGTTTCATACTTGCGCAAGCACTGGCGACATTAAGCAATAAATCCCCTGATAATGTGCAATAAGCCGCAACGACAGCCGAAAGCGCACAACCGGTGCCCACTACGCGGGTCATAAGAGGGTGTCCTCCGGTGACAGCGACTGTGCGGATACCATCGGTAACATAATCGACTTCACCACTAATCGCGACAATCGTATTTGCGGATTGCGCAAGTGATTGCGCCGCAGATAATGCGTCATAGCTAGTATTAGTCGAATCAACACCTCTACCGCCTTGATTAATGCCAGCTAATGCCATAATTTCAGATGCATTACCGCGGATCGCAGTTGGTTTCAGTGTGAGGAGCTCATGACAAAATTGTGTGCGAAAAATTAACCCGCCTGCCGCGACAGGGTCGAGTACCCATGGTTTTCCTGCATTATTGGCGCTTTTCACAGCGAGGCGCATGGCATGCCGTCTATCTGTGGTGAGTGTACCTACATTAATCAGTAAACCACTCGCAATAGCGGCAAATTGCTCGGCTTCTTCTGGCTCAATCACCATTGCAGGAGAGCAGCCGAGTGCGAGTAACACATTCGCGGTAAATGATTGAACGACATCATTGGTCATGCAATGTATGAGAGGCGAGTGTGATTGCAGCTGTTGTAAGGCTTGCTTTATCGTCGCGGGGTTGATCGTTTCAAATTCAGACATGAGGCTCCTCATTGATGATAAGTTGCTTAAATAACAATTAATATTCTACGCAATTTATTGAGTGAGTTAACCGCTAAATTGACTAATCTGAAAGATAGTTTTCCATCACCATTCCCCCCGCCCCTTGTGCAACAATTTCATAAGAATCATTAGCAGCGTAAATACGTGTTTTGATATGTGGAAAGGCGGCTAATTTATTTTCTATCGATTTTTTGGTCATCGCGAAAAATTGATTTTTAGGCGTTAATGTTCCGCCACACACAACGACATCGGCTTGCGTCGTCAGTATCGCGTTGGCAATTGCAATGCCATAGTAATAGGCAGCTTCTTCAAGGGCTTCTAAACATAAAGCATCATTTTGCGTGAGTGCTTGGAAAATTGTATGGTAGTTTATCTCGGATTCTGAACTGACTAATTGATTGATAATTGAGGGTTTCCCCAAGCGTAATTGCTGAATAACACGAGATTTTATTGCGGAAAGTGAGCTGTATTGTTTTAGGCAGCCAAATGACCCGCACTCACAGCGTTGCCCATTAATATCAATGGTGGTGTGGCCAAATGCTTGCGCCGTACTAATTGGCGCGGGGGCAAATTGGTTATTGATGATGGTCGAGCTGCGAATGTCAGTATCACAAGTGGTGAATAAAAAGCGTTGGCTATCAGAGGTATAGCGTAAGCGATATTCAGCAAAAGCCGCAAAACTGATCCCACTACCAAGTAATACGAAACAAGGTACTTGACGAGTAATATAGGCGTATAAGGTTTTGATTCTTTCGTTGTAGTGGTGATAGGGCAGTTTATCACGCTCAAGAATATGGTCGATTGCAATGCCTATCCCCAATATTTTTTCGGTTGTAAGCTGGTGTTCGGCGAGTAGCTCATCGACTTTGGTTAATAGGTGGTCGAGCATGTTCTCAGCCGTTTCTTGATGCTCATATTTAACTTTTACCCTCCCTAAAATCTCCAGCTTGAGGTTTTGCAGAACGATAGTGGAGTAAATATCACTCATTTCTATTCCAACAAGATAACCATCAGCAGGGTTGATGCTATACAGAATTGGTTTTCTCCCTCCTGTAGATTCACCTAATTCGGATGTTGAAATGAGCTGGCACTTGCTAAGTTCGTCAAGTAGTCGCGCACAAGTTGCCGGTTTCATACTGGCAAGCGATGCTAACACCTCTGCCCTTATCGGCCCATGGTTGAGAATGAGGCGATATAGCATTTTGAGTTTTTGGATTTTTGAATTTTTCGAGGTGCGAAATTCATTTAATAATAGATGTAACAAGCAACCTCCTCCTTTTCGTTTCTTCAACTGCCGCAAAGATTAGCAGATTTACGCATTGCGTAATGCACCATGATTCACACATCATACCGAGAAACTTTTTCTTAAAATGAGATTAAGATCGCGGTTCGATTTTAAAATTACTTTATGATGGCTATTAATAATCCTTATTTGATGTTTTCGGAGATAGCCATGCACAACACCAAAGATATTTTAGAGACCTTAAACTTTATTCAATCACGCACTGATGTTAAGCCTACGGTGGGTATCATTTTGGGTTCTGGTTTAGGCCCTTTCGCGGATACATTAGAAAACGCGGTTCGTATTCCTTATAGCGAAATTCCTCACTTTGCTAAATCGGAAGCGGTTGGTCATGCCAATGAGTTGGTTATCGGCACTATTGCAGGTAAAAGCGTTGTGGCGATGAAAGGTCGCTTCCACTATTACGAAGGTTTCTCACTGGATCAGGTGACTTTCCCTGTGCGCTTAATGAAAGCGTTAGGTGTTGAAAAACTGATTATTACTAATGCTTGTGGTGCGGTGAATACTGACTTTAACCCAGGTGATTTGATGATTATTAATGATCACATCAATCTGACAGCAAATAACCCATTAATGGGACCAAATAACCCAGAGTTAGGTGTGCGTTTCCTTGATGTGAGTGAAGTTTATAACAAGGAATTACGTCAAATAATCAAGGATGTTGCATCAGAGCAGGGTGTTGCTGTACGTGAAGGTGTATATGCATGGTGGACGGGCCCGACTTATGAAACACCTGCCGAAATTCGTATGATCAGAACATTAGGTGCCGATGCCGTGGGTATGTCTACTGTTCCTGAAGCATTAGTGGCACATCATTCGCAAATCAAAACCGTGGGTATCTCCTGTTTGACCAATATGGCTTGCGGCATTTTAGAGCAACCATTGAGCCATGATGAAGTCATTGAAACGGCCGAAAGAGTGAAAGCAACCTTCTTGAAATTAGTGACTGGCGTTATCGAACGCTTCTAGCTTTTTCTCAAAATAATATAAAGAATGTCATAGGAATACGGTGAGTGAATATTGAAATGAAATTTAAAGGTCTGATTTTAGTTTCTTTAGGGGCTTGCAGCTATGGCATTCTTTCAACGTTAGTCGTTTTAGCGTATCGAGCGGGTTTTTCTTTAAACGATGTTATTGGCAGCCAAACCGTATTAGGTGCTTTTTTGTTGTGGTTGTTTGTTGTTATCGGCGCAATATTCCGAAAAACACGTTTAGTCTGGCCGTCTCGTAAGCAAGCGTTATTGATGTTAATTACGGGAACGACAACAGGCTTAACAGGGTTATTGTATTATGCCTCATTACAGTATCTTTCTCCTGCATTAGGCGTGGTTTTATTTTTGCAATTTACTTGGATGGGTGTCGCCATCAATGCTGCGGTCACTCGTCGTGTTCCACCCGTCATGACGATAGTCTCAGTGGTAGTTATTTTAATTGGCACGGTATTGGCGACTGGAATCTTGAACAATGGCAGTATTGCCTTTCATTGGTTAGGTGTGGTCTTAGGGCTTTTTGCAGCGTTATCAAATGCCATTCGCGTTTATGTGAGCGGGGCTTTAGCCATAAAAACAGATCCAATGATGCGTTCGGCGATTATGGTCACTGGAGGTGCAATTCTAACTTCTATCGTGGTGCCACCGACATTTTTACTCGATTTCTCAACGTTTCAACAGCTCTTTTTATCCTATGGGTTGCTATTAGCATTCTTTGGTTCTTTTTTTGGTATGTGGATGTTCGCAAAAGGCACACCCCTTATCGGAACCAGTCTGGCGACAATAGTGAGCTCGATGCAACTACCGGTAACCATATTACTTTCCGTTACCGTATTACACTTACCCCTCGAATTCATTCAGTTTGTTGGCGTTGCCGTGATTTTAATCGGTGTCGCGGTTGCTGAGTTGAAGATAAAAACAAATAAAGATAACTCCAAACGGAGCTTAGTATGAATATTAAATCTCGCTTAAAAGTGATGCTTTTTCTACAATATTTTGTCTGGGGAAGCTGGTTAGTCACGCTCGGCTCGTACATGATGAAAACGTTGAGTTTCTCCGGTGCAGAAGTTGGCATGGTATACAGCTCGAAAGGGATTGCCGCTATTTTAATGCCAGGGCTTATCGGTATTATTGCAGATAAATATATCCCTGCTAACCGCTTATATACGATTTGCCACATTATCGGTGCCGCATCCTTATTTTACGCTGCCACTGTGATGGACTCGACCATGATGTTTTGGGTAATGCTAATAAATGCGATGGCCTTTATGCCAACCATAGCGTTATCCAATACCATTAGTTATTCATCATTGAGCCAATATCAATTGGATTCTGTCGCTAATTTCCCACCTATTCGTGTCTTTGGTACGGTTGGCTTTATTGTGGCGATGTGGAGTATTAGCTTACTGAAATTCGAGCTTAGCAGTATGCAGCTTTATATTGCATCAGCGAGTTCGTTACTGTTGGCGGCTTATTCATTAACCTTACCAAAAATTGCCGTTAATAAAAAAGCCATTTCAACCACGTGGATGAGCAAATTTGGTTTGGATGCTTTGGTGTTATTTAAAAAACCAATCATGGCCGTGTTCTTCTTATTTGCGATGTTACTTGGTGCTGTATTACAAATCACCAATACATTTGGTAATCCATTCCTGCATGACTTTGGTTTAAATCCGTTATATCAAGATAGCTTAGTGGTTCAATACCCTTCTATTTTGTTATCTGTTTCACAGATGGCGGAAGTATGCTTTATTTTAGCGATCCCCTTCTTCTTGAAGCGTTATGGTATTAAAACCGTCATGTTACTGAGCATGTTTGCATGGACGCTAAGGTTTGGTTTCTTTGCCTTCGGTGACCCTTCTGCGATTGGCTTGATGTTCTTAATTATGTCGATGATTGTGTATGGCTGCGCATTTGATTTCTTCAATATTTCGGGTTCAATTTTTATTGAAAGGGAAGTTGATACTAGAATGCGAGCAAGTGCTCAAGGGCTGTTTATGACCATGGTTAACGGAGTTGGTGCTTACTTCGGTGCAATCCTCAGTGGCTTAGTTGTCGATTACTTCACGGTAGGCGGTATCAAAGATTGGCAAATGATATGGTTAGTTTTCGCCTCTTATACCGTCATATTAGCGATTATTTTCCAGTTCACGTTCCATTATCACCACGATAAAGGTGGTACAGCACTTAAAGAAGCGAAATTCGGTTAGGAATAAGTAAGCGTTAATATCAATTAAAAAGAGAAAGTCTAGGTTTTCTCTTTTTAAATAACATTCTCGAAAATACCGGGTATCGATAGAATTATTTTAAATTGTTTTAAAGATATTTAAACTCTATTTGCCGAGTTTTTTCTTTTCGGCGGTTTCTAACTGTTTAATGCTCTTGTCTGGGGATGATAAATCTTCTGGCATTGTTCCGCCAAGTTCATGGATGGTATCTCTTACCTTCCTGCCAACATCAAAATGAGTTTGATTTGCGTGTGCTTTACTTTGTACGTTGTCTCGTTTTAGTTTTTCTTCTGCTTGTGTGGCTCTAAATAAGTTGGCGGCTAGTTCTGTCGAACCCATATGGTCTAAGATTTTTGTGATTTTTTTAAACCTTTACGCTGGTGGATGCCTTTTTGGTCTAAACCGCCGTATAAGCCTTTGTATCCATGATTTTGGAATATAGCAAAATCAATACTTGTTTCTACCCCGGCCTGTTGAGCCGTTTCTACCAACTGTTTGTTATGTTCTTTCAATTCGTTACGAAGAAATAGGCGTTTTTCATCTTCACGTAATTTTTTAAACGTTTGATCATCAGCTAATTCTTGTCTTCTTGTCTGAAGTGCAAAATAAGTCTGCCCTGCCGCTATTACAGGCTTACTTGGGTCGCCATTTTGTACAACTAAGTAACAAGCATAGCGAGATAGTATGACATCCTTAAGTTTTCGTTGAGCACCTGACCCAATATTAACCATATCGAGGACATCCTCGAAATGGTCATCAATGCTATGCCCACTATGTAAACATGCCTCTTTAGCCCTTTCTAACACAGGGGTAAAGTGACGGTATTCCGAATATTCTAGGAGCTTAGAGAGCTCTCGAGCTGACCAGTATTCAATACCAAATTCATCAATTTTTTTTATTTCTTCGAAAGGTTGGTGCGGGTGCTCCATATATAATTCCTTTTATCGTGGGATGTTAAAGGCTATGTATCTCTATAGTCTAAAGTAAATATTGTGCTACGGAATCCTAAAAAATTTTACCAACAGTATGCTCTTGCTGTTTTTTATGCTTTTGTTTAAAAAAAAGCCAGCTAATACAGTGTATCGGCTGGCTCAGTGATTTGCTCTGAAATGCTGAGAAATACTATTCGATGTTCTGAATTTGCTCTCGCATTTGCTCAATCAATACTTTTAATTCAACGGCTGATTTAGTCACTTCGCTATTAATTGATTTAGACGCTAACGTATTTGATTCACGATTAAATTCTTGCATCATAAAGTCAAGGCGACGGCCGTTGGCTTCTTTCTTCTTCAGAATATTGCGTGTTTCTTTAACATGGGATTCTAATCGGTCGAGTTCTTCAGAGACATCAACCCGTTGAGCGAGAAGAATAAGTTCTTGTTCCAGTCGATTACTATCAACTTGGATTTCTGCTTCTTCCAACTTAGTTTGTAAGCGCTCACGCTGCCATTGCAAAATTTCAGGCATATGCTGACGAACTTTCGCAACTTCGACCAGAACACCATCAAGACGTTGTTCGATCAATGCATGCAATGATGCGCCTTCAGCTTCACGGCTTTGAATAAAGGCATCAAGAGTTTCATCAAGCCCAGCAAGGAGTTGTTCGCTAATGACGTCTAAGTCTTGTTCACCTGCGGACATCACCCCCGGCCAGCGTAAAATTTCCAGAGGGTTAACTTCCCCTTCGTGGCTGTAATTTTTGACCCAATTGGCTGCGCTAATTAACTGGCGAGCGAGTTCTTCATTAAGAATAAGTTCGCTGCGATGAGCGCCATCTAAGTCAAAACGCAAGTTACATTCTACTTTCCCACGGGTAAGGCGAGCGCGAATACGTTCACGAATAACCGGCTCAAGGCTTCTAAATTGTTCAGGTAAACGGATATACGTTTCTAGGTAACGTTGGTTTACGGAACGCAGCTCCCAAGCCGCACTCCCCCATTCACCCTTGATATCACGGCGGGCAAAAGCGGTCATACTACGGATCATAATTCGTTCCTATCATTATCAAGATAAAGAGATTATAGCGCTATGAAGGATGACAGGATAGGCATTATCTCCTTGAGGACGTATATACCCGTAATACTTCACGTTGTAAGGTGAATTATCGCGTTTATCTATGTTCATCCGATTATCTTCCCTTGTCGCCTACATGCACCTTGAATGATTTTGTGTATAATACGCCCCAATTCGAATTAATAATGGAGATAACACCATGCGCCCAGCAGAGAGATTAGCAGACCAAATGCGCCCGATAAAAATTACGCGCAACTATACAAAGCATGCGGAAGGCTCTGTTCTTATTGAGTTTGGCGATACGAAGGTGTTATGTAACGCAACCGTTGAAGAAGGCGTTCCTCGCTTTCTAAAAGGCCAAGGCCAAGGTTGGGTAACCGCAGAATATGGCATGTTACCGCGCGCAACGAACTCTCGTAACCAACGAGAAGCCGCACGTGGAAAACAAACGGGTCGTACAATGGAAATTCAACGACTGATTGCCCGTTCTTTACGTGCAGCAGTTGATCTGAAAAAACTGGGTGAATACACCATTACATTAGACTGTGATGTTATTCAAGCCGATGGCGGTACACGTACGGCCGCAATTTCAGGGGCATGTGTGGCACTGGTTGACGCACTGAACAACATGATTACACAGGGAAAACTGAAAAAAAGCCCATTGAAATCCATGGTTGCAGCTGTTTCTGTGGGAATTGTTGGTCAAGACGCTTTATGTGACCTTGAATATGTTGAAGATTCAGCAGCAGAAACAGACATGAATGTTGTCATGATGGATGACGGACGTATGATTGAAGTTCAAGGCACAGCCGAAGGCGAACCGTTTAGCCATGAGGAATTGCTAGCACTCCTTGCGTTAGCAAAAACAGGGCTAGAGACTATTTTCGACGCGCAGCGAGAAGCGTTGAAATAAGTTAATCATTAAAAAAGGCGGCTGATGAGTCGCCTTTTTTATGTCTAATAATCGATTAGATAGTAATAACAAAATAGATATTATTAACCATCCATGAGGAGAATGACCAATGAAAGCCTATCAGCGCGATTTTATTGAACTTGCCATGAAAAAACAGGTACTTAAATTTGGTGAGTTTACGCTGAAATCAGGTCGTAAGAGCCCATATTTCTTTAATGCAGGGCTGTTTAATACGGGACGTGATCTGGCGCTTGTCGGTCGTTTTTATGCGCAAGCACTGCAAGATAGTGCCATTGAATGCGACGTTATTTTTGGACCTGCTTATAAAGGTATTCCAATTGCCACCACGATGGCGGTTGCATTAGCGGAACACCATGATATCGATATGCCTTATTGCTTTAATCGTAAAGAAGCAAAAGACCATGGTGAAGGTGGAATGTTAGTTGGTAGTCCTTTACAAGGTCGAGTTGTCGTTGTTGATGACGTTATCACGGCAGGAACAGCAATTCGTGAATCGATGGAAATTATTAAGCAGCAAAAAGCGACATTAAATGGCGTACTGTTATGCCTTGATCGCCAAGAGAAAGGTAAAGGGGAAATTTCTGCCGTACAGGAAGTTGAGCGCGATTATGGGTGCAAAGTTTATTCTATCATTACCATGAGCGATCTGATTGTTTACCTGACAGAGCAACCTGATATGGAAGAACATTTGGCTGCAATGAAAGCGTATCGTGAACAGTACGGTATTTAATGAAAAAAAAGCCCTCGCCCAATAATGGGCGGGGTGAGTAGTATAACTAATTGGCTATTGTAACTGAGCTAGAATTAAAGGCCAGCGCGCTTCAAACTCAACGGTTGGTCGATAGCGAAACTCAGAACGAACAAAACGGGAAAGCATCCCCTCACAGAACGCAAGTAATTGAGAGGCAAGTAATGATTCATCGTGGTTAAATCCATGACCATCACGTATTTTTTTCTCTTTTAGTACTTGTCGTAGTTGTGATTCAATACGTTCAAATAATTGGTTAATGCGATCTTGGAGTCTATCTTGCTCAAACATGAGCGCATGACCTGTCATTATACGTGTTAAGCCAGGATTTTTCTCTGAAAAACCCAAAACTAACGCTAAAATCAATTTGATCCTGACAATTGTATCTTTTTCGTCAGTTAAAATTAAATTAATGCGTGAAACCAAAGAGTCTTCAATAAACCCAATGAGACTATCAAACATTTTCATTTTACTTGGAAAATGGCGATAGAGCGCGGCTTCGGATACACCAACTGTTGCTGCAAGTTTTGCAGTCGTGATTCGCTGGCTACCATCGCTGCTTTCTAGCATTAAGGCGAGGGACTGTAAAATTTCATCCCGCCTATTACGTTTTTGTGTTATCGCTTTTTCTGCCATGTCTAATAAGACCCCTGCTAAAACAGCAAAACAAACTATCCAAAATTTTGCCCAGAGTAAAGAGATTTACAGGGCAAAATAGGTCTAAAAAGTGTATACCCGTTATACTTTAAGCTGTATGGTTACTGGTATCACTAAGCTACCCAGGTTAAATACTGATACGTGCTCCCTAAGATAGTTTTGCTCGCCGTTTACATGCAATTCAAATTATTTAGGGCAGATTTCATTTTAATATTAATCGTGTTACTGGCGACCTGAGTGACCAAAACCACCTTCACCGCGCTGCGTTGCATCAAAATCATCGACAATATTAAATTCAGCTTGAACGACTGGAACAAATACCATTTGCGCCATGCGCTCGCCCGGTTCAACAGTAAATGTTTTGTCACTACGGTTCCATACAGACACCATCAATTGGCCTTGGTAGTCTGAGTCAATCAACCCTACGAGATTACCTAATACAACACCGTGCTTATGACCAAGTCCTGAGCGAGGTAAAATAACGGCTGCGAGTTGTTCATCCGCGATATGGATAGCTAACCCCGTTGGAATTAACTCTGTTTGCCCCGGCGATAATTCAATTGGTGCATCAAGGCATGCCCGCAAATCTAAGCCTGCTGAGCCAGTAGTTGCATAAGTTGGCAGAGGAAATTCGTTACCGATGCGGGCATCAAGAATTTTCAGATCAATTTTTTTCATAACGTTGAAGTATCTCGTCAAGTAAGTAGTGGCTTAATTCAATTTTACTGCAATGTGGCAAACGGACATCACCATTGGCATCAAATAGGTGTAGTGCATTGTTATCACTGTTAAACCCATTATCTGCAAGGGAAACATCATTTGCACAAATTAAATCTAGTTGTTTTTGTTGGCGCTTTTGGCGTGCGTATTCTTCCACATTTTGGGTCTCAGCTGCAAACCCAACAACATAAGGTCGATTTTGCGTAAGTTTACCTACACTCGCAACAATGTCAGGATTTTTGACTAACGTTATCGTGAATTCATCGCCTTGCTTTTTAATTTTATTTTCAGCAACTATTTTAGCTCGATAATCTGCAACTGCGGCACAACCAATAAAAATATCTTGTTCATTAATGGATTGATGTACTTTTTCATACATGTCTAAGCCACTAGTGACATTAATGCGGTTTACCCCTTTAGGGGTTTCAAGGTTTACAGGGCCTGCTATGAGTGTGACTTGTGCACCGCGTACACTGGCTGCTTTGGCAATTGCAAATCCCATTTTTCCTGAACTGTGATTACTAATAAAACGTACAGGGTCTAAATCTTCTCGCGTTGGACCCGCTGTAATCATTAATTTAATGCCTTGTAAATCTAATCGAGGGTTAAAATACTCACGTGTTAGACGTACAACCTCGAGAGGGTCAATCATACGACCAGGGCCGACATCACCACAAGCTTGGCTACCTTCACCAGGTCCCCATATCATATATTGACGCTGTTTCAATTTGATTAAATTATCTTGCGTCGCTGCAGCGCGATACATTTGTTGGTTCATCGCGGGCACAACTGCAATAGGTGCGGCGGATGCAAGGCAAACAGTCGTCAGCAAGTCATTGGCCATTCCTGTACTTAGTCTAGCAATTAAATCAGCCGTTGCAGGCGCTAAAATAATAATATCAGCCCATTTTGCCAATTCAATGTGACCCATAGCAGCTTCTGCGGCAGGATCCAGTAAATCATCAGATACTGGATGCCCAGAGACAGCTTGTAAGGTTAATGGGGTAATAAAGGCTTTTGCTGCATGGGTCATCACGACACGAACAATCGCGCCTTCGTCTCGTAGCCGGCGGGTAAGCTCAGGGATTTTATAGGCGGCAATGCCACCACTAATACCAAGAACTATCTGTTTACCTAATAGCTGAGTCATTGTTTTTATCCGATTCGGTCAACATAGACGGCATATTACCACATCAACGAATGAGGAGAGTGCTCGATTTACCATCACTCAATTATTTTTGCGAAGCGCTACGTAAAATCCTTTTTAGTTAATTGCTATAAAGTGCGTTGATATATAAAAAGCATTAAAGGGAGTTGCTAACGAAAGGATGCAGAGATGAATAATTATCTCGATTTACCACCAAGAGAGAAAATATTGGCTTATGGTGCCGCATCACTCTCAGATGCAGAACTATTAGCTATTTTTTTAAGAACAGGGAGTCAAGGTGAGCCAGTTTTGCAGTTAGCTGAGCGGTTACTTAGCGAATTCGGTTCACTCTATTTATTGATCCAAGCCGATTACGCAAAACTGATGCAGTGCAGAGGTATGGGGGATTGTAAATTTACCCAGCTACAAGCGGTGAGTGAGTTGGCTCGCCGATTTTTTTCTGAACAATTCCTTCATGAAGAAGTGATATCCGAACCTGACTTATTAAAAACTCGATTGTTAGAACTTTTTGCTGGGCAAGAAAGAGAGGTTTTTATGGTGCTATTTTTAAATAGTCAGCATCAAATTATCTGTCATGAGGAGATGTTTAAGGGAACGCTTAACAAGGTTGAAGTCCATCCTCGTGAAATTATCCGCTTTGCAATTAAAATGAATGCCAGTGCGATTATTTTAGCGCATAATCATCCATCGGGTAATCCTGAGCCAAGCGTTGCCGATAGGCAAGTAACTGAACGTATTCAGCATGCTTGTTCTATCATGGGCATCAAATTGTTGGATCATTTTGTAGTTGGGCATAAAAAATGTGTGTCATTCGCTGAACGAGGATGGCTATAAATCATTTTTTTGACTAAAAAATGACAACTTTTGCTGTGTTGGGCTTGAGTGAAAACGATTGAAAGCGTATACTACGCCACCTTTAAGGATCTCGGGTTTGGCGAGAAGAGCCTATCTCAGTAAGTTTTTTACTAAGGTAATGACGATTTTTTAGTCAATTAAAGTTTGCTGAGATGGGCTCCAAAGCCTGACGAGGCGGCCATACCCAGAACAATAAAGCTCGAGCTGATTAGATTTTTGGAGAATAGACATGTCACGAGTCTGCCAAGTTACCGGCAAGCGTCCAATGAGCGGTAATAACCGTTCACACGCATTAAACGCGACCAAACGTCGTTTTTTGCCAAACCTGCACTCTCACCGTTTCTGGGTTGAGTCTGAGAAACGTTTCGTAACACTGCGTGTATCTGCTAAAGGTATGCGTGTTATCGATAAAAAGGGTATTGATACAGTTCTTGCTGAACTGCGTACCCGTGGTGAGAAGTACTAAGGAGCTAAAAAATGGCTAAAGGTATTCGCGAGAAAATCAAGCTGGTTTCTTCTGAAGGTACAGGACACTTCTATACCACTACGAAGAACAAGCGCACTATGCCTGAAAAACTGGAACTGAAAAAGTTTGATCCAGTTGTTCGTAAGCATGTGATCTACAAAGAAGCAAAAATCAAATAATTTTGTCTTCTGCGTAAAAAACCCAGCCTCGGCTGGGTTTTTTTATACAAAAATTTGATAGCAAGAGATATACGCATTCAATGCTATAACCCTTATTCTTAAAGTAGTAACATACATATATCTGCTATAATTCTCGTAATTGCAAAAAATTTAGTTATGCATATCAATACTTTTCTATCGATATCGTTTCTAGTATTACCAACCTGCAACTCGACTTGTTTTATGTATAATATTCATTGAATTAATAGTGTTATTTATTGTCATATGACTATGTCATTTTACTTATAGACTTGATTAAGAGTGCCCGGTGGAAAAACAGTTTAAAAAAATTCTTGTGATCAAGATGAGGTTTCATGGGGACATGCTACTAACAACGCCTGTTATTAGTTCATTAAAACACCAGTATCCTGAGGCGAAAATTGATGTCTTATTGTACCAGGACACAATCCCTATTTTATCTGAAAATAATGAAATCAATACATTATATGGCATGAAAGGGAAAAACAGTGGTGGGCTGAGCAAGGCATGTAATTTTATTAGTCTGTTACTGAAACTACGCAAAAATAAATATGATTTAGTGGTAAATTTAGCGGATCAGTGGATGGTATCACTGCTCGTGCGTGCCATTCCGGCTAAAATGAAAATATCCCATCAATTTGGCCACCGAGGCTCTAAATTTTGGTGCAATAGCTTTACCCATTTGACCGTTCCTCAAGGGGAACATGTCGTTATCAATAATCTTTCTGTTCTGGAACCGTTAGGAATTAAAGAACTAAAAAAACACCTGACGATGTCTTATACGGAGCAAGATTGGAAAAACATCGACCAAAGGCTTTTAGAACTCGGGGTTCATAGTAGTTATGTTGTCATTCAACCAACGGCTCGCCAAATCTTCAAATGTTGGGATGATGAAAAATTTTCAGAAGTTATTGATGCATTACAATCTCGTGGATACCAAGTCGTCCTTACATCAGGTCCGAGTAAAGAAGATATTGAATGTATTAATCATATTGCCGATGGGTGTAAAGTAAAGCCGATCGTTGATTTAGCCGGTAAGACTTCTTTTCCTGAACTGGGTGCACTTATTGCCCATGCTGCATTATTTATTGGTGTAGACTCCGCTCCGATGCATATTGCCGCTGCTGTTAACACACCAATTGTATGTTTGTTTGGTGCAACAAATAATGTATTTTGGCGACCATGGACTGACAATGCAGTACAGTTTTGGGCGGGGGATTATGAAGCTATGCCGCCAAGAGAAGAGCTGGATAGAAATAAAAAATATCTATCGATTATTCCTGCATCTGACGTGATTAAAGCGACAGAAAAAATATTACCTATGAATATCCGCTCCATGATGACAAGGTATTAATATGATATTGGCATTTTGTCTGTATAAGTATTTTCCTTTTGGTGGGTTACAACGTGATTTTTTGCGTATTGCGATGGCTTGCCAAGCACGAGGTCATCACATCAGGGTATATACTCAATCTTGGGAGGGCGGAATTCCTCAAGGTTTTGAAGTTATTATCGTTCCTGTTACATCAAATACTAATCATGGTAGAAACACACAGTATTGTGACTGGGTATTTGCGCACCTTCAGCAGAAACCTGCAGATAGAGTCGTTGGTTTTAATAAAATGCCTGGGCTGGATATTTATTATGCAGCCGATGTTTGCTATGCAGAAAAAGTGGCCAATGAAAAAGGCTTTTTTTACAGGCTGACGCCTCGCTATAAACATTATGCTGCATTTGAGAAGGCTGTTTTCCAAATAGGAAAATCGACTCAATTACTCATGTTAACACCCCATCAAATTACACATTTTAAGAAACACTATTCGACAGAATCTGAACGCTTTCATATGTTGCCCCCTGGCATTGCTCAGGATAGAAAATATGATAAGCAAATTCTCGATGCTAGGCGTATTTATCGAGAAAAAAATCAAATATCTCAGACGGCTTTTTTCTTGCTACAGGTTGGCTCTGATTTTAAGCGCAAAGGGGTTGATAGGACACTTCGCGCAATGGCTTCCTTACCTGAAACAATTAAGAAAAATACGGTGTTAATGGTTGTGGGGCAAGACAAACCAGCAAAATATCAGCGGTTAGCAGAGTCATTGGGTATTGGCGAGCAAGTTTCATTTTTTAGTGGTCGTAATGATGTTGCAGAACTAATGGCTGCGGCAGATATCCTTATGCACCCAGCCTATCAAGAAGCTGCTGGCATTGTATTATTAGAAGCCATCACCGCAGGTTTACCTGTTATTGTGACAGAGGTTTGTGGTTATGCACCGTTTATTATGCAAGCTCAATGCGGTATTGTAATTAAAGAGCCATTTGATCAATCTTTATTGAATGACGCATTGCTTAAGAGTTTACAGAATCAAGAGCAGCTAACGCAGTGGATTAATAATGCAAGGTATTTTGCAGATACAGAAGATCTGTATAGTTTACCGGAGAAGGTCGCTGATATTATTTTAAGAGGCCATCATGATTGAATTAAAAACACCATTTAGTAAATTATGGGAAAATAAAGATCCTTTTATTGAAGCAGATAAGCTGCACGGTGAAGTTTTTCGTGCACTAGAAAGTCGCCGAACCCTGCGTTTTGAAGTTGAAGATAAAAGCTATTTTATTAAGATCCATTACGGTACAACATTAAAAGAAGTCATAAAAAATCTAATCTCATTTCGTTTACCTGTTTTAGGTGCAGATAGAGAATGGAATGCGATCCATCAACTCACTAAAGTTGGTGTGGACACGATGAATGGACGAGCATTTGGTCAGAAAGGTTTAAATCCTTTACGCCGCCATTCGTTTATTATTACTGAAGATTTAACGCCAACGGTTAGTTTAGAAGATTACTGCGAAAATTGGCAAAAAGCGCCTCCATCATTTAAAGTTAAACAGATGATTATTCATCGTGTAGCCGATATGGTACGTAAAATGCACGCCACGGGAATCAATCATCGAGACTGCTATATTTGTCATTTTTTACTCCATTTACCTTTTACAAGTAATGAAAGTGAGTTAAAGATATCGGTAATTGATTTACATCGCGCACAGTTAAGAGCTACCGTTCCGACCCGTTGGCGTGACAAAGATTTGATAGGGCTATATTATTCTTCTTTAAATATCGGTCTCACGCAAAGAGATATTTTACGGTTTATGAAATGGTATTTTGCCTGCCCCCTCAAAGAAATATTAAATAAAGAGCAAGGCTTGATCGGCAAGGTAGCTAGAAAATCAGATAGAATTAAAGAGCGTACCCAAAAGCATGGTCTATAGTTCAAAGAGGATGTAGAATATTTATGGCGATTGATTTTGATAGCATGATAAAGAAAACAATTCCTCTTGGAAGTGTGAATATGGATGATGCATCATGCATCCATGTAGCATATGGTATAGACCTTAATTTTCTATATGGATGTGGTGTATCAGTAGTTTCTTTATTAGTTCACAACCCTGAGATGAATTTTTCTTTCCATATCTTCATTGATAATACAATGAGTGATGAAGATATTACCAAGTTTTTAGAGATTTGTAAGACGTATAATACAAAAGTTACCATCTATTTTATTGATTCTAATAGCGTCAAAAAGTTACCTACGACCAAAAATTGGACCCATGCAATCTATTTTAGATTCATTATTGCAGAATACTTTAAAGACAAAATAGATTATTTGCTTTATCTAGATGCCGATGTGGTTTGTAATAATAATATTGATGAAATTATTAATATGGATTTATCTAGTCATGTTGCAGCGGTTGTAACTGAGCGAGATGAAGCATGGTGGCAGAAAAGAGCGGATTCATTAGGATTTCAGTCAATATCAAAAGGCTATTTTAATAGTGGTATCATGTATCTAAATCTACGAGCTTGGTGTTGTAATAATATTACAGAGAAATCTATGTCTTTGCTCACTAATGAAAAAATCAATAGTAAAATTAGTTACCCAGACCAAGATGTACTAAATATTTTACTGACAGATAAGATTCTATTTATTAAGAGAATCTTTAATACGCAATTTAGCCTGAATTATGAATTAAAAGGTTACTTTAATTTTCCTATTCAAAAGGATACGGTATTTATTCATTATGTTGGACCAACAAAGCCATGGCATGACTGGGCTAATTATGTAACAGCGCAACCTTTTCTTGATGCTAAAGCCGCCTCCCCTTGGAAGAATATTCCATTGTTAAAAGCAAAAAGTAGCAATCATTTACGCTATTGTGCGAAGCATAAAGCAAAGCAAAAAAAATATTTGCAGAGTTTTATTAAATACATCGAATATTTTTTCAGTAAATTAAAATAGGTACTCAAGTGAATTTAATAAAGGACAAAATAGAATTAGGTAATCTTAGTGACAAAGCCGATCTGAATATTGCATATGGTGTAGATAAAGGTTTTTTATTTGGGTCAGGGTTATCGATGAATTCTATTATTATTAATAATAGAGAAATGAAATTAAAATTTCACTTGTTTACAGATTTTATAGATGATGATTTCTTATCTAAACTAAAAATTTTAATAGAAAATAAAAATATAGGTATTGATGTCTATATTCTTAACTCTGAAGAATTAAAAAAACTACCAACATCTAGTGTTTGGTCATATGCGACCTATTTTAGATTTTTTATTTTTGATCACCTATGTCATTCGTTATCCTCAATTCTTTATTTGGATGCAGATGTTTTTTGTAAGGGAAAACTAGAAAATTACACTAAAATTAAATTTAATGGTGAATATGCAGCAGTAATACCTGATGTTGAATACATGCAATCATTATGTGATGATCGTTTAGCTATGCCTAATTTGAAAGGTAAATATTTTAATGCGGGAGTAATATTTTTAAATCTAAAGGCCTGGAATGGTAATGATTTTACCAATAAAGCATTTAACTTAATTACTCATAATCATACCGGAAAAAGGTTAAAATATTTAGATCAAGATGCTTTAAATATTTTATTTGATTGTAAAAATATTTATCTTTCTAGAGATTATAATTGTATTTATACATTAAAAAATGAATTAGAGAAGAAAGATTATAAAGATTACATCACAAATGAAACTAAATTAATTCATTATACGGGGGCAACCAAGCCATGGCATTATTGGGCAGTTGACTATCCATCGAGTAAAACATTTAAAGTAGCATTTGACCATTCCCCATGGAAAAAAGATTTATTAGTTGATGCAGTCAAAAAAGTAGAATATCAAGAAAGATATAAGCATGAATTTAATCAAGGTAAAATAATTAAAGGGATAAATAGTCTTATCAAATATAAACTATTTAAATAAATATAGGCGAGAGATTTTCTCGCCTATTAATCTATTTATTCCTAATATCAATGGCATCATCATTATTATCATGCAATGATTTGAAATTATTTTCAAATTGGTAGTCTTGTTCATCTTCTATATCAGAAAAAAGAGTATAGTCTGGTGATATTTCTTTATTTTTAATATTTAACCAATTGGCTAAGCCCTCGACAAACAATTTCCCTGATTTATTTGTTTTAATATATTCTTGTTTTTCACTATCAGAATTAAATACCATTAATGGTATGTTTAAAACCTTTTTAGAGGAGTTACTTAAATTTAGCTTAATTTCATCATCAATCAGGGAGTGAGAAACACCATGATCAGAAAAATACAGCATTGAAAAACTGCGGTTATTATCTCTTTCTTGTGTTTTTAATAAATTATAAATAGAACTTAGTATTTTATCTGTTTTTTCTATACTTGCGACATAACAGGCGATATTATTAAACTTACTATCCTTTGTAATATAATTATTTTTATAATCTTCTATACGTGCGCAAGCATCTGGATGAGAACCATATAAGTGAATTACAAATAGTCTTTTTTGCGAAATATTATTTTTTTCATCTAGCTCTTTCTTGAAAGTATCTATTAAGCTAAAGTCACTTGTATCTTTAGAGTTAAAAGCACCCATTTTATTAAATTTTTTGATATCACTTCTTTTTGCAATGAAGGTGATAGGTGTATCAAATTCGCCTAAAAAACCTTGGTTAGAAATCCAGTATACTTTATATCCAGCTGATTTTGCTAAATCAACAAAATTTAAACCATAATTAGGTTCCCATTTATCTTTATCTGAAAGCGTTAGCATCATTCGTAATGATGAAACTGTATTAGTACCACCCGCAGTTAATCCGTCAATGATGATTCCATTGGTTTTATTTATAAATGGAGTGTTTTCAATTGGATAGCCATAAGCTTGCATATAATCACGTCTAACACTCTCTCCAATAATTAAAATATAATCATCATACTGTGGAGTGTGTTTTTTTAATGAAGATATCCCCCATTCACTTTCTTTGGTGAAATTACTTAAATTACTAATCTCATTTTTTACATTTAGAGTAGAATGATAAATATTTTCAAAAAGCTTAAATGGTGATTGGTTGATTAATGCGGTAATTGCTAAGCATATAAGTAGCATTTTATTTTTATAAAATTGAATGTTATTTTTTTTTGTTATTTTTCTGAAGTAAATAAAAGAAAGAATGATTAAGATAGCAAAAAGATAGCTTTTTATAGATATTTGGGTAAAAAATTCCTTAGACTCCATTGCATCTGTGGCAATGATAGAGGATACATATTGATATGTTGGTGCACCAAAATTAAGGCCTATTGGTGTGTATAAGGCATTAATGAATATGATAGGAAATCCAATATACCAATAAGCTTTATTTGATGAGCTTAATATGATTATAAAAAAACAAATAAGTGCAATCTCTCTTACGGTAGGGTGTGCATTTCCGGCACCGAGTAGCATAAGTTTCGATAGTATGATTAAAATAACCAATGTCAGTATGATTAGTATACAATTTTTTAATGCTTGTTTTTGTTTCATTGAGCAGCCGCGTAATAGGAATTTTAATTGTTTATTATGTCAATAATTAAGATTATTGTGATTTATGTGTTCTTTAAATTAATTAAACTATCAAATAAGTATGGTGTAATTTTAACCCATTTTTCGGGTAAAAAACAGAGTTGCTACTACTCTTGTTCGTGATCATGAAAAATTTACATTTTAAACTGTAGAAATATTAGAGCTGTACCATTACTACGTGATTATTTAGGATATGGGGACTCGGTTATACGTGTCAATGTTAAAAAATAAGTGTTAAGTAATGTGCTAGGAAATGAAATTGTAAGTTTTAATCATTACAATAGAGGCAATGGTTATCTGTAACTATATGTTTTTACTTGATTTATTTTATTTTCATTTTTTAATCTCAAGTAAAAATGTAAAGCTAGTTGAATTAAATTAAAAAATACAAAGAATAGTTTATACTATCAACTAGGCATACTCGATTGCCAATTGGATTTGTCCAAATTTATGGAAGAGAAAAAGTTAGGTATAGGATAGTTTGCAATGATAAGTAATGAGATGATAAAAGCAAAAATAGAAATAAATGCAAATTGCACTAGTGATGAAGGTTATTTTCATATTTCATATGGTATAGATGAGAATTTTCTATACGGTGTAGGAACGTCTATTTCATCTATCTTAATTAATAATAAAAATCTTTATTTTCACTTTCATATCTTTATTGATAATTTAAAATGTGAAAAAATCTTCCATGAACTTTTAAGAAATACCCAGCATAAGCTAACTATATATTTGATAAACAATGAAAAATTCAAATCCTTGCCCTTGCCTTCTCAAGGGTGGAGTTCTGCTATTTATTTTAGATTAATTATTATCTCCTATTTATCACAGACAATTGATAAACTATTGTATTTAGATGCAGATATTATCTGTAAAGGGAATTTACTCTTCCTGAAAACATTAGAATTTAATGATGATATTTTTCTATATGCGGTAAAAGATAAATTTCGTAGTAATAAAAAATCATTACCAATGGATATGTCGAAGTATTTTAATTCTGGTTTTTTATATATGTCCATTGCTAGAATGGCGAAGGATGATATTCCTAATCGCGTTATTGAACTTGTTAGTAAAAATAAATTTAGCCACCCAGATCAGGATGCTCTTAATATCTTATTAAATAATAAGCTTATAAATATCAGTGAGAATTTTAATTTTATGTTTTCTTTGGATTGGTATATTGGAACAAAAGGACATATTCCGAAAATTCCAGAAGAGGTCGTATTTATTCATTTTGTAGGTTTAACTAAACCATTTCACGAATGGGCCAATTTCTATGAAGAATATGCATTTTTTGAGGTTGCAAGAGCTAATTCACCATGGAAAAATATACCGTTGATAAGTCCCGAAGGCTATAAACAACTATCAAGAAAAAAATCACATTTAAGAAAAAATAAGCAATATTTTCGCTTTTTAGTGACGACAGTAATGTACTTACTAAAAAAAGTATCTAATTGATATTTATAATTAAATATTAAGCTCCGTTCGATTGAAATAAAACGGAGCTCAGGCTACTTGCAAAGTATTTTTTTGATGAAAATAGCAGTAAGTATATTATATAAAATAAAGATATCTAAAAAAATAAATTCAAATAAACAATAAACAAGGAAATAGCCAATAGATGATACAAATATTCCTACATTTAAGATATTTTTATCGATCCTAATATCTTTAAATAGGTCTTTCATGTTAATTATAAAAGCACCTAGAAATAATGCTAGACCGATAAACCCAATATTATAGGTAATATGTAGAAAAAAGGGCTCATCATTATTATAAAAAGTTTCTTTGGTTTTACGAGAGTATCCCATGCCACCTTGATTTTTTGGTGCATTGTTGTCCATCAGAAATTGATTATAAGCAACGGAACCATATCCAATCCCCGAAATTTGATTAGGAATAGAGTTCATCAGTATTGGGAAGCGACTGGTAATAATATTATCCCTATTCGAGGTAATATTTTGTGAAGATAAGGATTGATTTACCTTATTTTTCACTTGCGGTATTGTGAAGTAAGAAAAGGCTAGAATAGTTGCGGAAAGTGCACCAAACCCAATCATATTAACTAATAGTTTTTTATAACTACGAGAAAGTAAAAATAGAATTAGAATAGCCTCGACAACAACAGAAAGAAATCCGCCACGGCTACCGGTATATAATAAAAAGCCGAATGCTAGTACGCAAAGAAGTAGCATGGTGATTTTTAGTAATGTGCGTTTAAATAAAAAAAATGCGCTAAAAGTAAAAGGGAATAACAAAGTCATATAGTGAGCAAAGCCATATCTAAGTTGTAGATAAAGAGGCAAATCACTATTTTTAAATTGCTTTAATACCGGAATGATGAAAATAATAAAAGCGAGTGTAGCAATCAGTGCATAAGTAATCGTTTTTCTAGATTTAGGTGTATCACTTTTAAAAACAATCAAAAATAATGTGATGACTATAATATAACGCCAATCATTAAAAAAAGCTTTCAGGGCTTCAAGCGTGAAATTTGAATAGGTAAAAAATGTCGCGCAAAGTAAGCTCCAACCACCGAAGAGAAACAATGTTTTTCTCGATTTAATGAGGGTCAGGATATCTTGCATAATATTAATTTTACTTTTGTATACTGTATAAATTGTATACACAAAAAGTAAGGCAACAGAAATATTTAATACGCCTTGAGTGTCATTGGTGAACATTCCTATTGTCACTAAAAATAGTAAAACAAAAGGAAGTTGATTAACGGCATTACTATATTTTTTCACAAAATTGCCTATTTTTCTATATTCAATACGCCGTATGGCAGCATGCTTAGATTGTTTTTTAGTCAACTTAAAATAAAGTATTTGATTCTATACATGGTCATCAAAGTGAATCAGATATGAAATTATTTTAATTCTCATTAAACTCACGACAAAAGATTTTATATTTTACATGGTTAAATCCACATAATTATCATGCGGGAAAGCGATTTGAATGTAAATACTGTACTAATAACTTCTGCTTATTAATGATTTTTTAAAGAAAATAAAGGGATTTACTCGGATGGCTGTATTCGGTTGCTTCTTAGGATAGATATGCAATACAGTGTATTTGGATTTTTGGATAAATTTGGATATAAATCATGCCAGAACTACCTGAAGTAGAAACCAGTCGTCGTGGAATTGAACCACATTTAGTCGGTAATACAATATCTTATGCTATTGTTAGAAATAGTCGATTGCGTTGGCCGGTGAGTGAGCAAATTAAAAGCTTATCCGATGAGCTGGTATTCAGTGTTCAGCGTCGGGCTAAATATTTGCTTATTGAACTGGGAAGAGGTTGGATTATTGTACATTTGGGGATGTCTGGCAGTGTGAGAATATTGACCGAAGAATTACCTGAAGAGAAACATGACCACGTCGACCTTATCATGAGAGATGGCAAAGTTTTACGCTATACAGACCCAAGGCGTTTTGGTGCATGGTTATGGTGTGAAGATCTGGAAACAAGCTCAGTACTGGCACATTTAGGTCCAGAGCCATTATCAGCAGAGTTCAATGCTCAATATTTGTTTGAATTATCTGCAAAAAGAAAAACGGCGATTAAACCGTGGCTAATGGACAATAAAATTGTGGTGGGCGTAGGGAATATTTATGCTAACGAAGCGTTGTTTGCTGCGAAAATTTCCCCTGAAAAAATCATCAATACGCTGACACTCGCGCAAGCAACAGAGCTAGTCGCTCAGATAAAAAAAGTCTTACAACGCTCTATCGAGCAGGGCGGAACAACGCTAAAAGATTTTTTGCAATCAGATGGAAAACCGGGCTATTTTGCTCAGGAACTTTTTGTTTACGGTAAAAAAGGTGAGCCTTGCTCAATGTGCGGAACACCAATTGAAAGCATCAAGCAAGGGCAACGTAGTACTTTTTTTTGCCGAGAATGCCAAAAGTAATCGTCTAATCTTTGGGTTTATTAAGTTTTTTCATCATGGCTTCGGACACAATAGGGGGTAAAAAAGATGAAACATCCCCGTCATGAAGCGCGACATCTTTAATTAAAGACGAAGAAACAAAAGACAAACTCTGAGAGGGTAATAAAAACACGGTTTCAAGATCAGGGACAAAGTGACGGTTCATGTTCGCTAGTTGCCATTCATATTCAAAATCAGCGACAGAGCGCACACCTCGAATAAGAATATTTGCGCCATGCTTCTGAGCAAAATTGGCCATGAGCTCGGAAAAACCGACGACTTCAACGTTATCCAGATGTGATGTCACTTGTTTGGCAAGCTCTACACGTTCATCAAGTGTAAACATAGGACTTTTTCGTTGGCTATTGGCGATAGCTAATAGCACATGATCAAACATTGCCGCAGCGCGAGATACGATGTCAACATGACCTGATGTAATTGGGTCGAATGTGCCGGGGTAGATTGCTTTATGTTTCATGGTGATGATATCTCATTGTTTGTTAGTACTTATTCGAAAAATCAGCATGAATAAGCGATCGTGAGTATTTACATTATCGGCTATTGGGCGTTGTTGCAAGATTAGATGGCATCCCCTCATTAAACTTTAAGGTTATTTTAGCTGCATATTCTGCACACTTTCATCAAAGGTTTATGGTAAGATACCGCCAATTTTGGTAAGTGAATCAGATCGAATGTTATTGCGTTTATATCAGGTACTTCTTTATCTTATCCAGCCATTTATTTGGGTTCGCCTTTTGCTGCGTGGCCGTAAAGCGCCTGCGTATCGTAAACGTTGGGGTGAACGTTATGGTTTTTGTGCCGGAAAAGTCGTTCCTCAAGGTATTTTGCTTCATTCTGTTTCTGTCGGTGAAACACTGGCAGCCGTTCCACTGGTTCGCGCCTTGCGCCACCACTATCCTTCATTACCTATCACCGTTACCACGATGACTCCAACGGGGTCTGAGCGGGTTCAATCTGCTTTTGGTGACGATGTTTACCACGTTTATTTGCCTTACGATTTACCCGGCTCTATGCGGCGTTTCCTAAAACAAGTTGACCCAAAACTGGTGATTATTATGGAAACAGAATTGTGGCCGAACATGATTAACCAATTACATAAACGTAATATTCCCTTAGTGATTGCGAATGCTCGGTTATCTGAGCGCTCGGCTGCGGGTTATCAAAAATTAGGTAGTTTTGTAAAACGGATGCTACGTAATGTCACTATGGTTGCAGCTCAGCATCATGAAGATGGCGAACGTTTTGTACAATTAGGCTTAAGACGCATGCAGCTGAATGTGACGGGAAGCTTAAAATTTGATATCTCAGTAACTCCTGAGCTTGCTGTTCGCGCAATTACGTTACGTAGGCAATGGGCTGCACATCGACCGGTATGGATTGCAACCAGTACACATGAAGGCGAAGAGGCAATTGTTCTCGACGCTCACAAGCAATTGTTGAAACGTTTTCCAAACTTATTATTGATCCTCGTTCCTCGTCATCCTGAAAGGTTCGCAAAGGCTGAAGAGTTAACTCAGAACGCTGGATTGCGCTTTATTCGTCGTAGTAGCAGTGTGATCCCAGCAGCCGATATTCAGGTTGTTATTGGGGATACTATGGGCGAATTAATGCTGCTATACGGGATAGCCGATATTGCTTTTGTGGGCGGGAGTTTAGTCGAAACTGGCGGCCATAACCCACTTGAAGCTGCGGCGCATGCTTTGCCTGTTTTGATGGGGCCACATACTTTTAACTTTAAAGATATCTGTGGGAAATTAACCCAAGCAGATGGCTTAATTACGGTTACAGACAGTGAATCGATGGCACAAGCGGTAACGAGCTTACTATCAGATGAAGATTATCGCTTATATTATGGTCGACATGCCGCGGAAGTTTTACATGAAAACCAAGGTGCTCTACAACGTTTGTTGAAATTACTGCAACCTTATTTACCACCAAAAGAGCAATAATAAAATTGTAATCTTTTTCAGATAACTGAACTTGAACATTACAACAATGAATGCTGACTATTTTACACCTTTCCTTATTATTCCATATAAATTGTAGTAGACTTCACGGCTAATTTCTTTCCGTTTTATTGGGTATTCTATTATGGGCTGCTTATACTCAAATAGAACGATGAATATTTTATTTTAATTAATCCTAATAACTTTAATAAGAACCTTCAGAATAGAATATGCCAGCAATCAACCAATCAATTTCAAATAAATATGTTTACTTATGGGTCATCGGGTATGCCATCGCATGGATCCTAGCGAGCACTTATTTTGACCCAACCGTTCCCTATGATACGGTTGAAGCCGTTAACTGGGGAATGAATGGCGAGTGGGGCTCCCCTAAAAACCCTTGGTTTGTTGGGGTTATGATGTGGCCGGCGATTCATCTCGGTATATCGTATAGTTTTTATTGGTACCTTAGTCATTTTATTGGCATTGCATTTGGGTTATTAGGTGTTTGGAAATTAGCTTATCGTTTAACTGAGCGCCGAGATCTTGCTTGGTTTGCTATGTTAATGTTGAATTTATCAGGTGTAATTAATTTCGATATTATTCCTTATAATGATAATTATATTTTAGTCACATTCTGGGCGTGGATTATTTATTTCTTTTTACGTGCAGTCTATGAAAACCCGGCATGGTGGCTACTTTTTGCCTTATTTTCTGCATTAGCAACCATGGGTAAATATTCTACACTTGCATTGGTTGGTTCCGTTTTTTTGCTGACAATATTTGTGAAGCAAGCCCGCCAAAGTTATCGTCACCCTGTTTTTTATCTTGCGATAGCACTCTGGTTTTCTCTTGTACTACCAAACTTTTTTTGGTTGATGGCAAGCGATTTTTCCGCTTTCAAATGGGTTGATTCACAGATTGATCCTGGTTTTAATTTTCATACGACTCAAGCGGCATTGAGTGTTTTTTATCCATTAGTTATAGCCACTATTATTTTATACTGCAGTGGTGGAAAGTTAGGTTGGCCAAAAGCATTAGCAAATCGTATGGCCAATTTTATTATTCTGTTCCCTCTCGTTGTGATTTATGGTTGGTTCTCTTTCCATGATGGTGGGCGTATCACCGAGTGGCTACAACCCTTTATGGCAGTTTGTGCGCCTTTATTTGTCGGCTCAGTTACGGTTATGCCACGAAAACCATTCAAAAAATCGTTGGTTGGTTTTGCTATTTTTGGTGTATTAGTTGTATTGGGTTATATGATAGTACAAGGGATGAATATCCAAGGGGCTGGGCAGAAATTTATTGGCGTGAAAACATTGATAGCAGATGGTGAGCAGCGTTGGTATAAGCGCTACGGTACTCCAGTAAAATATGTCGGCGGCGAAGATAATTTATACCAATGGTTTATTATCTATGCAAAAGATAGGCCGCATGTTATTCAGCCATGGACGCTTGAAAACCACATGCCACCTAATATTTATAACCGTGAGATAACAGAGGCTGAAATTCGCCAGCATGGCGCATTGTTATTAGGCCGTAAATATGATGATTGTGCTCATGAAGATTTTTCTACGGTTCGCCATTTTTGGCCACAATTTACCATTGAAAAAGAAGATATCATTTACCGCTCTGAACCTGATGCTCAGCCTGAAACCTTGTGTTTTGGTTTTATCGCACCGGAAAAATAAGATAGAGTAAGTTTGCACGATTAAGCGGTCATCTGACCGCTTTTCACGAGAACGTTATTGGCAGTGATTAAAGGTAGCTAGCAAGTTGCTGGTATACTTCAAGAGCACAAATATTCGCCATTGTATTATCCGAAGATTTAATCGTATTTTGATATTGCCCATAACCCCCAATCAACCCCGGATCTGTGGGGCCAAATAGCGTGAAGTTCGGCTTATCTAGCGCGGCGGTTAAATGGCTTAATCCTGTATCGACAGAAACAACTGCTTTAGCGTTGGCAATTTGCTCAGCAACTTGCGCTAAGGTTAACTTCGGTAATACTTCAACAAAATCAAATCCATCGGCTAAACGTAAAGCTCTTTGATACTCCAGTTCAGTTCCCCACGGTAGCTTTACATGAATGCCTGACTCCGCCATCAGCGCGATGAGATCACGCCAGTGAGCTTCAGGCCAATGCTTATCATCGCGAGTTGTCGAATGAAGAAAAATAACATAAGGGGTGGCGGGCTCAGACGATGACTGCAAAAAGTGATGTGCAATGGCATAGTCACCCTGAGTCGTTTGGCGGGCATAACCAAGGCTATCAGAAAATAGCTGACGAATGCGTTCTACGGCATGTTGCCGTTTGCTAACCGCGTAACGGTGGTCATAAAAAAAGCTTGCAAGCGGCTCGCGAATACTTTGGCGGTCATAACCATGCTTAGGGCCATGGGCGAGTCGAGTCACTAAAAAAGCGCTCTTTAATAGCCCTTGTGCATCAATAATTGCATCATACTGGGTTGCTTGCAGTTGATCCCGAAATGCGGTTCGTTCGGCTCTTATTGGTGCTGAAAACCAATTTTTTCGCCAACGTCTAATGGCGACAGGGATGACTTGATTAACTGCACTATGCCAAGTTGGAATTTGTGCAAAGCCCTCTTCAACAGCCCAATCAAACTGAATATTCGGAATTGCGTGCTGGGCATCCGTCAACGCAGGTAGAGAATGTAAAACATCTCCCATTGATGATGTTTTAACTAATAGCACCCGCATTATTCAATACCTATATTTAAGCGTATTAATGCATCGATAACCAATTGAGGCTGAATATCAATTAAGCTTTGATGATAACCGCTATCGCCATCACCTTTACGGACTTTATGGTAGCCGGTAATTAAGCGGATAACTTCAGCCTTATCAGATAAGGGAGGGGTAAAATCAGGGCTACTCGGGCCGTAAAGCGCCACTAATGGCTTATCGAGAGCCGCGGCAACATGCATTAAACCGGAATCATTGCTGACTACTGCTTGGCAGGCATCGATAAGATTAACCGCTTGTTCTAATGATGTTTTTCCTGCGAGGTTATGGCAATGCTGCCTTGCATTATCTGTTAAGCTGTGACGAATCTCTTCCCCTGCATCATTATCTTTTTGAGAACCAAATAACAGGACTTGGTAGCCTTTCTCGCTGATCAATTTTTCTGCTAGAGCAGCATAATGATAGTGTGGCCAACGCTTTGCTGGGCCAAATTCAGCACCGGGGCAAAAACCAATAATTGGTCGAGTATTATCAATCTTGAATACAAGGGCCGCTTCGCTAACATCTTGTTTATCTGTAACTAATTTAGGCCACAATATTGGTGTCGGGATATCAGCGGCAGATTTAATACTTTGCTTATCATAGGCGAGGGCAACATAGCGCTGCACCATCAATGGAAAAGCATGTTTATCTAATGGGCGAATATCATTGAGAAGGCCATAACGCATTTCACCACGCCAGCCAGTTCTTTTGGCAATTTTGGCGAAAAAAGGCACTAAAGCGGACTTTAGAGAATTAGGTAAAACGATCGCTTGGTCGTAGTTATTTTGACGAAGTTGAATCCCTAATTGACGACGTTCACCGATAGCTAGCACTCCATGCCCTAATGGCATCGGAATCGCGTTGCTAATTTCCGGCATTTTAGCCAATAAAGGACGACACCATTGAGGCGCCATCACGTCAATTTGAGCATGAGGATGTAGCGCCTTTATGGTCCGATAAAGGCTTTGTGACATCATCATGTCCCCCACCCAAGAGGGACCTATTACGAGTATCTTCATAAATATGAATTAGTCTTTTTTATTCAACAACTGCATATATTCAGTTACACCTTCTGCTACCGTTTTAAATGGTGCGGTGTAGCCAGCTGCGCGCAATTTAGTCATATCAGCTTGAGTGAAACTTTGATAACGGCCTTTCAGTTTTTCAGGGAATTCAATGTATTCAATTGCAACATTTTTATCTTTATGGAACGTAGTGACAGCATCAGCGACAGCTTGGAATGATTCTGCACGACCGGTACCACAGTTAAAAATCCCGGACACATTGTTTTGCCAGAACCACAGGTTTACCGCAGCAACATCGGCAACATAAATAAAGTCACGGCGGAATGAATCACTGCCTTCAAATAATTTTGGCGTTTGGCCTTCATTAATTTGTTTGTTTAAGTGGTAAGCCACGCTCGCCATGCTGCCTTTATGTTCTTCGTTAGGGCCATAGACATTGAAGTAGCGGAAACCACAAACTAGAGATTCAGCTTCAGGCAGAATTTCACGAACATATTGGTCAAATTGAAATTTGGAGTAGCCGTATACATTCAGCGGCTTTTCGAATTCACGTTCTTCAATAAAGTTATCGCTACGGCCGCCATAAGTTGCTGCTGATGATGCGTATAGGAAAGGTATTTCCCGTTCTAAGCAGTAGTGCAGCAACTCTTTAGAATATTGATAATTGTTATCCATCATGTACTTACCATCCCACTCTGTGGTTGATGAGCAAGCGCCTTCGTGGAAAATGGCATCGATATCACCGAAATCATCACCGGAAAGAATGCTGATAATAAAATCTTCTTTATCTGCGTAATCCGCAATATCAAGGTCAACAAGATTGGCAAACTTAGTGCCATCTTTCAGATTATCTACAACGAGGATATCTGTGCGGCCTATCGCATTTAGGGCTTTTATAATATTGCTGCCAATAAAACCAGCTCCGCCTGTGACTATGATCATTGGGTATACCTCTAGTGGATTAAGAATAAATAGAAATAAACTATGTGATTCGGATAGCTGAGCGAATGTAACACCCAAGCAACTTGAAGAATGACGGGTATATAATAACATTTCTTTGAGCTGACGACAGTAGAGTTATAGATCGCAGGTAATCCCACTGGTTGAGTGAATAAAAGTAAGGCAATTATCGTGATCTTGGCTACAAACTTAACTTATTTGTCCAGAGAGAGTCGCCACTTGTAGAGACTATTATTAAACTCTGGAAATAGACTCTCGATAGGAATAAATCATGGCACATCAATTTTATCAGCAAATTAAAAACCAATTAGCGCAAACTCAAGCCGATGGCTTGTTTAAAAATGAGCGGATTATCATCACGTCACAAGATGCCGATATTGAAATTGCCGGCGGTAAAAAAGTGATCAATTTTTGTGCCAACAACTACCTCGGTTTAGCAAATCATCCTGAATTAATCAATGCGGCAAAACAAGGCATGGATAGTCATGGCTTTGGTATGGCTTCTGTGCGTTTTATTTGTGGAACACAAGATAGCCATAAAATCCTTGAACAAAAATTGGCTGATTTCTTGGGTATGGAAGATGCGATTCTTTATTCTTCTTGCTTTGATGCCAATGGCGGTTTATTTGAAACCTTATTCGGTCCTGAAGATGCCATTATTTCCGACGCATTAAATCATGCATCGATTATTGATGGTGTCCGTCTTTGTAAAGCAAAACGTTATCGTTACAGTAACAATGATATGGCAGAACTGCGAGAACGACTTGAAGAAGCCAAATTAGCAGGGGCACGGCATATTATGATTGCCACTGACGGCGTTTTCTCTATGGATGGTGTCATCGCTGATCTAAAGTCAGTTTGTGACCTTGCCGATGAATTCCAAGCCTTAGTCATGGTGGATGATTCCCATGCGGTTGGTTTCGTTGGTAAAAATGGACGGGGAAGCCATGAGTATTGCGATGTTATGGGACGCGTCGACATCATTACCGGAACCTTAGGTAAGGCACTTGGTGGTGCATCCGGAGGCTATACCGCGGCTAAAAAAGAAGTTGTTGAGTGGTTACGCCAACGTTCTCGTCCTTATTTATTTTCTAATTCATTAGCGCCTGCCATCGTCGCGGCCTCAATTAAAGTCATTGATATGATGAGTGAAGGCCAGGCATTACGTGAAAAATTATGGCGTAATGCGGCACTATTTCGACAAAAAATGTCGGCCGCCGGTTTTATTCTCGCAGGGGCTGACCACGCCATTATTCCTGTCATGTTAGGGGATGCAAAAGTTGCTCAAATTTTTGCCAATGAGTTACTTGATGAAGGCATCTACGTGACCGGATTTTTCTATCCTGTTGTTCCTCAAGGGCAAGCGCGTATTCGCACGCAAATGTCCGCAGCACACAGTGAGGAGGATATTTTACACGCTGTTGATGCATTCACTCGTATTGGCAAAAAACTCAACATAATTAAATAATAAGGTTGCCTATGAAAGCACTGTCCAAATTAAAAGCAGAACCCGGTATATGGATGACTGAAGTTCCCGAACCGGAGCTTGGGCACAATGATGTGATGATAAAAATCCGTAAAACAGCAATATGTGGAACGGATGTACATATCTATAATTGGGATGAATGGTCGCAAAAAACCATTCCAGTTCCGATGGTTATTGGCCATGAATATATAGGGGAAATTGTTGCGATTGGACAGGAAGTCAAAGGCTTTAAAATCGGCGATAGAGTCTCAGGGGAAGGGCACATTACTTGTGGACACTGCCGAAATTGCCGAGGAGGGCGAACTCACCTTTGCCGTAATACAATAGGCGTTGGGGTAAACCGCGCAGGGTGTTTTGCTGAATATTTAGTTATCCCTGCATTTAATGCCTTTAAGATACCTGAAAATGTGCCCGATGAAATTGCGGCAATTTTTGATCCCTTTGGCAATGCGGTTCACACGGCGCTTTCCTTTGATTTAGTCGGGGAAGACGTACTGGTTTCAGGGGCGGGGCCGATTGGCATCATGGCGGCGGCAGTCTGTCGCCATGTTGGGGCTCGTCATGTGGTGATCACAGATGTGAATGACTACCGCCTTGATCTAGCCAAGAAAATGGGCGTCTCACGGGCGGTTAATGTTAGCCGCGAAAATCTTAAAGATGTGATGAATGAGCTTGGCATGAAAGAAGGCTTTGATGTGGCATTGGAAGTATCGGGAGCACCCGCCGCATTCCAAACCATGCTTGATACGATGAATCATGGTGGTCGCATCGCATTACTTGGCATCCCGCCGGCATCGATGGCGACGGATTGGAGCCAAGTTATCTTTAAAGGGCTTTTTATTAAAGGGATTTATGGCCGAGAGATGTTCGAAACTTGGTACAAAATGGTGACTTTAGTTCAATCTGGCCTTGATTTATCGCCGATTATTACCCATCAATTTTCTATTGATGATTTCCAAAAAGGCTTTGATATCATGCGTTCCGGTCAGTCGGGTAAGGTAATACTGAACTGGGATTAGTGCTAGCTGGGTGGGTCAAAAATGACTCCAAACGATAAAGAAATATCGTTGGAGTCATTGAGTGTGGCTATTTTGCAAACAAAGACTGTTTTTTCTTCGGCAGCTCGTTGACGAGTAATGGCTGCAATGCTTTGTCTTGGCATATTGACTCCACCACAAACATTAAAAAATGAATGCCTTCTCGACGAGTTTGTGGTTGTTCAAATTCACAAACGCCTATTTCTATCGGTTGCACTGCTTCGACTTCATTAGGATTAGGCATTTGTTCCGCAGGCTTCTGAGAGTCAATCATTTTTGGTTGTTGAGCCTCTTTTTTGACTTCCTCTGGCTGCATTCTTAACGGCTTAGTCGGTTGCGAGCTATTGGATGACGGCTGACCCACTAATGCGCTAACGGCAACAAGCTCGACATCAGCCGGCAGTTGTGGAAGATACTTTTGTAAGGCTCTCACCGTTGAGGGATGTGGATGACCGATCGCCACCGCGCTGCCATGTTTGCGAGCATAGGCCACCGCTTTATTTAACTGAACGCGTGTTTCATCTTCCGACTGATTATTATCGATAAAGATATTACGTTTTGTTGTTGGTACTCCGGATTCTTTTGCAGCATTAACCGCTTGAGTATTGCCGATTGTGACGCTATCTAAGAAGAATAAATTAGATTGTGACAATGAGCGCATCACATTTCGCATCCCCGGTAAGCTTGAGGTCATCTCGCTTCCCATGTGGTTATTCATTCCCTTTGCATAAGGCACTCTGCTAATTGCGTTCTTGATAATACGGTCAATTTCTTCAGCACTCATTGAAGGGGCTAGCGTATTTTTCTCAAGAGGTTGCTTACTTAGCGGTTTCATCGGCATATGAATAAGGATTTCACGTCCTTGCTGATGTGCTTTTTCTGCCACTTCTCGCCCATGGGGTGAGCTAGGTAAGATGGCAATTGTAATGGGGATAGGTAATGCCAAAATTTGGTTATCTTCTTTTACTCGATAACCAAAGTCGTCAATCACAATTGCTAATTTTGCTGCACTTGCCTGTAAACACACTATTAAAAGTGATAGACCCATAAATAATTTAAAGGGCGAGTGCTTTAACATAATTATTTTCCTGCTTTTTAAATATTGATGGTCTAGGTTACCTTCCTAGCCATGGGCGAGGGTTCACTGTTTTACCCTGCCGGCGAATTTCGAAGTACAGCGAAGGACGTTCCTGACCGCCACTACTTCCCACTAATGCGATTGGTTGGCCTGCACGTACCTCTTGGCCAACATTCACTAGGGCGCTCTGGTTATAGCCGTAAAGGCTCATATCCCCTTTACCGTGTTCAACTACGACAACTAACCCATAACCTTGTAGCCAGTCAGCGAGTAAGACTCGCCCATCGGCGATAGCTTTAACTTGTGTTCCTTCATTTGCGGCAATGACCATGCCTTTCCAACGCAATTCACTTGAGATCACATCGCCATAATTATGCAGTGTTGAACCACGAACTGGCCACATTGCTTGCCCCGCAGGACGGCCTAAACCGCCAGTTCTGGACATAAGTGAACGCTCACTTTCAGACGGCTTATAGGTAGACCCTTTTTGCTTAGCTTGGCGTTCTTTTTGGGCAACTTCAGTACGTATACGGGCGGCTTCTTTGGCTTCTCGGTCTGCTCTCGCTTTAGCTTCTCGCTCTGCACGTACAATTTTATCTCTCAGCCTCGCTTCGTTTTGTTTCAAGACAGCAAGGTTTTTTTGGTCTTCTTTTAAGGTACTTTCTAAGACAACGAGGGTTTTCTGACGAGCGGCTTTTGCATTATCGAGTTTATTTTTTTCTTGTTGTTGACGAGCAAGCGTACTCTTTTGCTCCGCTTGCTTTTTTTGCTCTAGCTGCTTTTGTTGATTAAGTTCTAATGTAGTTTCTTCTAACTCAATAATCGTTTTTTCACGCGCCTGATTTAAATAGCTGTAATAGGCCAAAATTCGCTCTTCACGTTGACCTTCTTCCCCTTTCAATAACAGGGTCAGCCCTTGATGTTTTCCTAAACGAAAAGCGGCATCGAGCTGCTCAGATAACAGTTTTTCGTGTTCGGTTTTCTTTTTTTGTAATCGGCTAATGTTGCTACTTAAAGACGTGATTTCTTTATCGAGTTGTTTTAACTGGTTTTGTGTTTCATGGAGCCCACGGCCTGCAGCTGAAATACTTTGTTCTTGTTGCTTAAGTTGAGTTAATAAGGCTGATCGTTTTGCTTGTTGTTCTTTAACGCTTTTTTCTTTTTCAGCGATATTTTTCAAAAGGTCATGCAACTGGCCTTTATTATCGGTGATCGGATTTGCAATGGCGGCTTGGCTTGGAATCAATGCAAATAACCCTAAGCTGAGTAGGGTAGAAGTAATAGCCCGACGAATAAATGTTGTTTTCATTCGATAATATGTACTGGCCATTGTGATAGATCACCTCAATTAAATGCAATAACGGATTATTTCATCTGCAAGTGTTAGTTTCCAGCATTCTATGAGAAATGCACTGAAAACAGGGGTTAATTCGGATTTATGCTACCTTAAAATTCATAATTAAGTTAAATATTATGGTTTCATTATCACTGATTTCCTTTGTATAGCCAGTATTGTGCAATTTTTTATTCTTGAACGTCTATTTAATCGACGGTTTAACCCTGTTTGGCAATGTTTATGATAAAATGTTTGCGAGCAGCTTCGAGTAAAAAAACTCATTTTCAGTAAAACGGTGTTAATTTTGCGTACCTTCCCGCAAAAAAAACAATGTAGTTTGCGTGAACTGGCTGTAATTAGCTCAGCACAAAGGTATACTCTGAGCCCTTTGATATTCGTTTTTAACTAACGGGAGTAATTGCCCCCCATGATCCAAGAAATCATGCAATTTGTAAGCCGGAACATGTTATTGAGTCTGGTTTGGATAGCGCTATTAGTCGCCGTGGTCGTGATGACCTTTAAAGGCCTTTTCTCTAAATCTAAAGTGATTGCTCGCTCTCAAGCGATTACACTTATAAATAAAGAAGAGGCTGTTGTTGTAGATCTCCGTACTCGCGAAGATTTCCGCAAAGGGCATATTATTGATTCTATTAATTTAACACCGTCTGAAATTAAAGATAATAATTTAGGTGAGTTAGAAAAACATAAACAGAAACCGGTAATTATTGTTTCTGCAAGTGGGATGGAATCAGGAAAACCGGCTGAGCAACTTACGCAATACGGTTTTGAAAAAGTCTTTGTCCTGAAAGAAGGGATTGCTGGTTGGGCAGGTGAAAATCTACCGCTAGCTCGTGGTAAAAAGTAATTATTCGGTAGCTAGATTACCGGCAATTGAAGATATCTCGATAAACTCATATGGAAGTAAGGTATTAAATTATGTCAGAACAAAACAACTCAGAAATGGTATTTCAAATCCAACGTATCTACGCAAAAGACGTTTCATTTGAAGCACCTAACGCACCACAAATTTTCCAACACGAGTGGCAGCCAGAAATTAAATTAGATTTAGACACATCTTCAACTCAGCTGTCAGAAGGCGTTTATGAGGTTGTTTTGCGTGTGACAACAACGGCAACTTTAGGTGAAGAAACGGCATTCCTGTGCGAAGTTCAGCAAGCCGGTGTATTCTCTATCGAAGGCATTGAAGGCACTCAAATGGCGCATTGCCTAGGTGCATACTGCCCAAATATCCTGTTCCCATATGCACGTGAAGCAATTACTAGCCTAGTGGGTCGTGGAACATTCCCACAATTGAACTTAGCGCCAGTTAACTTTGATGCACTGTTCATGAATTATTTACAGCAGCAACAAGGTGACCAAGCGCAGAACTCAGAAGCTCAACAGGACGCTTAATGAATACTGCTTCAATGACAGTAATCGGTGCCGGCTCGTACGGCACCGCTTTAGCCATTACTCTTGCACGTAATGCGCATCAAGTGGTGTTATGGGGACACGATCCTGCCCATATTCACCGCTTACAACAAGATCGCAGCAATCAGGCATTTTTGCCTGGCGTTTCTTTCCCTGATAGTTTATCTCTCGAAACGGACTTAAAACGCGCCGTTGAAGCGAGTCTGAATATCTTGATCGTAGTACCTAGCCATGTTTTTGGGGATGTACTTAAACAAATTCAACCGTATCTTCGGGCTGGCTCTCGCATTATTTGGGCGACAAAAGGGCTTGAAAGGGATACCGGGCGTTTGTTACAGGATGTCGCACGTGAGGTATTAGGTAACGAAATTCCTCTCGCTGTGTTATCAGGCCCAACTTTCGCAAAAGAACTTGCCGCAGGTTTACCAACGGCAATCTCAGTTGCTGCAAGTGATAGCCAATTTGGTGACGATCTACAAAAACTATTCCATTGTGGTAAAAGCTTCCGAGTCTACAAAAACCCCGATATGGTTGGCGTACAACTAGGTGGTGCCGTGAAGAACGTCATTGCTATCGGTGCGGGTATTTCTGATGGTATGGGCTTTGGTGCGAATGCACGTACGGCGTTGATTACTCGTGGTTTAGCTGAAATGAGCCGCCTCGGCGCTGCATTAGGCGCAGACCCATCTACCTTTATGGGCATGGCGGGGCTTGGTGATTTAGTGTTAACCTGTACCGATAACCAATCTCGTAACCGTCGTTTTGGTATGATGTTAGGGGATGGCATCAGCGTTGAAGATGCGGAAAAAGAAATCGGGCAAGTGGTTGAAGGCTATCGTAATACTAAAGAAGTTCGCGCCCTCGCGGAGCGAGCAGGTGTTGAGATGCCAATTACTGAGCAAATTTATCAAATCCTCTATTGTCATAAAAATGTATTAGAGGCGGCGCAAGCCCTTTTGGGACGTGCGACGAAAGATGAAATTGCGGATATGCCAAAACTACAAGATCAAATATAGGTGAGTACTATGTCTCGTGAAGAATTGGATAGGATTTGGGGGTTCATTAAGGACGAGGCAAAATGCCTTGCTGACTGCGAACCGCTGCTAGCCAGTTTTTTCAATGCGACATTGCTTAAGCATGATAACTTGGGCAGTGCGCTCAGTTATATGTTAGCGAATAAATTAAGCTCACCAATAATGCCAGCAATGGAAGTCCGTGAGATTGTTGAGGAAGCTTATCGTCATGATGAGCAAATGATTTTCTCCGCAGCCATGGACTTATCCGCTGTTCGTCTGCGTGACCCTGCTGTAGATAAGTACTCTACACCGCTGTTATACCTTAAAGGCTTTCATGCCTTGCAAGCTTATCGCATTGGTAATTGGTTGTGGAAAGAGGGACGTCAGGCCTTAGCGGTTTACCTACAAAATCAAATCTCGGTTTCTTTCGCTGTTGATATCCATCCTGCTGCGCGTATTGGTTGTGGCATCATGCTTGACCATGCAACGGGTATTGTTATTGGTGAAACAGCAGTTGTGGAAAATGATGTCTCTATTTTGCAGTCGGTCACATTAGGCGGAACAGGCAAAACCTGTGGCGATCGTCATCCAAAAGTGAGAGAAGGGGTGATGATTGGTGCAGGCGCTAAAATCTTAGGTAATATTGAGATTGGCCGTGGTGCAAAAATTGGCGCGGGTTCCGTGGTGCTTCATGCTGTTCCCCCTCACACCACCGTCGCAGGTGTTCCAGCTCGAATTGTCGGCAAACCAACCAGTGATATGCCATCTTTAGAAATGGATCAAAACTTTAATGGTACGATTTATGGTTTTGAAGATGGGGATGGGATTTAAACTTACCGCTGTAGTTAGTAGTGATAACGACAAGCAACAATAGTTAAATTTGTATCATCTACTGAATAGATAAGCCTATTTGTTTCATCTATTCTACGAGACCAGAAGCCAGCTAAATTCTCTTTTAGTGGCTCGGGCTTTCCTATTCCGTAAAATGGTGTTCTTTTAGTATCATCGATAAGCTTATTAATACGTTTGAGAGTTTTTTTGTCTTGAGTTTGCCAATATAGGTAGTCTTCCCATGCTTGATCAGTCCATGCTAAAAACCTACTCATTTATCAGCTCTCTTTTTTTCGCTTTACCTGCTTTAAATTGAGCGATGGATTTATTTAAATGTTCGGCATTTGCTGGAGAACGTAATAAATAAATCGTTTCCATAAGGCTATTATAATATTCCAGTGACATCACTACAGCGTCTTCTGAGTCACGACGAGTGATGATAGTTGTATCTGCGTCATCAACAACTCTATCTAATACTGCTTTTAGATTGTTTCTAGCATCACTGAAAGAAATAGTTTTCATTTACTCCCCTCCTAATACTTGTACCTAATTTTGTACAAGTATAATGATGATATGAGGAAAGTTCAAGCAATGTATGGCTGCTAGATCAGTCGCGTAACAACGCCCCGGAATAACCCAACTGCCGCCACGCTTCAAACACCACAACTGCTACCGAGTTCGATAAATTCATACTGCGACTATCTGCCAACATTGGAATACGAATTTTTTGCTCCATTGGCATATTATCAAGCACATAAGGCGGCAAGCCGCGCGTTTCTGGGCCAAACATCAAATAATCATTCTCTTGATAGCTGACATTACTGTGGCTTGGTTTACCTTTGGTGGTTAGTGCAAATACCCGAGCGCCACTAGCGGACTGATTATTGTCAGGGTTTAAGCCTTCGCTTTCTAAAAAAGCGTAATAATCATGGTGATGTTTGATATCGGCAAATTCACTGTAGTCTAACCCAGCACGGCGTAAGCGTTTGTCATCCCAAGTAAAACCTAATGGGTGAATTAAATGTAAGCTAAAGCCTGTATTGGCACAGAGACGGATAATATTGCCCGTATTTGGGGGTATTTCAGGTTCGAATAAAACAATATGTGGCATAACGTTAAATTGATATTCACGAGAGTTTATAAAAAGATGGTACAGAGTTTACGCGCAAAACTGGCAAGTTGCATCAAGTTAGCTTTTATCAAGACAAATAAAAAGGCGAGCTCTTGATATTGAGCTCGCCTTTGAATGATGGGTATAATATTTGGAAGAATTAGCTTTTATACCCATTAGGGTTCATTGACTGCCAGCGCCAAACATCATCGGCCATATCCTGAATAGTATATTTTGCTATCCAACCTAACTCGCGTGCAGCTTTTGCAGGAGTTGACCAATATTCTGCAATATCACCAGTACGACGCTCTGCAATTTTATAAGGAATGGGTTTGCCGACGGCTTTTTCAAATGCAGCAACGACTTCAAGAACGCTAGTACCAGCCCCTGTACCAAGATTATAAATATACAATTTTGGTTTTTTATTCATATGGTTTAGAGCAGCAATATGCCCATCAGCTAAATCCATCACATGAATATAATCGCGAACGCCTGTACCATCTTTGGTTGGATAATCTCCCCCAAATATAGTGAGTTCATTTCTACGCCCAACAGCAACTTGAGCAATAAAAGGTGTTAGATTATTTGGAATACCATTAGGGTCTTCACCCATCAAGCCTGAGTTATGAGCTCCAACAGGATTAAAATAACGTAATATAGAAATTGACCATAAATTATCAGCAATACTGAGATCAGATAATATACGCTCGACCATATACTTACTGGTGCCATATGGGCTATTAGTATTGCCTACCGAAGCTTCCTCAGTCAGAGGGATATGTTCTGGTTCACCATATACAGTCGCAGAGGAACTAAATATCAAGCTTTTCACGTCGGCTTTTTTCATACTTTCGATTAATACTAAGGTGCCATTAACATTCACATCATAGTATTCAATCGGCTTCTGTACTGACTCACCAACTGCTTTAAGCCCAGCAAAGTGGATCACCGAAGTAATTTTGTGCTGAGCAAAAATAGCATCAAGGATGGATTTATCACGCACATCCCCTTGGTAAAACGTCGGTTTAGTACCAGTGATAGCCTCGATACGGTTAAGCACTTCAAGATTAGCATTATGCAGGTTATCTAAAATAATCGGCTGCATACCTTGCTGGATCATCTGCACACAGGTATGGCTACCAATGTAACCAAGACCGCCAGTGACTAAAACTTGTTTACTATGCATTTCAATATCCCTGAGTCTTAATATTCGTAATGGTAGTGTAACCGACTGATTCTATTTTTATATCTTTGGACATAGTATTGATAATATGGATATTGCTTATATTATCAATACTCATTTTTTGAGAATACCAACGATTTCATCATTTTCACAAACGAGAAGAGAAGTGATTTTTTTTGTTTCCATAAGTTCATAAGCGCTTTGGATGCTTGCAGAAGCTAAAATTGTTATAGGGTTTTTAGTTAGTATATTGTCAGCTTTGAGATCAAATACTTGCTTACCATGAGCATTCATTGCTTTTCGAACATCACCATCAGTAATAATAGAGACGCTAGGAAGAGTATTGACTAATGTAATACCTAGTTTCCCATTTGAAATCGAATGAATAACGGATGTGAAATCAGTATTAGGCTCTATTAATGGTAGCTCGGTACACATTTCATCTCTTACTCGTGATAATAGACGTCGGCCTAAACTTCCTCCAGGATGAAATCTTGCAAAATTTTCTGGTTGGAAGTTACGTGAATTCATTAAAGCAACAGTAAGAGCATCTCCCATCACTAGTGTAGCGGTTGTTGATGCAGTAGGTGCTAGTTGGTATGGGCACGCTTCGCTAGGTACAGCTATATCAAGGTGACAGTGAGCATTTTTCGCTAAAGTAGAATTTGAGTGTCCAGTAACAGCGATAATATGATTGCCATTATCTCGTAAAAACGGGAGTAATTTTAAGACTTCTTCGGTTTCCCCTGAGTTAGATATTGCAATAAAAATATCTTCAGGTTTAACCATGCCTAAATCACCGTGAAATGCTTCTCCGGGGTGCATGAAAAAACTTGGTGTTCCAGTACTCGCAAAAGATGCTGCAATTTTTTTACCTATTATTCCTGATTTGCCCATACCACAAATAATAGTGCGACCTTTGGTCGATAAGATTGAGTTAACGGCATTAGAGAATTCATCTCCAAGACGTTCACTCATATATTTTAGCCCATCAATTTCTGTTTTAATTACATCTTGTGCAATTTTAATAATATCCATTATAGGGCTTCCATTCGATTTTTTACATTTTGATAGTCGGATAGGGTGTCTATTCCGTGGGCAACTTCCCCATTGTAATACCAAGCACCAATACTTAAGCCGTTAGATAATGCTCTTAACTGTTCTAATTTTTCATAGGCCTCTAAAGGTGCTTCACCAAAAGAACAAAATTTAGATAGAGATTGGACGGAATATGCATAAATTCCAATATGTTTAAAAGCTAAGTCAATAGAAGTAGGAATATCACGTCTATATGGTGAAGCAGAACGAGTGAAGTATAATGCTCTATTATTTAAACCAACTACAGCTTTCACTACATTAGGATTTTCAAAATCGCTGAGTGAATCAATAGAAACTACGGCTGTTGTAATATCAAATTCGGTTCTAGAAGATGAAAACTCAGCTAATTGGCGAATTAATGCAGGTGAAATCATTGGCTCATCACCTTGAACATTAATGATTATATCTTGAGATTCCCAGCCTTTTATTCTGGCTACTTCATAAATTCGGTCTGTTCCACTTTCATGTTGGAGGGATGTCATCAGAGTATTTAGGTTGAGTGAAAGTGCTTTTTGGAAAATTCGTTCGTCATCAGTAGCTAGATAAATATCATTTTCACTGAAGCCAGCTTCTATACATCGTTGATGAACGTGCCAAAATATCGGTTTATTTAGAATTTCCAGCATTGGTTTTCCTTCTAACCTAGAAGAGCCATATCGAGCTGGAATTACTATTTTTATATTTTTCATTTTATTGATGGCTAAATTGTAGGGATATAAATATGAAAGATAAGAGTATATTCACTCTTATCTTTTACATGGCTTGCAATGATTAGAATTTGGTTTCAATTCTTGGCTGCTTATTCACTATCAAATCAATTTCTAGTAGTGTTTCTAATAATTCCTCCATATGTTTAAGTGCTAACATATTGGGGCCATCGCATAATGCATTATCGGGATCTGGGTGTGTTTCCATAAACAAACCGTCAATACCAACAGCTACAGCCGCACGAGCTATTGCTGGAACATGATATCGATTTCCACCCGTGGAGCCATTTAAAGTACCGGGCATTTGAACACTATGTGTTGCGTCCATCACAACTTTACAGCCTGTTGTTTCTTTCATGATAGTTAGCCCAGGCATATAGTTAATGAGTTGACCAAATCCAAAGCTGGTACCTCGATCACATAGCCAAATATCTTCATTACCTACAGCTCGACATTTTTCAACTACAGAAGCCATATCTGCGGGGTGCATCCATTGACCTTTTTTAATATTAACGGGTTTACCCATGGAGGCAACACGTTGAATAAAACTTGTTTGGCGTACTAAAAAAGCAGGTGTTTGTAAAACATCAACAACAGAGGCAACTTCATCTAGTGGGGTGTCCTCATGTACATCAGTTAATACTTTAACCCCTAATTGTTCTTTAGCTTTTTGAAGAATTGCCAGCCCCTCCTCCAAACCTAAACCTGTAAATGCATTAACAGATGAACGATTAGCTTTGGTAAATGATGATTTAGCAATATATTCTATACCGAGTTTATCTGTTATTTCCTTCAGTCTACCAAAGGTATCAAGAATTAAACCCTCAGACTCGATTACGCATGGACCTGCTATTAAAAACACTTTTAGCCTCACTTACAAATAAGATAGGTGAATAGATGATTTGTATTGTTAATTAATATTCATACACATAGTTATAGTCATCTGAACGCGCATCAATACCATTGAGTATCACGCCGGTAATTTCGATATCATTTTGTTTAAAGCGTTTTAAGGATAGCTCAACATCTTTAACGGTATTTACACCATAGAATGCGATAAGTAATGAAGTCCCCACGTATTTACCAATAATTGCCGAGTCAGTAATGGCTAAAATTGGAGCGGTATCAATGACCACAATATCGTATTGGTTTTTCACTGAATCTAACATGTGTTTAAAGCGCTCACTCATCAATAGCTCAGAGGAGTGTGATACGTTTTTACCCCGACAAATCACATCAAGGTTTTCAATCACGCTTGAATGAATGGCCGGTGATGTCATATCTTTTTGTGATAAGTATTCAGACAGACCTGACTTATTATTAAGCCCAAAAGCTTTGTGAATACGGCCTTTACGCAAGTCCGTATCGATTAAGAGTACTTTTTTACCGGCATTTGCCAATACAACGGCCATATTTGAAGTGACAAAGCTTTTACCGACACCCGGTGAAGCACTGGTCACCATGACCAAGTTATTACCTTGGTTCATCACTGAAAAGTAAACACTGGTGCGTAACGAACGGATAGCCTCTATTGCCGTATCGGCTGGGTTCTCGAGTGCTAAAGGCTGCTTATTACCCGCTTCAATTAGTTTTTTCTCGTGGGCAGAGAATGGAATAGTGGCATAAACGTTCACCCCTAACGCATCGATATCTTCAGTGCCTTTAATTTTATTATTAAAGAACTCACGAGCAATCACATAGGCACAACCGACGATAAAGCCGAGAATAGTAGCAAGAGCAACAATCAGTGATTTTTTCGGTGCAACTGCTTTTGGTTGTGATTCAGCGGAGTCAATAATACGCACATCGGCGGTGATCCCGGAGTTCAATACGTTAAGCTCTTGCTGTTTGCCAACTAACTGGGTGTAGATGGCTTGTTCTGATGCAACATCGCGGGTTAAACGGACAATTTGTTGCTGAGTATTTGGCAGTTTTTGAATATTTTTACTGATTTTTTCTTTTTCACGTAACAGTTGCTGGCGCTTATCCAATAATGATTGGTAAGCGGGGTGGTTACGAGTATACAGCTGCTGAATTTCAACTTCTTTAAAGGTCAGTTCATTCAGTTTTTCTTCAACCTGCAATGCGGTATCAAGAGCCGCTTTAGCTTCTAAGGAAAGGTCAATTGACTCATTCTTTTTACGGAAATCATTTAGCTGATTCTCGTAGTTATCCAGTTTGGCTTTAATTTTTGGAAGATATTCATCTAAAAATACCAATGTATTATTGGTCATTTCTTTTTTACGTTCAGTGTTTTGGTCAACATAGTTTTGAATGACACTATTAAGGATTCGAACGTTTTCAGTTTTATTAGCTCCTTTGATCGCCATGCTAATAATACCGGTTCCTTTACCTACTTCAGCGATGGCTAAGGTATTTCGTAGCTCTTCAATAGTAGAGTAGCGGGCAGTTTTGACTAATGTAAACTCTTCACCCGTTTTAGCGGTAAAAGAAGAGATTAACAAACTGATTTCACCCTGCTTAAAGACCTCTCCTACTTTGCCGTCAAATACTTGGCCATCAATATTTAGGGAGTAATTATTATCCCCAAGATAGGTAAGTGTAATGGGTTGATCAAGCAAGCTTTCAGGTAATTGTAATAGGCCGATATTGATTGATACAGTTTCACCTAATAGCTTATTAACAAAGCCAGTTGGTGTAACTTGCGCATCTAAATTAAGGTCAGAAACCGTTTTGCCTAACACCATGCGTGATTTAATCACTTCGATTTCAGAGTCAACTTGGTTATTACTATTCGAAAATGGCATTACATCGCTCATTTGGTCTAATAATGAAACCTGACCTAATTTATCGTATTGCAGTGTGGCATTGGCTTGGTAAATTGGTGTCGCTAAAAGGCTATAAGCCACGGCAATGGCGGCAAAAATAACCGTAAAAAATCCAATTTTAAGGGTGTTGGATTTCAAAACTTTAAATAAGGCAAGCAGATCGATTTCATCTGAAGCCGGAGCGCTATTTTTTGTTGTGTTCATAATAGGTTAAATGTTAAGACATCCAAAAGTAAGATTAAATTTTTCCTTGCCATGCCATCGCGGCTTTTTCCATAAGCTGATAAACGTGTTCAAACATTTCATCACTGCGCTTATGAGGGTCTGGGATCTCAGTTTTATTGAGCCACTGACCAAATAACATCACCTTGCCACGTGTTTCAGGAAACTGTTGATGGATTTTATCAATATGGTCATTTTCCATCACTAGGATTAAGTCTGCTTTTTTACACAATTCGCTGTTTAAACGACGGGATTGGTGATTTTCTAAGGAAAGGTTGTGCTGTTGTGCAATGCGAATAGCACTATCAAAAGCCGGCATATCATTTTTGGCAATAATACCTGCTGAGTGAATCGTTTTATGCGGGAAATGGACTTGCATCAAACGCTCCCCGGTAGGGGAGCGACAAATATTACCCATGCATACAACTAGGATATTATTAAACATCACGATTACCAGTCATGAATACGTTTGGTGCCTTCAGATAACTGGTTATAGGCTGCAATGGTTGGTAATAGCTGTGTAATCAGACGGTTCCAACGGACCACTGGTGCGGCAGTCACATACACCAAGTCATAAGGTTGCAGTTTAAATTCGGTTCCCATCACCAATGAAGTGGCATCTGCTAAATCTAACTGATAAACCGCTGCCATTTTCTTCGGTAGTAAGGCTTCGAGTTCTTTATCTTCAGCTTTCTGGTTTCTAATAGGACGAATAACAAACACACCGGTTGCATTAGCGGTTGTTTGGTCGATACCGCTGGCCTTACTGAGTGCTTCAGTAATACTCATCCCTGCACGGTCTATGGTCAGCGTTGTTGGTTGACCCACTTCACCCATCACAAACACTTTTTGGCCATCGTTGCGTGGAACATACAGAACATCGCTTGGTTGCATCAAGTAGTTTTGAGTTAAATCACCATACTGAACGAGAGACTGTAGCGAGACTTTGATTTCTTTACCATTACGGGTGAGAACCACATTGTCCCAATCAGCTTTTTCCGTTAACCCGCCGGCATTATTAAAGGCTTCTAATATAGTCAGAGGCACGTTGGTAATCGGCAGTGTACCCGGTTTGGCAACTTCGCCCGAGACATACATTTTTTGTGAACGGAATGCGGCGATACTAACATCCACTTGCGGGGATTCAATATAAGTGGCCAAACGATTGCTGATTAGGGTACGAATTTCAGTAACGGTTTTACCTGCAACTTTGACTTTACCAATATAAGGGTAATAGATAGTGCCATCTGAGTGTACCCAGTTACCAGAATCTTGTGCGCTACGATAAGAGCCTGCCGGAATGGTGAGTTCAGGGTGATCCCAAACAGTGACTGTCAGTACATCACCAATGCCAATGCGATAATCATAATTAGCGAGCTGCTTTTCTAGCAATGCATTTGGCTTGGCGATAGTGGGGGCAACATACATATCATCCAATAATTTAGGTGAGATCGGGTAGATATCAACCAGTTTAGTTATATCTTTATCACCCGTATCAACCACATTTTTTCCAGATGTTGACATGTAGGCGCCTGGGGCGACGGTACAGCCAGTTAATGTGATTGTTAATGTTATACTCAAAAGAGATAATAATTTTTTAGTCATGGAATATCCTATAAACGACAAAGTATCAAGTTAAAATACAAAATCGTTTCGTTCTTAATTTAGGGAAAATTCAAATAAACGCATTATAAGAGTTAAATATAACAATTTGTTATATTTATAAATTACAATGTATGATTTTCATTTATGTTATCGTATAAATTAATATAATTCTGAGTCATCAATTGTAGACTAAAATTATTGTTAACATATTCTCTTGCATTATTTCCCATTATTGAAAGAATTTCTGGATTTTCCAATAGATAAGCAGCGCATTTGCTAAATTCTTCTATATTATTAACGTCACAGGTAAAACCAGTTTTACCATTAAGAACAACCTCTGGTAAACCTTCGACCTTTGATGTAATTGCTGGTATAGAGAAATGTGCTGCTTCAACAATATTTAATCCGAAAGCTTCCCAACGAGAAGGCTGAACAAGTAAATCAACTTGATTCAAAAACTCTGATTTATCACTAATCCACCCGGATATTTCTATATAGCTTGACAGAGAATATTTTTTAATTAATTGTTGACACTGTGGCATTAAATCTCCTGTTCCAGCTAGTAGATACCTAATGTTTTTTAAATTATAGCTATTTATTAATTTATTTATAATTTCTATATAGATTAAAGGTGCTTTTTGCTCATCTAAACGTGCAAAAAAAGCAACACAGAGTTTGTTTTTATTATTTTTTTTTACCTCTAGTTGGTCGAAGTTTACTCCATTATAAATACATTTCGATTTTATCAACCATTTCGGGTAATACTTTAAATAACATTTGTTGACTGTAATGTTTAAATTTCCGAATAGGCATGAAAACAACTCTAAAAAGTAGAATATTCCCCTCTTGGGTATGGGTATAAAGGGATGAAAAGCAATACCATGTACAGTATGAATAACATATTTATGGCCTGCTAATTTAGCTGCAATTCTTGCAATTATTCCTGGTTTAGTTGAATTTGTATGGACAATGTCAAATTTATTTTTTTTGAAAAAAGCGTATAGCTCAAAAAAAGCATAGATATCTTTTAAAGATATCTCACGTGTTAAATTTTTAGATTCAAAAAGTGTGATATTATTTTTTTCAAAATATCTCTAAAGTGCTGTGGTATAGGTCCGGAACACATAACATATTTATCATAAGAATCTGATGGTAAACTAGTTAAAATATCATAAGTTATTTGTTGGCATCCTGTCATTTGTGGAATTACTAAAATATGAATTATTTTTTTCATTTTACCCTTAGCCTTATCCATTGAATAAATTTATTTCTTTTTAATTTATTGTAAGCCTTACGAATAAAGTACTCTATATTAAAATTAAATACTGAATTAACCATGTTGAATTGTTGTTGATTAATATGATTTATAATATGTTTATTGTCTGTTGTTTTTTTATCCTTTATTATTTTGGATATGGCACTATTTAGAGTATCATTGCTTTTTAAATACCCATTAAGAATTTTTTCTTGTATAGTCATCCTTTCAATATTTAAATTTGAAAAATCAAAAAAAGAATTTTTAAGAACATTTAAATTTGGAAATAGCCAGCCGGATTGTATTAGTTGTGGTGTATCTCGATAGATTAATTGGCCTACACTTCTATTATGATACATCGATGTTATAACAATTGAGCTTGGTGTACTTATGACTGAGCTATAATCCAGTAAAGTATCTTCAAAAGGTTTGTCAATATCATTTTTTATATTTTTAATTAGATTGCTTATATCATTTAGTATTTTTTTATCAAATAATCTTATGCTATATAAGATTTTTTCATTGTTAAAATAACTTAATATTTCCTTTAATAATACAATTAGATTGGAGTATTCATTTTCATTAAAATAGGCTGTGTTTGCGGTGGTAATGAGTATTTTTTTTTCTGAGGGAATGGGTAGCTTTTTTTTCTGAGATATGATTCTATGTGGCATATAATGTATTATACTTACATGTTCGTTGAACAAAAAATTTTCCTTATTATAAGGAAATACAAAATAATCTTGGATTATTGGAAAAAACTGAGTAAGATTATATTTTTTCACCATCGGATTATTTAAAGAGTTTGAAATATCAACTATTCCATCACACACTAAAACAGTCTTTTTATTTATCTCATTAAACTTAATAGTCAAGATGGTATTATGAGGTAATGTATAAAAAGCACAGATAAATAAATCATAATTACGTAGTGAATCATAGTCTTTATTATAGAGCTTCATTCCATCAAAAATATATTGATGATTTTTAATATCAATTAACCCTAGATCACGGTAAAACTCTTCACTTTCAGAGAATAGTATTTTTAACATATTTAATTAATCTTTAATGATTTTTTTTATATCGTGAAAAAACGATTCGTCAAATCTAAAACAAGCATTATTTATTAGTGAAGTTTTTTTTGCGATAGCATAAATTTTTTCTGCTAATATATAGTTATCATCATTATTATTAAGTAAGTAACCTGTTTTAATATAATTAAATGCTTCTTTAATTCCATAACTATCATAACCAATAGGTATTAGTCCACATGCAGATGCTTCTAGGTAACTTAAACCAAATGACTCTTCTAATTCAGATAATAAAATATAAAGGTCATAAGAAGAAAGAAGATGAGGTAGCTTGTTTTCAGGACGTTTACCTAACAGTATAACGCGGTCTGAGATTATACTATTATTTATATTTTTTTCAAGGCTATCCCTATAATTTCCATCACCTACAATATGCCATTCAAAAGATAGACCCATAGTATATAAAATCTCAAAGATAGCTAACATTCGGTCATAACCCTTACCACGAACAATACGAGATACTGTTATAAACTTTAATGGGCTTTTCTTCAGAGTATTAAGCCTTTTTTCCTTCAATGTTCTAAAAATTTTATTTACTCCTCCATGGATAACAATGCCATTAGTTGGAGTTATATTATATTCTGTTTCATATTTTTTTTTAATGAAGTTGGAAACAAAAACAACTTTTTTAGAATTTTTTAGTGATTTTTTAAAAAAATATGGAAAATTAATTAATTTTATAAAAAAATTAGATGGTTTTAAGTGTTTTTCTACACCATGTATAATACATATTGACTTCTTTCGTTGTTTCTTTGATAAAATCACTCCAGCTGTATAAATAGCTGCTGGATCATTTAAAATGATAATATCGAATTTTTTATTATTTATAAGTAACCAAGGTAGGTAGGCAAAAAACCAAAACTTTTTAGATAACTTTGGAGTGTAGATTTTATTATTTGAATCTGATGGGGATCTTTTTGATGTTAACACAGTTACATCAAAATTTTTATCGTCAGTGAAATTTTGGTATAAAAAATTAGCTATGGTTCCTGCACCTCCAAGGCATGGAGGAAACTCATGAGAAAATACTAATACTTTCATTGATTTATACCTTTGGTTGGTATTTTCTGTATTTTATGCCTATATAAAGCAGATATAAGAAAAACATAAAACCAAAAAATAGGTAGCGCTATATAATCTTCTGTAAATGTCATAATAATTATAGAAATAGTTCCAAACTTAAGATGGGTAGATAATTTAGAAGATTTAATATAGGTTACGAATAGAGTAATTATACATATAGTAAATAGAACAATACCACCTTGATAAAGAGCATAAAGATATAAATTATGAGGGGTGATTCCCATGCTTGTAGATGGATCTAGAGTCATATTGACTCCCATTATAAAAGTAGAGATATTTGAAAATACATGGAGCAAGTAATTATACCAGATATCTAATCTAGCCCTGCTATCTCCGAGATTATTTCCTGTACTATTGAAAGAAATTCCATATGTGATTTTATCATAAATTATATTGTATAATTCAGGATTATACCCTAAATATGATACAGTTGCGATTAATAACAATAATAAAGAGAATAGTACTTTGCCTTTACTTCTAGTCAGAATATAATAAATTAGTGTTGCAATAATTCCGGCTCTAGAATTAGTGAAAAGCAACGATATAAAAATCAGAATGAATAAAAATTTCCTTGAAATTAAATTAATATTTATTGTTTTTTTATATAAATAGTCGATTAAAATTAGCTGTACCAGTAAACAAAAAGCCCATCTATTTGGATCTATATAAAATCCATTGTATCTAGGTAATAACGAATCACCATAAATGAAGGAGCGGAAGTCATTGACAATATCTGCCCTACTAATTACGTTGTATTTCCAATATGTGATAATGTCATCATAATTATATGAAAGGAGGGTGATAATATATCCTAAAAGGCCGATTAAGTTTAATAGAATAAATGTTCGTGTGATTAATTTTAAATTAATATACTCGTTAGAT
>NZ_LXEW01000030.1 GCF_001655055.1 Providencia heimbachae ATCC 35613 | reverse complement strand
CGGTTAGATACAAGATGATTTGTTATAACATATATAGAAAAAATTAAAGAACAATAATAAATAATGAAATTAATATTTTCTTTGTAATCTCCTGAAGAAGAAATCTCATTTTTTATTATTAGTATAATGGCAACAATAACTAAAAGGAGTGAGGTAATAGCTTTTTTTATACTTACCTTTTTTATTTTAAATGAAAATAAAATAATAGCGATTAATGTTAGGTAGTATTGAAATGGGATTAAAAATTCAAAATTTTTAACAAAAACACCAAGAATTAAAAAAATAAAAATTAAAAAATTAAAACTAAATTTTTTATTTACTAGTGTTTTTTTTTCAATTTTCATATTTGAATTATTTTTCATTTTACAGGGGTTCACATCTTAAAAATAAATACCATAACGGATTTTTTTTATATCTATTACTGTGTAATTAGCTGAGGAATTGTAGGTATGCATACCAATGAAATTCTTGGGACGCTCAATGTGTGTCATGTTATTTTCATTTTTTTGTACTAAGCCTCCTCCATAGCCAGATGAACATTCTTGAAACAAAGTTAAATCAGTATGATTTCCCGCATTTCTGGATGACTCGTCACTCATAGAAAGTAATTCACTATTGTTAATATTAATCTTGGATTTAAATAAGTTATCTATTTCCCATCCAATTCTAAGTCTATTACTGTTAAAAACATGGTCATATGCAGAAGTGGTAATTTGAATTTTTCCATTTTTATTAAAGTAAATATTGGTATCCCCGAAATTAAAAATCCCATGTTTTAATATTGTATGACATTTTTCCCACTGGTATGGAAATTGAATTGCTTGGTATAAGTCAATGCAATGATTCTCTGATTGAGGTATCATGAAATAATTATTTTCAATTTTAAAAACATTAGGATATGAAAGATGATAATCTTCTTCAATTATAGTTTGGCTAGTATCAGTATTTAAATCATAACAAACAAGGATGCCTTTCCCTCCTTTTTTTAAAGGGCACTCTTCAAAAAAAATGTAAGAACCTTTATCATTTTCAATGATAAAGGGATCCGCTGAGAACTGATTTTTTCTATTTTGTAAAACTGTAAAATTATTGAATTCTTTGGCGACTTCATGAGGTTGTATATTCTTTTCATAATATGCAATCATCCATTCATCACGTCGGAAAAATCGATTTATAATTTTATTGTAGATATTTAAAAAAATATTCCCTATATCCTTTTTAGGAAGTTGAAATTTTCTATTTTCTATTTTTTGTTTTTTATTTTGAGTGTCTATTTTAAGATTTGAGTTTAAAATAAAAAATAGTTCTAGAGCGAAAGAATCAAAAAAATAATTAATATTTCGTTTTATAATTCTTCTTTTAACTTCAAATTCAGATACTGTTTGATCATTGAAAATCACTGTATAAGCTACACATAGCTTATTATGATTTGTAATTAATTTTTTACCAGTTAATTCTGCTGAATTGATCGTTACATGCTTGATTTTTTTATTATTAGATGATAACGAAAAGAATATATCATCATTTATTGAAATGGATATATCATTTTTTAAATTGCTATTAGAAGCTTTACAAAAAGAATTATATTTTTTTTTGATTATATCAACAGACATCAGGGATAACCTTTATTTTTGTGTAATAGATGAAAAACATAATTGCTAAAAATAACACACCTGAGATTCCATAAACAAATTTTAAACCGATAAATATACCATCTATATTGTATAATTTAGATAATGTAAATAACAAAGAAAAACAAAATATACCAAGTATGAAATTGTATAACGCTGAAAGCTTTAACAAGTTTAGGTTGACAAATAATGTTGGGAGAAATGCTGTCGTTCCTATTAATGGAATGTAGGGGATTAGTTCATACAATGTAGTTAAAGAAATAAAGTATTTTGAGAAATACTCTATTTTAATAATATAAGGGTAAATTAAAATATATGATAGGACGACCATATAGCTAATCAGAAAGTATATGAAAACAATTTTCAAGTATTGGTTCCATCCTTTCTTGATATCATTCTCTTTACTAAAAACACGTATAGCAAGCAATTGACAAGATGTAGCAATAATCATAACTAGAGATATTAATTTAAATCCGATTTCATACAGTGCGAATTCATTACTTGCCACATACGTAGGTAAAATTAATAGTGGCAATAAAGTGTAGCCAATGTAACCAAATGCATTAAAAAAATGAAAGTTGATACCATTTTTAATTAAATTTATAAAGTTATAATTTATAAATTTATAACTAAAATTATGATTTATTTTAGCGTAATATGAGTATGCCATAGATGCAGATAAGAGAAAGAGACAAACTATAAATGTAAAGTAATTAGGGGAGATAAATATCAATATTGATGTAAGTAGTAAATTTAACGTTCGGTTTATGATGGATAATTTATTTAAGACATTTGTATCATTATATGCTAAAAACAATGTTAGCAACTGTTGTTCTAACATCATAACGGGAACTAATAGTAATGAAAAATAAAGCTCAAATAATGAAATTTTAGAGGCTGGAATGAATAAATGGAATATAACTGGTAAAACTACAGCTAGAGATAGTGTTATAATAAAATCATAAACTATAAAATAACTAATCACTTCAGAGGTTTTATTTTTATCATCAATAACAATTTTATACCCGAGCTGTCCTATACTTAAATGTAGAAATGTAAAAAAAGCTGTCATCCAAGTAACAGCTATTGCTATTTTACCTCGTATATCTAAGCCTAATATTTCAGCGGAAAGTAAAATCAGCAAAAAACCTATACCAGTAGAATATACTCTAGTTAAGGATAGAAATATAAATTTAATTAACATTGCAATTTATATATCACTAGATGCCAGTGTTAAGCTACATCCACTTGAATTAGGTTCTGAATCTAAGTACTCAGTAAAAAAATAGTTAATGTATTTGTTTTTCATTTCATAGCCATTCGTTGTAACATATTTTGATGGAAGTATAAATATTTTTGGCAGAGAGCAGCTATATATTAGTTGTTCGTAACCGTTCAAAAAATCCACATGTATAACTTTCGATATTATTTTTTTTGTTTTTATCTCAACGCTTAATCCAATGAATTTATCTTTTATGTAGTAAGTAATTATATCGTACTTTATTGTCGGATGTTCACAATATCTCCAATATAAAAATTTTGCATTAGCATTAATTTTATTTTCTTCAAAAGAATTTGAAATACAAAGATATTTTTCTATTTGTTGCAATTGCTCAAGAGAATTGATTTTTTTCTTGCTAACGGTTAAACAAGATTTTATTTTTGGTGTGTAGATAATATTCTTTAGTGGAGGCTGAAATGTCATCTTTGTCCTCTTCCAGCCCGGCATCGCATTTTTATTAGGATGTCCTATGATGAATTTTTTTTCTATTTTAACTTTATCAATTAAAAATCGAATCATTTTAACAAATAGGTTTTTATCCCTATGCTGTGGATGTGATAGAACGTCAGTTACATAATATCCTAACTTAAGATTATCTTTCGATACGATTTCTAACGGGATGATAAACATAGAGGCTATCAGTTCATTTCCTAAAGTTACGGTAATTACCTCTCCTTGACCTACCGGATTATTGTTTAATAACCAAGGCAAATAACGTTTTTCGAATAACCTATTATTATCTGTGTAATGTAATGAATAGAAATCTTTCAAATCATTAATTAAAGAAACGGTAATTTTATGTATGGTTGTATTTAGTCCCATTATTATTTTATCTGCCTATAAAATCAGTATTATTCATATTGAGGAGGTGTCACCCATAGCTACCGCACTGGGTTGTCGGGTCCCAGAGCACCGTTGAATTTTGTATTGAATGCTTATTAATTGAAAATATTGAACTTTTAGCTGAATCGTTCAATTGATAAACATTTCTTATTGTTTTTTACCCGCTAGAGGGTATGCCCGTACATGGATCGGGTCAAGTCAAAGCGCCTAATAATACCACCAAATGCAGTAACTGACTATCATTGCAATAGGCTTAGAGAATAGTCTTAATGGGAGTAATAATTAGATAAATTATTCTAAATTATCAGCTTATAACGCTAAAAATGCAGACATACATTATTAGATATTTAATTTAAGTCAACCCGCTAATATCATTATAATTATTAAGGTTATGCTGAGTGTTTGGGATTTATTAACCTATTAGTACGCCTAGCTCGTGTAGTAACTGATTAGTAAATCTAGCGTGATGGAATTATATATAACTTAGTTGTTGTTAGGTTTAGTCGATTAATTGAAGAAATTCGTCTTAATAACTAAAAATAAATAAAAAACTTTGATAGCTAGATTAATTCTTATTCTAAATAAGAATAAGTAATAACCAAATACGGCTCGGAGATATCGAAAAATTTACTCCCCGAGCCACAAGATTTCAGATTATTCGCGGTTAATTGATAACCGCTTTAGTCTGGTATCACCATTTAAACGGTACGTTTATCGTAACGGATGCACCGAGATCGTCGCGAGTGTCATAATCTGTTTTTGAAACCCACACTTTAGCGTCAGTGCTGATATCCCTGTCGAAATTATGCCACCAACCTAAATCAACGCCTTTAATGGTTTCTGATTCAGGGAAGGCTTTGTTTTGCGATTGGCTTCGCTTGTTGACCTTGGCATAGACAAGGCGGGTACTGACGCGGTTATCGTCATCAAGGGTATATTCGACTTTCGCTGATACCATGCGACCATCACCCCCCATTGCATGGCCTAAGGGGTAGCCTTGTTGGTAGTAGCCGTTTTTGTAGATGAAATGTTGGTACATAACGCCATCTTTATTTCCCTCGGTATGGGTATTGGCACCTTCAATATACCAGCTAAGGGGTTGGCCCCAAGCGGTGTGGTAACCTTCAATACCGCCCATAAGGGCATTTTTAGAGGGGAATAGGCCGGCTTCATCTTCACCAACCAGTTGGCCGTACACGCTGAGCGGTAAGCCAATCAGCGGGTACAGCTTGATTTTAGCATCCAGCCCAGCCAGTTGGTTTCCTGGGTCATCATTGTAGTCACCGGTATTGTCCCGTCCACCCATCGCATTCCAGAAGGAATTCCAGTTGTTAGGGCGACCATCGCCTCCCCACATCACCACACGTGAACCGCCAAGTTCGAAGAAATCCGTTGGGTTCATGGTCATGCGGAGACCAATCAGCTTAGTATTTTTAGGATCATACTGTTTGAATTGTCCCGCACTTAATTGATATTGCCATGGGCCAATCCATGAAAGCCATGGGGTTTCAAAAGGGCTTTGGTCGGCGCGTTGGATTAAAAAGCCAGTTACAGGGCGCGCTGCGTCGGTACGGATCAAGCTACCATCGTGACCTGGCCCCCACCATTGTGGAATTTCACCAAAGCTCACCCATTGGTTCCAAATTTTGACACCGCCATAAGAGCCATTCAGATTGTAGTCTGAGCCGTCTTCAACACGTAAGGCCCGCTCAGCATTAGCTTTAAGGTTTAAATCGACATTATCGGTGCTGTAATTACCCGCAACGGTATAGCGAAAATCACTGTATTCACTTTGGGCAAAGCCTTGGGGCATCGAAGGTTTGCCAGAAGAAAGGTGCGTTTCAAGTTGTACGCTATTTTTTGTGCGATCAAGTTTTTTCTTAATGCGTTGAATAATCGCTTCTTGTTCGCTATTGGTGATATTAGCGTTGTTTAATGAGCGGGTGATTTCTTCTTGGGAGAGTGGCCATGTTGAAAGGCTAATTTGAATCACGTTGCGCTCTGAAAGCCAAGCGAGATCAGTGCGTAAGTTGTTATCTGGCAAAACTAAACCACCTGCGATACTGCTGCCACTGATAGCACCGAGTACAGTCAAGATTGCGAGCTTAGTAAGCTTAATTGTTTTCATTGAAAAATCCATTTGAAGTTGAGTTCGCCTAATATAGAACGGGTATAAAACTAAAATTAAATATACTCTTCATACTTCAACTTGAAGCATTGTTGGCTATGTTCCATTGCATGGGTTCCCTACTTATGTAGGCTCCTAGCGGCTCATTCTTTTGTCACCTAGCTGCAACTTGAATTATTTTGAGCATAGATATTTAAAATTAACTCGGTATGGGAGTTTATAATTATTCGTTTTTGATTATATACATTCAAAATTAAGATGAGTTGGGTGTGAGTGCCCTTACATTTAATTAGGAATTAAATAGCAATTTCTATTCTAGAATATCAGATTAATACATTACTTATAGTCGCATTATAACTATTTAAAATTTATAGTAATAAGGATTTAATAAATTTAATAAATTGAAATTAACACAAATTTTGAGTGAATATTTTTATTTACTCAAATATTTTAGGCTAAAAAAGCATGATCGATTGCTTTGTGCATTTGAAATCTTTTTTGCGATGGTTATAAGAATGAGATTTGAGTGGGTCGCAGACTAAGAAATGAAAAAACCTTCAGCGTTAGATACTGAAGGTTTATTTATGTATTACGTTAGATTGTTATCTACCGTGTTCTGGCAGCCAAATTTGTAAGCGAAGTCCGCCAAGAGGGCTATCATCTGCTTTTACCCAGCCTTTATGCTGCGTAATTGCGGTTTCGACGATGGCAAGGCCTAAGCCAGTTCCCCCTGTTTCCCTATCTCGTGCTTCATCAGTCCGGTAGAACGGGCGGAAGATATGTTCACGGTCAGCAGGGCTAACGCCGGGGCCATCATCATCAACCGTGATGAGAATGCCGTTATTTTCCTCTTTAAAGTCAACAACAATATGAGAGTGTGAATATCTCAGCGCATTGCGGACGATATTTTCAAACGCACTTCCCACCGCGGAAGGGTTGCAGTAAAGAGGCCAAGGTCCGGGATTCGAAGTAACCTCCAAAGTTTTATCCATCTGTTCTGCTTCAAAACTGGCATCATCTAAAATATCACCCCAGAGCTCATCGGCTTTGATGTTTTCTCGGAGAATTTCATTTTTGTGCTGACTGCGAGATAAAACAAGCAAGTCATTGATCATGCTATCTAAGCGATGGGTTTCTGTTTCAATGCGTTCTAATTCTTTACTTTCACCATGTCGACGACGCAGCAATGCCGTCGCTAATTGCAAGCGGGTTAGCGGGGTGCGTAATTCATGTGAAATATCAGAAATTAGGCGTTGTTGTGCACTGACCATGCCATCTAACGCACTGATCATTTGGTTGAAACTGTTACCTGCAGAAAGGAATTCTTGAGGGCCTGATTCGAGTTCAGGATGGGGTCGTAAGTTTCCTTTTGCGACGTCATCTGCCGCCATTTTCAGTTTACGCGCAGGTCGAGCCAAGCTCCAAGAGAGCCAGAGCAATAATGGTGCGCTGATTAACATGGTGGCAATTAGTAACAAGAATGGCCTATCAAACAATAGGTTAATAAAGTCAGATTGCGGGCTACTTGCTGGGCGGACAAGGTAAAGTTGGTAGTGATCTTCACCATCACGAATAGAGAATGGCCCGATGATTTCGGCTCGGCCATATTTTTTCTTTTTGGGGTGGTCGGCGTTATCCGATTGCCCAATAAAGTTACGAATGACTTGCATTTCACTTGGCATTGCGCCAATAACACGTCCTTCGCTGGTAACAATAATTAAACGTTGTCCCGGTGGCGCCCATTTTTTAATGGCGTTGGAAATCCTTCGCCACCAAAGTAGGTCGTTCATCGGTGCTTGAGCGAGTTCTGCTTCAATATGTTGCTCAAGCATTTCCCCTTGGCGTTGCTCACTTTCCATGAGAACCGTGAGCTGCCTTGAGTCCAGCTTGGGCACCATCAGCACTAGCATAAGCACTAGTGCGAGGGTGAACCAGAAAATCGCAAATATTCTTGCGGTTAAACTGTTGATCATGTTATAGAAACCATCAGGTAGCCACGTCCACGAAGGGTTTTAAACCATGGCTGGCCGTCTGTTCGTTCGGGCAGTTTTCGACGTAAGTTTGAGATGTGCATATCAATCGCACGGTCAAACGGGGTTAAACGCTTTCCAAGTACTTCTTGGCTCAAATGTTCTCTGGAAACGACTTGGCCTAAATGCTGGGCTAATAAATAAAGCAATGTAAATTCGGTTCCGGTTAAATCAAGAATTTCACCATCAAAGCTGGCTTCTTGTCGACCCGGGTTAAGTTGCAGTTTATCAACCTGTAGAACCGGCGTATTGCTATTATCCCCTTGCGTTTGTTCACTCCAATTCGAGCGACGTAGCAAGGCGCGAATGCGTGCGACGAGTTCACGGTCATTAAACGGTTTTGGTAGATAGTCATCTGCACCTAATTCTAACCCTAGGACTTTGTCGAGTTCACTGCCACGGGCAGTTAACATAATCACTGGGGTTTGGTGTAATTGACGTAGCTCCTTTAATGTCTCAATACCATTTTTCTTTGGCATCATGACGTCGAGTAATAATAAGTCTATGGACGAGTCTATTTGTTGCAAAGCTTGTTCACCATCATAGGCGATGACAACATTGAAACCTTCCATTTCTAGTAGTTCTTTTAATAGCGACGTGAGTTCACGGTCGTCATCAACTAATAGGATTTTATGCATATTTTAAGTCCTCCAACTTACAAAATACGATAACAATCTTTACGATTCCATGACTTTACGTTCTTTTACAAGCTCTGACGCTAGTTTGCAGCCGCGAGCGTATAGTTGTCCACATTGAATCATGAGCACAGTCCGGAGACAAGGTGTCTAAAATGCATAGAACAGCACATAAAACAGCAATATTAGTTTTAGCTTCTGCATTTGTTTTCGGATCAAACGTCGCGCTAAGTGAAACATCAGAAAACAAGGTTAACGTTAATGAGGAGTCATCTCCCTTAATGTTACAGATGCAGTCAGAACAGCCAGCATCAACTGTTCAAATTGTAGTTCCATTTCAAAATCATGAAATGTTTAGTAGTGAAGAGCGAGCGAGTACGTTTATGTTTAATGGTATCACGTTAAATGAAAAACAGCGCCAGCAATTACGTGATTTAATGGCAACACAGCGCCATTATCGTATTGATAACACGGGTTTAGTACAAGAACGTGAAGCACTACACAAATTAATTATAGCGGATAGCTTTGATGATAAAGCGGTTCGAGAGCAATTTGAAAAGCGTTTGCAAAAAGAATTGAATGAACGTGTTGAAATGGCACGCATTCATCATGAATTGTATCAAATGCTAACGCCTGAGCAGAAAACGCAGCTTGAGCAGATCCATCAGCACAAAATGGCTGAATATCAAGCAATGCAATAGAGATCCTAGCAGTAAGTAGTAGTTGAGTTAAATGTAAGTAGTGAAGTAGCAATAAGTGAAGTTTTTTCCTTGCCATAGACACCATCCCTGTCTTTTAAGCCCCTTTTAGGGGCTTTTTTTTGTCTTCAAATTAAAATAAATTCTTTATTTTTCAATTTGATAGGGTTGTTCTGGAAATCAAAAAATGTTACAGAAATCCAATCGCATGGACAGTGTGTGGACACTTTTGGACGCCTATTTATGCTTAGAAGCTTGTATAAATATAAGATAATGAGCTTAGTTGTTTACTTTATTTCTACGATAAACTGTCGAGAATGGTTGCGGGTTAACCAAATAATTCAGAGTGAGAGCCGCAACGAACTAATATTATTTCGTTTGACTCATAATCTACATCCCAAATTAATAAAAAGTCTGGCTGCACATGACATTCATAGCAAGGCCGCCAATTTCCCTTTAATGAATGTGGAAAGTATTCATCCGGTACCATTCCTGTAATACTCAAGTGAGTATCAATTAACTCTTTTAATAACGGTATATTTCGCTTTTTATCGGATAACGCTTTCTTTAAATCTTTTTTAAATTGAGACTTAACGCGTATTTTAAACATCCGACTTTTTCACTTGGTTAAATAAGTCATCAGCGGAATCAAATACTTCATCTGTAGTAGGTGCATTAATGGCTTCTAATGTGATGGAGTTCGGTGTTTTTAATTCAATCGGAAAAGCTTGTCTTAGTGATATTTGATTAACAAAGATACGGATAGCATCAGACATACTAATTCCGAGTTCAGAGAGTACAGCCTCGGCATTTTCTCTGATTTTAGGTTCAATTCGCGCTCGAACAATGTCAGTTTTATGTTGTGTATTAGCCATTACGATGACCCCTCTGGTGTGATTAATTTATATTATTGTAGCACGTACGAGCTACGTATCAAGACGAAATAATGAACTATTTAAATAAGATGTTTTTGCTTAGAACAAAATCCTTTAGTGAGCCATGTTAAGTTGTATTAGCATTAAACAAATGTATGCGATATTTTCTTAATGATTAGTCAATTTTCATATATTAAAATTATCTATTTTTTCAAAAAGGTAGGTTGTCATCATGATTCAAGTATTAACGGAACAAGATTATCGGAAAATGCCATGGAAAAATGGGCAAGGATTTACGTTAGAAATTGCGCGTAGTCATGGTGAGGGTTTAGAAAATTTTGATTGGCGCGTCTCTATTGCGGATGTGAAAGAAGCGGGTGCATTTTCACATTTTCCCAATAAGCAGCGTGTTATTGGCGTGTTAGAAGGCATTGGACTAATATTACACGTTAATGAAAATAGGCCAGTGACCTTAATGCAAAAACAATTTTTTGCCTTTCATGGTGAGAATAATGTGCATGCAGAACTTGTCGATGGCGTAATCCGAGATTTTAATCTGATTTATAATCCTGAAAAATATTTAGCTCGTTTCCAGTGGGTGAATACATCTTCGGTAAGTTCATGGATCAGTGATGCAAGTCAGATACTTATTTTTAATACTTCGGCTAAATTGAATTTACGCATCGACGAAGAAATGTATTCTTTAAAGGTATTTGAAACCTTGTTAGTGAAAAATAAGGGTACTCCGCTGCAGATTGTACCAGAGGCGCACGGTAGCTTTGATTTCTGCGTTATTGAGTTATTTTTGAAATCATAAATTCGATGATTATTTTATAAGGACTTTACTTATAATTATTTGCAGTCTATTTATTGATGTTTTTTCGGAATATTATTCTGTCAATTTAGCTATTTCAATAAAAACGTTACATAATTCATATTGTGAGTATTTATGGCTTTATTCCTATTGTTATTTTCAGCAGACTTTATAGTCTTTAGCATTACAAAAAAATAATAGCTCTGAATATTTCAAAGGAAAAATAAAGAATGAAAATGAAGGCACTTGTTGCGATAGCGGTTTCCGCTGTCATCTTAACGGGTTGTAAAAATTTAGATCAAGGGATGCTTACTAACTCAGGTATGCAACTGTTCCAAGCAGCAACTTTATCTGATTCAGATGTTAAACAACTGAGTGACCAATCTTGTAAAGAGATGGATTCACAAAATAAAATTGCACCGGCTTCAAGCAAATATGCAAAGCGTTTAGATAAAATTGCAAAAGCATTAGGTAGCGAAGTTGATGGTACACCGGTTAACTATAAAGTTTATCTGACAAGCGATGTGAACGCATGGGCAATGGCTAACGGCTGTGTTCGTGTATACAGCGGTTTAATGGATGTGATGAACGACAACGAAGTTGAAGGCGTTCTGGGTCATGAGATGGGCCACGTCGCATTAGGTCATACACGTAAAGCAATGCAAGTGGCTTATGCTACTGTTGCAGCACGTACCGCAGCAGCATCAGCGGGTGGTGTAGCACAACAACTGAGCGCATCACAAGTTGCTGCGCTGGGCGAAAAACTGGTTAACTCTCAGTTCTCTCAACACCAAGAAAGCGAAGCCGATAACTTCTCTTATGACCTGTTGAAAAAACGCGGTGTTAAAACTGACGGTTTAGTCACCGGTTTTGAAAAATTAGCTAAAATGGGTAGCAGTGAAACAAGTATGTTTGATTCTCACCCACCATCAAGTGAACGCGCACAAAATATCCGTGAACGTATTGCGACCGACAAAAAATAATATTTAATTAGTTGGGGTATATACTCGTGATCATTCAAGTTGTGTTACTTGGGTTATTTTGGGTATATACCGATTAATTTTCAAAAAATTTGCAGATTGTCCCAGTTATTCCTTTCTCTCCTCTTCTAAACCAATAAATCAGAACTTATCCCGTTGTAGTCTTTCTAACAGCTATCTATCTTATTTAAAATTATTTAATTCAAAAATAATGGTCTTGAAGTTTTTATGGTTTTTTGGGTTTAGTATCGATAAACGTTTATGTTGCAAACTAATAAATTTTGGTGAGCAATAAATGAAACGATAATAAGGAAAAATAATGGAAAAAACGCCACGAGTTTCGCTATTAGCAAAAGGAATGGGCGTGCTGTTGTCTGGTGCTTGTCGTTTATTGACTGGCGTGCGAACCCGCTGGATCGGTTGCCAACCTGCAATGACCTCTCGAATTTATTATGCTAATCATTCAAGTCATCTTGATGGTCTCGTCATTTGGTCTGGGTTGCCCCCGCTGATGCGTCACTTTGTTCATCCTGTTGCGGCAAAAGACTATTGGGATAAAACACCGTTTCGACGCTATCTTGTGAATAAAGTTTTCAGAGCGGTTTTAATTGAAAGAAAAGGGGATAAGCCCGCAACCGGTAATGTATTAGCGCCATTAGAAGCTGTTTTAGAATCAAAACATTCTCTGATTTTATTTCCTGAAGGTACTCGGGGAGATGGTGAAGCACTCAGTGAATTCAAAAGTGGTCTCTATCACCTCGTAAAAAAATACCCTCAAGTTGAAGTTGTTCCCATTTATTTAGAAAATCTGAATCGGGTACTGCCTAAAGGCTCAAAGGTCGTTGTACCGATTATTTGTTCCGCTACGGTGGGTAAGCCGCTTTCTCCTCTGGGGGAAGATGAGAGTAAGTCTGATTTTTTACAGCGGGCAAAAGCTGCGCTTGAGGAGTTGATGCCATGAATTTTTGGGATAGCGAATTAACATTATTGTTATCTGGCGTATTTGGCATACTGGTAGTTGCGAGTGTGATTGGCGGTATTTTAGCCTACCGTTATTCAGGAGAGAAAAGTAATTCAACGATTGATAATTTAAATGCACGGATTCGAGCGTGGTGGGTGATGTGTATTATCTGCGTTCTTGCCGTCGTGCTAGGTAATATCGGGGTTGTGATCTTATTTGCACTGATTTCTTTCTTTGCATTAAGAGAATTTATTACATTAACGCCCACTCGACGCAGTGATCACGAAGCGCTATTCTGGTGTTTTTTTGTTTTTATTCCTATTCAGTACTTGTTAGTTGGCATTGAATGGTACGGGTTATTTTCTATTTTTATTCCCGTATTTGTATTCTTATTTTTGCCAACCCGTATTGCATTGGCTGGGGATACTTTCCACTTTCTTGAGCGAACCGCTAAAATTCAATGGGGAATGTTAGTCACCGTTTTCTGTTTAAGCCATGTCCCTGCATTACTGATGCTGAATATTGAAGGTTATCAGGGGGAAAATGCCAAATTATTACTTTTCTTGATTGTGGTAACGCAAATTTCTGACGTATTGCAGTATGTTTTTGGCAAACTTATTGGGAAGCATTCCATTGTACCAAAGCTGAGCCCAAACAAGACGATAGAAGGCTTTGTCGGTGGAATAATGTCTTCGGTTGTTATTGGCGCTTGCCTCTATTGGGTGACTCCGTTTAGCTGGTGGGTTGCGGGATTGATGTCATTAGCCATTACGATTATGGGGTTTGTTGGGGGGCTGTGTATGTCTGCCATCAAGCGAGATAGCGGTATTAAAGATTTTGGGGCAATTATTGAAGGGCATGGGGGAATGTTAGATAGAATGGATTCTCTGTGTTTTGCCGCGCCGATTTTCTTCCATTTAACGCGTTATTTTTATACCTAAATAAACAAAAACCGGTATCGCAATGATTGCTATACCGGTTTTTTAATCTTTTGTTATCTCTGTATTCTGACTACTCAGGCTGTTGCCGTCTTCGTTATCGCAGGTCAGAGATACTCAGAAGACCAGATTAGCTGATAGCAACAACGTTTGCTGCAGCTGGGCCTTTCGCGCCGTCTTCAATAGTGAATTCGACTTTTTGGCCTTCATCAAGAGTACGGAAATCATTGCTTTGGATTGCAGAGAAGTGGACGAAAACGTCCTTGCTGCCATCAGTTGGAGAAATGAAACCGAAACCTTTATCAGCGTTAAACCATTTTACTAAACCAGTCATTTTGTTAGACATAAATATTACCTTCTTAAATTATTAAGCCACATAATTGCGGCGATAGTGGTCTGTTCACAGAGCGGGACTTATTTAGGCACTAGGGAGGAGACTCACGAAGAAGGGTAATCAGAAGATAACACTGAAACTGAGACTGCTTTACTAAAAATGGCTTTCATAAGGTCTGTCTTGCAAACCGATGACGCTATTAACGCATGTCTGAAAAAGTTACGCAATACTTATTTTAGCCGTCTGGCAATCCTATACATCATTAATACTAATGAAGATTTACTCAGTAGCCCTTACTGCAAGCGGCTTAAAGATAAATTTCGGGCCATTAATTTGCTTGCTAAATAATTAAGTTTTCATGATTATTTAATAAAAATTGGGTGGTTTTACATAAAAATATCGATGAATATTAAATATTCATCAGTGAATTTGTATTTTTACTTGATGAAATCAATGCGTTTCTTTTGCTTTGTAGATACAGCATGGCAAGAATTTAAGTGTTATCATCGAAACTTAATTTTTTTACCGAAGTAAGACATTGAAAGGTAAATTGCGTTTTCATTTTCACCGTATACTTTTCAAGTAATGATATTCATGGGCTAATATTATGTAATGTTGATCACAATAAAGCACAAAAGCTTGATAGAAAGCAGAGGCATAATCACTTCTTTACCGTATTATGCCACTAGGTGAATCAATTCAGCTTTGGTGGTTTGACGCGAAAGTGGTTGAGCGCAATATTAGGTTAGAGCAGTTTAGTCGGTCGTGTATTTTCATAGATTTGCAATTTATGTTCATTAATCAGAGGTCATCATGGTCAAACAGATTAAAAGAATTGGGGTTTTAACAAGTGGTGGAGATGCACCTGGTATGAACGCTGCGATCCGTGGTGTTGTACGGGCGGCTCTCGGTGAAGGCTTGGAAGTGATGGGTATTTATGATGGATACCTCGGCTTATATGAAAATCGCATGAAGCAATTAGACCGATATAGCGTTTCGGATATGATTAATCGCGGTGGCACTTTCTTAGGCTCTGCTCGTTTTCCTCAATTCCGTGATGAAAAAGTACGTGAAATTGCAATTGAAAATCTGAAGAAAAATCATATTGATGCGCTGGTGGTTATTGGTGGTGATGGTTCTTATTTAGGTGCAAAAGCACTAACTGAAGCTGGTTTCCCATGTATCGGTTTACCGGGCACGATTGATAATGATGTTGCAGGTACGGACTATACCATCGGCTACTTCACCGCATTAGAGACCGTTGTTGAAGCGATTGACCGCCTACGTGATACCTCGACTTCTCATAAACGTATTTCCATTGTTGAAGTGATGGGGCGTTACTGTGGTGATTTAACCTTATCTGCAGCGATTGCGGGGGGGTGTGAATTCTTAGTTCTTCCTGAGCAAGAAATGGCATTTGACCGTGAAGAATTATTGTCAGAAATCAAACGTGGTATCGAAAAAGGCAAGCGGCACGCGATTGTCGCGATCACTGAGCACGTTTGTGATGTTGATGAATTGGCAAAATATATTGAACAAGAAACGCGCCATGAAACTCGTGCAACTGTGTTAGGGCATATTCAACGCGGCGGTTCGCCCGTTGCTTATGACCGTATTCTTGCATCACGTATGGGGGCTTATTCTATTCAGTTACTGCTCGAAGGCTATGGTGGCCGTTGTGTGGGTACGCAGAATGAGAAATTAGTTCATCATGATATCGTTGATGCCGTCATGAATATGAAGCGTGTCTTTAAGAAAGATTGGTTTGAAACAGCGAAAAAACTGTACTAGTTTCAGCCCCTTATTTGTTATCTAACATGATGAAATCGCTAGCCCTAATACTTTTGAAAATAGTTAGGGCTTAGCTTCTCAACCTTCCTCTCTGATATCGCCTACATATTCCCTAAGTGAATAAGTTTTGCTTTTTAATTATTTCCAGTTATTTATGCTATCTGTCAGCCTGATCCTGTAATCAATTTGATGAGGGATGGAATAATGGCAAGTTTATGGCAGGTGACGAAATCTCAATTAGCGACAGCACTTTTATTGGTTCTCACTACCGGAGCGTGGGCGAAAAACATTCAGTTGTTGAATGTCTCTTATGACCCGACCCGAGAATTTTATCAGCAATACAATCAAGCCTTTAGCGACCACTGGAAGGAAAAGACCGGAGATACCGTTACTGTGCGTCAATCTCACGGGGGCTCTGGTAAGCAAGCTATTTCAGTGATGAATGGTTTGGAAGCCGACGTGGTGACACTCGCACTGGCTTATGATGTTGATGCTATCGCGGATAGCGGTCGAATCGATCATAACTGGATAAAGCGCCTTCCTGATAATTCAGCACCTTACACTTCAACTATTGTATTTTTAGTTCGCAAAGACAACCCAAAAAATATTCATGATTGGGATGATCTTATTCGCCAAGATGTCTCTGTGGTCACCCCTAATCCTAAAACTTCGGGGGGAGCGCGTTGGAATTATTTAGCTGCGTGGGGATATGCATTAGATAAAAATCAGCAAGATGCTGAAAAAGCGAAGCAATTTGTTAAACAGCTTTATCAAAATGTTGAAGTGCTCGACTCCGGAGCGCGTGGAGCAACCAATAGCTTTGTTGAGCGTGGTATTGGTGATGTGTTGATTGCTTGGGAAAATGAAGCATTATTGGCCATTAATGAATTAGGTGAAAATGGCCAGTTTGAAGTTATCACTCCAAGTATCTCTATTTTAGCGGAACCTACGGTAGCGATTGTCGATAAAACAGTGGATAAACGTGACCATCGAGAGGTTGCTCAAGCCTATCTTGAATATCTCTACTCACCAAAAGGGCAAGAACTTGCTGCGAAAAACTACTATCGCCCACGAAATACAGAAGTTTCAGCAAAATATCAACAACAATTTCCACAATTGAAGTTGCTAACCGTCGATGAGAATTTTGGCGGCTGGAAAGCGGCTCAAGCAACGCATTTTGCCAATGGTGGGGTGTTTGATGAGATTATCCGCCGCTAATATTCGTCATACTACTCATCATAATACTCGTCATACTTCGAGTTATAGCGTTGTTGTCTGCTCTCAGCTACTCGGGTCACATACTCGTATCGTTTGATCAGCTTTAAATTATTTAACATATTGATAATAAATATTAAATTGAATCGCTCCCAGCCTGTAAGGGGCAGACTGGGAGATTTTTATTAATTTATTGCCATTGGTATTTGACACCTAATTGGCCAAGGTAGAAAGTTTGGTGGTTGTTGCTGCCTGATGTGATACCGGCATTTTTTGGGTTTTCCCATGTGCTAGGTTCAACGGCAAAGCCACCCCATAGTGTGAGCTTTGGTGTGAGGTTATAGAATACTTGTGTACCGACACGGTAGCCATCTTTGACTTTTTGAGTGGTGCGCTGATTACTGTCATAGTTGTGCTCATTCAAGTAGTAACGGAAATAAGGCATCACACTCCAATCTTGGTTAAGCGTGATAGGGAAATAACCCCTGATTTGGTTTTGTTCCCAAGTCTTATTGAAGTCTTTATCCCAAGTCCAGTCGGTATACATATATAATTTTGCGGTAGCCGAATCATTTACTTTGTACACGATACCGTGTTCAGACTCCCACTCGTAACTATTGGCAGCATGGAAGTTGTCGTAATGATAGAACGCATCCCAGAAATTAAATGCCCATTTATCATTGAAATTATATGTACCACTAGGCATTAACCAAAATAGCGTATTGGAAGGGCGAGCCTGTGTTCCCGGTGCGGAATCGTTGGACTCTTTACGGTAAGTCACATTCAGGTTGAACTGCCCAATATCGCTTGAATACATTTTTCGGGTTGCGCCAATTTGAGTACGGTTACGAATAAATGAATCTTTAGACGTTGAAAAGTCGTGGTTGTAGCTTCTTAGAGATTCTTTATGTTCAAGAAAGAAACTCCATTTAGATTCTGGATTAGATAAGAACAGTTGGCCAATCATTGTCGTCTTATCAAAGACTTTGCGGTCACTGCTATTGTGGTGACCCTCAAATTTTTCCAATTCCATATAAACGTTTGAAGATACTCGCCAATAGTCATTATTAACTTGATCTGCTGCGAAAGCAGAGGTAGTGAGACTCGTGGCGGTGAGGAGAATTAAACCATTTAGTGAAGTTTTCATAATAAACCTTTAATTTTAATTATTTATATAAATTTATTTTTGTTGAACATCCTTTTTGAGGATGTCAGAACCCGTCCTTTATACCGAAGGGGGCATAAAGGCGGGTTAATGCTTTTTTATTAAGGGCGTGCTTGAAGTTGTTAACCTGCGGTGTTGTAAGTTTCACCGTGACCATAAGGGAATAAAATTTTATTGCCTTGTGGGTTTTTGATGTTGACGGGTAGCAACCCTTTAGGTGGGTTGAGTGGCTGAGCATGGCTATCGGCAAAAAGGGTACGTAAACCACTGCGAATATTGGTTTCCAGTGAATTACGGTTATTATTTGTCACATCAAAACCTGTAATGCCATAAATAGCGATATTGGCTTTAACCTCTTTCAGGTAAGCAATGTCATAAGGGTTACGTGATGAGATAACCACTAATGGTATTTTCGCCTTGTTAGCTTCATCAATAATAAGCTGAGCATTAGCTGGATTATCTTTCAGATTGTAAGTGGTCAGTAGAATAAGATCTTGGTTTTTGACGAGTTTTTTAGCTTCGCTTGGCGTCAGTGTATTTTCATTTAATTTCACTACGCTGTCGCTGGTTTGAATACTCACATTTGTTTGTTGTTCGATATCGCTGAGGTGTTTTTGAATTAGCGTATTACGCGGTTTTTCATCAGAAATAACCAGAATATGATTATTCGATTTCAGCACATAAGGTAGGATATTTTCATTTTTGATGAGCGTGATAGCTTGCTCAGAGACCATGTTTTCAAGGTCTTTATGGCTTTTCGACGCCACAACCTGCTCTGCAATAGTTAAATTAATCGGTTGTGCGGTGATTTCTTGTTGAAGCTTCTTCAGGACGACACGTTTTGCAGATTCATCAATGCGTTTTTGCAGCTCAGGGTTTTCTTTTGCCTGAATCTCTAAGTGGCGATACATATTATCAAGGCGACTAACAGCCTCGCTATCCCACATTTTGATTGGCATCAGCACAATGTCAGAACCTGCAAGTAACGATGTTTCAACAGCCCAATTCATATCAAAGTTATCAGCAATTGCCCCCATATCCATGGCATCGGTGACGATTAAACCATCATATTTCAGCTCTTCACGTAAAATATTATGCAAGATAGGTTTTGAAAGTGTGGCTGGTGTACCCACTTCTTTGCCAGTTAATGTTTTGATTTTATTGCTATCGAGAGCGGGAACGATGATATGGGCAGTCATGACTGCATCTGCACCATGAGCGAGTGCATATTTGAATGGTGGTAATTCTGTTGAGCGCCATGTTTTGGCGTCAGAGTTTACAACGGGTAAATCAACGTGGGAGTCAGAGGACACATTACCATGTCCTGGAAAATGCTTTAATGACGTTAGTAGGTTGTATTTATGGATCCCTTTGACGTAGTTAGTCGATAGCTGCTCAACAAGGGATTTATTGTCTGAATATGAGCGAACACCAATGACAGGGTTATTTTGGTTGTTATTCACATCCACAACGGGACCAAAGTTAATGTTGAACCCTAGACTGGATAATTCATATCCATGGATCATTCCTGTTAATTCAGCAAGTGCGGGGTTACGTGTTGCGCCTAATGCCATATTGCCAGGCATTTCTGTCCCAACACGTAAACGTGTGACGTAGCCGCCTTCTTGGTCAGTGCCAATAAAAAGTGGCAGGTTGCTGCGAGAAGATTGTAATTGATTAATCAGCTCAACCGTTTGTGGTGTATTAATCAAATTTTCGCGAAATAAAATGACAGAGCCTAAATGATATTGGTTAATGACTTTAGACACCTCATCGTTCATCGCTAAAAACGCCGCAGGCTCACCGTTTTTATCTTTATTCCAATATCTAAAATCTAGCATGAAGAGCTGGCCGATTTTTTCTGCTTCAGACATGTTTCTCACAATTTCATCAGCAGATTTCTGTTTATCTTTCCACAAGTCATTGAGTTGTGTTTGGGTGAGTGGGTCTGCCATTGATATTGCACTAAAAATACAGGCAGAAAGTAAGGTAAGTGTCTTCATTTTATTATTCCTTAGTTATTTTTCGAAGAATAATAAGTAGCGATTCGTATTTATGATGTGAGGAAAATCACAGTTGAGATTATTCTTATTTTTAAGCGTAAAAGAATATCGCACTAATAGTCAAATTATGATTTTATGATTACCTATTTGATTTTAAATAATTAAATTATCAGAATAAGTAATTTTTATAGGGAATAATCTTGCTTTGGTATTATTTTGAATTGTGATCTATGCTGAAAATATAGGCGAATAAATTATTCGTCTGGATTAAAGGTTAAAGTGTAGGGTTTATGCTCTATAAATCAAATTTAGGACTTTAGTGCCATTACGAAATGGAAATTATAGCGATAAATGTTAAAAATTGATTGGAAATGAGTATGACTTATTTTTTCTGGAAAAATAATTGATGCTATCAATTATGCAGTGAAGTATAGCTTGATGTTATTATTTTCAAGATAGGGGGCGATTGACCCGATATTCATTGGACAAAAAAACCGCCTTTGTTGGCGGTTTACGAGAATAATATTACAGCAAAATTTAATTATTTTGCTTTTTTAGCTGCGGCAGCCGCTTTAACAATCACAGCAAAAGCATCCGCTTTTAGTGATGCGCCACCCACTAATGCGCCATCAATATCTGGCTGAGTGAATAATTCCGCTGCGTTGCTCGCATTCACTGAGCCACCGTATTGGATAATAACTTGTTCAGCGACAGCGGCATCTTTCTTCGCCACATGAGTACGAATAAATTTATGGATAGCTTGAGCTTGTGCTGGAGTTGCAGATTTACCGGTACCGATAGCCCAAATTGGCTCATAAGCGATAACGGCGCCTTGGAAAGCTTCTGCGCCCAGTAAATTCAGAACAGCGTCAATTTGACGAGCACAAACTTCTTCCGTTTTACCGGCTTCATTTTCTGCTTCGGTTTCACCGATGCAAAGAACAGGGATTAAACCTTGTTCTTTTAATACTGCGAATTTTTTAGCAACGAATTCATCACTTTCATGATGGTAGGTACGACGCTCTGAATGGCCGATGATGATATATTTTGCACCAACATCTTTTAGCATTTCAGCGGAAGTTTCACCCGTGAATGCGCCTGATAGGTTCACATCAATATTTTGTGCACCTAATTCAATACGGCTACCTGCAAGGGCATGTTTAGCTTGGTTCAGGTAGATAGCAGGTGGTGCAATTGCTACGTCACAGCCATCAACGCTACTAAGTTCATTGCGTAGACCTGCGATCAGGTCATTGACCATATGGGTGCTACCGTTGAGTTTCCAGTTACCCATTACTAATGGATGTCGCATGTTGTTTCCTCCAACCAGAAAGTTTGAATGATTAATCAATGAGTTATTCATTACGCGGTCAGTTTTTTATGCGTAACGAAACAGTTTTCTATCGCCATTCACTCTACATATTATAAGAACAATGGGTGAGAATAGCTTTGCTTTTCATCATGCTTGTTCTAATCCCTGTGATCCGAATCCGTTTAGGGGGTTTGTTGCTCTAGCTTAATCGGTTCAACAGCAAAAGTAAGCACATTATTGTCACTTTTTACTAAAATATAGCGCAGACTTCCTAATCTTGCTTCTTCCGCACGGGTTGGTGCTTTATCCGCCATAAATTTATTCAGCGCTGCGGTAAGTTCGGGGGCTTTATCTAGGGAAACATTAGGATCAAATTGATGAATAAGTGCAATAATATATCGTTCAATCAATTGCCTGCTTTCTTCAGCTTCTTTTTGGTTATCAGTCGGCAGCAAGGTAATTTGTAGGCTTTTGATTTTTTCACTGCCTCGCTCTAAAACGGCAGATGAATAAATTTGCTGGTTAATCCGAGAGGCAGCGCGTATATAAGGGGCTGAAATATCTTGGCTCGCAATCACTTTGTATTCATGTAGATACAAATCTTCATAAGTTTGATTGAATTGGGTACGTAGCACTGGGATTGTCAGGTCAAATGAAGGGGCATCAGGGGATAAATAGGCCACTTCAAAATCGGTATCGGGTAATGTAGGCACTTTTTGCGCGAGTGCCAATTGTGGCAAACTGAGCGTGAAAACGGTTATGATAACGTTAATTGACCGAAATATAGGTTGGATCATACTTTTGCCACTCACTTTTTAGTTGCTAACATTGTATCAGGATTACGTCTAATGACATTACAACAATGGGCTTTTTCATTCAAAGGCCGCATCGGTCGTCGACCATTTTGGGCAGGGATAGCGGCCTGCTTTATTTTGATGACGGTGATTGTGCTTTTGCAAAATGCATTTTTATTGCCTGATGCATTCGTTGCTATTTTATTTTTACTCTTGCTATACCCATTAGCCGCTATTTTTACTAAGCGCTTGCATGATAGAGGAAAACCTGGAGGTTGGTTTGCCTTAATTATTTTAGCATTTGCGTTAGCCTCTATCGATGTTAGCCAATTAGCGTCCATTTGGCAGTGGGGAATAGGCCGATTTTTACCCCTATTTATCGCAATGATTATGCTGCTGGATTGCGGGGTTTTTGTCGGCATGGACAGTGAAAATAAGTTTGGATTAAAAACCGAGCCGGTTGATTATTTATAACTGCCTTTTGCTACCCAGAACGTCCTGTTTTATCGGCTTATCAGGGTAGCATTTGTGAACAATTACCAATATTGCTCACTCGAAATATGGCCAGGTTTACGGCGTAAGTGCTTAACCATTCCGCGAGTATTTTTCAATGTTTCACGCGTATCTTTGACCATTTCAGGATTACCGCATAGCATAACGTGGCAGGTTTCAGGGGTTAAAGGAATACCAACTGCATTTTCGAGAGCCTGACTTTCAATTAAAGCGGGTACGCGACCATACAGCGACCCCTCACATTGCTCACGGCTCACCACGGTAACAATTTGCAGTTTACCTTGATATCGCTGTTCAAGTTTTTTCATTAGAGGCAGGTAACTGAGATCTTTTTCATAGCGAACCGCGTGAAGGAGTACCATTTTTTCGAAACGCTCAAGGCCTATACCCTCTTGTAATATAGACAAAAATGGCCCTATGGCTGTACCTGTTGATAGCATCCATAAATTTTTACATTCAGGGATTTCATCTAATACAAAGAAGCCTGTTGCTTCATCTGTGATTTGTAACTCATCCCCGGATTGTAATTGCGCTAGCTTTGGGCTTAGTTTCCCATTAGGTACAATAACAAAATAAAACTCGAGGCGATTATCACTTGGGGCATTGACATAAGAGTAAGCGCGCTGAATACGCTCTCCGTCAATTTCTAGCGCTAACTTAGCATATTGACCGGCAGTAAATGGTTTTATCGGTGCGTTGATCACAAGACTAAATAAGGAATCGGTCCAAAATTTTGCTTCAATGACTTTCCCAGTAACCCAATTAGCCATAAATACTCACCTCTAATTTTTTTGATATTTATAATCTTTCGTGGCACAGCGTAAATTAATTAAGTGATACTTCGCTGCGCATATATTAGGATTTAATACTAAAGCAGTTCATTGTTTGTTCTTATCGATAATGTGTTCCAGTGATTTATTCTTAAAATTAGTACATTATTAAATTTAATGTACAATTATGTTGACACTAGTGGCGAATATGGCTGCCATAGATGAATAAAATAAAATGGAGCTCTGGCTCGAAAAAATAATAATTTTTGTTATCTTAGTCACATTAGAATAAAGTTGGTTTATTACAGACTTTCTGAGTCTGAGCTAATCAAAAACATTCGATAATTATTTGTTATTTAATTCTGAAACTATACCCAAGCATTATTAAATCTTAATAATGCAGTGCGTGTGTGTGCGGAATTAATATTTTGTTTGAGAAGAAAATGAGAAAACTGGAACATTTTAATCTGCTGTTAATGTTGATTGCTTTGGCTGCGGTCGGTCAAATGACTCAAACTATCTATGTACCTGTAATTGCAGAAATTGCTGTTTATTTTGATGAGCCTTCAGGCTCTGTACAGAAAGTGATGGCCGCCTATTTATTCTCTTATGGCTTTTCGCAATTAGTGTATGGCCCATTGTCAGACCAAATTGGTCGTCGGCCTGTCATTTTAGCGGGCTTATCTATTTTCCTTTTATCGACCATCGTGGCCATTTTTGCTCCTACATTGACGGTTTTGACAATCGCAAGTGGCTTGCAAGGTTTAGGAACTGGGGTTGCGGGCGTGATGGCAAGAACGATGCCTCGTGACTTGTATAAAGGAACGGCACTACGCTACGCCAATAGTTTATTAAATATGGGGGTGTTAGTTAGTCCATTATTAGCGCCGATGTTTGGTGGAATACTGGCGCATTTCTTTGGCTGGCATGCTTGTTATATTTTCCTATTTGTCTTAGGTGCTTCAGTATTATTAAGCATGTATCGCTGGTTGCCAGAAACGCGTCCTATATCACCTGAAAAGCGTAAAATGATCGCGTCATATTGTGAATTGTTATCAAATGGGCCATTTTTATCTTATTTAGCGATGCTAATTGGTGCATTAGCAGGAATTGCCGTATTTGAATCAAGTAGCGGTGTATTGATGGGTGGGGTATTAGGTCTTAGCAGTATCACGGTGAGTGTTCTGTTTATTTTACCGATACCTGCCGCATTTTTTGGTGCTTGGTATGCAGGGCGTGAAGGAAAAAGTTTTTATACTTTGATGTGGCATTCGGTGATTGTTTGCTTATTAGCGGGTGCGATGATGTGGATACCAAGTTGGTTCGGTATCATGAATATTTGGACATTGCTGGTTCCCGCAGCAGTCTTTTTCTTTGGTGCAGGGATGTTATTTCCCCTTGCGACAACTGGCGCGATGGAACCTTTTCCTTATCTTGCAGGGGCTGCGGGTGCTTTAGTGGGAGGATTGCAAAATGTGGGTTCTGGGGTCGCAACGTGGGTCTCGGCTTTATTGCCACAAAATGGGCAATTTAGCCTAGGACTATTGATGTTTTTAATGTCAACGCTGGTGTTGCTGTGTTGGCTACCTTTAGCGCGTCGAATGGATCATACTGAGCGGACAGTCTAAAATTAAAATGGTCAGGCAGCTATTATTTAGCTACCTGACGTGTTTGTTTTGATGCGTTTTTTATGCCGTCAAATTTAGACTGCGATTGGCATAGGGACAATCGTTGAAGGGATGTGGAAATTGGCTTTTTCTCTACCTATCAAGCTATCTTCATGTTTAGGGAGTGACGCCAATAATTCAGGCTGATGTTCGATCGAATTAAAGATTACCGGGCGATCATAATCGAGCAACTTGGTATTTTCAGCCAATGTCTCTTGGGTATTTTGATGGATCCAAATTGAGCTGGCCGCCACATCATCATGCAGGTGTTGGTCGATATAGACTTTAATTCCTGCGATTTTTAACCCAGGGGTGCTGTCTATTGTCCCTTTGACTGAAAGTATATTTTGATTTACGGATAAAAACCAAGTCTCCAATGGCATTTTTTCTTGCATATTGCCTTGTTCATCATAAATAACCAGAGTCGCCCAATATTGATTATTTTTTTCGATTAAACCCAGTTTTCGAATGTCAATTTGTTGGTTGATATGTACATCAGAAAGTAGCCGAGTCTCAGAAAGAACATTTAAATGAACGTCTGCTATATTCCGTTCATTATTTTGTATATCAAAATGATTAATTGGTTGGAAAATATTGGTTGTATCAACTTTATTATTTTTACCGAATGGGTCATTCAATGAAAAATATTGTTGGTGTAATTGCCCGTTTTCTACCCAGCTTGCACAAATCGCACTTTGCGCGTTAATACGTTGATAATTCAATTTTCCTGTTGGGAAATCAATCATGTTTTTATCAGTTGCAGACCAAAATAATTTACTGCCACGCCAATAATTATCCAGCTGTAATGTTTTTGGTAATGTCTGACCATCGCTATGGATGAGCATTCGATTGGCCAGTGATTCAGGATTTGAGTAATGGTAGAAAGTGCTTACTGTTTGCTTATTTTTATTAATTTCAAGTATATCAAATTTGACGAGTTCCCCTTTATCGGGAATATTCATACTTATTTCATCGTACATTAAGGGAATTTGTAATTTCTCGGTCAGTAGGCCAGTTTCGGTGGCATAGGTGACTTGCAGTGCATAGCGGTAATAAGGATGAAAAGGGCGGCCTTCATGGGTGATTAAATTATGGTAATCGGCGGGTAAATGACCAACAGAGCGAATAACATTTACAGCGCTATAGGGATGAAGTTTATTATTCGTCGGGGTTTTTATAAATTGCCCTCGTATCCAATAAATAGGGACATCTCTTTTATGTATCAATAAATGCTGTTGTTCTTCTCTATAATATTGTGTGAAATTCTGATTATTGAGTGTTATCCATTTCTTATCTTTACTTGACCATTTTTGATAGAAACCTTCCCCTACAAACCCATTATCTTCAGTATCTTGGTCTATTACAGCATTAGGCTGCCAGCGCATTTCATCCATTAAGAATTTTTGTATTTCCAAAGTGAAATAGTCTGAGTGGGCTAAAAAAGCATCATACTGGTCGGTGGTATGAGGCGAATATTGAGGATACATGGTCGGTTGAGATTCATTAATTTTATTATCATTATCTGAAGTATAGCGATAAGTGGTGTATTGCTGTCGCTGTTGGTCATAGCCAATATTATCGCCATGACTCTTGCTAGAAAAAGGGTATTGAGTGTCTGTTGTATGGGGTAATTTTAATCCATGACCATATAACTCATGAAATAACACCCCGGATTTTGATTCGCCTCCACTATGATGAATTTGCCCTAATCCTAATATTTTAGTTTTCATTGATGGCGGCATGAGCTTATTAATAGAGGAATAATAGAATTCAGAGTTCAGACTATTTCTATCTAGTGACATTTTACTATTTAGATAAGCCCAAGCTATTTGTGCATCGACAAGGTAAGGGTGAGTTGTTGCATTATCATATTGAGGATTAACCAGCGTACGGTCGTAGAAATGTGGATACATATAAATGGGTAAAGCTGGAAAATCAGGCGTTGCGGGGTAACTATAAAGCGTGAATTGTGTTACCGGTAATTTATTTGCAGCCTCAAGTCCCCAATTAAGTGGGGAGTAAGCATAAATTCCATGACCTTGCTGATAAAGACTTGTATTCGTGACATGTGATATTAGGTGGTTATCAGGTTTTATATTTAATGCAAAAAATCCGTTTTCATCTGTGTAAGGCATCGTTATTGGCTGGTTATTTGCCATAATGCGTACTTGGATATCGGGCTGCATCCACTCACCTTTTAATGGTGCTGTATAACTTTGTTGGTGTAATTCACTGGCTGCGATATGTGGTGTATTTGGTATAGGTAATAATGACTGTGGTAATTTATCAGGGCCAGTGAGTCTAACTCGGCCTAATTCATTTCCTTGTTTATCTGTAATGATAGCTACGAAATCAGGTGCATTTGCCAAAGATAGACTGGTGATGTCAACTTTTAGTAGTGCCCAGCGATTAGCAGTTAAATTAAAATATGGGCTATCGGGGCGCTGTAAGTGTGTTTGAGCAAGTTGTATATGATGAATTTGCATATCAGCTGGAGCTGAATAATATCTAGGCTGAGGTTCATGATAAATAGGGTCTTTAATTGAAAAAGTTCTTTTTCCGGGAATAGAGACTATCGGGGCGGTCTCAGCCTGAAGTTGAATTGACATTGGTGCAGATATACTGCCATCTTTCATTTTTGCGATGAAATCAAATTGTTCAGCCCCTGAGAATAGCCTTTCTTTGTCGGGATTATATTGCCATTTTCCCGTTTTTGAATTGAGTTGTATTTCGCCAAATTGTGGTTTTTCAATTAATTGAAATTCATCGATATCTTCATGGTTAGGCAATATTCCCGTGACGGCTCCTACCACTAATTTATGTGGGATAGCAGTCGGATTTTCTGCAACAACAATGGGAATTATTTGGTTGTTATAACTAAATTGGAATTCTTCAAGTTCCCTATTTTTAGCGTCGACAACACATAGATTGTTGCCTCTTTCATCCCAATAAACTTGAATAGACTCATCGTCTAATTTTGAATGTAAATATCGCTGAAGGTATTCTGCGAATTGTTCTGGAGTATTAAATTGAGTTCCAAGGTGCTTAAATTGCTCTTGATATACGCCGGTCATACAGTTATTACTGTCTATTAATTTGAATGATAAATGCGTCCAGCTATTCGCATAATCCTTATTCAAATCGATTTTGTAAATGGTTTGGTTATTTTCATTTGATATTTTAAGTTCATTGCGATCTTTTATATGATGAATCGTCTGATTTTTTTTAAGTTGAAACTGAGAAAAAATCTGTCTGTTACCATAAATAACCAGCTGATTATTTTTATAGCGTATCTTAATCGAGGGCTGTGAAAGTGGAACAAGTTGCTGATTAACTTTACTTTCTATTTCTTGGGCTAATGAGTCCCAGGAATCATGTTTAGACAGTGGGATATCATCTAATTTCAATAATGTTTTTTGTCTTGAGCTATTAATTGTAATTGAAAAATACTCTGCATTTTCTAATTCTTTGTTTGTTAAATTCAACGCGTTGATTGATTTGGATGGTAAAGAAATAACTTGTTGAAAACCATGAATATTGAAAGCCTGCTTGGTCATGACGAGAGGGCGGGTTAATTCGAGGGAAGCATCATTATTTTCAAATATCATTTTTTCTTGGATATTGGTTGGGTCAATAAGCGTTATCGGCTTATCTGATTGCGTTAACATCATGTTCTTTTTTGGTATCCAATCAATATCATCGATAAATTGTTGTACATGAGTCGAGCGCTGTATTTTTTTGTCTTGAATGATAATGACACTTCCACCTGTTAATTCGAGCCAATGACGAATTAATTCTATCTGCTGATCATTAGCATTCGCGGGAATAATGACGGTGTCATAGTGGCGATGCCATTGCCCGCTGGGTAAGAGTAAATCCGAGATTTGATCTTTTGCACGCGATTCACCTTCTTTCCATACATGAGGCGAATTAAAACTCTCAACAAATAAATTTTGATTGTGGTGGATGTTGGATCCAGAAAAAAGCGTTGAATCAGAGAGGCTCAGTAAATTGCTTTGTTTGTTTTCGCCTGATATCCGAGGCTTGCCAACTAACCAATTTATCCAATTAAAAGAAGCTTGGCTATTTACAGAGTGTTCAGGATTACCTGTTAATGCTTTTAGTATTCGAGAGTTTCTATGAACTATCGATATCCTTCCGCGATTCTTATAATTTCCAAGTCGTAAATTACTATCAGACATTTGGTCAGTTAATGCATTGTGGACGCGGGTATAATTAATAGGCGCTGATTTTATTGTATTATTATTGATGCCAGTAGAGGGATGAGTCGGGATTAATGGATAAATGGTTTGGTCAGGAATATGGGATATATCATTGCTTGCATCCCATAAAAAACGAAAAATGGGTACGGAACCATCCGTAGTTGCTGTCAATGTAACCTTAATCTGTTCTCCTTCCTGAAGATTATCTAGGGTTATTTGTTCAAAGCTATCTTGTGGAGTAAGATTGCTTTTTTTTCCCTGTATGTCGATTGCAAATTGGCAATTGTGTTTATCAACCATGAAGGTTAGTGAGCCATATTTAGGCGAAGTGATCACTGCTTCGTATACCCACACGGTGGTTTGTTGTTTATTTTTCAGTGAGCTAGTCTGGTTGCGTATATCAGTAAGCAAAACAGTTTGTTCAAAAACAAAATGATTAGGGTTGAAGGGGGCGGCTGAGTGCGTTTTTACTGCGAAGCCGTAAGTGTTTTTATTGTATTGACCCAGTTTATCGTGTGGTTGAGTTTTTCGGTTATCCATAACCTTATTTCCTTTAAGTAACGATTAATGAATTCATATCATAGGGAATTCTAAATAAAGTCATTGGTGCAATCTAATTTATTATTGTTCTGGTTGTTGTGATTTCATTTACTAGCTAATTAGTTTTATTGTGAATATAAAAAAGCAGTGCCGAAGCACTGCTATGATTATCTATTTAGCAATAAATTGGGGTTATACAGAAAAATTAACCTCTGTCTTCCCACTCTTGCGCACGGGCAACCGCTTTTTTCCAACCTTCATATTTAAAGTTACGTTCAGTTGTTTCAATACCGGGCTTAAAGACACGCTCGATGGTTGCTTTACTTTGTAACTCATCAAGGCTACTCCAAAAGCCAACAGCCAGACCGGCAAGGTAAGCGGCACCCAGCGCTGTACTTTCACGTACTGCAGGGCGCTCTACTGGCGTCCCTAAGATATCGGATTGGAATTGCATTAAGAAGTTGTTTGCAACGGCACCGCCATCCACACGCAGCGCTTTTAAACGCTCACCGGAGTCTGCTTGCATCGCATCCAGTACATCGCGGGTTTGATAAGCAATCGACTCAAGTGTTGCACGAATGATGTGATTACGGTTCGCACCACGTGTTAAGCCAAAAATGGCTCCACGTGCATACGGGTCCCAGTAAGGTGCGCCTAAGCCAGTAAAGGCAGGAACAACATAAACGCCATTGCTGTCTTTAACTTTAGTGGCAAAGTATTCAGAGTCAGTGGCTTCATCGATGAGTTTTAGTTCATCGCGTAGCCATTGAATCGATGCACCGCCGACAAATACAGCCCCTTCGAGAGCATAGTTCACTTCACCGCGCGGGCCACAGGCAATCGTGGTGAGCAGTCCATGGTTAGAGCGTACCGCCGTATCTCCGGTATTCATCAGTAAGAAACAGCCTGTTCCATAGGTGTTTTTTGCCATGCCTGATTTCACACAAAGCTGGCCATACAGTGCCGCTTGCTGGTCTCCTGCAATGCCAGAAATTGGAATACGTGTGCCGCCTTTACCCCCAATGTTAGTTTGTCCATAAACTTCGGATGAAGAGCGAACTTCAGGCAACATAGCGCGCGGGATATTCAATGCTTTTAATATCTTGTCATCCCATTCGAGATTACGAATATTAAATAACATGGTACGAGAGGCATTGGTAAAGTCGGTAACGTGAACACGTCCTTGCGTCATTTTCCAAACTAACCACGTGTCGACAGTACCAAACAGTAATTCGCCTTTTTCTGCGCGTTCACGCGCCCCCTCAACATGGTCGAGGATCCATTTAACTTTGGTTCCTGAAAAATAGGGGTCAACAACGAGGCCAGTATTTTGGCGAATGTACTCTTCTAAATCTTTATCATTTTGCTTTAAGTGTGTGCAAAAATCAGCAGTACGGCGGCATTGCCATACAATTGCATTGTAAATGGGCTTACCCGTTTCTTTTTCCCAAATAATGGTAGTTTCACGTTGGTTGGTGATACCGATACTCGCAACTTCATCAGTACGAATGTCGGCTTTCGCTAGCACTTCAACCAGTGTTGAGCTTTGTGATGCCCAAATTTCCATTGGGTCATGCTCAACCCAGCCTGGTTTTGGATAAATTTGGCTAAACTCACGTTGAGAAACACTCACAATATTGGCTTCGTGATCAAGTACGACTGCTCGTGAACTGGTTGTTCCTTGATCAAGAGCGACAATATATTTTTTTTCGATATTTGTTTCTGTTGTCATAATTTAAACCTGTTCTAGTAATAATTAAGCGTTTTTAGTTAATGGTTTTTTTTCTTCTTCCGGTTCGTCTTCACAGACCATACAAGGTAAGTGGCGGCCGATCAGTTTACGGTAAGCGAATGCACCTAATAAACCACCGACGATTGGGGCGGTTAATGGAATTAGGAAGTAAGGGATTTCACGTCCACCGGTTAAGGCGATATCCCCCCATCCTGCAAGATAAGCGACAATTTTCGGTCCAAAGTCTCGGGCTGGGTTAAGTGCGAACCCTGTTAGTGGCCCAAATGACCCACCGATAACCGCAATCAAAATACCAATGAGGAGAGGTGCTAAAGGCCCGCGAGGGACTCCATTACCGTCATCAGTAAGCGCTAAAATTAGGCAAACTAAGATTGCACCAATGACAACTTCAATAAAGAAGGCATGTAGTTCACTAATTTGAGGGGCTGGGTAGGTTGAGAATACGCCGGCAGTAAATAAGCTTTCTTGTGTACCTCGAATGATATTATGTACCTGATCATAATCAAGGAAAACAGGAGAGTACATTGCATATACGAGGGCTGCGGCGAAAAAACCACCGAGCATTTGTGCGATAATGTATGGGACAACTTTACGCTTATCAAAGCAAGCAAATAGCCACAAAGCGAGTGTAACGGCCGGGTTTAAGTGAGCGCCAGAGATCCCGGCAGTTAAGTAAACCGCGAGGGCAACTCCAAAGCCCCAGATGACACTGATTTCCCAGAGGCCAAGCTGTGCCCCTGCGATACGGACTGCGGCGACGCAGCCTAAACCAAAAAAGACGAGGAGTGCAGTTCCGAGACATTCCGAAATACACTGACCGGTGAGTGTAGTTGAGGTCATTTGGCTCATATATCTATCCTACGAAAATTAAAATTATTGTAATATTTTTGCAAGGTAAGATTTTCTTATCGAAAACCTATAGTGTGAATTTATCGTTAATGAACATAAACGAGAAATATCGAAATTGAAAAATGTGTGTTACATCACTAAAGCGAAAGAAAACAACCAAAAATAGTGATGTAATCGACCTTTGCAATGTGATCTGACCAGTGTTTTGAAATCAATATTATAACGATTCAGACGTAAGGAACTGGACACAGAGGATCATGCTACTTACAATCTGTTAAAAGCTTACAAGGGAGATTGGAAACATGTCATTTGAAGTATTTGAGAAACTAGAAGCCAAAGTTCAACAAGCGATCGATACCATTACACTACTGCAAATGGAAATCGATGAATTAAAAGATAAAAATGGTGCGCTTGCCCAAGAAGTTGAGAGTGCAAAATCAGGTACTGAGTCACTAGTGCGTGAGAATGAGCAACTTAAGCAAGAGCAGCAGGTATGGCAGGAGCGGTTACGGACGTTGCTCGGTAAGATGGAAGAAGTTTAATTTCCTCGTCATACTTCGTATTGTAGGGGGTTGGCTTCATTTGCCGCCTACCTGCAATGCGAGTTATTTAGAGTAGAAACACGAATAAAAAATAAGGGCAGATAGTAATATCTGCCCTTATTTATTGAATTTTTTAATTAACAATTATTCGTCGATAGCTTCAACTTCTTCAAATTCATCAGTTTCTGGGGCAGTCAGTGGCTCTTCAGAAAGGATCATTCCTGTGTTATCCGCATACAGATAATCACCGGAGAAGAAGGTTACACCACCAAAGTTGACGCGAATATCACTTTCACCAATACCTTCATCAGGGCAACCGGCTGGAATAGCGGCAAGTGCCTGAATACCGAGGTCGAGCTCCATCAGTGCATCGACTTGACGAACTGAACCATAAACAACGATGCCTTCCCAATGGCTATTGAAAGCCAGCTCGGCAAGTTCTGCGTCAATCAGTGCTTTACGGACAGAGCCACCGCCATCAATAAGTAATATGCGCCCTTGGCCATCTTCTTCCAGCAAATCATACAGAATGCCATTATCTTCAAAGCATTTAACTGTAATGATTTGACCGCCAAATGAAGTACGTCCACCAAAGTTGGAGAATAAAGGTTCTACCACATTAACGCTTTCTTGGTAGACGTCGCAGAGCTCGGAAGTATCATATTTCATGGGATTTAGGTCTTTTTTTGCTGCAAGAGGGGATCAGTATATCCCTTTTCAACAGTGATTGGCAAAATTCCCCGCCCAAAAATAGGCGGAGTAAGTCAAAAAATAAGCAACTATTTGATATTATTTGCTCATCACTACGCCGATGGAGAAAAGTACATTGGTTAAAAGCGCCGCTTTTACCATGTTTTCTAACATTGGACGCATACCTTCTGGGGTTGGATCAGCAAGCACACGGCGAATATGGTTCATCAACATTGGCACAGCAAGCAAAAATAGCCAACCACTCCAACCTTGCAGATATAATAGATTAAAGAAGGCAAAGCACAGGATAGCAACCAAAATGATAATGGTATGATAAATTCGTGCGCCCTGAGGACCTAATCGAACGGCTAAGGTATTTTTCCCCGCTTTTACATCATTTTCGATATCGCGCATATTATTGATATTTAAAACCGCGACAGAAAGAAGCCCACAGGCAGTAGCCGGTAAAATAGTGATCACATTGAAGCTATGAGCTTGTAGATAAAAGGTGCCTATTACACTCAGCCAGCCAAAAAAGACCAGAACAGAAATATCACCTAAGCCTAAATAGCCATACGGTTTTTTACCAACGGTATAGGTGATCGCAGCAAGAATAGCAATTAAGCCTAAGGCTAAAAAGCCGATGGCGTCTTCTGGTTTTTCACACGCGACAATAATTAATAATATGCCGGAAATACACGCAGCGATAATATTAAATTTTAGCGCTTTTTTCATATCCGCTTGGGTGATAATCCCTTTTTGCATACCGCGTAAAGGGCCAATTCGTTCCGCAGTATCGGAACCTTTCACCGCATCACCGTAGTCATTGGCGAGGTTAGATAAAATTTGCAGTAAACCTGCAGTAATGATGGATAACAGGGCAACTGGCCATTTAAAATTGCCAGTTAAATACGTTAATGCAGAACCAGTAATGATTGCAATAACCCCTAAAGGAAGGGTCTTCGGCCGCAAACTTTCTAGCCAAGCCTGTTTACGGCTAATGGTGGTTGAATTCATTTAATTATTCACAGGTCTATACTCTTCATGCTTCAAATTATAGCCGTTATTGTGGTTTAGCGATAAGTTGAACTATTTTGAGTCAATGTTCTTAACAAGTTAAATAACCCATCATATTAATAAATACATTTGCATTCTTTTATTGATGGGTCGAATGCGTTTGTCAAAAGTGCAGCCAGATTGCTGCACTTTATCGAATGTATATTAAGGATACATGAAAACCTGATAATTAATAAGATTATAAAATAAATCTACTCAAGTCTTCGTCTGCGACCAGTTCATCTAAGTACTGTTTCACATAACTAGCATCAATTATGATGCTTTGTCCGTTACGCTCGCTGGCATCGTAAGAGATATCTTCCATCAAGCGCTCTAAGACTGTGTGAAGACGACGCGCACCAATATTTTCTGTTGATTCATTAACTTGCCATGCAGACTCGGCAATTTTACGGATACCATCTTCGGTGAATTCGATATTCACACCTTCGGTCGCCATCAATGCTTTGTACTGTTCAGTTAATGATGCACTAGGCTCAGTTAAAATACGCACAAAGTCTTCAGTTGTCAGCGGTTGCAATTCAACACGAATAGGTAAACGACCTTGTAATTCAGGGATTAGGTCTGATGGACTAGACACTTGGAAAGCCCCTGAGGCGATAAACAGGATATGGTCAGTTTTCACCATGCCGTGTTTCGTAGAGACCGTACAGCCTTCAATTAATGGCAGTAAGTCACGTTGTACACCTTCACGAGAGACGTCAGGGCCAGAGCTTTGACCACCACGTTTACAAATTTTATCGAATTCATCAATAAATACGATACCATTTTGTTCAACCGCTTCAATCGCTTGCTCTTTTAATTCTTCAGGATTAACTAATTTTGCCGCTTCTTCTTCAATCAAAAGCTTAAAGGCTTCTTTGATTTTCATTTTACGCGGTTTTTGTTTTTGCCCTGCTAGATTTTGGAACATTGATTGCAGCTGGTTAGTCATTTCTTCCATACCAGGAGGTGCCATAATTTCAACACCCATTGGCGAAGCTGACACTTCAATCTCAATTTCTTTATCGTCTAGCTGGCCTTCACGTAATTTTTTACGGAAAGTTTGACGTGCTGGAGATTGTTCATCAACAGGCTCTGATTGCCCCCAGTTATTTTTTGCTGGTGGGATCAAAACGTCAAGAATACGCTCTTCAGCCATCTCTTCAGCACGATAGCGATTTTTTTCGATAGATTGTAGACGTACCATTTTAACGGCAGCATCTGTCAAATCACGAATGATAGAGTCAACTTCTTTACCGACATAACCCACTTCAGTAAATTTGGTCGCTTCTACTTTGATAAAAGGTGCATTCGCCAGTTTAGCCAGACGACGAGCAATTTCTGTTTTACCGACCCCTGTAGGGCCAATCATTAGAATATTTTTAGGGGTTACTTCATGGCGTAAGGCTTCATTTAACTGCATACGGCGCCAGCGGTTACGCAAAGCAATCGCAACAGAACGTTTAGCCTTATTTTGGCCAATAATATAATTGTCGAGTTCGCTGACAATTTCACGTGGAGTCATTTCGGACATACTAACAATCCTTATGATTTTGAAGAAATTTCTTCAAAGTTGACATTATGGTTGGTGTAAATACAGATATCACCGGCAATGGTGAGTGCTTTTTCAGCAATTTCTTTTGCACTTAAATCTGTATTTTCTAATAGTGCGCGAGCTGCAGATTGCGCATATGGACCGCCGGAACCGATAGCAATTAAATCATTTTCTGGCTGAACCACATCCCCATTACCGGTGATAATGAGCGATGTGTGTTCATCTGCGACAGCCAGTAGCGCTTCAAGCTTGCGCAACATACGGTCGGTACGCCAGTCTTTCGCTAATTCAACAGCTGCCTTGGTTAAATGCCCTTGATGCAGTTCAAGTTTACGCTCAAACAGCTCAAAAAGTGTGAATGCGTCTGCGGTGCCACCAGCAAATCCTGCAATGACTTTGTCGTTATATAAGCGACGAACTTTGCGGACATTGCCTTTCATGACGGTATTACCCATCGTCGCCTGTCCATCACCACCAATTACAACTTGGCCATTACGGCGAACACTTACGATTGTTGTCATGAGTTAGCCCCTAGTTTCTATTACAAAAAATGCAGTTATTTTTTATTTTTGATAGCAAAAATTTCAAGTGAGCGTTGTCAGTTAATGCTCACTTGAAACGTATTGAAAACAAAAAAGCTGCTTATGAGTACGTTAAAGTAGTAGATGGGGTGGGGGTTTTAGTTTTTCAACCCCCAGAAGCACGAAGAATACAACCGGAAACCCCAACACCGGCAGCGCGATCACGCATTTTTTCAGCCGTAGACTTAGAATAAGGCCCAAGAACGATACGATGCCAACCCCCTCCGGCGGCTACGCGGCTTTCAATACCGGCGAATGCCAGTGTTGCTCGGACTGACTCTGCTTGCTCTGAGGTACGGAATGAACCGCATTGCACCATCATATTTTGCATACTATTTACAGGCTTGCTTTCAGGTTTTTTCTCTGGTTGAGCTTGCTGAACAGGTGCTGTAGGGCGAGTTTCTGGTTTCGGTTCATTGGATATAACGGGTTTTCTTTGCGCTGGTGGCTCAATCGGTTGAGTCGGCTCGTTAATAATGACTTGAGAACGCGGAACAGGCTTACCATTAAATGGAATTTCTTGCAGGTTAGTCACTGGTTGACGTCTATCGGAGTCAATTTGCTCAAGGAGTTGGCGTTGCTCTGAGGTTAAATCAGATTGACGAATATTATTACCGCCGGTACCCGCATTAGGTTGCTGAATACTGGGTAAGTCAACGCCTCGACGTTCGAGTTCTTTGATGTATTTCCAACGATCTTCAGGTTTTGGTGGTAGGGTGCTTCCCGGAGGTGTTGGTGTTACTGCGCTATGAGTTTGAGGGGCTTCTTTCTTATTGTGGGTAATATAAAACAAGCCACCCACAAAGAGTATGACAATAGCCACAGCGACAACCAATGTCGTGATCGGTAGTCCTGGTGCTTTCTTCCCTTTACCTTTGCCTTTCTTACGGGCAGATGAACGCCCTCGAGCTACATAATCTTTTTGTGCCACGCTATTAATTCGCTAGTTAATCAATCGTTAGTCGTCATTTGGTTTCACATGTTACTTAACCTGAACGATTTTGCCTAGGGCTGTTGACCGATAAGGGTCAATTTTTGTTCAAAGCAAAAGCCCGTTAGACAGGTTAAGCGGCTTGTAACCCTAGCTTTTAGGCGCTTTTGTGCTCTCTCTGATGATTAAATCAGAATCAAGGAGACGTGAACCTGGCGTGACATTATTTCCTTGAATTTGTTCAAGTAGCAATTGCATTGCGTGATGACCAATTTCTGCACGAGGTTGATCAATTGTTGTCAGTGCCGGTATGGTATATTTAGCTTGCTCTAAGTTATCGAAGCCAACAAAAGAAAGGTCGTCAGGTAGCGTTAAGCCCATCTTTTTCGCCTGCCACATCGCACCGATTGCCATAATGTCACTGTGGCAAAAAATTGCAGTTGGGGGCTCAGGAAGTGCTAACAGTGATTTTAGTGCTTCAGCACCGCCTTCATGAGTGAAATCACCTCTTACAATATAACTTTCACGTAACCTTTCGCCTGTTCTTAACATGGCTTTTTTATAACCTTCTAAGCGGTATTGACTGAGAGGCATATAATCAGGGCCAGCAATACAGGCAATGCGCTTATGACCTTGTTTTTGCAGGTAATGAGTTGCATTAAATGCCGCGGTTAAGTTATCGATATGCACGGTTGGCAGTTTTAGCTCTGGTGCGAATTCATTGGCCATCACGATAGGTGGCAGATTTTTCTGTTCTTCGGTTGAAATATCAAAGGGAATATTTGACCCTAATAGCACCATGCCATCAATTTGTTTGGTAATGATCAGATTAATAAACGCATTTTCTTGTTTTTGTTGATGTTTACAGTCACCGATCAAAACGAAATAGCCTTCTTGTGCGGCGATCTCTTCAATACCACAGATCACATCACTAAAGAAAGGATCTCGAATATTTGGCACGATCACGAGAATCGTTTTTGATTCATTACGTTTGTAGCTTCTCGAAAGGTTATGAGGGTAGTAACCGACATCCATGACGGCTTGTTCGACCTTTTGGCGAGTTTGTAGCGAAACTTTCTCAGGGTTCATTAATGTTCTGGAGACCGTTGCTGTCGATACGCCCGCCGCACTTGCAACGTCTTTCATCGTTGCAGTGTTATTGTGTTTTTGATTTTCCACAACGCCTTCCTTAGGGTTATTTAATCGTTTGCTTTTTTTGAATGGCGCGAACACGTCATTATTTCTGATTAGAAGTCATTCTAATCCGTTTCACAACAATATCTGTTACCTAGTTTGCATAAAAACTGTGACTTGCGTCATTTTTTAGAGCTGGTTCGCAAATTTTGAAAATAATTGAGGTGTAAAAACTTAAGCCAAATCTTTACTGAGCGAAAATTAGCCAAATATATTGTGCTTTCTATTTAAGGCAAAATAATTTGATTTAACCATCAGTTGGGTCAACATCAATATTCCATTTTACTTTGCGACTTTCAGGCTGCTTGAGTAACTCAGGTAAAAGTTGAGCTGTAAATTGTTGAAGATAGGCACGGGAAGGGTGCTGTAGTAATAGCTGCCAGCGAAAGCGTCCACCGCGTTTAGCTTGAATAGATGGCATTGGACCTAAGATCCATAGCCGTGCATCGCTTTGGGGATGTTGGGACACATACTGCCTTACGTTTTGTAAAAACTGCCGTGAATCGTGATTATTATGGTCTTCCGAACGAATTAAAATATGGCTGGTGTATGGGGGCAGCATGGCAATGCGTCGTTCTTCCATTGCTTCTTGGGAAAACGCGTTGTAACCACTTTCTAATAAGGTGAGCAACAAAGGGTGCTCGGGATGATGAGTTTGTAGAAATACCTCTCCCTGTTTACCTGCTCGCCCAGCACGGCCTGAAACTTGAACATAAAGTTGAGCAAAACGTTCTGCTGCCCTGAAATCACTCGAAAATAGCGCCCCATCGACATCTAACAATGCCACCAAAGTCACATCAGGAAAGTGATGCCCTTTGGCTAGCATTTGCGTACCAATTAAGATACGCGCACCGCCAGCATGGATTTCATTTAAATGTTGTTCAAGCTCCCCTTTTCGGCTGGTGGTATCACGGTCAATACGGGTTACAGGTGTATCAGGAAATAATTCAGAGATGCCTTCTTCGAGCTGTTCTGTTCCCATCCCAACCGGGACAAGGTTGCTTGAGCCACATTGTGGACATTGGTGCGGAACAGGGCGCTGGCTATCACAGTGATGGCAGCGTAGTTGGCGAAAGTTTTGGTGAAGGGTGTAATAGTGGTCGCAACGTTGGCATTCTGCAATCCATCCACATTCATGACAAATTAAGGCGGGAGAATAGCCACGGCGATTTAAAAACAAGATAACTTGGTTATTTTTTGCCAAATGTTCTTTAATATGATTGATAAGCAGGTGAGATAAACCATGCTTAAGCGGTTGTCCTTTTAAATCAATCAAATGCTGTGTTGCAGGGCGTGCATTACCCGCTCGGATAGTCAGCTCTAATTGGCGATATTTGCCCTGTTGTACGTTACACAGAGTCTCTAAAGACGGTGTTGCTGTCCCCATAACAATCGGAATGTTTTCTTTTTTCGCGCGAAAAACGGCGAGGTCACGCGCGTGATAGCGCCAGCCATCTTGTTGCTTGTAAGAGCTATCATGCTCTTCATCGATAATAATAATGCCTAAGCGTGCAAATGGCGTGAAGAGTGCAGAACGGGTACCAATGATAATCGCGTTAGCGCCTTGTTTAGCACGTAACCAAACTGCGAGGCGTTCGCTATCATTGAGTCCTGAGTGCAGTACATCCACCGGGGCATTAAACCGCTCACGAAAACGGTTAATTGTTTGTGGCGTTAAGCCAATCTCAGGCACTAAAACAAGGGCTTGTTTTCCTTGAGCAAGTACATTTTCTAATACACTGAGATAGATTTCTGTTTTTCCGGAGCCTGTGATCCCTGCGAGTAACCAAGGTGAAAATTGGTCATCTTGTGCTCGGATAGCCCCAACAGCAGTCGCTTGCTCGCTGTTTAAACGCAGGCGTTCACCACAAACCGTAAACGTAGGTTGCCATTTTTCGGTTATTGGTTGGATTGGATGTAGTTCTGCGTACATTTTTTTCTTTAATGCTTGTAGTGCGCTTTCACTGATTTCCAATTCACTAATTTGATGGCGATAAATAGGATGACGACGTAGTAACGCGAGGGCTTGTTGTTGTTTTGGCGAACGTTTAAGTTCATTAATATCAACAGATAACCCCTCGGGTGTGACTTGCCATTGCCAAATTGGCGTGAATTCAGCGGCTTTACCTTGGCGAAGTAATGTTGGCATCGCATGAAATAACACTTCACCAAGGGGGTAGTGATAGTATTGGGATGACCAGAGCAATAGTTGCCACAGGTCATCAGGGAATAGCGTTTGTGAGTCGAGCACTTGTTCGATGGATTTTAATTGATCCTCTGAAAATTCACTTTTATCGCTATGATTTACCACCACTCCAAGGGCTTGGCGTTTACCAAAGGGCACCATTACGCGGCTACCAATCACGGGTAGTGGCATATTTTCGGGTAAGCGATAATCAAATGTGCGATTTAAAGGGACAGGTAAAGCCACCTGAACGACGATCATAACTGGATTTCCGTCTATTTTTTATGCGATGATAGAACAATAATTTTAATAGAATAACACAAAAACCACATAGTTTTCATTGCGTGGTAAACAGAATTTCTGTATGATCCGCCGCCTTTGGTATCGTTAATTTTTTAAAATATTAATTATTGCCAATACATTAAATTCAATCAACACGACGTGTGGTGTCCGGCGTTAGGGCTGGAATGGCGACACGGCCTTAAAGAGGTTTTCCCATGAAAAAAGGTATTCACCCTAAATACGAAGAAATTACTGCAACTTGTTCATGCGGTAATGTAATGAAAGTTAATTCAACTGCTGGTCATTCACTGAACCTGGACGTTTGTGGTAATTGCCACCCGTTCTATACAGGTAAACAACGTGACGTGGCTTCTGGTGGTCGTGTTGATCGCTTCAACCAGCGTTTCAGCATCCCAGGCGCTAAAAAATAATTTAGCCCATAAAGGGGGGAAGTATAAACTCCCTTCTTTTGATGCATTGAATGAGATAGCGCAAGCTAACCAAGTTCAAAAAATGCTGTTGAAAAAAAACCTGCTCATTTTTGTGAGCAGGTTTTTTTATGGCTTAAATTTTATCATCTAGCGCTTACGACATGGCGCCGGAGCATAACCATTATCTCCCGGGAATGGGTTTGCTTCACACTCGGGCAATTCTTCTTTTACTTCAAATATTGCTACGCCAATGACGCCTATATTGCGTTCATCACCCTGCACGTTTTGGTTAACGTATGATTCTTCCGGTGCAGCAAAACGGAAAGCAGCGACTTGGCTACTATTTTTACGGAAACCCTCGATCGTGAGCTTACTATTTGGGCGTACTAGGTATCCGCTATTTTGATATGACCCCGCTCGGCCATTCAATACATCAATGCCATCAACGGTTGTTACGACTTCATAGGTTCGGTTTTTATCGATATTTTCTATCAGCAATTGATAACGTTGACCTTCTTGAGCCGGCAGAATATATCGCCCCTGATTATTGCGATACATCGGTAAAGTTCGTCCATTATCGTCCATTACTTTAACTTCAATAGGGGATAATGAAACGGTAGAGAGTTTATTAACATGGTTAGGGATGCGTTCACCACGATAATAGATGGCAGTGGTGCCATAAGGTGAGCTTGTTAACCGTGTTGCGGGGACGGTTTCCACTGAAGAGTTAACATCTTCCCCCCATTTGGTGCCAAGCTTTTTTGCCGATGAAGAGGATTCGGAAATTTCTTTTGAGAGATCTTGGGAGTGTCTTGGGTACGATGTACAGCCAGCCGTTACGAGCAAAGTGCCACCGAGCAGGCCAATTAGCGCCTTACTGTATTTATTCATCGCATAATCCTTCATTGTTTTTATTGTTGAGTGTCGTTATCAATTTATGTCACTCAGTGTAGATAAATGCGGAAGATAAAACTTGAGGGCAATTCTGAAAGAGAAACAAATAAGAGTAATCTATTAATGAGGTAATGATGTTTTTACTCAAGGGATTAATAAGTACAAAAAGGGTCGACATCACTTTACCGGCGCGATCGAGAGATATTGGCAAGTAAAGTGAGGTTCAATAATTTGGCAGGCTAAAAAGTCATCAAAACGGTTAGTATTCCCAAGTTTCTGGGTCAATACCTAATTCTCGCATGATTTCTTTTGCTGCTTCCGGAATTTCATCACTGCGTTCTTTACGCAGGTCTTCATCGTTCGGCAGCGGTTGTCCGGTAAACGCATGCAAAAAAGCTTCACACAGTAATTCACTGTTAGTGGCATGACGTAAGTTATTAATCTGACGGCGAGTGCGCTCATCGGTTAAGATTTTCAGTACCTTTAGAGGAATCGATACTGTAATTTTCTTTACTTGCTCACTTTTTTTGCCATGTTCAGCATACGGACTGACATATTCACCGTTCCATTCAGCCATGAGTTACCTTGGATATTTTCATTAGGGATAAAAATAATATGCACTTTACTTTTTAGCGTCGCTTAATATAAAACACTAATCAGTAAAATTTGCATATAAGCTAGAATTAACTTTGCTCATTTTAGCACAACTTTTCTTGTGAAATGAATGAGCTAGATTTTTTTGTATCATTGATAGCCAATGAACACATAATTATTAGGGATGATTATTCCATTAGTTGATATAAACGTAAAGAGGTTTAGACGTCTAGATATATTGACGTCCGGAACTCCAGTGGGTATGATTTGAGCTATTGTCTATCAGGAGAAGTGTTTATGGCCCACAAACCGTCAACTATCGCAATTCATAATGGATTAAATGAAGACCAACAATTTGGCTGTGTTGTTCCGCCCATTTACTTATCCAGTACCTATAACTTTACTGATTTTAATGAGCCTCGAGTACATGATTACTCACGTCGAGGAAATCCTGGGCGCGATATTGTGCAAAAAACCCTTGCACAACTTGAAGGTGGTAGTGGGGCGGTGATGACAAATAGCGGCATGTCGGCTATCCATCTTCTGTGCACGGTTTTTTTACAACCGGGGGATTTGCTGGTTGCTCCACATGATTGCTATGGCGGGAGTTATCGACTATTCAATAGTCAAAGCCAAAAAGGGGCTTATCAGGTTCAATTTGTTGATCAAAGTAATGAAACTGAATTAAAAGCGGCGCTGAGTAAAAAACCTAAATTAGTTTTAATTGAAACACCAAGTAACCCGCTATTGCGAATTTTTGATATTCAGCATATTGCACAACTTGCTCATGATGTGGGGGCACTGGTTGTGGTTGATAACACGTTCCTGAGCCCTATATTGCAACAGCCGTTAGCGCTTGGTGCTGATTTTGTTGTGCATTCCTGTACAAAATATCTGAATGGTCATTCAGATATTATTGCAGGTGCAGTGATTGCAAAAGAGGATAAATGGGCAATAGAATTAGCCTGGTGGGCGAATAATATTGGCGTAACAGGTGGTGGGTTTGATAGTTACTTGTTATTAAGAGGAATAAGAACGCTGTCTCCTCGTATCAAACAACAGCAAGCAAATGCCCACGAAATCGTAAAATATCTTAAAGCTCAGCCTTTAGTGAAAAAATTGTATTATCCTGCATTGAAAGATCATCCCGGTCATGAAATTGCAGTGAGGCAACAAAAAGGGTTTGGGGCGATGTTAAGTTTTGAATTTGAGGGTGACGAACAACAAATACGTCGCTTTTTAAATGCGCTAACATTGTTCACCTTAGCGGAATCTCTTGGTGGTGTTGAAACATTGATATCGCACACAGCGACAATGACGCATGCGGGAATGTCCGCGGAAGCACGTGCAGAGGCAGGTATTACCGATAGTTTACTTCGTATCTCAGTCGGAATTGAAGATCCCGAGGATTTAATTGCAGATTTGAGTCATGCATTTAAGGTAGCAGCACAACGTTAGCGGAGTTTTTTTGATGAGTGTACTAACAGCGGTTGAGGTAGCACCACCTTGCTACCGACAGTTACATAAGTTTGGGGGAAGTAGTTTAGCTGATGCAAAGTGTTATCAGCGAGTTGCAGCAATCATGGCTAACTACAGTCAACCCGGCGATTTAATGGTGGTTTCCGCTGCGGGTAGCACCACAAATCAGCTGATTAGCTGGCTAAAACTGAGCCAAAGTGATCGTATATCCGCACATCAGGTTCAGCAATCTTTACGCCGCTATCAGCAAGAGCTCATTAGCGATTTACTGCCTGAAAATAAAGCGGATGAGCTCAAACGGCTATTTGTTGAAGATTTAGAACGGCTAAGTGTGCTACTGGATAAGCCCATTAATGATGCCTCCTATGCAGAAGTCGTTGGGCACGGTGAAATCTGGTCGGCACGTTTGATGTCTGCCGTATTAGAACAGGTTGATATGCCCAGTTCGTGGTTAGATGCGCGAACTTTTTTGCGTGCAGAAAGGGCCGCTCAACCTCAGGTTGATGAATCACAATCAAGGCCGTTACTGAAGCAATTATTAGTCCAATACCCAAATCGCCGTTTAGTTGTGACCGGCTTTATCTCCCGCAATCAGCAAGGGGAAACGGTGTTATTAGGGCGTAACGGCAGTGACTACTCCGCCACACAAGTGGGTGCGTTAGCGGATGTCAGTAAAGTGACTATTTGGAGTGATGTTGCTGGGGTATACAGCGCAGATCCTCGAAAAGTGAAAGACGCATGTTTGTTACCCCTATTACGACTCGATGAAGCTAGCGAGCTGGCTCGTTTGGCCGCGCCAGTACTACATACTCGAACCCTACAACCGGTTTCGGTGAGTAATATCGATCTACAACTCAGATGCAGTTATCAGCCAGAGCAAGGCTCAACCAAAATTGAACGAGTTTTAGCATCAGGGGCTGGGGCGAAAATTGTGACCAGCCATGATGATGTGTGCCTGATTGAGCTACGGATTGCGGCAGGGCGCGACTTTAATCAATTATGCAAAGATATTGATTTATTATTGAAACGAGTGCAATTACGCCCGCTAGCACGGGGGATTCATCATGACAGGTCAATTCTTCAGCTATGCTATACCTCGGAAATTGTTGAAAGTGCTTTAAATGTGCTTGAAGAAGCGGCATTGCCGGGAACGCTTTCTCTACGTGAGGGTTTTTCTCTTGTGGCTTTAGTTGGGGCGGGTGTGTGTAAAAAACCGCTGCATAGTCATCGATTCTATGAAGAATTAAAAGGACAACCTGTTGAATTTATTTGGCATTCAGAAGATAGCATCAGTTTGGTTGCGGTATTACGCACTAACCAAACTGAGCATATTATTCAAGGAATGCATCAAAGCCTATTTCGTGCAGAAAAACGCATAGGTTTAGTGTTGTTTGGTAAGGGTAATATCGGCGCGCGTTGGTTAGAATTATTCGCCGCCGAGCAACACAATATCTCTGCCCGCAGTGATTTTGATTTTGTGCTGGCAGGCGTTGTCGATAGTCGTCGTAGTTTGCTGAATTATCAAGGTATTGACCCGAGCCGTGCTTTAGCTTTCTTTGATGATGAAGCGATTGAACACGAAGATGATAATCTATTTCTGTGGATGCGAGCACACCCCTATGACGATTTGATTGTGCTTGATGTCACCGCCAGTGAAGCTTTAGCGGATCTTTATGTCGATTTTGCTAGCTATGGCTTCCATGTTATTAGTGCCAATAAAATTGCGGGTGCAGCGCAAACACAGCAGTATCGCCAAATTCGTGATGCATTTGCAAAAACAGGGCGTCATTGGTTATACAATGCCACTGTTGGTGCAGGGTTACCGATTAACTATGCTGTCCGTGATTTGAAAGAAAGTGGTGATTCAATATTGTCTATTAGCGGTATTTTTTCGGGCACATTATCGTGGTTATTTTTACAGTTTGACGGTTCAGTACCCTTTAGCGATTTAGTTGAGCAGGCATGGCAACAAGGGCTAACAGAGCCTGATCCGCGTATTGATTTATCAGGCCAAGACGTCATGCGTAAGTTAATTATTTTAGCGCGTGAAGCGGGTTATGATATCGAACCCGATGATGTGCGTGTGGAATCACTCGTTCCTACGCTGGCCAGTACCGGTTCTCTGGATTCATTTTTTGAAAACAGCGCGGTAATCAATGAACAAATGCAACAACGTTTGGAAGCCGCTCAAGAAATGGGGCTAGTCTTGCGTTATGTGGCCCGTTTTGATGCCGTAAAACGTAAAGCTAAAGTGGGCGTTGAAGCCGTGAAGCCAGAGCATCCATTAGCTTCATTATTGCCGGGAGACAATGTGTTTGCGATTGAAAGCCGCTGGTATCGAGATAACCCATTAGTGATCCGTGGTCCGGGGGCTGGGCGCGATGTGACTGCGGGTGCTATTCAGTCAGACTTAAACCGCCTTTCTCAACTGCTATAATCACTTTCCCTGTGCATTGGTATTGATATTTTGAATATTGTTAACAATGCACAGCTTCCATTTTTTGCAGAACATCCTATTTTTCTATCTTTTTATTCTGACAATTCAATTCTTAAGCAATATTCATGTCTTTAAAGTGCTGAATCGACGATATATTGCGCTGAAACAATACTTAAATAAGAAAAATTAATAAAAATAGGGCTGTAATTAAATTTCATAAAAATCCCCCAAAGCGCTTTTTTTCTGATATGAATAGAGTGTTAAGGGTAAATTTAGCGGCCTGCATCACAAAAATATAATACTCGCATCAGTCAGCTGAAATTTTGTTACAGGAAAAATAGGTTGCAGTTTGTTAACCGTGAAATAGACGCGGGATAGCGCTCTGCTCGAAGCACAAGGTCAGGAGTCCCATGAATCAGCAATATTCCGCAATGCGCAGTAATGTCAGTATGCTGGGTAAACTACTCGGCGATACCATCAAGGAAGCTTTAGGCGAGGACATACTCGATAAAGTCGAATCAATCCGTAAATTGTCTAAGTCATCCCGTGCAGGTAATGAAGCCCAACGACAAAAGCTGCTGGTTACTTTGCAGAATCTCTCAAATGATGAGTTATTACCGGTGGCAAGGGCATTTAATCAGTTTTTGAATCTGACTAACGTCGCTGAGCAATATCATAGTATTTCCCCCCATGGTGAAGCGGCAAGTAATCCTGTTGGTTTAAAAAACCTCTTTAATCGTTTAAAAGATAAAAATTTTACCGACACGGATATTCATAAAGCGGTTGAACAGCTGTCTATTGAATTAGTTTTGACTGCACATCCAACAGAAATTGCACGTCGTACTCTGATCCATAAACTGGTTGAAGTGAATACCTGTTTAGCACAACTCGATCATGATGATATTGCGGACTATGAACGCAATAATATTATGCGTCGTCTGCGCCAATTAGTGGCTCAGTCATGGCACACTGATGAAATTCGTAAAATTCGCCCAACGCCAATTGATGAAGCTAAATGGGGTTTTGCTGTTGTTGAAAATTCATTATGGGAAGGGGTTCCTGCTTTCTTACGTGAATTCAACGAACAGCTGGAAGAATCTGTGGGTGCGGTATTACCTGTAGAAGCAAACCCCATTCGATTTACATCGTGGATGGGGGGCGACCGTGATGGTAACCCAAATGTGACCGCAGATGTCACGCGCCATGTCTTGCTGCTTAGCCGTTGGAAGGCCGCAGACCTATTCCTGAAGGATATTCAGGTTCTGGTCTCCGAGTTATCAATGACAGAAGCGACCCCAGAATTACGTGCATTAGCAGGCGGCGATGATGTTGATGAGCCTTATCGTCAGATTGCTAAAAATCTACGCAGCCAATTGTACTCAACACTCGAATATTTAGAACGTCGCGTAAAAGGTGAGCAAGTTCTGCCGCCTGCTGATTTACTCACGGATAACGCACAGTTGTGGGATCCATTATATGCCTGCTATCAATCATTGCTCGCATGTAATATGAAGATCATCGCCAATGGACAACTGCTTGATACTTTGCGTCGTATACGTAGCTTTGGCTTACAGCTGGTGCGCATTGATGTGCGACAGGAGAGCACTCGTCATACCGACGCGATTGCTGAATTAACCCAGTATTTAGGTCTCGGTGATTACGCGCAGTGGTCAGAAGAGGAAAAGCAGCAATTTTTGCTGGCGGAACTTCAATCTTTACGTCCATTAATTCCACAAGATTGGCAACCAAGCCCAGAAACACAAGAAGTTTTCGAAACGTGTCGTGTGATTGCAAAAGCTAAAAATGATTCGGTCGCCGCTTATGTGATTTCAATGGCAAAAGTGCCATCAGATGTTTTAGCCGTGAAATTACTACTGAAAGAAAATGGTGCGTCAGTTCGTCTACCGGTGGCACCATTATTTGAAACACTTGAAGATTTAAATAATGCCGAAAGTGTGATGGAAAAACTGCTCAGTATTGAGTGGTATCGCGAATTGATTGATGATCGTCAAATGGTGATGATTGGCTACTCAGACTCAGCGAAAGATGCCGGTGTTATGGCAGCATCATGGGCGCAATATCGCGCACAAGATTCATTGATTAAACTGTGTGAGAAAGAAGGCGTTAAATTAACCTTATTCCATGGTCGTGGTGGTACGATTGGTCGTGGCGGCGCACCTGCGCATTCGGCATTATTGTCTCAACCGCCAGGGAGCCTGAAAGGGGGTCTGCGAGTCACCGAACAAGGGGAAATGATCCGCTTTAAATTTGGTTTGCCGCAAGTCACCATTAGCAGTCTTGCCATGTATGCGAGTGCTATTTTAGAAGCGAACTTATTACCACCGCCAGAGCCAAAAAATGAATGGAAATCCGTCATGGATTCGCTGTCTGATGTCTCTTGTGCCATGTATCGTGACTATGTGCGTGAGCAGCCTGATTTTGTGCCTTACTTCCGTTCGGCTACCCCTGAATTAGAATTAGGAAAATTACCATTAGGTTCACGTCCAGCTAAAAGACGTCCAACGGGTGGCGTAGAAACGTTACGTGCAATCCCTTGGATCTTTGCATGGACACAAAACCGTTTAATGTTACCCGCATGGCTAGGTGCTGGTGCAGCACTAAAACATGTTATTGAAAAAGAAGGTAAACAAGCGGTTCTAGATGAAATGTGGCAGCAATGGCCATTTTTCACTACACGTATTGCGATGCTAGAGATGGTGTATGCGAAAGCAGATTTATGGCTGGCGGAATACTATGACCATCGCTTAGTCGAAGAACGTTTGTGGCCGCTTGGGTTAAAATTACGAGATCAACTATCTGAAGATATTAAAAGTGTGTTGGCGGTCTCGAAAGATGAAGCCTTAATGGCAGATTTGCCTTGGATTGCAGAATCTATCGCATTACGTAATGTCTACACCGATCCCCTTAACGTACTGCAAGCAGAGCTACTACATCGCTCACGTCAACAAGCGCATCCAGATCCTCGGGTCGAGCAAGCGTTGATGGTGACAATCGCCGGTGTTGCTGCAGGTATGCGTAATACGGGCTAGCGATAAATTGACTCAAAAAGTAAGGCTGCCAATTTGGCAGCCTTTTTTGTACAACGTAAAACTATTTTTTATCCGCAGTTTCAGTTGTTGGCTTATCATCATGAACTAAATGATAAGCAGAACGGGCACGCGGGTGGATAAAGAAGTGATTTACAGGCGCATTATGGGTTTTGATATGTACCATAGAAACACCGGTTTTTTTACCGCGTTTGTCATGAAATGCATAGACAATAAACGGCAGTAAAAAGATAATCACAAAACTTACCGCAAGTAGCGTGACATACGTATCATCGCTTCCTCCACCCGGTAATGAGCTAGGAGGAAAGAATGAAATGACGAAGGCAAGAACAGAAACAATCAGCCCTGCGGATGCGAGCAATAACTTAAAGCCTTTACCACCAGGAATATTAAATGCGCGTTTCTTCTCTGGTTGTTTACAAACTAAATGCATGTAGCCAAGGAACAACATAAAGTAGCTACAGAGATAAATAACCACAGTCAGCGCTAACGCAATCAGGAACGACATATTTCCGCCGCCACCCGTATTGGTGAGAACAATGATTGCAATGGTAGTAATTAATAATTGAGCGATAACTAAGGTGACTGGCACACCATTTTTATTCACTTTCGCAAAACTTTGCGGCAAAATTCCTTTCTGTGCGGCCACATACATGCCTCGTGATGGTCCCACAATCCATGATGCGATTTCGGCTAACACACCCAGTAACAATAAAGCGGCGATAATACGTGCAACCCATTCAAGCGTCGAATTAAAGTGTGTCACTAGTACATTGAATGTTTGTACTACGCCAGCTGACAGATTAATTTCGCTATTGGGTATAACCGCCGCAACCGATAGACCACCAATCGAACTTAAACAGATGGCTGCTATCATTAATAAAAACATTGCAGCAGGGTAATCTCTACCCGGATTCTTCATTTCATTAACGTGTGTTGCTGATGCTTCAACACCCATATAACTTAAAATAAAGGCCACGAAAACAACCAGTGTTCCTATTTGTGTAAAGTCGGGAATAAAGGTCGATGTACTGATTTCAATCGCTAACGGCGCACCGCTGACAAGGTAGCTGATAGCTAAGCAAACTAAAATTAACGCAGGTAATAAAATACCCGCAAAAAAGCCGACTTTAGCGATAGTTGCGGTGTATTTTGTTCCACCGAATTGTGTAAATGCGAGCCCCCATAAAATAATTAAAGCGGCAATCGTTTTAATAATTGGGTCAGTATTAAGCTCTGGCCAGTTCAGAATATAAGAAAGTGCGCCTAAAACGAAATAGAGCATCGGAATAAAACCGATGGCAATTTGCAGATAACCAAAGGAAATGGCTGCAAACCCCCAGCGTTCACCTAATGTATTAGAAACCCAAGCAAAAATCCCACCTTCTTCCCAGCCTTCCACTGTTGCCATTTCGGCAGCACATAGGGCAACTGGAATAAACCATAACAAGCCCCCTAATAAGAGAAAAAAGACCAAGCTAAAACCGGAGGTGGCGAATGTTGGATATTCATAAACTGCCATAACCATAGAGGCAGTGATCGCAAAAAAGCCTAATAAAGTCAGCTGTTTTGCTGCTGGCGCGGTTGTTGTCGCCATACGAGTTCTCCTAAACATTGAATAAAATCAGTCGTTACAGGACTGATCACGCAACAAGCCAAAAAACCGTCAGATTTTTTGGCTTAGTAAATAACACAACGATTAGCTGTGGTTGAAACCACCACCTTCTTTTTCAGTTAGGGGCTTACTGACTGGATGTTCATTGAAGTAATCTAAAGTACGTTTAAAATCTTCAATTAATAGTGCGGCGAGATCTAAGCTGACCCCATGACGAACGAGAATACGCTGAACAACAAGGTCTTCACGATTAGCAGGCATTGAATAAGCCGGTACCTGCCAGCCACGACTGCGTAACTTGTCAGCAATATCGTATAAAGAATAATTACTGGAAGCTGCGCCTTCTTTTAGTTTCCATGCGATAGCTGGGATCCCTTTTTGACTATCACCATCAAAAATCATTTCGAAAGGACCGAGCTTTTCAATTTCACGCGCAAGGTATTGTGCCGTGGCGTAACACGCATTATGAATTTTTGCATAACCTTCGCGACCAAGACGCAGGAAGTTATAGTATTGCGCAATGATTTGACCGCCCGGACGTGAGAAATTCAGTGCGAAAGTTGGCATATTGCCACCTAAATAATTCACATTGAAAATTAGTTCTTCCGGTAAATCTTTTGCTTCACGCCAAATTACCCAGCCGGCACCTAAAGGTGCTAAACCGAATTTATGACCAGAAGAGTTGATTGATTTAACACGTGGTAAACGGAAATCCCATGGCAAATCAGGTGCGCAGAAGGGTGCAAGGAAACCGCCACTCGCGCCATCCACATGGATAGGAATATCGAGTCCAGTTTCTTTTTGCAGTTTATCCAATGCATCATGCACGGCTTTAACCGGCTCATATTGGCAAGTGAATGTGACGCCTAAAGTAGGTACAACACCAATGGTATTTTCATCAACGCGTTTGAGTACTTCTTCTGGACTCATGATTAAACGATCCCCTTCAAGGGGAATCTCTCTGAGTTCAACATCGAAGTAGCGTGCAAATTTGTGCCAGCAAACTTGAACGGGACCACAAATAAGGTTTGGTTTATCTGTTGGTTTACCTTTTGCTGCTTGTTTTTTACGCCATTGCCATTTTAAGGCTAGTCCACCTAACATGGCGGCTTCTGATGAGCCAATTGTTGAGCAACCGAGTGTATTTTCCGCATCCGGAGAATGCCAAAGGTCGGCAAGCATATGAACGCAGCGATTCTCAATTTCAGCCGTTTGTGGGTATTCATCTTTATCGATCATATTTTTATCGATAGACAAATCCATTAATTCACGAATTTCATCATCAACCCAAGTTTGACAAAATGTCGCTAAGTTTTGCCTTGAGTTGCCATCAAGCATTAATTCATCACGAACTGCACTATATACATTACGTGGATCTCGTTCTTTCAATGGAAACTGAGTTTTAGGTAATGATTGCGATAAATCAAATGATGCATATACATCATCAAGTTCACTGTAGTTTGGTGTTAATGACTTCTTACTCATATCTGTAATTCCCTTAATAACGAAGTGTTAATTACTGTAGTTGAATATTAAGTTTCCTATTAAATATAAACCACATATTTGAATTTAACAAAATAATATATAAATATTTACGTTAAATGTCTTAATTGGAATATATTTGGTGAGTTTATTTTGTCTGGGATTGATTTAATTTAATTATTTAATCGTTATTTGATTTGCAGTAATGCTCAAATGCTATTGATTTAATGTGGTTTTTTGGTTTAATAAAAATAATCATTATTATTCATGTGGTTATGTCTGGCTGGGCATTTGGTGTAATATCATGATAAATATGAAATTATAAAGATAACAAGGTTAATATAATGTTTTTATAGAATGTTAACGTTTCATTTTCATATGGAAATTTAATTGAGAACATCATTTTTGTATATTTATAGATAATTACTCACTTTATGATAACGAAAAATAACGTAATTTTTATATAACTGTTTTACCTGGTTGTATTTATGTATTATAAATTAAAATAGAGCGTTATTTTATGGTTATTATTAAATTGAACTGGGAGTTATTTTGATAGTTAGTAATATTTTATTATTAATTTTTATCTAACTAAGGTGAATGAAATGCTAAAAAATAGCACCAACAATCGAATTTTTGCTTGTACTACATTGGCTATCACGGATAAAGAAAATAATATTTATCATGGGAGAACACTTGAATTTTCGTCAGATGAACCTGCTTCTATTTTGTCTTATTATCCCAAAAATCATATTTTTCAACGTCAGGCTCCTAACGGGTCACTTGGATTAAAATACAAGGTTAAGTACCCTTTTATTGCGATAACGTCAGCTGTGAGTTTTAACGGTGCAAAGGATGTCTTACAAGGTGTGAACTCAGGGGGATTATCATTTAGCTTAAATATGATCACAGACTCTGAGCTTGCACCATTAAGCCCTTTGAAATATTCAAAAGCAGTGCCCATCGCTTCTATTGGTGAATGGGCATTATCGCAGTATGCAACAATCGCTGAGCTTAAAAAAGCAATCCCTAAAACCGCCTTCTGGTCACAAAAATTGCTTTTATTGCGGGGTATGCCAAGTCCATTCCATTATGCTTTTTATGATAAAACGGGCGCATGTATTGTGGTTGAAGTTTCTGGTGGCAAGTTACATATTTATGATAACCCAACGCGTTGTATGACCAATGGGCCAGAGTTCCCATGGCATTTAACTAACTTAAACAATTACACTCAATTGACGAACGTAGATGTTTCTTCAAGTACCTTGGGTAATATTAAAGTGAGCCAGCCAGATAGTGGGATTGCATTAGCCGCTGTACCTAATGCAGATACCTCTGTTGGCCGGTTTGTACGCGCGGTTTATTATTCGACTTATTATCATCAAGTTATTGACCCTGATGTTCAGCTCATTGAATTAGCGCATGTGATGAATAAATTTGATCGCCCGAAAAATGCATCGGTAGACCCAATGTTAGGTGAGGACGAAGTTTTTAAACTTTATTTAACCGAATTTTCCGTGTGGACGGTGCTGACAGACTTACAAAGGGGAATTTTGTATTTTCGAGGATACAATAACCTTAACTATCAAAAATTTACCCTAGAAGGCTTTAAAAACGAAAAAGCACCCGTTTTTATCCAAGTGAATCTTCCTGATGTGAGTGGAATATAAATTGTTAATATGCCCAAAGCTGTCATCGCAGCTCTGGGTATTTTGCATATTAAGGTCTAACACCTAATGTATGGCAGATAGCATAAGTCAGCTCAGAGCGGTTTAAGGTATAAAAATGAAAGTCTTTAACCCCTTCACGGCTGAGAATTTTGACCATATCCATGGCGATAGATGCACCAACCAGATTACGGCTTTCTGGGTCATCATCTAACCCTTCATACATTTTTCGCATCCAAGAAGGAATGCGGACATTGGTCATTTTGGCAAAACGATCCAGTTGGCGAAAGTTAGAAACCGGCAAAATACCGGGTACGATTTCTACATCGATACCGGTTGCTACGCAGCGGTCACGAAAGCGTAGATAACTTTCAACATCAAAGAAAAATTGAGTAATAGCGCGGTTAGCTCCGGCATCAATTTTCTTTTTTAAGCTAATTAAGTCCGCCTGAGCACTTTTGGCTTCAGGGTGAACTTCGGGGTAAGCCGCAACGGAAATATCAAAATCGGCTTCGGCTTTGAGTAATTCAACTAAGTCTGTCGCATACATATCAGGTTTGCGGCTATTATCCGGTAAATCGCCACGCAAAGCGACAATATGGCGAATACCATTATTCCAATAATCACGGGCAATTTCTTTGAGCTCGTCACGGCTAGCATCAATACAGGTCAGGTGCGGGGCGGCAATCAAACCTGTTTTATCTTTGATATCTTTAATAATACTATGGGTTCTATTACGCTCACCTGAGTTTGCCCCGTAGGTTACTGACACGAAGTTAGGTTTAAGGTTTTTGAGCCTGTCGATGGATTTCCATAAAGTCTGTTCCATCTCTTCTGAGCGTGGTGGAAAAAATTCAAAAGAGACGTTAATTTGTCCATCTAACTCAGCTAAACTTTGGTTCAACGCTTCGCGTTGGTTTACGTGAAAGAAACTCATACCCTGTACCCTCGTGACTTTAAACTAGCCATTTCATCCATTAATTATTATATTCATTTGTGCGTCTATACGTTTAGACGGCTAAATAGAGATTACCGGATATTTATTTAGAGTCAACACTTAAATCAAATACGAGTCTGATGAATTTTCAACAGCGAAATGAAAAATATTCATGATGAAAAGCACGGACTCAGTCAGAGCCCATGCTTAAAGAGGAGGGATTATTCCGTTAAACAGAAATGCTCGACCATCTGACTAATGAGCTGACGGGTTGGCTCAATAAATCGCATATCAATAAACTCATCAGGCTGATGAGCTTGCTCTATTGAACCTGGGCCTAAAACAAGGGTAGGACACAGCGCCTGAATAAAGGGGGCTTCGGTGCAATAATTCACAGTATCCGCTTTCTGACCTAATAATTGCTCTATGACGGCAACCATTTTATGGTCTGTTGGGCATTCATAACCTGGGATTGGTGGATGCATCGATTCGATTGCTAACCTGCCGGGCCATTTGGTTTTTACGGGTTCAAGAGCCTCATTTAATAGCTCATCCAAATCTTGCAATGTCAGTCCCGGCAATGGGCGGATATCCATATGTAATTCACAGCATCCACAAATTCGGTTTGCGGCATCCCCACCATGAATATGACCAAAGTTCATGGTGGGATAAGGGATCATAAACGCCGGATTATTAAAACGCTCTTTGAGGGTGTTTCGCAAAGCCATTAAATGCGAAATAGACTCATGCATTAATTCAATGGCATTGACACCGCGATCAGGATCACTTGAATGACCTGACTGACCCGTTATGCGGATCGCATTGGAGATATGGCCTTTGTGTGCACGAATAGGTTGTAGTGAAGTTGGCTCACCGATAATGGCAAAATCTGGCCGTAGCGTGGTATTCGCTGCAAAATAGCGGGCACCAGCCATGGATGTTTCTTCATCCGCAGTGGCTAATATATGAAGAGGGTGCTTGAGTTTGGTTAAATCTAGGTCGCGCAATGCATCGAGAATAAAAGCAAAAAAGCCTTTCATATCGGCAGTACCCAAGCCATACAACTTGCCATCGTGCTCTGTGAGCTCAAAGGGGTTTTTGCTCCAGCGGCCATCATCAAATGGTACGGTATCGGTATGACCACAAAGCATCAACCCACCATTTCCTCCGCCAATAGAGGCGAGAAGATTATATTTATCTCGAGTTTCAGGGACGGGTTGGATATTGACTGAAAATCCAAGCGTCTCAAACCATCCCCCTAATAATTCAATAAGGGCTTTATTGCTCTGATCAAGATGAGAATCAGTCGCACTAATCGACGGAGTGGCAATTAATTGACGATAAATCTCAATAAATGCAGGTAATTTAATATTCACTGTTGACAGCCTTTATGCTTAATAGTATCAATATTCATTCACTTTATATGAATAAAAATACACATTCAACTATTTGGGTCACGAGTACAAGGTAGAATACTTATGTTGAACGCAATCATTATCGGAGCCAGTGGCTATACTGGAGCGGAATTAGCTGCTTATTTACAACGTCACCCTAAAATAAACCTTCAAGGACTGATGGTTTCAGCACAAAGTGTGGATGCGGGTAAATGCTTTGCTGACTTACATCCTCAGTATAAAGGGGTCATTGACCTTCCAGTACAACCATTAACCGATGTGGCTGCGGCGACAAAGGGGATTGATATTGTATTTCTTGCAACCGCTCATGAAGTTAGCCATGACATCGCCCCTCAGTTTCTTGAAGCAGGTTGCGTGGTATTCGACCTTTCTGGCGCTTATCGTGTACAAGATGCGGCTTTTTATCCTCAATACTATGGCTTCGAACATACAAATACACAATGGCTAATGCAAGCAGTGTACGGTTTGGCTGAGTGGCAAGCAGATAAAATTAGCCAAGCACAGCTGATTGCAGTGCCAGGATGTTACCCAACCGTTTCACAACTCGCACTTAAGCCTTTGATTGACGCTGATTTACTCGATGAAAACATGTGGCCAGTCATTAATGCTACCAGCGGTGTTTCAGGCGCAGGACGTAAGGCATCGATGGCTAACAGCTTTTGTGAAGTGAGCTTACAGCCTTATGGGCTTTTCACTCATCGTCATCAACCTGAAATTGCGACACACTTGGGTAGAGACGTCATTTTCACCCCTCATCTAGGTAATTTTGCCCGGGGTATACTGGCGACAATTACGTGTAAAGTGAAATCAGGCGTTACCGCAGAACAAATTAGCCAAACGTTTAAACAAGCCTATCAGAATAAACCGTTAGTACGTTTATATGATAAAGGCATTCCGGCATTGAAATCAGTCGTCGGTACACCGTTTTGCGATATTGGTTTTGCATTGAAAGGTGAGCACCTGATTTTAGTCGGCACAGAAGATAATTTATTGAAAGGGGCCGCAGCGCAAGCCGTTCAGTGCATGAATATTCGTTTCGGTTTTGATGAAACAGAGTCATTACTTTAATGCTCTTGTGGGCAAAAAATTTTATTAAGGACAAAACCCCATGCAACCCTTAGTGATTAAATTAGGTGGCGTGTTACTCGATAGCGAAGAAGCACTGGAAAGATTATTTACTGCCATTCAACGTTATCGTCAGGTTCATCAGCGTGAGCTAGTCATTGTTCATGGCGGTGGTTGCTTGGTTGATGAGCTGATGCAAAAGTTGCAATTACCAGTTGTCAAAAAGCAAGGGTTACGCGTCACTCCAGCTGATCAAATCGACATCATCACAGGAGCACTTGCAGGCACCGCAAATAAGACACTCTTAGCGTGGGCAATAAAATTTAAGTTACACGCGGTTGGGCTATCTTTAGGTGATGGGCAAAGTGCAGTTGTGACTAAATTGAATGATGAGCTCGGTCATGTTGGTAATGCTAAGCCGGGAGATGCAAAGTTACTCAAATTATTACTGAGTGCAGGGTATTTACCCATTATCAGTTCCATCGGTATCACGCCAGAAGGGGAATTGATGAATGTTAATGCCGACCAAGCTGCGACGGCGATTGCGCAAGCACTGGATGCAGACCTTGTTTTGTTATCGGATGTGAGCGGTATTTTGGATGGCAAAGGTCAAAAAATTGATGAGATGACCACCCAAAAAGCCCAAAAATTGATTGAACAAGGCATTATCACCGATGGAATGATAGTGAAGGTAAACGCGGCCTTAGATGCAGCGACTACATTGCGACGCCCAGTGGATATTGCGAGTTGGCGTCATGCAGAACAACTTCCTGAGCTGTTCAATGGAACGGCAATAGGAACAAGGATCTTGGCATCTTAATTGAGCCATGGAATTAAATATTAATTAAGCGGGATAGGTACGTTATGAAAAAGGGCATTAAAAAGATTGTATTAGCATACTCAGGTGGTCTAGATACATCAGCAATTATTCCATGGTTGAAAGAAAACTATGACGACTGCGAAGTTATCGCATTTGTTGCTGACGTGGGGCAAGACAGAGAAGAGTTGGTTGGCGTAGAGCAAAAAGCGCTGCAATCCGGTGCATCTGAATGTTACATTGCTGATTTACGTGAAGAATTCATCAAAGACTATATTTATCCGGTACTGAAAACGGGCGCTTTGTATGAAGGCAGTTATTTGTTGGGAACGTCGATGGCCCGCCCTATTATTGCGAAAGCGCAAGTTGAGCTTGCATTAAAAGTGGGCGCAGATGCGGTAGCGCATGGCGCAACGGGTAAAGGTAATGACCAAGTCCGTTTCGAAAGCACTTACACCGCACTGGCACCACAGCTGCAAGTTGTGGCTCCATGGCGTGAGTGGGATTTGCGTTCCCGTGAAGCGCTGCTTGATTACTTAAAAGAGCGTAATATTCCAACCACCGCAAGTCTTGAAAAAATTTATAGCCGTGATGAAAACGCATGGCATATCTCAACAGAAGGCGGTGTATTAGAAAGTACGTGGAATGCGGCTAACCAAGATTGCTGGGTATGGACCGTTGATCCACAAAATGCACCTGATGAAGCTGAATTGGTTACGGTCGGCGTGAAACACGGCGAAGTTGTTTCTGTTAACGGTAAAACATTGTCTCCACTCGGTTGTTTAGAAACATTAAATACATTAGGCGCAAAACACGGTGTAGGTCGTATCGATATCGTTGAAAACCGTTTAGTGGGTATGAAATCACGTGGTTGTTATGAAACCCCCGGCGGCACTATCATGATGGCGGCACTACGTGGCGTAGAGCAACTCGTTTTAGACCGTGATTGCTTTAAATGGCGTGAGCAGCTAGGTCTTGAAATGTCATATGTGGTGTATGACGGACGCTGGTTTGCGCCTTTACGTCATTCATTACAAGCCGCTGCGGAATCATTAGCGCAAGATGTTACCGGTGAAGTTGTTCTGAAACTGTATAAAGGCCAAGTCAGTGCGATTCAGAAAAAAGCAGATAAAAGCTTGTACTCTGAAGAATTCGCCACCTTTGGTGAAGATGAAGTTTACGATCACAGCCATGCTGGTGGTTTTATTCGTTTATATTCATTGTCTTCACGTATCCGTGCGTTGAAAGAGCAAAACAAAGCGAAGTAAATCTATTCGTGTAATACCCCGACAGTGAGTTTCGCTGTCGGGCGCAAAACTTATTTTATCAATCAGGTAGGGATCAGTTATGGCACTTTGGGGTGGACGTTTTAGTCAACAAGCCGATCAGCGGTTTAAACAATTTAATGATTCATTGCGTTTTGATTATCGCTTAGCGCAACAAGACATTATCGGCTCAGTGGCGTGGTCAAAAGCGTTGGTCACCGTGGGTGTTTTGTCTCAAGATGAACAACAATCTCTGGAGCAGGCATTAAATGCCCTATTGAAAGAAGTGCAAGATAATCCTGAGATTGTATTGCAAAGTGACGCAGAAGATATCCATAGCTGGGTTGAAGGCAAACTGATTGATAAAGTTGGTGATTTAGGTAAGAAATTGCATACCGGTCGTAGCCGTAATGACCAAGTCGCGACTGACTTAAAATTGTGGTGTAAAGATCAGGTAGCGCTGTTACTTGAAGCGGTAAGCGAACTACAAAAAGCATTAGTGATCACCGCTGAAAATAATCAAGATGCGGTGATGCCAGGTTATACACATTTACAACGCGCTCAGCCGGTTACTTTTGCACATTGGTGCTTGGCTTACAGTGAAATGCTATCCCGTGATGAAAGCCGTTTGCAAGATACCCTCAAACGTTTGGATGTCAGCCCGTTAGGTTGTGGCGCTTTAGCAGGAACAGCTTATGATATCGATCGTGATCAACTCGCATCATGGTTAGGTTTTTCATCGGCAACACGTAACAGCCTTGATACCGTTTCTGACAGAGACCATGTCCTTGAGCTGTTATCTGACGCCAGTATTGGGATGGTGCATTTATCACGTTTTGCTGAAGATTTAATTTTCTTTAATAGCGGTGAAGCAGGGTTTGTTGAGCTTTCGGACAAAGTAACCTCGGGTTCTTCATTGATGCCGCAAAAGAAAAATCCCGATGCATTGGAGCTTATTCGTGGCAAATGTGGGCGTGTACAAGGTGCGCTTACCGGCATGATGATGACCCTTAAAGGGTTGCCACTGGCTTATAACAAAGATATGCAAGAAGACAAAGAGGGGTTATTTGATGCCCTTGATACTTGGTTAGATTGTATGCATATGGCCGCTTTAGTTTTGGAGGGTATTCAACTGCGTCGTGGGCGCTGTGAAGAAGCCGCGAAACAAGGCTACGCAAATGCTACTGAACTGGCGGATTATTTAGTGGCCAAGGGTGTTCCATTTCGTGAAGCGCACCATATTGTGGGCGAAGCCGTTGTTACTGCGATAGGCCAAGGAAAAGCATTAGAAGAAATGGCATTAAGTGATTTACAAAAATTCAGTGAGACTATCGAGCTTGATGTGTATGAAATTTTATCGCTGCAGTCCTGTTTAGATAAAAGACTTGCGAAGGGTGGGGTATCACAGAAGCAGGTTGCAAAAGCGATTGAGGATGCGAAAAGTCGCTTAGGGATGTAATTGATTGTCGCTAGAAAAAATGGGGGGTAGCGATGCTACCCCAATTCCCATAACACGAGTTTTTTAGATATATTTAATCGTTAACATACCTAATTTTTGCTCTTCATTGACCCAGTTATAAGTATACTCACCTCGTCCATCATTAATCACTTTCCAACCTTCAGTCTTCGTTACATGATTAAGATCTAAATGGCTACTCGTCATATCTGCTTTGTCATTAAGACAGTTTAGTGTAATTTTTTGCTCATTAATTTCATTGAAGCACGGTGGATGAACAATTGACCCGCTAAAGTTAATCGTTCCCGAGTGTTGGTTAGTTTCTGCATGAGCACTCATTGTGCTAAGTACAGGAATTAATAATAATGCAGTTAATGAAATAATAAATACTTTTTTAGTCATTGATAATAAATTTTTCATAATAGTATCCTATCGCTGATTTTGAATAATCAACTTGCTGTGTGTTTTAAGTAAAAAACTTTAAGTTTCTGAATCTAGTTATTAAGGTAAGGCGAATTAAATTATCGTAGTGCTTTTGATGGGATGGATTATAAAGGCAAAATCCCGTTTAAGGTGTAAATCTTAACAAGGAAATGTATTAAAATATAAAGAAAACTTGTGAATGTAATTGAATTTTCATGAAGGATTAACCCAAAGCCAGATGAAGTAATATGCTGATTAATCTGTGTAATTGACACTAAATACCCCGAGTTTGAGGTTTTTAATACGGTTTTATTAGATTAATCTACCAGGTTGTCTTATTAGGTTAGGGGTTTGTAGCCGTGATTTTGGTTGGTATTAACAAAATTACTTTACGATTTTTTATTTACTTTTATATAAAAACTTACAAAGTTTAATTATAAGTGAAAGGAAATATAACAAAATGTTTCAGTAATTGATTAGAACAATCGAATATAGTCATGTTCCTCACGCTATAGTTATATATCAATAGTGAAAATTAAAAATATATTAAAAATATATTAAAAAATGTAACATTGAATTCAATTAAACACACTTGATGCGTATTTTTGATAAAAGGGGATTCTTATTGATGAATCCCCTATAAGTAGCAAACTCTTTTACTCAGACTATTGGTATTGGATTTTTACGAGTCCTTTATTGTGGTCGTTCTTGACCCACTCAACTTCATAGCTTCCTAGCTGGTTTGAGAGCATTGCTTTCTTAGTCGTATTCATAAGCGTGCTAGTATCAATATAACTTGTTTGCATGTTCGCGTGATTATCTAGGCAAGAGAATCGTAGATCCTCAGTAGTTTCCTGATGAATTAAACATGGTGTATGAACGATATTTCCAGTGAAAGTAACTGTCCCCGAATATTCTTTAGATGCTGCATATGGGCTTAGAGATAATAATGATACAAGTGTTAATACCGATAACTTGGTAAAGAGTGAATGGAAGTGGACAGTTTTGGTGGTGCGCATAGCGTTTTCTCCTGTGCTAGATCATTGTGAGTGAAAGAGCTTTTCGGAATCCGCTAAATTGATGAAATCATAAAGTTGCATGATTTAATTGGAATTTTTTATTTTTCTCTACGTAAATTATAATATAAAAATGCTTGGGAATGGAATAATTGAAGTGTGAATAAATATGTATAAAACTTTGTTAAATTGATAATTTTAGTGATATTAACTGAAAGTGAGTGTGTAGATTATTTTAATGGTTATCGTTTATTTAAATCGAACCTTTTATAATTTTTTTTATTTTATGATTCACATCGCTCATGTCACTTAAAAATAGGTAATTAGTTTATTGCTGCCATAAAAATTTTTTAATTCTAACCGTGCGATTATACTTACCTTATATATGTTAAATAAAATTTATATATTTGATGACGAAATGTTATTTATGAACAATTCAAGCTGATACATTTTGTTTCTAAATATTACAATTTGTTTCAAATGGTGGCTATTAATTCTATTTAAGGTATCACTTTAGGTACTTTTATCAACATATCAATAGATAAAACAATACAATATCGCTATAGTGATTGGTATTATCTATCTTGAATAGAGTTTACCCAAGAATTGACCAAAGGAAAAGAGATATGAACATTCGAGACTTGGAGTACCTAGTTGCACTTGCCGAACATAAACACTTTAGACGTGCAGCTGACTCTTGCCATGTAAGTCAACCGACATTAAGTGGTCAAATTCGTAAGTTAGAAGATGAATTAGGTGTAATGCTTTTAGAAAGAACAAGCCGTAAAGTTCTTTTTACCCAGCAAGGTTTATTACTTGTTGAACAAGCCAGAACAATTTTGCGTGAAATTAAAGTATTGCAAGAAATGGCAGCATTACAAGGTGAAAGCATGTCTGGCCCTTTGCATATTGGGTTAATTCCGACGGTTGCCCCTTATTTATTACCGCATATTATTCCTCAATTACACCAAGCTCATCCAAAGCTTGAAATATATCTACATGAGGCACAAACCCAACAATTATTGGCTCAGTTAGATAGCGGTAAATTAGATTGTGCAATCCTTGCGGAAGTAAAAGAAACGGCACCTTTTATTGTCGTGCCTTTATTTGAAGAGCCAATGAAGTTGGCTATTTATGAAAGCCATCCGTGGCATGACCGCCACACGGTTGAAATGGGCGAATTAGCGGGCGAAAAGCTATTAATGTTGGAAGATGGTCACTGTTTACGTGACCAAGCAATGGGTTTTTGTTTTCAAGCTGGGGCAAAAGAGGATACACATTTCAGAGCAACGAGCTTAGAAACGTTGAGGAATATGGTTGCAGCGGGAAGTGGAATTACATTATTACCTGACTTGGCTGTGCCAAATGAAGCATGTCGTGATGGGGTTTGTTATTTAAACTGCATTGAACCTGAACCCAAACGCACCGTTGTCTTAGTTTACCGCCCAGGCTCACCATTACGTGGTCGTTACGAACAATTAGCAGAAACTATCTATAATTCGATGGATAATTACTATAAAAATAAAATGTAGGTGTAATTAAACAAATTAAAGAAGAAAAACATGATGGTTGCCAGTTGTGCCGGCAACCATTAATTGAAGGTAGCTAGAATAATCGATTTAAACCATTCAATGCTGCAACGCGAAAGGCTTCCGCCATCGTTGGGTAGTTAAATGTTGTATTCACGAAGTACTCGATCGTATTCCCTTCACCTTTTTGCTCCATGATAGCTTGGCCGATATGAATAATTTCTGCCGCTCTTTCACCAAAACAGTGAATACCGAGAATTTGTAGCGTTTCTCGATGGAATAAGATTTTTAAACTACCCACATTCATACCTGCAATTTGAGCTCGTGCTAAATGTTTAAATTGGGCACGACCTACTTCATAAGGTATTTTCATCGCAGTTAATTGCTGCTCAGTTTTACCGACAGAACTAATTTCAGGAATGGTGTAAATTCCCGTCGGAATATCTTCAACTAAGTGTGCATTACCTAAACCGCAAGTGATCGCGCGTGCAGCGATACGGCCTTGGTCATAAGCAGCAGAAGCTAAGCTTGGGTAACCAATCACATCGCCGACCGCATAAATGTGCTCATTGGTTGTTCGATATGCATGATCAACTTTCACTAAACCACGGCCATCAGCTTCAATACCGACATTCGCTAGACCTATACCGTCGGTATTACCTGTTCTGCCGTTGGCATAAAGTAAGCAATCTGCTTTGACTTTTTTACCTGATTTCAGGTGAACAATAACACCGTCATCTAACCCTTCGATTTTTTCATATTCTTCATTATGGCGAATAACAACGCCACTATTCCAAAAATGATACGACAAGGCGTCTGACATTTCCTGATCAAGAAATGCTAGCAAGTGATCTCGAGTATTAATAAGATCAACTTTGACACCTAATCCACGAAATATAGAGGCATATTCACAACCAATAACACCCGCACCATAAATAATTACATGGCGAGGTTCATGAGTTAGATTAAGAATAGTGTCACTGTTATAAATTCGGGAATGATTAAAGTCGACATCTGAAGGGCAATAAGGGCGAGACCCTGTGGCGATAATAATTTTATCAGCGCTCAGGACATCACAGCTTCCATCGGTATAGCGAACACTAACATGCTGGTCATCAATAAAAGTTGCTTCACCAGAAAACATTTGGCAACCGTTACGTTCATAAAACCCTTGGCGCATACGCGTTTGCTGACTAATAACTGTTTCAGCATGGGTAAGGATTTCAGCAAAAGACGATCGCAAACTGCGGGAGTTATCACTATAAAGAGGGTTTTGATTAAATTCGATAATTCGACTAACCGCGTGACGGAGTGACTTAGAGGGAATGGTTCCCCAATGGGTACAGCCACCGCCGACATTATTATAACGTTCTATAACAGCAACGTTTTTTCCTTGTTTCACGAGTCCCATAGCGGCACCTTCACCACCAGGACCAGAACCAATGACAATTGCATCAAAATGGGTATGTTGCATGAGGTAAGACCTGCTTTTAGTACAAAATGACAACATTATCTTATCATCAGTTGCATATTTAACCTAATCCTCGTCGTCTTTCAAATAGATACAGCGTTGGCTGCAATTTTGCCGCCTTGTCTCTATTCAAATCCAGTAAAAGAAACACAGTGCATTTTTGGTGAATCTATTTTTGGGCGCTACGCTATGGTAGAGGAATATTTTTTCATTTATAGAACGAAAAGAGAGTAAGTCAAAATCTGAAAATCAGGTATTTGCTCTATAGAGTCATCTTTTCCCTGAACCAGAATAATAAATTTCAGGTATGCTAAGGAGAGTATTGCATTCAAAATGTTTATTATTGGTATATTCATTAATGTTTATACTCAAAATGATTCAAAATACATGTCGCTTACAACCACATAATTTGGTCCCTTAAGAGTATAAATAACATAGAAATTAGGAACATCGTGAGTAACACTATTGGCGTTAGAGCAAAACAAAAAGAAAAAACTCGTCGTTCGCTCGTCGAAGCTGCATTTAGCCAATTAAGTGCTGAACGAAGTTTTACTAGTCTTAGCTTACGAGAAGTCGCACGAGAAGCTGGTATTGCACCCACTTCATTTTATCGTCATTTCAAAGATGTCGATGAGCTCGGGTTAACAATGGTTGATGAAAGTGGGCTTATGTTGCGTCAGCTTATGCGACAAGCTCGTCAACGTATTGCAAAAGGTGGGAGTGTGATCCGTACATCAATCTCAACCTTTATGGAGTTTATTGGTAATAACCCAAATGCCTTTAGGTTATTATTGCGTGAGCGTTCAGGGACATCTGCGGAGTTTCGTGCCGCCGTTGCCAGAGAAATCCAGCATTTTATTGCCGAACTAGCCGATTACCTTGAGTTAGAAAACCATATGCCACGCCATTTTACCGAGATGCAGGCAGAAGCCATGGTGACAATTGTATTTAGCGCCGGTGCTGAAGCGCTTGATATCGATGAAGAAAAGCGGCAGTACCTTGAAGAACGCTTGGTACTACAGTTAAGAATGATCGCAAAGGGTGCTTATTACTGGTATCGCCGCGAACAAGAAAAACAAAATCAAACTGCCCCAGATCTAAACAAATAATAAAGGAGAATCAATGATGGATCACAAAAGTTATGAAAGAAGTACATTACTCCTAGCATTAGTGATTGGCCTATCGACGCATGGAACTTTCTCTGCATTGTTCAACTCTCTTGTCGAATTTTCTATCTTTCCAGTCATCGCTTTAGTGCTCGCTGTTTATTGTTTACACCAACGTTATTTACATCAGGCGATGCCGATGGGATTACCAAAATTTGTTGCAGGTAGTTTCTTTATTGGTATTTTTGGTTATGCGGCGATTTTACGCGTTCAGCATCCTGAGGTTGGCTCCAATTTCATCCCTTCAACGGTGATTGTCATTTTAGCTCTATGGATGTATACCAGTTGGAAAGCACGTAAAAGAGAACAATTAGAATTAGCGTTGGAACAAGAGGCTGAAAATTAATTTCGTCGAATTCTAAAAAATAAAAATGCCGCAGTTCATATTTTGAGTTGCGGCATTTTTATTTTAAGGCAAACAGCTTCTAGCGACGAGTTAGTAAAACGCCGCTTTCCATATGGTGTGTATAAGGGAACTGATCAAACAGTGCCAATTTTTCTATTTTATGGGTTTCATTCAGCGTAGTTAAATTATCGCACAAAGTTTCAGGGTTACAGGAAATATAAAGGATATTGTCGTATTCCTGTACTAACTGCACTGTTTTGTCATCTAGCCCACTACGAGGGGGGTCAACAAAAATAGTATTGCATTGGTAATCAGAAAGATTAATTCCTTCTAAACGTCTAAATTCACGGGCACCACGCATCGCTTGAGTAAAGTCTTCTGCAGACATTCGGATAATTTGCACGTTATCAATATTGTTGGCTTCTATATTATATTGAGCTGCGGATACCGACGGTTTGGCGATTTCAGTGGCTAATACGCGGTTAAAGTTTTGAGCTAATGCCAACGAAAAATTACCATTGCCACAATAGAGTTCTAATAAATCACCAGTAGAATTTTGGGTTGCTGAGATTGCCCACTCCAACATTTTAATATTTACATGTGCATTTGGTTGAGTGAAGCTATTTTCAACTTGGCGATAAATCATTTCTTTACCATTAATCGGTAAAACCTCATCCACATAATCATTATCCAACATGATTTTTGTTTTAGACGCGCGACCAATAACCTGCACATCAAAACCTTTGGCAATTAATGTCGCTTTTAGTTCTTTGGCTTCAAGCTCCCACTCTTCCCCTAGCTTTTTGTGATACAGCAAAGAGACTATCAGCTTATTGCTTAAGGTTGAGAGGTAATCGACCTGAAAGAGTTTATGACGTAGAAGTTCACTTTGTTTAATTAATGGCAAAAGCTCAGTCATCATTCGATTAATTAATTGGCTAGCCACAGGAAACTGATCAATATAGATACGTTCTTTTGTTTCTTTATCAAACATAATATGGAATAGGTCATCATTGTCATGCCACAGCCTGAACTCGGCTCGCATCCGGTAATGGGATTTTGGTGATGAAAAAATTTCAGGTTCAGGCGCTGCATAAGGGGCCATCATCGTTTTTAATCGGTCAACTTTTCCTGCCAGTTGCAGTTCATAATCTTTGGTAGGCAACGTGTTGTGCATGATATAGGCCCCATAAAACAGTAAAATTCGTATCAGGGGCGAAATTGTAGGGAAAGCGACGAAGATGTCCAGTTTTCATTATGCATCCGTAGACACTGAGCGTCATTCAACTTAGGATAATAGTTCGTGGTTTTAGGGAATTTGGTGCGAATCCAAAGCTGACGCGCAACGGTTATTAAGGATATCCCCGTCATACTTCAAACTACATGGGTGTTGGCATCTCTCAGCTACCCTAGTCACATACTCCAGTATGCTCCTAGGGATATCTTCGCTTGCCGCCTACATGTAACTTGAATTATTTAGGGGATATAGCAAGCCTCGTTTTCACTCAATTCAATATAGAAATAAAGCTTGTAAACTTATGAGTCCGATACCTGCCACGTTTCAAATCGCTTCGTTGAATATTAGCGCGAACCTTATATTCGGCCTCGCGGAAATTTTAATTTTATTGATTTTCCGAGTGTAATAATAATGAACAATAAAAAGTTGCTGCCATTATCGGTCGCTGCTATAGCCGTGTTGTGTGGTATTTCCTCTCTGGCAAGTGCAAATGCAAATAATAAGTCTGACGAGTTAGTTGTCTCAGCAAATCGCTTTGAACAACCACTTTCTTCTATATTAGCCCCTGTAACGGTTGTGACGCGTGAAGAAATTGACCATTGGCAATCAAATACCGTGATTGATGTGTTGAGACGGTTGCCAGGTGTGGATGTGGCACAAAATGGCGGAATGGGGCAACAAAGCTCGCTATTTATCCGGGGAACGGAATCGCGGCATGTTTTAGTTATGATTGATGGGGTTCGGCTTAATCAAGCGGGTATTTCGGGTTCTTCAGATATGAGCCAAATTCCAATTTCACTGGTTCAGCGTATTGAATATATTCGCGGTGCCCGTTCAGCCGTTTATGGTTCTGATGCTATTGGCGGTGTGGTCAATATTATCACACGTCGTAATGACGATGGCACAACCTTAAATGCAGGCATTGGTTCTCATGGCTATCAAAATTATAATGGGTCAACACAGCAAAAAGTCGGTGAAAATACCACTGTGACGGCTGCGGCTGCTTATATGCATACAACAGGGTTTGATATTGAGGCTAGGGGATTTAGTGGTGATAGGGTGCAGCCAGATAAAGATGGTTTTTTGAGTAAATCATTATGGTTGGGTGTTGAACATCAGTTTTCATCAGATATTGTGGCTTATGCGAGAGCATATGGATACGACAATAGAACCGACTATGACGCTTATTATGATAAATCTGCGGATTCTCAAGTTGATACCCGTAAATTATATAGCCGTACCTATGAAACTGGTTTGAAATATCATAATGATAAATACTCAACCTCATTGATGGGTAGTTACAGCACAACAAAAGATTATAACTATGATCCAAAATATGGCCAGTATGGAACATTCTCGAATTTAGATGAATCTAAGCAATATAATCTTCAGTGGGGAAATAATTATCTTCTAGATAAGGGCAATATTAGTACCGGTATTGACTATCAACGTCAGAGCATCGAACCAAGTAGCTATACAATGATAAGTGATAAACAAACGTTAAATAACACAGGACTTTATTTAACTGGGCAATATACATTGATAGACTCAGTGGTAGCCGAAGCGGCTGTTCGTTCAGACCATCATTCTGAATTTAATTGGCATACGACTTGGCAATCAGGATTGAGTTGGGAATTTTATGAAGGGTATAAACTTGTAGGTTCATATGCAACGGCTTATAAAGCACCTAATTTAAGTCAGTTATATGCATACTCATCATCGATATATGGCACAACTGTAGGTAACCCAAATTTAAAACCCGAAGAGAGTAAACAGTGGGAAATAGGATTTGAAGGTAAGACAGGACCATTATTTTGGCAAGTTAATGCATACCATAATGATATCGATAATTTAATTGACTATAAATATGGTTATCCAATTAGTACTTATGAAAATATTGGTAAAGCGAAAATTAAAGGAGTTGAGTGGGTTGGTGAAGTCGAGACGGGAATATTCCATCATCAAGTAACTTATCAATATACTGACCCAAGAGATAAAGAAAAAGATGAAGTTTTACTGAGAAGAGCAAAACAGCAAGTAAAATACCAACTTGATTGGGCTATTTATGACGTAGACATGGGACTGACTTATCAATATATAGGGTCTCGCTATGACAAAATGGGTAATGGTCAACGTATCAAAGTCGGCGGCGTTAGCCTTTGGGATCTAACCGCCGCATATCCAGTTACTTCACATCTCACAATTCGTGGTAAAATAGCTAATATGTTCGATAAAGACTATGAGACCGCGTATGGTTATCGCACCGCTGGAAGAGAATATTTCCTTACAGGAAGCTACAACTTCTGATAACAACCTATCTATTCGCCCGACCATTCTTGTGTTTGACTCAGGAGTGGGCGGGTTATCTGTTTATCGTGAAGTCAAAAAATTGATCCCGAATGCGCACTATATATATGTATTCGACAATGAAGCATTCCCTTATGGTGAAAAAAGTGAGCAATTCATTATCGATAGGGTTTACCAAATCGTTAATGCCGTCGCGCAAAAGCATCCACTCACTATCACCATCATCGCTTGTAATACAGCAAGTACCGTCAGTTTACCTAATCTCCGTGCCCACTTCAGTTTTCCGGTGGTGGGAGTGGTACCAGCAATAAAGCCAGCAACTAAACTGACGCGAAATGGGGTTGTTGGGTTATTAGCAACAAAAGGTACGGTAAATCGAGAATACACCAAAGAGCTCATTGAACGCTTTGCGACAGATTGCAATGTGGTTTCATTAGGTTCGGCGGAGTTAGTTCAACTTGCTGAAAGGAAATTGCATGGCGAAACGTTATTATTAGATGAAGTTGCTCAAGCGGTAAGACCGTGGCTAAGAATGTCTGAGCCACCGGATACGGTTATTTTAGGTTGCACGCATTTCCCTCTATTAATAGAAGAGCTAGAAAAAGTCTTACCTAATGGAACAAGATTCATTGATTCAGGTTCGGCGATAGCCAGAAGAACGGTATGGCTGATAAATAACCAAGCAGAAATCACGCATTCTAATGAGCTAGATTTTGCATATTGTTTATTAATGGATGAAAGTACACAGGCATTACGTCCTGTTCTTGAAGCGGAAGGCTTCATATTGCTGCAAAAACTAGCGGTTTAAGTTAAATTTGATGGAAAGCTGAGCAAG